>NZ_CP031194.1:4227426-4831344 GCF_003344965.1 Streptomyces paludis | reverse complement strand
TCCAGTCGTGCGGCACCTGGACCGCGCGCCAGCCGGTGTCGTCGTGGCCGGGCTGGGCGGCGGTGGCGTAGGCCCCGGTCGGATCGGTGATACCGGCGGGGTTGGCGAGGGCGAACCGCCAGCCGTCGGTGAGTTCGATGGTCCTGGCGGTGGCCGTACGGGGGTCCGGCGCGGGTAAGGTGCCCGCGCCGGGCGCGGCGTGCGCGGTTCCCGGGGCCAGCGCGCCGGCCAGGGGGGCGGCGGTGCCGGCGATGAGGAGCGTCCTGCGTGGAACCGTCAAGGTGATCTCCCTCGGTAGGCGCGCGCGACACCACACAGGGCATCAACCGGCGCGGACCGGGGTCAAGAGGCGCGCACCACGTTTCCCCATGGACATGCCATGCGAGCCTCCCCCTCCTCAGACCAGCCTGCGGGCCGTCGCCCAGCGGGTCAGCTCATGCCGGTTGGAGAGCTGGAGCTTGCGCAGGACGGCGGACACATGCGACTCGACGGTCTTCACCGAGATGAAGAGCTGCTTGGCGATCTCCTTGTACGCGTATCCGCGCGCGATCAGCCGCAGCACCTCGCGCTCCCGCTGGGTGAGCCGGTCCAGGTCCTCGTCCACCGGCGGCGCGTCCGTCGACGCGAACGCGTCCAGCACGAACCCGGCCAGCCGGGGCGAGAACACCGCGTCGCCCTCCTGGACCCGGAAGACGGAGGCCACCAGATCCGTGCCGGTGATCGTCTTGGTGACATAGCCCCGGGCACCGCCCCGGATCACCCCGATGACGTCCTCCGCCGCGTCGGAGACCGACAGTGCCAGGAACCGCACCGGGTTCTCCACGGCGCCCATCAGGGGCGCGCAGCGGCGCAGCACCTCCACACCGCCGCCGCCCGGCAGATGGACATCGAGCAGCACGACCTCGGGACGGGTCGCGTTGATCACCGTGACCGCCTGGTCGACATCGGGGGCCTCACCGACGACCTCGACGCCCGTCAGCTCCGTACGCCCGATCTCGGCCCGGACCCCGGTGCGGAACATCCGGTGGTCGTCGACGAGCACGACCCGCACGCGCCGGCCGTCGCCCGGCTGCTCCCCGTCGCTCGCCCCGGGAGTGGATCCGGCCGCTACGCCCTCGCTCATGGTCTCTGCCCCTCGCCCTTGTCGCTCCGCCGCCCGCGCGGCACGCTCTCGTACCGTACGGGCCCGGCGCTCCCGACCGGAAGCCACGGCCCCACGCCCGCCCCGCCGACGCTCCCCGGCCTCTCATGTCCCACGCTCACTCGCCCCACGCTCCCCGTCCCCGTTTTCTGGCTCACTCGGCCCGCTCCATCTCCAGCTCGACCTCCGTGCCGCCGCCGGGCGCCGCGGACAGCCGGGCCGAGCCGCCGTTGCGCTGCATACGGCCGATGATCGACTCCCGTACGCCCATCCGGTCGGCCGGCACCGCGTCCAGGTCGAACCCGGGGCCCCGGTCGCGTACGGAGACGAAGACCGTGCGCCCCTCCACCTCGGCGAACACCTGCACCGCGCCTCCCTCGCCGCCGTACTTGGCGGCATTGACCATGGCCTCGCGCGCCGCCTGTATCTGCGCGGCCAGCTTCTCGTCGAGCGGGCAGTCACCGACGACCACCACCTCGATCGGCACCCCGTGGTAGTCCTCCACCTCGGCCGCCGTCCGCTTGACCGCCTCGGCGAGGGTGCTGGGCTCGTCCTCCCCGTCCTTGCCCGTGCCCTCCGGCCGGTAGAGCCAGGCGCGCAGCTCGCGCTCCTGGGCCCGGGCGAGCCGGCGGACCTCGCCCGCCTCGTCGGCGTTGCGCTGGATGAGGGTGAGGGTGTGCAGCACGGAGTCATGGACATGCGCGGCGACCTCGGCGCGCTCCTGCGCCCGGATCCGCATCAGCCGCTCCTCGGAGAGGTCCTGGGTCATCCGTACGAGCCAGGGCCCGGCGAGCAGCGCCACTCCGGCCATGACGGCGATCGCGCCCGTCAGCACATTGCCGAACTGGGCGGCCGAACCGCGCACCACCATGAAGACGGCCAGCCCGAGACCGACCAGGGCGACCCCCGCAACCCCGCGCGCCAGCTGGAACGCCCGGCGGCTCCGGCCGACCTCGGCCCAGCGGGCCCGGCGCGCGTTGTCCGCCTGGCGCCAGACGAGGACGACGCCCACGCCGATCAGCAGCACCGGCCAGATGTAGCGGTCGGCCTGGCTGCGGCCGAGGCTGACGCTGCCGATGAAGGTGGCCGCGCTGATGACCAGCGCGATCAGCGCGAAGATCTGTCCCTTGTCGGGCTTGCGGAGCCGGCGTCTGCCGTCCGGGCTGGTCTCGAAGACGGAGCGCGGCTCGGCCGCCGTACCGCCCACGCCGAGCGGCACGACGATCCAGAAGACCGCGTAGAGCAGGGCGCCGAGTCCCTGCGTGAAGAAGAGGATGAGGAAGACCATCCGCACCCAGATCACCGGCAGCCCGAGATGTCCGGCGAGCCCGCGGGCCACCCCGCCGAGCAGCCGGCCGTCCGCGCTGCGGTACAGCTTGCGCGCCGGCGGCTCCTCCGGCGCGGAGGCACGGGAGGAGGAGGTCGCGGCGGCACGGGGCGGAGCGGCGGGCATGTCACCGATGGTCACACGGCGGACGGCGCGGGGGCATCAGGGTCGTACCCCTGACCCGACCCTGATCCGGCCCCGAGAGGCTCCCGGGGGCAATATCAGGGACAGTCCGGGGTCGGTGCGGCTGGAGCCGGGGCGCCCGCACCCCCACCATGGACATATGAGCCAGCCGCCGCCTCCGCCGCCGCCCGCGCCCCCTTCGGCGCCGGGTTCCGCTTCGGCCTCCGCGTCGCCTCCGCCCGGTTCCGCGCCCGCACTCGCGCAGTTGCGCCGCGCTCCCCGGCAGAAGGTGTTCGCGGGGGTCTGCGGCGGGCTGGGGAAGTACTGCGACATCGATCCGGTCATCTTCCGGATCGTGATAGGCGTGCTCACGGTCACGGGGGGCATCGGGCTGATTTTCTACGGCTTCGCCTGGCTGCTCATCCCGCTGGAGGGCGAGGAGGAGAACGAGGCCCGCAGGCTGCTGTCCGGCCGGGTCGACGGCGCCTCGCTGATCGCCGTGCTGCTCGCCTTGATCGGCTGCGGGCTGTTCCTGTCGATGCTGGGCAATGAGGAGACGCTGAGCTTCGCGGGCCTGCTCTCCATAGCCGTCGTCGGGGCGGCCGTCTGGTCCCAGCGCCGGCGCGGCGCCCCGGCGGACGGCGCGCCGCTCGACCCGGCCTCGGCGCATACGGTGTCGGAGGCTCCCCCGGAGACGATGGCGCCGCCGACGCCCGGCATGCACTCGTGGTGGCGGGACCCGATCGTCAAGGACGGCCGCACGGGCCCGGGAGGCTGGACGCCGGGCGGCTGGAGCCCGAGCGGCTGGGGCTACAGCGGCTGGGGCCATAGCGGCGCGGGACACGGTGGTTCGGGACACGGGGGCTCCACGCAGAGCGCCTGGGGTCCGGGCGGCTGGGGTCCGGCCGGCACGGACTATCTGTGGGGCCCCGACAGCCCGGGCGTGACCGTACAGGCCCAGCCGTGGGGCTGGCACCCGGGCGCGGCCTCGGCGGCGGACCGGTCCCGTCCCCGCGGTCCGCGCGGGATCGCCGGTCTGGTCTTTCTGCTGGCCGTGCTGGCGACCGGGCTGGGCACAGCCCTGTCCTGGGAGAGCCACCCGCTCGGCACGAGCATGGAGATCGGTCTGGCCGCCGGGCTCGTGGTCCTCGGGCTCGGGCTCGTGGTGAGCAGCTTGCTCGGGCGCACCGGCTTCGGCACGATCCTGCTGGCGGTGATCACGGCGGGGCTGCTGGCGGGCGCCTCGGTGGTCCCGAAGGACATCACCACCCAGTGGCGCGAGCCGCGCTGGACGGCGTCCTCGGCCGCCGCCGTCCAGCCGCACTACCAGCTGGGTTCCGGCCTGGGCACCCTGGATCTGAGCGGGCTGAAGGTCCCGAAGGGGACGACGGTCAGCACCTCCGCCCGGGTGGCCGCCGGACAGTTGAAAGTCCTCGTACCGAAGGGAGTGACCGTGCGGGTGAAGGCCACAGCGGCTTTCGGCGCCATCCGTTTCCCCGGGGACGCCAAGGAGGGTGTCGAGATCGCGAACGGTCTGAGCCGGCAGCAGACAATCACGCCGGAGACGGACGCGGCGCGCGCGGGCACCCTGGATCTGACCCTCGAAGTGGGCTTCGGCCAGGTGGAGGTGGACCGTGCTGCGTCATGACTTCCGGCCCGGCCGGCTGGTCGTGGGGCTGACCGCGCTGGCCGCCGCCGTCCCGTATCTGGGCGAGGCCGCCGGTGCCTGGCAGGCGCCCTGGTTCACGGCGTTCGCGGTGATGGCCTGCGGTCTGTTCCTGGCGTCCTTGGTGACCTGGGTGACCTATCTGATACGGCGGCGCCGCCCGGCCAGGACGGAGTCCAGCGAGAACGACGGGGCCCCGGCGAGCACGAGCGGCAGCCACGCCATCAAGTAGACGAGGTCGTTGCCGTAGTAGTACGGGTCGCTCTGCCAGCTCACGGTCAGCCAGAGGCTGAGCGAGATGAGGGCGCCACCGAGCGCGGCGAGCCGGGTGAACACCCCGAAGAGGGCACCGAGCCCCACGGCCAGCTCACCGAGCGCGATGGCGTAGCCGAACCCTGCCGGGGCCTTGAGCGCCAGGTCCACCAGGGCCGGGATGGCCGACGTGTCCCGTACGGCACGCATCAGCTCCCCGACGGACCCCGCCCCGGTGGCCGCGAAGAAGCCGCCCTGGGTGAGCTTGTCGATGCCCGCGTAGATAAAGGTGATGCCGAGGAACAGCCGCAGCGGGAGCAGCGCGTGGCGCGCCGCGCTCTCGCGGAGGCCGCCCCGGTCACCGCCCCCGACGCCCAGCCCGTAGGTGTCCGTCCGGTTGCCATACGTCATCGCCGGTCCGCCTCTCGCCTGTCCGTCCGCGCGTACGTACGGACATGTCAGGGGCCCAGTGAATCAGTTCTGGCCGGATTCGAATAACAACCGCCCGAATTCATTCAGTTGTATGCACCGAAGGAAGAATATGGATCAAGGTCAGTCGAGTACGTCGACGATGACCCGGTTGGTCTCGACCCCGGCCGCCGTCACGACCTGCACCTCGACCGCGCCCGGTTCGACATCGACGGGGACGGGCACGGTCAGACAGGTGTCCGACGGGTTGGCGAAGCCGCCCGGGACGGGCACCAGCGGCACATGGACATGGACGGAGCCGATCCGCACGACCATCCGCGCCAGCCGGTCCGGGGTGCCGGCCCCGGGCGGCACGAATCCGGCGCCGCGGATCTCGATGTCGTCACCGGTCCGGATGGGGGCGTCCAGATCACCGGCCTCCCTGGCCCGCACCACCGACAGGACGACGGGCCGCCCGCCCTCCGCGTACTTCCCGGCGAAGTAGGTGGCGGCGGAGACGGTGACCAGCAGCGCGAGCGCCCAGGGCAGGTCAGGCAGCTGCTCGGGCCGGCGGGCCAGCCGGACCGCGGCGAAGACCACCGCGACGGCGTTCACCAGGACGTACTGCACATCGGTGAAGCTGCCGCGCCCGCCGTCGTCGCAGAGCAGATCCGCCGGCCGGGGCCGCTCGGCCCGTACCTTCTGGAGCCGCTGCCCCAGCACCCGTACGGACACCACCCCGCGCACGATGACGGCGATGGCGCAGACCACGGCGAGGACGGTGACAAGGCCCACGCCCCGGGCCAGTTCGAGTCCGGCGATCAGTTCGTCGCGCCGTGTGTGCCCGGACGCGCCGGCCAGCTGGAGCGCGAGCACCAGCACGGCGAACACCACGAGCAGCACCCAGGCGGAGGCGACGGTCCGCGAGGTGGAGAGCCGGTTGTCCTCCCCGATCAGCGGCGCGAGCAGCCCGCCGCGGGCCCGGTGCAGCAGGGCGGCGGCGGTCAGCGCCCCCGCGACGCTCACCGCGGCGACCAGTCCGGCCGTACGCGCGAGCGACCAGCCCACCCCGATCGCGGTGGCCGTCTGGACGAACGCGAGCACGACGACCGCGCCCCACACGGCCAGCAGCGTATTGCGCCGGACGGTGTGCAGCCAGGCGTCGCCCGCCTCCCGGCTCCGGTCGGCCACGGCGCGCGCGGACTGGGTCAGCTCGTCGGACACCCACTGCCGGGAGGCCCCCACCGAGTGCGCGACCGCCCCGGGCAGCCCTTCCCCGGCGGCGTATCCGTCGCGCTTCGCCAGGAACTCGGCCACGGCCCGCCGGTGCCCCTCCCGGGCCCCGTGCGGGCAGTCCCCGCAGCCGCAGCCACCGCCGTGCGCGCTCCGCCTCGCCTCTTGCACAGCCACGCCGGTTTCCGCCCTTCCCACCCCGTGAGTGAACTTCCTTGCAACGCAAGGGAATTGTCCCGCACAGAGGGTGAGGTATGCGAAGTTTGCCCGGTCGGAGCGGGTGACAACATCATTACGGTGTTGCCCCGGCGGACTCAGCCCTCCGCGGAACGGCGCCGGTTGACCGCCGTCAGATCGATCTCGATCGGAAATGGCTCTTTCAGCACAAGCCGCTCACGGTGAATACCGGTCGGTACATACACCTGCGTGGCCGGGTCACGTTCATAGCTGTAGACGACGGGCAGACCGCGCTCCTCCTCCACACGCCAGAAGTGCCGTACCCCCGCTTCCGCGTACTTGCGGGGCTTCACATCGCGGTCGCGCTCCAAAGAGTCCTCGGAGACGACTTCGATGGCGAGAACGATGTCCTCCGGCCGGTGCCAGGTCTGCCTCGGGCCGGTGGCCCCCTCTGCCAGGAACACCAGGATGTCCGGCTCCGGGCGGTTCTTGGCGTCGATCCTGATGGTCATCTCACGGTCGACGTCGAGGTCATCGGGCACCTGATCGAGAAGGATGTTCTCCAGCAGACGCATGGTGCGCATATGAAATCGGGTCTGCGGACTCATCAGGACAAGGCTCCCGTCGATCAGCTCAGCATGCGGCGGGAGGCCCGGAATCCGGTCGAGGTCATCTGCGGTCCAGCCCCCGGCGGGCGGGATCGGCCACTCATAACGCGGTTCCAGCCCGTGCTCAGGTGCGGCGCTCATGATTACTCCCATACGTCGGAGTCTGACCTCTACCAGCAGCGTACCCAGGGGATACGTCGACGCCGCCACCCAAACGAATGAGCGACGGCGTCGGCGTTGACCCTCGGCGGGAGGGCCCGGGAGGGGCTACTCCCACTCGATGGTCCCCGGCGGCTTGCTCGTCACGTCGAGGACCACCCGGTTGACGTCGGCGACCTCGTTGGTGATCCGGGTGGAGATCTTCGCCAGCACGTCGTACGGCATCCGTGTCCAGTCGGCCGTCATCGCGTCCTCCGACGAGACGGGCCGCAGCACGATCGGGTGGCCGTACGTACGGCCGTCGCCCTGGACGCCCACGGAGCGTACGTCCGCGAGGAGGACCACCGGGCACTGCCAGATGTCCCGGTCGAGACCGGCCGCGGTCAGCTCCTCGCGGGCGATCGCGTCGGCCTCGCGCAGCAGGTCGAGACGCTCGCGCGTGACCTCGCCGACGATCCGGATCCCAAGGCCGGGGCCGGGGAACGGCTGGCGCTGGACGATCTCCTCCGGCAGCCCCAGCTGCTGGCCGACCATCCGGACCTCGTCCTTGAACAGCTTGCGCAGCGGCTCGACGAGGGCGAACTCGATGTCGTCGGGGAGCCCGCCGACATTGTGGTGCGACTTGATGTTGGCGGTGCCGGTGCCGCCGCCGGACTCGACCACGTCCGGGTAGAGCGTGCCCTGGACCAGGAACGCGACGTCCTCGCCCTCCGCGCCCGCCTCGGCCACGATGTCGGCCTGGGCCTGCTCGAAGACCCGGATGAACTCCCGGCCGATGATCTTCCGCTTCTGCTCGGGGTCGGAGACCCCGGCCAGCGCGGTGAGGAAGCGCTCCTCGGCGTCGACCACCCGGAGCTGCACGCCCGTCGCGGCGACGAAGTCCTTCTCGACCTGCTCGGTCTCGCCCTTGCGCATCAGACCGTGGTCGACGTACACGCAGGTCAGCTGGGATCCGATGGCCTTCTGGACCAGGGCCGCGGCCACGGCCGAGTCCACGCCGCCGGACAGCCCGCAGATGGCGCGCTTCGTGCCGACCTGCTCACGGATCAGCGCGACCTGCTCGTCCACCACGTTCGCCGTGGTCCAGGTCGGCTCGATGCCTGCGCCCCGGTAGAGGAAGTGCTCCAGGACCTGCTGTCCGTACGTGGAGTGCAGCACCTCGGGGTGGTGCTGGACGCCGTACAGCTTCCGCTCGTCGTTCTCGAACGCGGCGACCGGGACGACGTCCGTGGACGCGGTGACGGTGAAGCCGGCGGGCGCGGCGGAGCAGGCGTCGCCGTGCGACATCCAGACCGCCTGCTCGGCGGGGGTGCCCTCGAAGAGCGTGGAGCCGGTGTTCGAGACCCTCAGCTCCGTACGGCCGTACTCGCGGGCGCCGGTGTTGTCGACGGTCCCGCCGAGCGTGGTCGCCATCAGCTGGAAGCCGTAGCACATGCCGAAGACGGGCACCCCGGCCTCGAACAGCGCGCGGTCCACGGTCGGGGCGTTCTCCGCGTACACGGAGGAGGGGCCACCGGAGAGGATGATCGCGCGGGGGTTCTTGGCCAGCATCTCGGCCACCGGCATCGTGGACGGGACGATCTCGCTGTAGACCCGGGCCTCGCGGACGCGGCGGGCGATGAGCTGGGCGTACTGCGCGCCGAAGTCGACGACGAGAACGACGTCGGGGGCGGCGGGGGGTGCTGCTGGCACGGGGGCGGCCTTCCGGCGGTGACGTGAGAAGAGGAGGTCCGGCCAATTCTACCGGGGCCCCGATGGCGCGAAGCCCCGCGTCTCCCCCGTCTCCCCCGTCTCCCCCGTCTCCCGCTTCCCTCCCGTGCCTCCCGTACCTCCGGCACCGTCCGCCCGGGCCGCACGCCGCGTCTCACGATCCGAACCGGCGTTGCCGGGCGCGGGCCCGCCGGGTCCATACTGGCCCCATGCACCAGCAGCTGACGTACGTCTTTACCTATGGCACCGGCCCGTCCGGCTGCCACGGTCGTGCTGCTTGAGCTGACAAGCGACTTCCGACAGGCGCCCCGGGCCACCAGGTCCGGGGCGTCTGTCGCGTTTCGGGCCCGGCGGCTCTCCCCGTACCGAACCGAGAGGCCCCCGCAGATGACCACCACCCAGCAGAACACCGTCACCGACACCGACACCGAGACCGTCATCGGCGACGCGCGCGAGCGCATCGACGCGCTCGACGACCGGATCATCGGCCTCGTCCAGGAGCGGATCGCGGTCTCGGCCGTCGTCCAGGACGCCCGGATCGCCTCCGGTGGCCGCCGGGTCCATCTCTCGCGCGAGATGGAGATCATCGCCCACTACAGCGACGCCCTCGGCAAGCCCGGCACGGCGCTGGCGATGACCCTGCTGGAGCTGAGCCGGGGCCGCGTCTGACCGACGCGCGGCGCGAGGTCCGGGGTCCGCTCCGTCCCCCGCACGCGGCCGGCCCCGGGCGTCCCCGGGGCCGGCCGTTCCGTGCTGTGACCGGGCTGCTGTCCCCTGCCTACCGGTCACGGGCGCCGGGACGAGGTCCCACGACGCACGTGCGAGGTGCGTCGCACGCCCCGGCGGAGCCACGCTGGTTCCTCTGTATCCGCGCGCCCGTACGTCCAACGAAGGCAGGGCCTTCGCGGTCACGCGCCGTACGGGTGAGAAATGGTCGTGACGCAGGTCACTTAAAGATTCTGTGAAGAAGACCGCAACCATTCCCGCATGTCGCAGGTCTTGCATGCGAAATCAACGGCCTCACCCGTAACCACCCTCTGGTGGAGGCCCAACGACTCCGCACCTCGCACGCAGTGGTGCGCCGAACCTCGCTGAGGTCTTCATGAAGCTCCGCCGCGCTATGGCCGTCGCCGCAGCGACCGCTGTCATAGCCCCCGCCGCCTTCTTCTCGGCTCCCGCCGCGTTCGCGACCGGTGAGGACACCCCGACGTCGACCGACTCGCCCGCGCCCGGCGCCAGCGAGTCCGTCCCGGCCCCCGAGGACACCGAGGCGAGCGAGACTCCCACCGAGGGCTCCGAGCCCACCGACGGCGAGACGCCCCCCGGGCCGACGGACGGCGCGACCGAGCCGACCGACGACGAGACGACGCCGGTGGCGCCCACGCCCGGCGACGGCGAGTCCAGCACGACGCCTCCGGTGAGCACACCGCCCTCCAGCACCGCCTCGCCGACCGCCGACCCCGGCAACGGCATCAACGACTGCCTGGACCGGGACGAGATCGAGCTGGACCCGAACCTCAGCACCAGCCTGAGCGGGCTGCCCGACAAGATCGTCGCGGGCAGCGGCTTCCACTCCTTCAAGCTCAACGTCTCGAACAAGGGCAAGAACGACTACAAGCGGGTCGACCTCGGTGTCTTCACCGCCCAGATCGACGAGGACACCTGGGGCTTCGACACCGATCACCTGACGCTCCAGTTCCAGGACCCGGAGTCCGGCAAGTGGGTCGACATCTCCCTCGACGCGTTCGACGAGGGGGCCGGCTACCTCGGCTTCACCGACGTGAGGGCGAAGGAGTCGTTCTCGATCAACCTGCGCCTGAACGTCGACAAGTCGGCCCCGGCCGGTCTCGGCTACGCCATCAGCATCGGCGCGTACGTCAATGACAAGGGCAACTGCGTCATCGCGGACGACGAGGCGTACTACGAGTTCACGATCGTCGCCGCCGGCAGCGACCCGGGCAAGCCCAACGAGGCCAAGCCGCAGGGCGGCAAGAAGCCGCTGCCCGCGAAGCCGGTCGGTGACAAGGAGATCAAGCCGGAGGGCAGCCTCGCCCAGACCGGTTCCTCCTCGATGATGCCCGTGATCGGCATGGCCGGCGGGATCGCCATCGTCGCCGGTGCCGGTGTGGTCTTCGCGCTGAAGCGCCGCCGCAGCGGCGAGGCCGCCGCGTAACCCAGAAGCTCGCGTCTCGCACGCGAAAGAGAGAGGCGCTGCACTCGGAGGGGGGTGCAGCGCCTCTCTCATGTCCGCATGCCCTTTATGCCTCGCGCGGCGGATCCTGCGGTACGGGCGGAACCTGCGGTACGGCCAGGAACGGCAGGCGCAGCGCGCCGAACGCCTCCGGCGGGACCGCCGGGCGGGACGGTACGACCGGGGGCAGCCGCACATACGGCGTGGTCCCGTCCGTGCGCTGCGGCGGCCGGGGGTCCGGGTCGCCCTTGTTCGGCCAGAAGGACATCGCCCGCTCCGCCTGGGCCGTGATCGTCAGCGACGGGTTGACCCCCAGGTTCGCCGAGACCGCCGAGCCGTCGACCACCGAGATCCCGGGGTGCCCGTACAGCCGGTGGTACGGATCGATCACGCCCTCCGCCGCCGACGCGCCGATCACACAGCCGCCCAGGAAGTGCGCGGTGAGCGGGGTGCCCATCAGCTCACCGATGTTGCTGCCCGCGAAGCCGTTGATCTCCGCCGCGATGAGGGTCGCGGCCCGGGTCGCCTCCGGGATCTGCTGGGGGTTGGGGGTGCCGTGGCCCTGGCGGGCGGTGAGCAGGCCCTTGCCGACGCCGCCCGGTTTCCGGTAGGTCGTCAGGGAGTTGTCCAGCGACTGCATGACCAGGCCGATGATCGTATGCTCCGACCACTTGCGGTAGGAGAGCGAGCGCAGGAACAGCACGGGGTGGCGCGCGGCGCCGGCCAGCCAGGCCCGTACCCGCCGGTCGCTGTACGGCACCTGGAGTATGGACAGCGTGCCCATCGCGTTGGACCCCTTGCCGTACCGCACCGGTTCGATATGGGTCGTGTCGTTCGGGTGGATCGAGGAGGTGATGGCGACGCCTCGGGTGAAGTCCGCCCTCGGCGCGCCATGGCGTGCGCGGTAGTGCCGGTCATCGGTCTGCGCGCCCACCAGCGCCTCGGAGTTGGTACGGGTCAGCTCCCCGAGCCGCGCCGACAGCCGGGGCAGCAGCCCCCGGTCCCGCATCGTGTGCAGAAGCGTCTGGGTGCCGTACGTACCGGCCGCAATCACCACCCGGGGCGCGCGGAAGACCCGTACGCGCGCCCTCCCCCGCTTCCCGCCGCCCTGTCTCGCGTCCGTCGGTACGGTGACCACGCGGTATCCGCCCCCGGCCCCGCTCTCCTCCGTGACCGCCCGCACCGATGTCATGGGGTGGATGACCGCGCCCGCCCGCTCCGCGAGATGGAGGTAATTCTCGCCGAGGGTGTTCTTCGCGCCCAGCCGGCAGCCCGTCATGCACGCGCCGCACTCCGTACAGGCCCGGCGCTCCGGGCCCGCGCCGCCGAAGTACGGGTCGGGCACCTCCGCGCCCGGCCGGGCCCGGACCGTACCGTCGGCGTCCGCGCCGTCCCCGAAGAAGACGCCGACCGGCGCGGCGTGGAAGCTGTCGCCGACGCCCATCTCCTCGGCGACCGCCTTCAGATGGACGTCCGAGGGCGTCGTCGTCGGGTTGAGCCGTACGCCGAGCATCCGCCGCGCCTGGTCGTAGTGCGGCGCCAGCTCCCGCCGCCAGTCGGTGATGCCCGCCCACTGGGGGTCCTCGAAGAACGCGGCGGGCGGTACGTACAGCGTGTTGGCGTAGTTGAGCGAACCGCCGCCGACCCCCGCGCCCGCCAGCACCATCACCTTGCCGAGCAGATGGACGCGCTGGATTCCGTAGAGACCGAGGGCCGGGGCCCAGAGATAGTTCCTGAGGTCCCACGAACTCTTCGGGAGGGTCTCGCGGGTGAAGCGGCGGCCGGCCTCCAGGACGCCGACGCGGTACCCCTTCTCGGTCAGCCGCAGCGCGGTGACGGCGCCGCCGAAGCCCGAGCCGACCACGATCACGTCGTAGTCGTTCGCTTCCGGATCTATTTCCGCTTCCTGCTTTTTCTCGTGCTTCTGCCGCGCCATCGCTCTCCTCGTCGCGAACTACCGCAGCCGCAGCGTCCTCATCACCTTCAGGCTGCTGCTCATGAACGCCGCGTACCGCTCGTCGTCCATCCCGAACGCCGGGCCCATCGGAAGAACCCGCTGGTGGGCGATCGTCTGGGCCTCCGTGTACTTGAGGATTCCCTCGGAGCCATGCCGCCGCCCCAGGCCGGAATCCTTCATTCCGCCCATCGGTGCCCGCACGCTGCCGTACGCCGCCGCGTACCCCTCGTTGATGTTGACCGTGCCGCTGCGCACCCGGGCCGCGACGGCGTGGCCGTGCCGCGCGTCGGCCGACCAGACGCTGGCGTTGAGCCCGTACGGGGTGCCGTTGACGCGGTCGATCACCTCGTCCTCGTCGCGGAACCGGTAGAGCGAGACGACCGGGCCGAAGGTCTCCTCCGTGCACACCGCCATGGGCGGCTCGACGCCGTCGAGGATCGTCGGCTCGTAGAAGAGCGGTCCGATGTCGGGGCGCGCGACCCCGCCCGTGACGACCGTGGCGCCCTTGGCGACCGCCTCGTCGACATGGCGCGTCACCGTCTCCAACTGGCGCTCGCCCGCGAGCGAGCCCATGTCCGCGCCGTACGCGAGGGAGTTGCCGAGCCGCATCGCGCGGGTGCGCGCGGCGAACCGCTCCACGAACGCGTCCGCCACCGACTCATGGACGTACAGCCGCTCGATGGAGATGCAGAGCTGGCCCGCCGACGAGAAGCAGGAGCGCACCGCGCCCGCCGCCGCCTTCTCCACATCGGCGTCCGCGAGCACGATCATCGCGTTCTTGCCGCCGAGTTCGAGGGAGACGCCGATGAGCCGGTCCGCCGCGCCCCGCGCGACCTCGCGGCCGGTACGGGTCGAGCCGGTGAAGGAGACGTAGTCGGCGTGGCGCACGACCTCCGGGCCGACGACCGGGCCCTCGCCCAGAACCACCTGGAAGACCTCGGCCGGCAGTCCGGCCTCGATCATCAGGTCACGGGCCCAGAGCGCGGTGAGCGCGGTCTCCGTGTCGGGCTTCATCACCACGGCGTTGCCGGCGACGAACGCGGGCAGCGCGTCACCGATCGTCAGCTCCAGCGGGTAGTTCCAGGGCGCGACCTGGCCGACGACCCCGCGCGCCCGGCGCAGTTCGGTGACCTTCGTGAGCACCGGAAGCGCGCCGATGTGCCGCTTCGGCCGCAGGTACGAGGGCGACTTGAGCCCGTAGTGCCGCGCGGCGACGGCCACGGCCTGGACCTCTTCGTGGGCGTGCAGCCGGGCCTTGCCGGTCTCCAGCTGGACCAGGTCGAGCACCTCGGACTGACGGGCCAGCAGGAGATCGTGGAAGCGCAGCAGTACGGCGGCCCGCTGCCGTACGGACAGGGCCTCCCACGCCGGCTGGGCGGCGCGCGCCCGCGCGTAGGCGCTCGCCACGTCCTCGGGGGTGGCCTCGGGCAGGTCCGCCAGCTTCTCGCCGGTGAAGGGGTTGTGGTTGGCGGTACGACCGGACCCGACGACCCCGCGCAGCAGCCGGACGACCACCTCGGGGGTGACCACGTCGGCGGCGGTACGGGCACCGGCCGGGGCGGCGGCCACCGGGTTGGTGCCCCGGGCGCCTGAGGCACTGGGAGTGCTGGAGGTACCGGGAGTACCGGGAGTGCTGGGGGTGCCCGGGGAGGCGGTGGCGGCGGAAGCCTTCGAGTCCGTCATGAGGCCGAGAATATGCCGCATCCGGAGGTTTGGATACCCGGCAGTAACAATTTCCGCCGCCCCTTGGCGCGATCAGTGATCAGCGATCAGCGATCGCCGATCAGCTGTCCTCGTCATCCGGTGGCGGCTGCCAGCTGCGGAGTACGACGTCGAACTGCGCGCGTATGGTCTCCCAGTCCTCCTCCGGACCGGACATATAGATCGCGTACTCCGTGTTCCCGTCGTCGGAGTAGTAGATCTGGTCGATCGCGTGGCGCGCCGACGCGGTCGCGGACTGCTCGTTCCAGGTGAACTCCCAGCGCGCGGAGCGGGCCTTGTCGCGGAAGGAGTCGGCTTCCATGGAGATCCGTTTGTAGTCCGGCAGCCGTTGCAACTGCTTCTCCAGACTCACCATGTGCGCGTACGGATCCTCGAAATCGGGCGCCGAGATACCTATACGGAGGAGATGGACACCGTTGTCAGGGGTGAAGTCGATCTGCCCGCTGTCCTCCTTGCGCTCCCAGCCCTCGGGCACCTTGACGGTGAAGCCCTCGGGCGCCTCGACGAGGGTCCAGGCGCCGGTGCCGGTGTCCGTGTCGGACGCGTCGTCGGCGTTCGAGCCGTCGCCGGGAGTGCGCACACCGCCGGAGCCGGTGGAGGAACTGCTTCCGCCGTCCAGGTACTTCAGCGCGACGAGACCGCCGCCACCGCCGACGACCGCCGCGACGACGACGGCGATGGCCACCGCGCGCATCCGCCGGCGACGCCGACCGGGCGGCCGTACGGACGACGGCACGGTCCCGCTTCCGCCGCCTCCGCCGCCGCTTCCGTTCCCGTTCCCGTACCCGTTCCCGCTTCCGGTCCCGTACGCGCCCGCGCCTGCGCCCGCGCCCCAGGCAGGGCCCGCGCCGGCGCTCACGCCGCCCGCGCCCATGCCCCCGTCGGTCCCGGCGACCACCGGTCCCGCGACCGTGGCGGTCCGCGCGCCGTCGTACCGTACGGGCCGCGTCGCGTCGTACGGTTCCTCGACGGCCGGTGCCCGGCCCTCCGCCACCTCGCGCAGCATCCGCTCGCACTCGGCCGTGCCGGGCCGGGCCTCGGGGTCCTTGCGCAGCAGCGCGGCGATCACAGGTTCCAGCGGGCCGGCGCCCCACGGCTTCTCCGGCTCGTCCGTGACGACGGCCTGCATGGTGGCCAGCGCCGAGCCGCGCCGGAACGGCGACGCGCCGCACAGCGCGGTGTGGAGCGTGGCGCCCAGGGACCAGAGGTCGGAGGCGGGGCCGGGATCGTGGCCCCGTATCCGCTCGGGCGCCAGATAGTCGATGGAGCCGACGATCTCACCCGTTCTGGTGATGGTCGCGTCGCCCTCTATGGCGGCGATCCCGAAGTCGGTGAGCAGGACGCTGCCGTCGCGGGCCAGCAGCACATTGCCGGGCTTGACATCGCGGTGCAGCACTCCGGCGGTGTGCGCGGCGCGCAGCGCGCCCAGGACGGCGAGCCCGATCCTGGCCGCCTCGCGGAAGTCGACGGGCCCGGAGTCCCTGGCCACATCGGCGAGTGACGGACCGTCGACGTACTGCATGACGATCCACGGCCGGCCGTCGTGATTGAGGACGTCGTGGACGGTGACGACGGACGAGTGGGTGATCCGGGCGGCGGCCCGTGCCTCCTTCTGTGTCCGCTGGTGCAGCACGGCGCGGTCCGCCTCGGACGCGTAGCGGCCCGCCGTCAACTCCTTGATGGCGACGATCCGGTGCAGCACTTCGTCGTGTGCGCGCCAGACCCGGCCCATACCGCCGCTGCCGATGCTCTCGCCCAGCCGGTAGCGCCCGGCGAGCACCTGGCCGGCGCCCGCGCCCGCCTCTGAGCCCGCGCCTGCGGTGCCCGAGCGCGCGCTTCCGTCGCCCGCGCCCGATCCCTGCGAATGTTCCACGTACCAGCCCCGCTTCCTTGGGACCACAGGTTACGGAGCGGACCCGCACCCCCGGAACCTCGGGCGGCGCACGGAAACCGCACTGTGACACTCGGACAGACGTCGCTCAGCCCGTCACCCGATAGGCGGAGTTGGCCTGTTGGTAGATCTCGTCCACTTTGTCACGGCGATCGGCCGGTCCTATCGCCTGGATCACGTGGTAGCGACCGCCGACGATCATCGCGAGGTTCCGTACGAAGACCTCGCGGCCGGTGCTGTCCTGCCAGGTGTACTGGCCCTCGGCCATGGCCTGTTTACCGACGTCGATCCGGCGCAGGCCCGAGGCCGTGGCCCAACTGGAGTCGCGGAACGGCTGTATCTCCCGCTCCTTGTCGCGCTGATAGACCATCGGGTCGGAACCGTTCTGCGCGACGGTGTCCCGGCCCGGCACGACTATCAGGGTGAAGTCCCCGCCTACGTAACGGACTTGGCCGCTGTCGTTGATCGGGCGCCGCTCCCATGTCTTGTCGACGGCGATACGGAACCCCTCCGTGTCCTCGCGCAGGACGTATCCGTCGGCGACATCGACGGCGGGGCCCGAGGTCTGCGGGGCGGAGGTGTTGGGCTTGCTGGTGGCACCGCCCGTGCCGGCGCCGCCGGACCCCGGATCCTTTGTCGAGGAGTCCGGATCGTCCGAGGCGGCTCCGTCCGAGGTGTGCGGCGCGGCCGACGAGCCGGGGTTCGCCTCGCCGACGCGCTGGCCCTGCTGCTGGGCATCGGTCTTGGGCATGAACATCACGGCGTACACGACGACCGCGACGAGAAGCAGCAGTATCAACAGCAGCAGGGTGCGGCCCAGGGCATAGGGCGCGCGCTCCCGCTCGGAGCGTCCGCCGCGCTCCCCCCGACCGCCCCGGTCACCGCGCTCGCCCCGCTCCGTCAGGTCGATGCCGCCGGCGTGCGCCTGGTGCTCGGACGGCTCCGGGCGGCCGAAGTTCTCGAAGATCTCCGGACGCTCGTACGTCTCCTCGGCCGCCAACCGGCCGCCCTGCTCGGCCTGGCCGCTCTGTACGGCGTACTCGGCGCGCCCCTTGCCGTCCTTGCCCTTCTTGTGGCGGTGGCGCCCATGCTCCGCGTCGCGCGAGCGCCCCCAGACGCGCCGTCTGCGCACCAGCTCGCCCCGGCGGCGCTTGATCGGCAGCCGGGTCTCGTCCGACGGCACCGGCACGACGTCCAGGCCGGCCTCCGGCTCGGGCGCGGACCGTACGAGCGACCGCAGCCAGCCGCGCAGCTCCTCGAAGTCCGGCCGCTCGGTGGGGTCCTGCCGGAGCAGGGACTCGACGACGGGGCGCAGCGGACCGCACTCCTCGGCGAAGGCGGGCGGCTCGGCGCAGACCAGCTGCACCAGCTCGATCGCGCTCTCCTCGGGATACGGGGCATGGCCCTGCACCGCGCGGTACAGCAGCGCGCCCAGCGCCCAGAGGTCGGTGGCGGGCCCGATCGGCGGCGCGAGCTGCCAGTTCTCGTGCACGGGCCCGGCCTGCTCGGGCGCCCAGCGCTCGGTGACCGCGCCGACCACCGCGATCCGCGCCTGCCGGGCGCGCTCGGCCGCGAGCGGGGTGGCGGGGCCCCGGTAGGCGGGGACATGGCCGCTCGCGACGACCTCGTCCCAGCGCCCGCCGCCGCCGACGCCCGCCACGGCGGGCAGGCGCGCGGTGTTCCGCTGTGCGTCGGCGCGCAGCGCGTCGCGCGCGCCGCCCGGATGTCCGCCGGCGTACGGGCTGCCGCCGCCATGGGCCGTGACGGCGCCGGACGGCGGCGGCTGGGGGGTGTGGCGCGGCTCGCCCGCCGGCCCTCCGCCGCGTACGGGAATGCCCGCCGTACCACCGGTACCGGCGCCGAACGGGCCGGCCGAGTGCGGTCCGTACGCCCCCGCGCCGCCACTGCTGCCGCCTGCCGGCAGGGAGCCCGACGCGTCGTTCCAGGGTGCGGGCCCGTCGCGCCAGGTGCCCGCGAGCTGGGGGCGGTAGGGCGTGGGCGGGTCGTCGTCCTCTTCCTCGTCGGCGTCCTGCTCCCCGTCGAACTGCCCCTGGAAGCCACGCGGCTTCGCCCACCACTCCGGATCGGGGCCACTGCCCGGGGTCCCGGGCGCGCTCCCGGGCGCGCTCGTGGGTACGTGCGCCCGCTGCTCGCCGGTGTCCGGCTCCGACGGCGACGGGGGCGCGGGCTGCGGCACGGACTGCTGGGCGGGCGCGGCGCTCGGGCTCTGGTCCTCGGAGGCCCGTGCGGCGGCGCGCGCTCCGGCGCGGTACGCGGCGATCGCGCCGGCGCGCGCGGCGCGGATGTCGCCGGAGGCACTCCCGGCTCCCGGCAGCGCCGGCCGGCCGCCGTACGGTGCGGGCATCCCGGGCGGGCCGTGCTGCGGCCGGGGCATCGCGCCGGACGTGCCCGACGAGGTCGCCGAGGCGCTGTCGCCGTACGGGCTCTGCGCGCCCTGGCCGGGACCGAGCGCGGCCCGGCCGGGACCGCCGGGCACCCCGGCGGTGGACCCCGGCGCGTACGGCAGGGCCCCCGGGCCGGAGGAGGCGCCCGGGGCGTGGGGCGCGTGCGGGGCGTGGGGCTGCGCGGGCCCGGATTCCGGCCCGCCGAGCGCGGGCGCGCCCGGCCTTCCGCCGTGCGGAGCGTCGAGCCCCCGGTCGTGAAGTCCTGGCTGGTGGAGTCCCGCGTGCAGTCCGGGCTGATGGGGCCCTGGCTGCTGGATCTCGGGCCGGTGGGGCTCGGGCTCGTGGAGTTCGGACGGATGGAACTCCGGCTCGGGGAAGTCCGGTTCCTCCTCGGGCGGCGGCTCAGGCACCGGCGCGTAGCCGCACAGCGCCTCCTCCGCCGCGCCCGCCGCGAGCCCGGTCAGCACCACGCGCCCGTCGTCGCAGACGAGCACCGTACGGACGGTGATGTTGCGGTGGGTCCAGCCGTGCGCGTGCACGACGCGTACGGCGGTGAGCACGTCGGAGGCGATCTCGGCCGCGCGGTACGGGTTGAGCGGCTTCTCGGCGAGCAGCGCGGCGAGCGGCCTGGCCGCGACCAGTTCACTCACTATCCACAGCGAGCCCGACTCGGCGAAGACGTCGAAGACCTGGTCGAGCCGGGGGTGGTCGGGGATCTGGGCGGCGCTCTGGGCGGCCTCGATGGCGCGCCGCACGGCCGGATCCGTATGCCTGCGCTGCGTACGCCCCGGGGCCCGGCGCGGGGCGGCGGTGCCCTCGGCGTCGATGACCTCGGCCTCGACGACCTCCGGCAGGGGCACCTGCCGGACGAGGACTTCCTGCCCGCTGTAGGTGTCAAAGGCCCGGGTCTCGACGAGTTCGTACGCGTCGGAGGGCGGCAGGGGCAGGCGATAGCGGTCGGCGAGCACCCGCCCCGCGTATTCGTCCACAACGCCTCCCCGCAAACAGGCGGTCTCCCGGTCCCGGAGACCCACGAAACCGCCAATTCCGGTCATTTACCGGCTCATTGTGGCTGCGTACGGTTCGTGAGTTCTCACGATACGTGGCGACGGCCGAACGTGGAGCCGGGTCGCGACAACCCGCCCCGGAACGTTCGAATCCGTACCACTCCACTCCTGCCCCCACCGGCCGGAACCCATACGTCCGGGCGGGCTCCCGCTCGGCTCGGATCCTGCCGCCGCGTCAGTCCCCCGACCCCCGCGGTCCTCAGTCCTTCGGCCGGAACGTGGCGAAGGCGGTCTCGCGCAGCGTCCGGCACTCGTCCTCGTCCCACTCGCTCGCCTTGCAGCTGACCATGATCGAGTAGCCGTGGGTGGCGTCCGCCTTGAAGCCCCGGTTGAGGACCCGTACGCGCTCGCCGTTCTGATTCCGCTCGAACAGCCAGTCGGCGACGGTGGGATAGCCGTTGTAGTCGGCCTTCTCCAGGCTGAGCCGCTTGTAGCCGCCACTGCTGCTCTTGACGGACGGTTCCTGGCCCGTCCAGGCCGCCACGGCGTCATCGGTCGGGGTGCTGGTGTAGTCGCCCTGGACGCGGGGGAAGCCGCCGTTCTCGCTGTATATGCCGCCGGAGTTGCTGCCGGCTATGCCGGTCTTGCGGAACTCCTTGGGCATCGCCATCGAGAAGTGGAACTGCGTGTCGACGACCGTGACATAGCCGTCGGGCAGCCCGGCGTCGTCCGCGTCGTCGTCGCTCTTGTCCCCGCTGTCGTCCGAACCCTTGTCCTTGCCCTTGCCCGACTCGCTGTCGTCATCGGAAGTGTCACCGGAGCCGTCCGAGGAGGCGTTGTCGGTGACGGCCTCGGAGCCCGCGGCGCCCTGGCCGGTCGCCGCCGTGGCGGCGTCCTTGTCGTCGCCGTCCGTGTTCTTGCCGGTCGCGGGCTCCTTGGAGCTGTCGGCCTTGGTCCCGGCGGAGGCCGTCGTACCGTCCCCGCCCTTGGCCGAACCGGACGGGCTGTCACCGTCCCCGTTCAGCGCGACGACCAGCACGGTGGTGATGAGCGCCAGCGCCGCCACGACCGCGATGATCACCAGCGTGCGCCGGGGCACCACATCCGTGAGCGACGCCCGCCGCTCGGCGGTCCGGTCCGGTCCGGCGGGCTGGGGTACGGACCCGCCGCCGGCCATGGGCTGCGCGGCTCCGGGGCCGCGCGGCACGCGCGAGGCCGAGGACACGACGGGCCCGGGAGGCGGGGGCGGCAGCGGGATGGCGCGGGTGGCGTCGGGCGCGGGCTCCGGCGCGCCCTCCGGCGCCTCGATGATGTCCTCCAGGAGCGCGCGGGCGCCCGCGTCGTCGAGCCGCTGCGCGGGATCCTTGGCGAGCAGCCCGTAGATGACCTCTTCCAGCGCGCCCGCGTTCTTCGGCGGATCGACCGGCTCGGTCATGACCGCCGTCAGTGTGGCGATGGCGGAGCCCTTGTCGTACGGCGGGCAGCCCTCGACCGACGCGTACAGCAGCCCGCCGAGCGACCAGAGGTCGGCGGCGGGGCCGGGCTTGTGACCGCGGGCGCGCTCCGGGGAGATGTACGAGGGGGCGCCGACGAGCATGCCGGTCGAGGTGACCGACGGGTCGCCCTCGACCTGGGCGATGCCGAAGTCCGTGAGGACGACCCGGCCGTCCTCGGCGATCAGCACATTGGACGGCTTCACATCGCGGTGCAGGATGCCCTCGCGGTGCGCCGAGCGCAGCACGTCGAGGATCGCGAGCCCGACCTCGGCGGCCCGCCGGGGCGTCAGAAGGCCGTCCTCACGGATCGCTTCGGCCAGGGACTTGCCCTCGATCAGCTCCATGACGATCCAGGGCCGGTCGTCCTCGTCCACCACGTCGAAGACCGTGACCGCGCCGTTGTTGCGGATCCGGGCGATCGCCTTGGCCTCGCGCAGCGTGCGCGTGATGAGCCGGCGCTTCTCGTCCTCGTCGATGCTGGAGGGGAAGCGGAGTTCCTTCACCGCGACCGTACGGCCGAGCGTCTCGTCGAGGGCCCGCCACACCGTGCCCATGCCACCGCGCCCGAGCACCTCGCCGAGCCGGTACCTGCCCGCGAGGAGGCGGCCTTCCGGGGCGGCGTCGGCGCTCTTCGCCGGCTCCGGCAGAGGGCTCTCCGCCGGCTCCGGGCGGGGGCTGTCCGCCGTCTCCCGCTGAGGCTCCTGCGCCGTGTCCCGCGACTGCTTCGACTCCGACATGCGTCCCCTCTGCGATCCCTGATCCTGGCCCGCGCCCGCCGCCGCGCGGTGCCGTAACGCGCCCTGGCAGAGCCTTCATTGTCCCTCACTCCGGGAAGGCCACTGCTCCCGGGTCCGCCGCCGCCGGGACGGCGCCCGCCCGAGGGACCCCCACCATGCCACTCCCCCGGGCCGGAACGGACCCCGCGCAGGTCATGCGTCCGTTCGAACTCGGCACAAGTACACGCGATCCGGGTGCGTTACGGGTGTGATGGGTGTGACGCATGAGGCAGAGAAAGGCATATGTCTTCCGCTGACACCCACCCATCACCAGCCACCCGCACGCCGGTTCAGGGCACACCGAACCGGCTCCCCGGCTCCGGCCGTCCTCCCGCCCCCGGCCGCCGCCCGGCCCTGTCCGACCTCTATACGTACGCCCCCGGCCCCCGGTTCAAGAGCGCGCCGCCCGGGGCCGGCGTCCGGACCCCCGGGCGCGACCGGGCGCCACCCCGGCCGGGCCCGCCTCCGTACCCCCGCCGACGGCGTGTCAGATGGGCACGATGTCCGGCGCGCCCAGCCGCGCCGCGTCCGCCGTCTGGTCGTCCGGCTGCCGCTGCGACTCCCTCTCCGCCTCCACCCGCTTCTCGTAGTGGGTCACTTCGCGCTCGATCTGGTCCGTGTCCCAGCCGAGCACGGGAGCCATCAGCTCCGCGCACTCCCGGGCGCTGCGCGTCCCCCGGTCGAAGGTCTCGATCGAGATCCGGGTCCGCCGGGTGAGGACGTCCTCCAGATGGCGCGCGCCCTCGTGCGACGCCGCGTAGACGACCTCGGCGCGCAGATAGTCGTCCGCGCCGGCCAGCGGCTCGCCGAGCCCCGGATCCCCGGCGATCAGCTCCAGCAGCTCTTCCACCAGGGTGCCGTAGCGGTTCAGCAGATGCTCGACGCGGGCCACATGGATGCCGGTCCGGGCCGCCATCCCCGCCCGTCCGTTCCACAGCGCGTGGTACCCCTCGGCGCCGAGCAGCGGCACGTCCTCCGTGACACAGTCGGCCACCCGCTGGTCGAGGCCGTGCACCGCCTCGTCCACCGCGTCCTTGGCCATCACCCGGTAGGTCGTGTACTTGCCTCCGGCGATGACCACCATGCCGGGCACCGGGTGCGCGACCGTGTGCTCCCGGGACAGCTTGCTGGTCGCGTCCGACTCCCCGGCGAGCAGCGGGCGCAGCCCCGCGTACACCCCCTGCACATCGTCCCGGGTGAGCGGCACGGACAGCACCGAGTTCACATGCTCCAGCAGATAGTCGATGTCGGCGCTGGAGGCGGCGGGATGGGCCTTGTCCAGGTCCCAGTCGGTGTCGGTGGTGCCCACGATCCAGTGGCGGCCCCAGGGAATGACGAACAGCACCGATTTCTCGGTCCGCAGGATCAGCCCGGTGGTGGAGTGGATCCGGTCCTTCGGTACGACCAGATGGATGCCTTTGGACGCCCGGACATGGAACTGTCCGCGCTCGGCGATGAGTCCCTGGGTGTCGTCCGTCCACACCCCGGTGGCGTTGACGACCTGTCTGGCGCGGATCTCGTACTCCCCGCCGGCCTCCACGTCGCGGACGCGCGCGCCGACGACCCGCTCGCCCTCCCGCAGGAATCCGACGACCCGGGCCCCGTTGGCGACCTGCGCGCCGTAGGTGGCGGCCGTGCGGACGAGGGTGGCCACATAGCGCGCGTCGTCCATCTGCGCGTCGTAGTACTGCAAGGCGCCGACCAGGGCGTCCTTCTTCAGGCAGGGCGCGACCTTCAGCGCGTGCCGCCGGGAGAGATGGCGGTGGACCGGCAGCCCCCGGCCATGCCCGGACGACACGGACATCGCGTCGTACAGCGCGACGCCCGAGCCGGCGTAGAGGCGCTCCCAGCCCTTGTGCTTGAGCGGGTAGAGGAACGGCACGGGCTTCACCAGATGGGGAGCCAGCTTCTCCAGCAGCAGCCCGCGTTCCTTGAGCGCCTCTCTGACCAGCGCGAAGTCAAGCATCTCCAGATAGCGCAGACCGCCGTGGATCAGTTTGCTCGACCGGCTCGACGTGCCGGCCGCCCAGTCGCGCGCCTCGACCAGTCCGGTCGCCAGCCCTCGGGTCACGGCGTCGAGGGCGGTGCCCGCCCCGACCACTCCCGCGCCCACCACCAGCACGTCGAGTTCCCGTTCGGTCATCGCCGCCAGCGCGCGGGCGCGCTCCGCCGGTCCCAGTGTCGCTGTCCTCACCGCTGCCTCCCGTCGTCCCCCGCGTGGTCGGGCTCACAGATCGATTCTGTCCGCAGTCCGCGACTTCAGCCACCGGCTGTGGATAACTCCCGCCCCACCCGATCCGCGCACCGCCGCGCACTCCACACACCGCCGCGCACTCCGCGTACTCCACGCACTCCACGCACTTCCTCGTACTTCTCCGGCCGCGCGATGCCACATAACGGTCATATTTACGCCTAGTCTGACATTGCGCCCGCTCATTTCTGTCCTCCGGGCTCGCGCGCACCATCAGCTCCGGCCAGGGAAGGACGCGGCCACCGCCATGCCCGCAGATCTCGCCGTCATCGGACTCGGCCATCTCGGCCTCCCCCTCGCCCAGGCCGCCGTGGCCGCCGGTGTCCGCACCATCGGATACGACACCGACCCACGCCCCGTCGCGGAACTCGCCGCCGGCCACACCCCGGCCGACGGACCGCTCACCGCCTCCGACGTCCGCCGGATGCTCTCCGGAGGCTTCCGCCCCACCACCGACACCACCGAGCTGGGCCGGGTCCGTACCGCCGTGATCTGCGCCCCCACTCCCCTCGGCGCCGACGGCACCCCCGACCTCACCGCGCTCGGCGACGCCGCCCGCGCCCTCGCCGCCCGGCTGCGCCCGCACACCACCGTGCTGCTGGAGTCACCCGCCGCGCCCGGTACGACGGAGGGATTCCTGCGCACCCTCCTCGAAGAGGGCTCCGGCCTGCGCGCCGGCCGCGACTTCCACCTCGCGTACTCCCCCGGCCGCCACGACCCCGGCAACCGCACCCACGGCCTCGCCAACACCCCCAAGGTGATCGGCGGCCTCACCCCCGCCTGCACCGAAGCCGCCGCCGCCTTCTACGGCCGCCTCACCGACAAGGTCGTACGGGCCAGGGGCCCCCGCGAGGCCGAGACCGTCAAGCTCCTCGAAACCAACTTCCGGCATGTCAACATCGCGCTCGTCAACGAGATGGCCGTCCTCTGCCACGACCTCGGCGTCGACCTCTGGGACGTCATCCGCTGCGCCGAGACCAAGCCCTTCGGCTTCCAGGCGTTCCGGCCCGGACCCGGCGTCGGCGGCCACGGCGTACCGATGGACCCCAGCTGTCTGCCGCACGCGGGCCGCACCCCGGGCCACCCGCTGCGTATGGTCGGCCTCGCCCAGGAGATCAACTCCCGGATGCCGCAGTACGTCATCCAGCGCTGCGCCGCCCTTCTCAACGAGCACGGCAAGTCCGCGCGCGGCGCCCGCGTCCTGCTCCTCGGGGTCACCTACAAGCCCGATCTGGCCGACCGCGAGAGCGCGCCGGCCACCGAGATCGCCCGCCGGCTGATGGACCTGGGCGCCGCCGTCAGCTACCACGACCCGTACGTCCCCCACTGGCGCGTACGGGAGCTGCCCGTCCCGCGCGTGGACTCCCTCTACGAGGCCGCCGCCCACGCCGATCTGACGGTCCTGCTCCAGAACCACCGCACCTACGACCTCCAGGGTCTGGCCGTCAAGGCACAACTGCTCCTCGACACCCGGGGAGCGAGCCCGACCGGCACGGCCCACCGCCTCTGAGAGCGCGGAAAACGAAAATGGCCGCCTCTGTACAGAGGCGGCCATTTTCCTGGCACGAACAGCGGTACGTCAGCGGCGGTGCTGCGAGTCCGCCACCGTGACCTCGACCCGCTGGAACTCCTTGAGTTCGCTGTAGCCGGTCGTCGCCATGGCCCGCCGCAGCGCGCCGAAGAAGTTCATCGACCCGTCGGGGCTGTGCGAGGGGCCCGTCAGGACCTCCTCGGTCGTCCCGGCGATGCCCAGGTCCACCAGCTTGCCGCGCGGCACGTCCTCGTGAACGGCCTCCATGCCCCAGTGCCGCCCCTGGCCCGGCGCGTCCGAGGCGCGCGCCAGCGGGGAGCCGATCATCACGGAGTCCGCGCCGCAGGCGATCGCCTTGGGCAGGTCGCCGGACCAGCCGACACCGCCGTCCGCGATGACATGCACATACCGGCCGCCGGACTCGTCCATGTAGTCGCGGCGGGCCGCCGCGACATCCGCGACGGCGGTCGCCATCGGCACCTGGATGCCCAGCACGTTACGGGTGGTGTGCGCCGCGCCGCCGCCGAAGCCGACCAGCACGCCCGCCGCGCCCGTACGCATCAGATGCAGGGCCGCGGTGTACGTGGCGCAGCCGCCGACGATGACCGGGACATCCAGCTCGTAGATGAACTGCTTGAGGTTCAGCGGCTCGGCCGCGCCGGAGACATGCTCGGCGGAGACCGTCGTACCGCGGATGACGAAGATGTCGACCCCGGCGTCCACCACGGCCTTGGAGAACTGCGCGGTGCGCTGCGGCGACAGGGCCGCGGCCGTGACCACGCCCGAGTCGCGCACCTCCTTGATGCGCTGCCCGATCAGCTCTTCCTTGATCGGCTCGGCGTAGATCTCCTGGAGCCTGCGGTTGGCGGTCTCCTCGTCAAGACCGGCGATCTCGTCGAGCAGCGGCTGCGGGTCCTCGTACCGGGTCCACAGGCCCTCCAGGTTCAGTACGCCCAGACCGCCCATCTCGCCGATACGGATCGCGGTCCGCGGGGAGACCACCGAGTCCATCGGGGCGGCCAGGAACGGCAGCTCGAACCGGTAGGCGTCGATCTGCCAGGCGATCGAGACCTCCTTCGGGTCCCGGGTGCGCCGGCTCGGGACGACGGCGATGTCGTCGAACGCGTACGCCCTGCGGCCGCGCTTGCCGCGCCCGATCTCGATCTCAGTCACGATATGTGGCCTTTCCGTCTACGTCTGCCGTCCCAGTATCCCCGACGCCCGGCCACCACTCGGCGCCCGCGGGGTCCGTCACCCGCAGGCCGCGGAGCCCGCGGGCCCGTCGGGGCTCAGCCCCGGGTGTAGTTCGGCGCCTCGACCGTCATCTGGATGTCGTGCGGGTGGCTCTCCTTGAGACCCGCCGAGGTGATCCGGACGAAGCGGCCCTTGCGCTCCATCTCGTCGATGGAGGCGGCGCCCACGTACCCCATGGTCTGGCGGAGTCCGCCGACGAGCTGGTGCAGTACGGCGGAGAGGGGGCCGCGGTAGGGCACCTGGCCCTCGATGCCTTCCGGGACGAGCTTGTCGTCCGCGGAGACCTCGGCCTGGAAGTAACGGTCCTTCGAGTACGAGCGGCCCTGGCCCCGGGACTGCATCGCGCCCAGCGAGCCCATGCCCCGGTAGGACTTGAACTGCTTGCCGTTGATGAACTGGAGCTCGCCCGGCGACTCCTCGCAGCCCGCGAGCAGGCTGCCGAGCATCACCGTGCTGGCACCGGCGGCGAGCGCCTTGCCGATGTCGCCCGAGTACTGGAGGCCACCGTCGCCGATGACCGGGATACCGGCCGAGAGACAGGCCGCCGCGGCCTCGTAGATCGCCGTGACCTGGGGAACGCCGATACCGGCGACCACGCGGGTGGTGCAGATCGAGCCGGGGCCGACGCCCACCTTCACGCCGTCCACGCCCGCGTCGATCAGCGCCTGGGCGCCGTCGCGGGTGGCGACGTTGCCGCCGATGATGTCGACCGGGACGCTCGACTTGATCTTGGACATCCAGCTCAGCGCGTTGCTGTTGTGGCCGTGCGAGGTGTCCACGACGAGGAAGTCGACACCGGCCGCGACCAGCGCCTGGGACCGCTCCAGCGCCTCGGGGCTGGCGCCCACGGCGGCGCCGACGAGCAGCCTGCCCTCGGCGTCCTTGGCCGCGTTCGGGTACTTCTCGGCCTTGACGAAGTCCTTGACCGTGATGAGGCCCTTGAGGATGCCCGCGTCGTCGACCAGCGGCAGCTTCTCGATCTTGTGGCGGCGCAGCAGCTCCATGGCGTCCACGCCGGAGATGCCGACCTTGCCGGTGACGAGCGGCATCGGGGTCATGACCTCGCGCACCTGGCGCCCGCGGTCCGCCTCGAAGGCCATGTCGCGGTTGGTGACGATGCCGAGCAGCTTGCCCGCGCGGTCGGTGACCGGGACACCGCTGATCCGGAACTTGGCGCAGAGCTGGTCTGCCTCGCCGAGCGTCGCGTCCGGGTGGACGGTGATCGGGTCGGTGACCATGCCGGACTCGGAGCGCTTCACCAGGTCGACCTGGTTGGCCTGGTCGGCGATGGAGAGATTGCGGTGCAGCACCCCGACGCCGCCCTGACGGGCCATGGCGATCGCCATGCGGGACTCGGTGACCTTGTCCATCGCGGCGGAGAGCAGCGGGATGTTCACCCGGACGTTGCGGGAGACCAGCGACGCGGTGTCCACCTGGTTCGGCAGGACTTCCGAGGCGCCAGGCAGCAGCAGCACGTCGTCGTATGTCAGCCCGAGCGTCGCGAATTTCTCGGGCACTCCGTCGACGTTTGCAGTCATGACACCTTCCCCAAATGACCTTGATCGGTGCGGATGTCCATGCTAACGGGCTCCGCGAGCCTCTCATTCCACGAACAAGATCACCGATCGGCTTCGTATGTTCATACGTAGACGCCCGCGCCCCGCGTTCAGCGGACGCCGTTCCGGCGCCGGCCGGCCGCCCTCACCGGGCCGCCGCGCCAGCGTCGGTCACTGCCCGGCCAGGGCCCGCAGTCTGCTCAGCGCACGGTGCTGGGCGACCCGTACCGCGCCCGGTGACATCCCGAGCATCTGCCCGGTCTCCTCGGCCGTGAGCCCCACCGCGACCCGTAGAACGAGCAGCTCACGCTGGTTGTCGGGGAGGTTGGCGAGGAGCTGCTTGGCCCATTCCGCGTCGCTGCTGAGCAGCGCGCGCTCCTCGGGGCCGAGCGAGTCGTCGGGCCGCTCGGGCATCTCGTCGGAGGGCACCGCCGTCGAACCCGGGTGCCGCATGGCGGCCCGCTGGAGGTCGGCGACCTTGTGCCCGGCGATGGCGAAGACGAACGCCTCGAAGGGGCGGCCGGTGTCGCGGTAGCGCGGCAGGGCCATCAGTACGGCGACGCAGACCTCCTGTGCGAGATCCTCCACAAAGTGGCGAGCGTCACCCGGCAGCCGGCTCAGCCGCGTACGGCAGTAGCGCAGCGCGAGCGGGTGGACCCGCGCCAGCAGATCGTGTGTCGCCCGTTCGTCGCCGTCGACGGCACGGTGAACGAGCGCACCGATCACCGTGGGCTCGTCTTCGCGCATCGGTCCATGGTGCCTTGGCGGCTGCTGATCGGCGGCGCCGCGTCCGTAGTTGTGCACCGAAGCGTTATGAGCGGGTGCGGCAGAACTCATTCCCGGCGCCCTCCCCTCGCGCTCGTCCGACTCGTCCCCGAGGAACTCCACATCTCCAAGGATGCGGCATAGCGCGGGAAACGAGTGTGTACGGGCGTACGTCGCCCCCGTCGGCCGGGTCGCCCCGCCCGCCTCACGGCGGGCGGGGGCGCACGAAGCGCGAGGTCAGCGGACCAGACCCCAGCGGAAGCCGAGCGCCACGGCGTGTGCCCGGTCGGACGCGCCGAGCTTCTTGAAGAGCCGCCGGGCGTGCGTCTTGACCGTGTCCTCCGAGAGGAACAGCTCGCGGCCGATCTCCGCGTTCGAGCGGCCGTGGCTCATGCCTTCGAGTACCTGGATCTCGCGCGCCGTGAGGGTGGGCGCGGCGCCCATCTCGGCGGAGCGGAGCCGGCGCGGCGCGAGACGCCAGGTCGGATCGGCGAGCGCCTGGGTGACGGTCGCGCGCAGCTCGGCGCGGGAGGCGTCCTTGTGCAGATAGCCCCGGGCCCCGGCGGCGACCGCGAGCGCGACGCCGTCCAGATCCTCCGCGACCGTGAGCATGATGATCCGGGCGCCGGGGTCGGCGGAGAGCAGCCGGCGGACCGTCTCCACTCCTCCGAGTCCGGGCATCCGGACATCCATGAGAATCAGATCGGACCGATCCGCGCCCCAGCGGCGGAGGACTTCCTCGCCGTTGGCCGCGGTCGTCACGCGCTCGACACCGGGCACGGTCGCGACCGCGCGGCGGAGCGCCTCTCGGGCAAGCGGGGAGTCGTCGCAGACGAGGACGGATGTCATGACCGTCCTCCGCAGCTGATGCGCGTCACCTTGAGCCTCCAGGCTGGTACATATCGTCACCTGTGCGATTGACGCTCTCGGACATGTGCCCGATCGCTCATTCCCTCAACCGCCTCGCACACTCAACGATGGTCACTCGAAAGAGTTACGGGTTGGACGATCGAGTTCCGCACTCCGCGTGAGGGGGCGTACACGGAGCAGAGCGACCCCGCATGCCACCGTCCCCCATCCGAGGCATGCCCCATTTAGAGGCTTTTCTTCACTTTCGCTGGTGTCTGTGGGTAGATTTACCATCAGTCATATTTACATCTACTTACATATTGGATGTACGGTCGTGAGCGAGCCCGTATCCGCCGTATCCGCCTCAGCACGGTTTCAAGGGGACATGAGCAATGGCAGATTTCTCCCGCCTTCCCGGACCGAACGCCGATCTGTGGGACTGGCAGCTCCTCGCGGCATGTCGTGGTGTGGACAGCTCTCTCTTCTTCCACCCGGAGGGTGAAAGAGGCGCGGCGCGCAGCGCGCGCGAGAACTCGGCGAAAGAGGTGTGCATGCGCTGCCCGGTCCGCGCGGAGTGCGCGGCGCACGCGCTGGCGGTACGGGAGCCGTACGGCGTGTGGGGCGGGCTGACCGAGGACGAGCGCGAGGAGCTGATGGGCCGGGCGCGCACCCGGCTGATCACCGCGTCGGCGGCACCCGACGCCCCGAGCGCGCGTTCAGGAGAGTGAAGAAACGTTCCTTCATCCGGTGTCCCCCGGCGTCCCGGCTAGCGTGCCCGCATGAAGCTTCTGACCGTGAACGTGGGCGGGCCCAGGACCGTCGAGTACAGCGACGCGCCGGGCGGTGCCACCGGAATCGACAAGCGGCCGGTGGACGGCCCCGTCCGGGTGGCGGATCCGGGGCCGAAGGGCACGGGCGGCGGCGGAGTCGCCGGTGACGCGGTCTGCGACCGGCGCCATCACGGCGGGACCGATCAGGCGGTGTACGCGTTCGCCCGGGAGGATCTGGACTTCTGGGAACGGGAGCTGGGCCGGCCGCTGCCCAACGGCGTCTTCGGCGAGAACCTGACCACGTCCGGTCTCGACATCACCGGCGCGAAGATCGGGGAGCGCTGGCTGATCGGCTCCGAGGTGGTGCTGGAGACGACCAGCGGACGGATGCCCTGCCGTACGTTCCAGAGCTGGCTGGGCGAGGAGGGGTGGGTCGGACGCTTCACCCGGCAGGCGGTGACCGGGGCGTATCTGCGGGTCATCACCCCCGGCGAGATCCGCGCGGGCGACCCGATCGAGATCATCCACCGGCCCGGGCACGAGGTGACGGTGGGGATGGCGTTCCGCGCGGTGACGACCGAACGGGAGCTGCTGCCCCGGGTACTGGCCGCCGGGGAGGCGCTGCACGCCGAGGAGCTGCGGATCGCGCGGGAGTACGTGGCCGGGCTGCGGACGCAGGGCGGGGCGCGCGGGTAGCGGGGTAACAGGCTCGCGGGGTCGGCGGCTCGCGCGGGCTCGTGGCGGTCGTCCCCCTACGGAACATTCACATCAGGCGTACCGAGGTAGGCACTAACGTGCCGCGTATGACGACTGCTCTGATTACGGGCTCGACGGCGGGCATCGGTGCCGCCTTCGCGCGACGGCTGGCGGCGGACGGCCGCAACCTCGTGCTGGTGGCCCGCGACACCGAGCGTCTGCGCGAGCAGGCCACCGAACTGCACGACCGGCACGGCATCGAGGCCGAGGTGCTGACCGCCGATCTCGCCACCGATGGCGGTATCGAGTCGGTCGAGAAACGGCTCGCGGACCGCAAGCACCAGGTCGATCTGCTGGTCAACAACGCGGGGTTCGGCAACAAGGGGCGCTTCCTCGAAGTCTCGATGGCCGACGAGCTGACGATGCTGAAGGTGCACTGCGAGGCGGTGCTGCGGCTGACCTCGGCGGCGGTCACGGGGATGCGGGCGCGCGGCCGGGGCGGGGTCGTCAATGTCGCGTCGGTGGCGGCGTTCCTGCCGCGCGGTACGTACGGCGCGTCGAAGTCGTGGGTCGTCCAGTTCACCCAGGGGGCGGCACGGGATCTGGCCGGTACGGGGGTACGGCTGATGGCGCTCTGCCCCGGTTTCGTACGGACCGAGTTCCACGAGCGGGCCGGGATGGGCACGGACAACATCCCGGACTGGATGTGGCTGGACGCCGACAAGCTGGTGGCGGCGGCGCTCACCGACCTGGCGCGCGGCAAGGTGGTGTCGGTGCCGGACCCCCGGTACAAGGCGCTGATGGGAGCGGTGAAGCTGGCGCCGCGCGGGCTGCTCGGCGGCATCACGTCGAAGACGGGCCGCAAGTACGGCCCGCGCTGACGCGGACGGCCCGGCACCCCCTGAAGAGGGGTACCGGGCCGTCGTACGGCGGCACGCTGCGCCGCGGGGAACTGCTCAGTGGCTGTGGCCGTGGCCGCCGTGGCCGGCGTCGGCCTCTTCCTCGGCCGGCTTCTCGACGACCAGGGTCTCGGTCGTGAGCAGCAGGGAGGCGATGGAGGCGGCGTTCTCCAGGGCGGAGCGCGTGACCTTGACCGGGTCGATGACGCCGGCCTTCACCAGGTCGACGTACTCGCCGGTGGCCGCGTTGAAGCCGTGGCCCTTCTCCAGCTCCGACACCTTGGAGGTGATGACGTAGCCCTCGAGACCGGCGTTCTCGGCGATCCAGCGCAGCGGCTCGACGACGGCGCGGCGGACGACCGCGACACCGGTGGCCTCGTCGCCCTCCTTGCCGAGGTTGCCCTCCAGCACCTTGGCGGCGTGCACCAGGGCGGAGCCACCACCGGAGACGATGCCCTCCTCGACCGCGGCGCGGGTCGCGGAGATGGCGTCCTCCAGACGGTGCTTCTTCTCCTTCAGCTCCACCTCGGTGGCGGCGCCGACCTTGATCACGCACACGCCGCCGGCCAGCTTCGCGAGGCGCTCCTGGAGCTTCTCGCGGTCCCAGTCGGAGTCCGTGGTCTCGATCTCGGCCTTGATCTGGTTGACACGGCCGGCGATCTCGTCGGCGGCACCGGAGCCGTCGACGATGGTCGTGTCGTCCTTGGTGACGGTGACGCGGCGGGCGGAGCCCAGGACGTCCAGACCGGCCTGGTCGAGCTTGAGGCCGACCTCCTCGGCGATGACGGTCGCGCCCGTGAGGGTGGCGATGTCACCGAGCATGGCCTTGCGGCGGTCGCCGAAGCCGGGGGCCTTGACCGCGACCGCGTTGAAGGTGCCGCGGATCTTGTTGACGACGAGGGTGGAGAGCGCCTCGCCCTCGACATCCTCGGCGATGATCAGCAGCGGCTTGGAGCCACCGCCCTGGATGACCTTCTCCAGCAGCGGCAGCAGGTCCTGGATCGAGCCGATCTTGCCCTGGTGGATCAGGATGTACGGGTCGTCGAGGACGGCCTCCATACGCTCCTGGTCGGTCACCATGTACGGCGAGAGGTAGCCCTTGTCGAAGGCCATGCCCTCGGTGAAGTCCAGCTCCAGACCGAAGGTGTTGGACTCCTCGACGGTGATGACACCGTCCTTGCCGACCTTGTCCATCGCCTCGGCGATCAGCTCGCCGACCTGGTCGTCCTGCGCGGAGAGCGCGGCGACGGCGGCGATGTCCGACTTGTCGTCGATCGGGCGGGCGGTGGCGAGCAGTTCGTCCGACACGGCCTTGACCGCGGCGTCGATGCCCTTCTTCAGAGAGGCCGGGGAAGCACCCGCGGCGACATTGCGCAGACCCTCGCGGACCAGCGCCTGGGCCAGCACGGTGGCGGTGGTGGTGCCGTCACCCGCGATGTCGTTGGTCTTGGTCGCCACCTCCTTCACGAGCTGGGCGCCCAGGTTCTCGTACGGGTCGTCCAGCTCGACCTCGCGGGCGATGGTGACACCGTCGTTGGTGATGGTGGGGGCGCCGAACTTCTTGTCGATGACGACGTTGCGGCCCTTGGGGCCGATCGTCACCTTCACCGTGTCGGCAAGCTTGTTGACGCCGCGCTCAAGGGCGCGACGGGCGTCCTCGTCGAACTTCAGGATCTTCGCCATGGCTGCTTCTCTCGTCCTCTCGCATGAACTGCGCCCCCGTCCGCCCGGCGATCGCTGGGTGGCCGAGGGCGCAGCTCAAAAGCAAAACTTTCGGTGAATTACTTCTCGATGATCGCGAGTACGTCGCGAGCCGAGAGGACGAGGTACTCCTCGCCGCTGTACTTCACTTCGGTGCCGCCGTACTTGCTGTACAGAACGACATCGCCGACGGAAACGTCGAGCGGGAGACGCTCGCCGTTCTCGAAACGGCCCGGGCCCACGGCCAGGACGACGCCCTCCTGGGGCTTCTCCTTGGCAGTGTCCGGGATGACCAGGCCAGAGGCCGTGGTCTGCTCGGCGTCGAGCGGCTGGACCACAATGCGGTCCTCGAGCGGCTTGATGGCAACCTTGGTGCTGGCGGTCGTCACGATCCGACCTCCCCCTTCGGAGATCTCGGTGCTAGCTGTCTGGGTGGCGACCGGATAGACCCGTCGTCGCGGGTGCCGGATCTGTCGATCGCGCTTGGCACTCTCCAGTGGGGAGTGCCAGAACAGAGACTATGACCGCGATTAGCACTCGGTCAAGCGGAGTGCCAATCGAGGCATGCGCGCCGTAACGGGAACGCGCACCCGGAGCCAGAGGTTCCGGGTGCGCGGAGCGGTACGGGGAGCAGTACGAGGAGCGGTACGGGGAGCGGGGCCGATCCGGGCGGATCAGACGTAGTCCTCCAGCCGGGCCACCGCGTATCCCTTGTCCGTGATGCGCTTCATCGCGGCCCTGACCAGGTCGGGCATGGTCGCCTTCCAGTCGGCGGGCCCCCGGAAGTGGGTGAGGACGATGTCACCGGGGTGCAGGTCCTCGTCCCACTCGCGCCACTCCATCCGGTCGGGGTACGCCTCGGCCGTCCACAGCGGTACGGCCTTCACCCCGCAGGTCTTGGCGGCGCGCAGCGTGTCGCCGTTGTAGTTGCCGAAGGGCGGCCGGAAGAGCGTGGGGCGCTTCCCGTACCGCTTCTCGATCTTGTCCTGCTGGTCGCAGATCTCGCGCCGCTGCTCCTCGTACGACAGGCCGGGCAGATACGGGTGGTTGAGCGTGTGGTTCTGGAGGGCGACGCCCCGGTCCTGCATCTGCTTGAAGTAGCCGTAGTTGTCGTTGATGACGTAGTCGCTGAGGAAGGCCGTGTACGGGATCTTCAGCTCGGTCATCATCCGCAGCAGCTCGGGGTCCTTGTCGATGCCGTCGTCAATCGTCAGGAAGACGACGCGGTCCTTGACCGGGACGGTGGTGAAGACCGGCGGGAGGTTCTCGCCCTCCTCCTCGTTCGCGATCTCGAAGCCCTTGCGGTTGGTGATCTCCGGCTTGACCGCGGGCGGCGCGGGCGCGGCCAGGGGGGTCTTGTCCAGCCCCCACTTCTTCGCCGCGACGGCCCGCGCGGCCTGCGCCTTCCGTACGGCCTCGGCGTTCGCGGGCGCGGCGGGCGCGTTGGCGGGACCACCGGCGCCCTCGGCCGGCGGGCCGCCGTGCAGCGCTCCCGGTACGGGCCTGGCGGGCGGCGGGGCGGGCGGCCCGGCGGGTTCGCCGGAGCCGGTGGCGCAGCCGGAGCCGATGGCGGCGGCCGTGAGCACCGCCAGCGCGATGCGCACCCGGTTGCCGGTACGGCGGCGGGACGCGCCACGGATGGCTCCACGGAGGGGTCCACGCGTGGCTCGACGGGTCCGAGCCTTGGCCTCACCCGTACCCTTTGTGGTCATTTCTTCGTTTTGTCGTACTAGTTGCATGGCGCCGCATCCTGTCAGCGCGCGGCGCCCGCGCGCGGGCGAACCGCCGCCGGGCGCGCACGGTCCCCCGGCTGGCCCACAATGGACCGGGTGACCGACCGCGCCCCCTCCTCCCCGCCCAGCCCCGCCGAGCCGCCCTCCGAGGCCGCGCGCCCGCTGCTCGCGCCGCTGCTCTCCGCCGAGGGGCAGGCCCTCCTCGCCGAGCTGCGGGACCACGACCCGGCCGGGGAACTCGCCCTGGCGACCCGGCTGCGCCGCGACCACCCGGCCGAACTCGTCTCGGCCGCGCTGGCCCAGGCCCGGCTGCGGCAGCGCGCGGTGGCGAAGTTCGGCGCGGACGACGCGTACCGCATGTACTTCACGCCCCACGGCGTCGAGCAGGCCACCCGGAGCAGCGTCGCCGCCCACCGCGCCGCCCGCCTCGTGGCGCTCACCCGCGCGACGCCCGGCCGGGCCGTCCGCGTCACCGATCTGTGCTGCGGGATCGGCGGCGACGCCATTGAGCTGGCCCGCGCGGGATTCGCCGTCACCGCCGTCGACATCGACCCGCTGACCTGCGAGATCGCCCGTACCAATGTGCGCACCCTGGCGCCCGGCGGCCCGCCCGCGACCGTGACGCGCGCCGATGTGCGGAAGTACGACACGGCCGGCGCGGAGGTCCTCTTCATCGACCCCGCGCGGCGCGGCGGCCGGGGCAGGATCTTCAACCCGGAGGCGTACTCACCACCGCTGTCGTGGGCGATCGAGGCGGTACGGCGCGTCGGTACGGGCGCCGTCAAGATCGCGCCGGGGATCCCGCACGAGCTGGTCCCCGACGACTTCGAGGCCGAGTGGATCTCGGACGGCGGCGACGTGAAGGAAGCCGTGCTCTGGCACCACCCCGCCGTCGTCCCCGGCACCCGCCGCGCGACACTGCTCACCCCCGCGCCCGTCACCCTCACCGGGCGCGGTCTGCCCGACCCGCCGGTCCGGCCGGCCGGGCGCTATCTGTACGAGCCCGACGGGGCCGTCATCCGCGCGCATCTGGTCGCCGAGGTGGCAGAGGAACTGGCCGGCGGACTGCTCGACGCGACGATCGCGTACATCACGGCCGACGAGGCCCGCGAGACTCCGTACGCGACGGCCTACGAGATCACCGACGAACTGCCGTTCAGCCTCAAGCGCTTGAAGGCGCTGCTGCGTGAACGCGAGGTCGGTGTCCTGACCGTGAAGAAGCGCGGCTCCGCGGTGGAGCCGGAGGAGCTGCGCCGCCGGATGAAACTCAAGGGGCCGCACGCGGCGACGGTCTTCCTCACCCGGGTCGCGGGCGCGCCGACGATGCTGCTCGGCCATCCGGTGAGCCGGCCCGACAGAACCGCCGGAACGGCTCAGGCGAGGTCGGTCAGTTCATCGGCGTAGATCGTGGAGAGCGGCTGCGGGCCCACGTACTGCTGGCAGTTGCACTGCCTGCGCTCGTACCGCAGCGGCTTCTTCTCCTCGTCCCACTCGACCGCCGTCTCCATGTCCTCATGGCACTTGCCCTTGCGGTCGTGCTTGGCGAGGTGGTGCGAGCAGCCGCAGACCGGTTCCGGCTGCTTGTTGGCCTCTTCAAGGGCCAGCCGTTCTCGCTCGCGCTCCCGCTCCGCCAGCTCAAAGCGTTCGATTCTCCGCTCGTGGCGGGTCCGGAGCGCGGTCCGGCCCGTATCGGCTATCCAGCCGAAGCCCCCGACGATGAAGAAGACAAAAACCCACCAAAGCCAGTCCATCCGCCGCCCCTTAACCCTGAATGGCGCATGCGTTCCCCTTCAGGATAGGACGGACCCGGTAGGAACGGTCTCAGCGGTGTGCGCCACCGCCCCGGCGGACCGGCACCGGGTGCAGCAGCCGCTCGGCCCAGAGCTGGTGGTCGACGGTCTGGAACAGCCCCAGCAGCCCGGTCAGCAGTACGGTGGCGCCCAGCCCCAGCGAGTACGTCACCCCGCCGAGCGTGAACGATTCCGCGTCGGCGGAGCCGTCGGTGGCGTCCATGATCGCGACACAGGCCGGCAGTACGGTCGCCAGCCCCAGCAGACACAGCGCCACCGACGGCAACAGCCAGCCCACACAGCGCGCGTGCACCCGCAGCCCCGAATCGGTGACACGGCCCAGCGCCGCCCACGCCTCCAGCCGCTGCCGTACGTCCCGCCCCCCGTTGAGCCACTTCCCGGCGCCGATCGCGGCCGGCACCAGCAGCACGAGCGCGAGCACGAGCGACACCAGCCCGGTCAGGACCCCGAGCCCCCCGGTCTCCACACTCCGCACAGCCAGCCCCACCGCCGCCCAACCGGCCACCCCGACAGCCCCGAGCAGCCAAAGCACCGCCAGCCGCCCGACGGAGAGACCACGCCGGGCCAACTCGGCCATAATCTCCGTCCGGTCGGCGAGCAGCGCGTCACGGTCCTGGCCGTGGCCGTGGTCCTGGCCCTGATCCTGGTCGCGGTCGGGGTCCTGATCCTGGTCCGGTGATGCGACCACCTCCGGAGACGGCGGAGGCGGCGGCAACGGAACACGAACGCGGCTGATCATTCGGCAGAGATTAGCGGTGCGTGCAGGCAGGAACTCGATGGGGTCCAGTCGTGGAGCGGTACGCCCGCCGCGACCGCCGCATCCGACAAGTCCTCCCGGAGGGGCCCGGTCCGCCTCACAGCCGGATCGCCCAGCGGTAGTGCCTCACCGCCCGCGCCGCGCCGGTCAGGGCGGCGAGCCAGAGGAGGGTGCCGGCGCCCATCGCGTAGGCGACTGCGCCGTACGTGTCCTCGCCCGCGCGGGCCGTGGCCGGTACGACGAGCGCGAGCCAGAGGCCGGCCGTGCCCGAGGCGAACGATGTTAGCAGCCATGACAGGCTCGCGCCGGCCATCCGCAAGCGCGGGGCGCCGGCCGGGTCGCTCGCCAGCGCGGCCCACTGGTCCATCAGCGACCGCGTCCTGCGCTGCCGGCGGGCCGAGAGCCCGAGGATGATCACGGGCGCCGCCATCACGCCCACGCCGATGGCCCCGAGGGCCGCCCTGAGCAGCACGCCGAACGGCGCCAGTCCCGCGAAGTCCGAGGTCAGCGCCAGTCCGACCACCCCCCAGCCGAGCTGCGCCCCCGCGACGAGCAGCCAGAACACCGCCAGCGCGGCGCCGCCCAGACTCCGCCGGCCCAGGTCCGACAGGACCGCGGCCCGGTCCGCGAGCATCGCCGCGTGACCGGGCCAGGAGCGCAGCTCCACGGGCGGTGGAGGCGGTGGCAGGGGCGGGCGACGGGACATGCGCCCGAGGCTATCGGCCCTGAGGCCGGGGCCGGGGCCGGTCGTACGGGGTGTGTCCTGCCGGGCGTCCCCGCCGGTCCCGGTTAGTTTCGGTCCATGGCTCCGCTGTCGCCCCTCTTCGTGCTGCGCAGGCTGCTGGGCAACGAGCGGTGGCGGCGGCTGCATGTGAAGGCCGCGGCGGGGGCGGGGATGGCCTTCGTGCTCGTTCTGCTGCTCGGCTCCTGGATCATCGTGCCGTACGAGGCCCGGGCGCCCCGCGCGACCATCACCTCGTTCCCGCTCGCGCTGTGGTGGTCCGTCGAGACCGCCACGACCGTCGGATACGGCGATCTGTATCCGGTGACCGTGCCCGGCCGCGTCATCGCGTGTGTCGTGATGCTCGTCGGGATCTCCGTCTTCAGCGTCGTCACGGCCTCCCTCGCCACCTGGCTGGTCGGCAGCGCCGCGCACCGGGCGCGCCGGGCAGCGGCGGCTCTCGGACACGTGGAGCGGGAGGGACGGGCGGACGCCGCCCGGGAACTGCGCGCCCTGCACGAGCGCTTCGACCGGCTCGAACACCTGCTGGCCCGGAGCCACGGCCACGGCAACGGCCACGGCCCCACCGAAGACGGGGGTTAGCCCCACTGACCCGGGCCCGCCCCGCTTCGTACCGTTGCCGCATGGATGCCCGCGACGCTGAGCTGAAGAAAGAACTCGACGCCACGCTCCAGGCCCGACGGGACCTGGGGGCCGAGTACGAGCCCGCGCTCGTCGAGTCGTTCCTGGAGAAGGTCGAGGAGAGCCTCGACCAGACGATCGACCGCCGTGTCCGGCGCAGGCTGGCGGAGCAGCAGACGCTCGCGGCCCGCGGCCCGGACCGGCCGCCCGGTTCGGCCGCCGAGGGGTTCGGCGAGCGCTTCGGGTTCGCGGTGATCTCGCTGATCCTCGCCATACCGCTGTCCGCGATCGCCGTGGCCAACGCCGGGATCGGCGGGCTGCTCGTCTGCTGGCTGGGGATCGTGGGGGTGAACGCGTTCTCCTCGACGCGGCCGTGGCCCTGGTCCGGACAGCGGGAGCGCGAGCGGGAACGTGAGCGGCGGAAGTCCTCGGACTGGGAGGACTGAGGACTGGAGCGCCGGAAAAAGATAGTCGCGGGGACCGCCGCACCCCCGTTACCGGGGGGCGGGACGACGGCGGTCCCCGCGAGGGACACGCTCCGGGTCAGGGCCGGCTGACGTGTCCGGGCGTCCATGGAGGTCCGGGAGCCGCTCCGGAAGTCCTTGACGCCGACAACAACCAATGTGCCGTACGCGTGTTAAGGCGGTGCTGCGCGGACGTGTCGCGCTCGTACCACTTTCGCGAACCCGCGGGTCCGGTGGCCGGATAACCCCTCCGCGTGGCTACTTCGCGTCCTTCGAGAGGAACGCGAGCAGATCCTGCCTGCTCACGACGCCGGTCGGCTTGCCCTCCACCAGCACGATCGCCGCGTCCGACGCGTCGGAGCCGCTCAGGACCGCCATCAGATCGGCCACCGGTTCGCCGGAGCCGACCTGCGGCAGCGGCGCCGACATGTGCTTCTCCAGCGGGTCGCCGAGCGCGGCGCGCCGGGTGAAGAGCGCGTCGAGCAGCTCCCGCTCCACCACGGAGCCGATGACCTCGGCGGCCATCACGTCCGGGTGGCCGGCGCCCGGCTTCACGATCGGCATCTGGGAGACGCCGTACTCCCGCAGCACCTCGATGGCCTCGCCGACCGTCTCCTCGGGGTGCATGTGCACCAGGGTCGGGATGGGGCCCGCCTTGTGCTGGAGCACGTCCGCGACGCGCGGCGCGTCCCCGCTGTGGTCGAGGAAGCCGTAGTCGTTCATCCACTCGTCGTTGAAGATCTTGCTGAGGTAGCCCCGGCCGCTGTCCGGCAGCAGGACGACCACGACATCGTCGGGCCCGAGCCCCTCCGCCACCTTCAGCGCGGCGACCACCGCCATGCCGCAGGAGCCGCCGACGAGCAGGCCCTCCTCCTTGGCGAGGCGCCGGGTCATCTGGAACGAGTCCTTGTCGGACACGGCGACGATCTCGTCCGTCACCGTACGGTCGTACGCGGTCGGCCAGAAGTCCTCGCCGACGCCCTCGACCAGATACGGCCGTCCGGAGCCGCCGGAGTAGACCGAGCCCTCGGGGTCGGCGCCGACGATCCGTACCCGCCCGTCACTGGCCTCCTTGAGGAAGCGGCCGGTGCCGGAGATGGTGCCGCCCGTGCCGACGCCCGCGACGAAGTGGGTGATCCGGCCGTCCGTCTGCTTCCACAGTTCGGGACCGGTGGTCTCGTAGTGCGAGCGCGGGTTGTTCGGGTTGCTGTACTGGTCGGGCTTCCAGGCGCCGGGCGTCTCCCGGACCAGCCGGTCGGAGACGTTGTAGTACGAGTCGGGGTGCTCGGGGTCGACCGCCGTGGGGCAGACGACGACCTCGGCGCCGTACGCACGCAGCACATTGATCTTGTCCGTGGAGACCTTGTCCGGGCAGACGAAGATGCACTTGTAGCCCTTCCGCTGGGCCACGATGGCGAGCCCGACGCCCGTGTTGCCGCTCGTCGGCTCGACGATCGTGCCGCCGGGGCGCAGCTCCCCGCTCTCCTCCGCGGCCTCGATCATGCGCAGGGCGATCCGGTCCTTCACCGAACCGCCGGGGTTGAAGTATTCGACCTTGGCCAGGACTGTCGCCTGAATGCCTTCGGTCACGCTGGTCAGCTTCAGCAGCGGGGTATTGCCAACCAGACTGATCATCGAGTCGTGGAATTGCACCGTATGTCTCCGGGGTCTCCGTGATGGTCCGGCCAGCGTATGCGCCCGCGGGTGAGATTGGGCGACGGTCCTTACGGGGCAGTTAGCTGGTACGCGTACGCGCACGGAGGCGGAACGGGAAGACGGAAGGTGGTGACCCGGACGGTGTCGAGGGCGAGGGTGGCGCGGCGGATCGCCGCGGGCGCGGCCTACGGCGGCGGCAGCATCGGGCTGCTGGGCGCGGCGGGCGTCGGGGTGCTGCTGGCCGAGGTCCAGCTCGCGAAGCGCTCGGTGGGCGGCGGGACCGCCCCCGTACCGCCGCGCGGGGACGGCTGGTACGGACTGGCGTTCGGGCATACGGAACCGCTGCGGATGGGCATGCTGGGCGACTCCACGGCGGCCGGCCAGGGGGTGCGGCGGGCCGGGCAGACCCCGGGGGCACTGCTGGCGTCGGGGCTGGCGGCGGTCGCGGAGCGCCCGGTGGACCTGCGGAACGTGGCGCTGCCCGGGGCACGGTCGGACGATCTGGAGCGGCAGGTGACCCAGCTGCTGTCGGCGACGTCACACACCCCGGACGTCTGCGTGATCATGATCGGGGCGAACGACGTCACACACCGGATGGCCGCGACCGAGTCCGTCCGCTGTCTGGCGGCGGCGGTACGGCGGCTGCGGACGACGGGGGCGGAGGTGGTCGTCGGCACCTGCCCGGACCTGGGCACGATCGAGCCGGTGTACCAGCCGCTGCGCTGGGTGGCCCGCCGGGTGAGCCGGCAGCTGGCCGCCGCGCAGACGATCGTCACGGTCGAGCAGGGCGGCCGTACGGTCTCGCTGGGCGATCTGCTGGGCCCGGAGTTCGCGGCGAATCCGCGGGAGCTGTTCGGTCCGGACAACTACCACCCTTCGGCGGAGGGGTACGCGACCGCCGCGATGGCGATGCTGCCGACGCTCTGCGCGGTGCTGGGCCTGTGGCCCGAGACCGACCATCTGGACGCGTCCCGTGACGAGGACATGCTGACGGTGGCGAAGGCCGCCTCGGCGGCGGCGGCCCAGGCGGGCACGGAGGTCGCGGGGGTACGGGCGCCCTGGGCCATGCTCAAGCACCGCAGACGGCGGCATCTGCTGCCGACGGCGGACGAGCGGACGGGCACGGAGCACGGGGACGGCGGGGAGGACGGCCGGGACGACGGGGAGGGCCGCCGGGACCACGGAGAGCGTCGCGGGGACGGGAGCGACCATCCTGAGCAAGCGCTTAGAAAAGAGTCCCGCATCACACGTCCGCACCAGTGACCCACCCCCTACGTGCGGGTAACTTCCCCCTCGGGCCTGCCCTTTCCGCCCGACCCGCTTTCCGTCCCATGGAGCCGTGATGCCAGAAGCCGTGATCGTCTCTGCCGCCCGTTCCCCCATCGGCCGGGCCTTCAAGGGCTCACTGAAGGAGCTGCGGCCCGATGACCTGACCGCCACGATCATCGAGGCCGCGCTCGCCAAGATCCCCGAACTGGACCCGCTCGACATCGACGACCTGATGCTCGGCTGCGGCCTCCCCGGCGGCGAGCAGGGCCACAACCTGGGCCGGATCGTCGCCGTACAGCTCGGGATGGACCATCTCCCGGGCTGCACCATCACCCGTTACTGCTCCTCGTCGCTCCAGACCTCCCGGATGGCGCTGCACGCCATCAAGGCCGGCGAGGGCGATGTCTTCATCTCCGCGGGCGTCGAGATGGTCTCGCGCTCGGTCAAGGGCAGCTCGGACGGCCTGCCCGACACCCACAACCCGCTCTTCGCCGACGCCGAGGCCAGGACCGCCGCCGTCGCGGCGAGCGAGGGCGCCGGATGGCACGACCCGCGCGAGGACGGGCTCGTCCCCGACGCGTACATCGCGATGGGCCAGACGGCGGAGAACCTGGCCCGGCTGAAGGGCGTAACGCGCCGGGAGATGGACGAGTTCGGCGTACGGTCGCAGAACCTCGCCGAAGAGGCCATCAAGAACGGCTTCTGGGAGCGCGAGATCACGCCCGTGACGACCCCGGACGGCACCGTGGTCACGGCGGACGACGGCCCGCGCCCCGGCATCACCCTGGAGGGCACCCAGGGCCTCAAGCCGGTCTTCCGCCCCGATGGCCTGATCACGGCCGGCAACTGCTGCCCGCTCAACGACGGCGCCGCCGCGCTCGTGATCATGTCCGACACCAAGGCGCGCGAGCTGGGGCTGACCCCGCTGGCCCGGATCGTGTCCACCGGCGTCACCGGTCTCTCGCCGGAGATCATGGGCTACGGGCCGGTCGAGGCGTCCCGCCAGGCGCTCGGGCGCGCCGGGCTGACCATCGACGACATCGACCTGGTCGAGATCAACGAGGCGTTCGCCGCGCAGGTGATCCCCTCGTACCGGGACCTGGGCGTCCCGCTGGAGAAGCTGAACGTGAACGGCGGCGCCATCGCCGTCGGCCACCCCTTCGGGATGACCGGCGCGCGGATCACCGGCACCCTGATCAACAGCCTCCAGTTCCACGACAAGCAGTTCGGGCTGGAGACGATGTGCGTGGGCGGGGGCCAGGGCATGGCCATGGTCATCGAGCGGCTGAGCTGAGCCGCAGCGGAGGCGAAGCTCAGCGCGACCACGAACACGAGCGCCTGAGCTGAGCCTTGCGCGATGCCGGTCCCGGCCCGGCGTCGCGCACCGTAATCGCGCCGTACCGAAAAGCACCGTTCCGCCCCACCGATCCCCAGTCGTGACTGAATCTCCCCCAGGATGTGACCTAGTCCCGGGGGAGATTCGTTTTCCCAGGTCAGCCCGGTACGCGGACGAAACATAAGGCCCAAAGACCTGTCCAATTCGTGACGTAATGCACTGACGGTGGGCACGGGCTCACGACAAGCTGAGGTAGGAAGTCGGGGGTATCGATCGGAACGGGAGTAGTCAGTGAGCGCCATGTCTCTTGCCCTGCTGCTGACCACGGCCGCCGCCACGGCCGTGGGCGTCGCTGCCCTGCACGCCGCTCATGTGCTGCGTCGGCAGGTCAGCGCCCTGCGCGCGGAACTGGCGGCGAACCCGGGCGGTCTCACCGCGTCCGTACCCCAGGCCAGAACGCACCCCGTCGAGACGCACGCCATACGGACCGCGGTCGCCGAGGCCCTCGCCGAGGAGCGCGAGCGCGAGCTGGCCGAGGCGCGTGCCTTCTGGGCCGCGCAGGAGGCCCGGGACGCGTCCGACACGCCCCCGGCGATGCTGGGCGGCCTCGCGGGGCTCGGCACCGAGGACACGCCCTTCTACGTACCGCGACAGGCCGACTTCGCCGGGCTGGAGACGCCGCGCCCGCACGACGGGGCGGACGGCATGGGTGCCGACGGCGTCGGTCCCGACTCGCTCGACGGGCTGCTGGACGAGTTCACCGACTTCACTGACTTCGCCGACTACCCGGAGCTGACCGAGGTGGGCGGTCACGGCGAGGCGGCCGAGTACGCCGAGGACTCGGCCGAACTGGCCGCCGCCCGGCGCCGCCACCCCTCGCACCCGGACTTCGTCCCGGTCCGCACGCCCGTCGTCACCGACTACGAGCGGACCGTCGCACGGCTGGAGGAGCTGGCCGAGACCCGCACGGCGCTCGCGGACGTCCGGCCGGGCCCGCTGGGCACGCTCGACGTGTATGTCTTCGCGGACGGTACGACGCTCTGCATGACCCCGGGCCACCGTGAGACCGCCGAGCGGCTCGCGGAGGCGCTGCGGGCCGGTGCGGCCCCGTTCCTGCTGGGCGGCTCCGGTATCTCCGGCGCGTACGCGCTGACCTTCGCCTGCGGCGAGGACGCCGGGCAGGCCGGGCACATCTACATCCTCGCGGACCGGGTCATAGCCTCGCTCTAGCCGCCGCTTCCCCGACCGACCGCACGGCCTCGTCCAGCTCCCTCCGGGACGGGGCCGTTCGCAGTGCCTCCGCGAGGTCCTCGGCGGCGACGGTGAGCTGGTCCGCGACGACGAAGACCCCGGCGTCCGGCATGATCCGCGGCTCGCCGCCGTCCCCGCCGGCGGCGTCGAGCCGCTGGGCCCGTACGGAGAGATCCCTGGCGAGGGCCAGTGCCGCCGCGGCGGCGCCCTGCTGGAGCCGGCTCTGCGGCGCGGCGCGCAGCCGGTCGGCGAATCGGTCCGTGGCAGCCGTCAGCGGCGTGGTGTCGAGCACGGCCAGACCTTAGCGCCCGGCCGAGAAGAGTGGCGAACAGACCTTGCCATCGGCCCGGCACTGGGGCACGGTGGGCGTTAAGGACCAGTTCGCGTAGAGCGTCCGGAGGCGCCGATGTCCCTTGTCTTCTCCGAAGAGACCCATCGCAATCTCCTCGCCCGTATCCCCCATTGCACCGGTCGCGAGATCTCCGACTGGCTGCGCACCGTCGAGGAAGGCCCGTCCCTTTTCCGGTTCGAGGAGAAGGTCGCCTGGCTCAGGAGCCAGCACAACCTCACCTACGGGCACGCCAAGGCCATCGTCCACGAGTACGACCTGCGGCGGGCGGCCCGTCGGCTGCGATAGCGGCCACCGCGAGTCACCGCACACGAAGAAGGGGTCCCCGGGCAACAGCCCGCGGACCCCTTCGGCGCTTCAGGCGCGCGCCGTCTTCACTTCACGGTCGGCTAGTCGTTGCCCGACAGGATCGTGAAGAGACGCAGCATCTCCATGTAGATCCACACCAGCGTCACGGTGAGACCGAACGCCGCGAGCCAGGACTCCTCGCGCGGAGCGCCGTACGCGACGCCGTCCTCGACCTGCTTGAAGTCGAGCGCGAGGAAGCAGGCGCCGAGGATGATGCCGATGACACCGAAGAGGATGCCGAGGCCGCCGCTGCGGAAGCCGAGGCCGTCACCGCCGCCGAAGACGCTGAACAGCATGTTGGCGACCATCAGGAGCATGAAGCCCATGGCCGCGGCCATCACGAAGCCGTAGAAGCGCTGGGTGACGCGGATCCAGCGCATCTTGTACGCGAAGAGGACACCGGCGAAGACCGCCATCGTGCCCATGACCGCCTGGATCACCACGCCGTCGGCGACGTAGGTGCTTGTCACACTGCTGATGACGCCGAGGAAGACACCCTCGAAGGCGGCGTACGACAGGATCAGCGCGGGGGACGCCTTGCGCTTGAACGCCTGGACCAGCGACAGGACCATCGCCACCAGGAAGGCGCCAATGGCGATCCCGAACGACTTGCTGAGGTTGGCCGGGTCGACCGGCAGCAGGACCCACGACAGGACCGCGGTGAGCACGACCGTGCCCAGCGTCATGCCGGTACGCGTCACGACGTCGTCGATCGTCATGACGTCGGGGCGCGTGGGCGCCTGCGGGCCACCGAGCTGCGCGCCCTGCTGGGGCGCGTAGGGGTTGGTCGCGTACGGATTGGTTCCTACGGCGGGGCCCCCGGCCGTCGGCGCCGCGTTGAAGCCCGCGTGGCCGTTGTCGCGGCTGAAGCCCCGTCGCGAGAAGACCGGGTTACTGCTCCTCATCTCACTCCTCCATGGCCACCCAGCGCGGCCTTGCGTCAAGAGTAATGGGAGAGCAAAGGCTACGCTCTAGTGCTCGGGGAGGATCTTTCGCAAATCGCAACTCAGGGGGGTGACACACATCACGACAGAATGCCGCCGCAGAGAGCCCTCAGTGGGTCATGTACGCGTCATTCCAGTCGCCGGGCCACCGGGGTGGAGGCCGGTGATGTGCCCGGAGCCGGACTTGAACCGGCACGCCCCCGAGGGGCAGCGAGGTTTAAGCTCGCCGTGTCTGCATTCCACCATCCGGGCACGGCGCGCGACGCCGCGTTGGCACAGGAGCCTATCGGGACACACCACTCGAACAGCCGAGTGCCTACCCGATGTTGTCTTATTTTATTGACGTCTGAGGGTGCGTCAGGACACGTACCGGCCCATCGGCACATGCCGGGCGCCCATGGGCATCTCGTAACGAGGCTCCCAGGAATGACGAAAAGTCGCCGCCCGGTCACGCAGCAGACATGCCGGAGTACGCGTCTCAGGGGTCGTGTCATACCGCAGGAGGAGAACGCGGCCCTCCGGTCAGACTCAAGAGGGCACCGGGAACGGGCACGGGGAGGGACGCTTCCGGTCCGTACGGGCGGCGAGGATGAAGGGGTCCTCGCAGCCGGCCCGTCCGACAGGAGATCCATCCGTGACCACCACTCAGATCGCCCCCCGCTCGACCGCGGTCGCCGCCCGCGCCTCCGAGCTGTCGAAGGTCTACGGAATGGGCGAGACCCAGGTGGTCGCGCTCGACAAGGTGTCCGTGGACTTCGGGCAGGGCGAGTTCACCGCGATCATGGGACCCTCCGGTTCGGGCAAGTCCACGCTCATGCACTGCGTGGCCGGACTGGACAGCTTCAGCTCCGGGTCCGTACGGATCGGGGACACCGAGCTGTCGACGCTGAAGGACAAGCAGCTCACGAAGTTGCGCCGGGACAAGATCGGCTTCATCTTCCAGGCGTTCAACCTGCTGCCGACGCTGACGGCCCTGGAGAACATCACGCTCCCCATGGACATCGCGGGCCGCAAGCCCGACCAGCAGTGGCTGGACCAGGTGATCAGCATGATCGGGCTGGCCGACCGGCTCGGCCACCGGCCCACGGAGCTGTCCGGCGGTCAGCAGCAGCGGGTGGCGGTGGCACGCGCCCTGGCCGCGCGGCCGGAGATCATCTTCGGTGACGAGCCGACCGGGAACCTGGACTCGCGCTCCGGCGCCGAGGTGCTGGGCTTCCTTCGCAACTCCGTTCGGGAGATGGGCCAGACCGTGGTCATGGTGACGCACGACGCCACGGCCGCCTCGTACGCGAACCGGGTGATCTTCCTCGCGGACGGCCGGATCGTCGACGAGATCCTCAACCCCACCGCCGACGCCGTGTTCGACCGGATGAAGGCGTTCGACGCCAAGGGCCGTACCAGCTGACGCAACCGCCGGCGCTGACGTACCGCCGGCTCCGACGCTCCGCCGTCCCGGGCGTGTCCCCGTATCGCCCCCGGGCCCTGTCCACCTGCCCCGGCCCCCTCCTCACCAGGACTCCCACCATGTTCCGTACCGCCCTGCGCAATGTGCTCGCGCACAAGGCCAGACTGCTGATGACCGTGCTCGCCGTCATGCTCGGCGTCGCCTTCGTCTCCGGCACCCTGATCTTCACCGACACCCTCGGCAACGCCTTCCGCAACCAGAGCGCCAAGAGCTACAAGGACATCGCCGTCGGCGCCACCGTGTGGGACACCCGGGGCGACGGCGACTCCGCCCCGGACGGTGCGCCGGGCTCGGAATCCGGCTCGGACTCCGAATCCGACTCCGCGTCCGACTCCGCGTCCGGCAAGGGCAGTCCCGGGGCCTCCCAGAAGACCGTCGACCGGATCGCGGCGCTGGACGGCGTCGCCTCCGTCACCAGCCGCGTCAACGGCTTCGCCGGGGTCGGCGACCCCAAGGGCAAGCTGATAGGCAACGGCTGGTCCAACACCGGCAGCAACTTCGCTCCCGGCAAGGACGGCAAGGACCCCGCGTACGACTTCACCGAGGGCTCGGGCCCGGCCGAGGCCGGCCAGGTCGCCCTCGACAAGGACACCGCCGCCCGGGGCGAGTACAAGGTCGGCGAGAAGGTACGGGTGGCCACCAACGGGCCGGTGAAGGAGTACACGCTCAGCGGGATCTTCACCACCGAGGACGGCGCGGTCAACGCGGGCGGCAGCCTGGTGCTGTTCACCGAGAACGTCGCCCAGAAGCTCTTCCTGGAGCCCGGCTACTTCAGCGAGCTGGCCGTCACCGCGAAGCCGGGCGCCTCGCACGACAAGATCCGCGCGGAGATGGTCAAGCTCCTCCCCGAGGGCGCCGACGTCGAGACGGGCGAGCAGCGCGCGAGCGCGCAGGCCAAGGACATCGAGCAGGGCCTGTCGGGCCTCAACCAGATGCTGCTGGCCTTCGCCGGCATCGCCCTGTTCGTCGGGGTCTTCCTGATCTCCAACACCTTCACCATGCTGGTCGCCCAGCGCACCAAGGAGCTGGCGCTGCTGCGCGCCGTCGGCGCCTCCCGCCGCCAGATCAAGCGCTCGGTGCTGATCGAGGCCGCGGTGGTCGGCGTGATCGCCTCCGCGATCGGCTTCGTGATCGGCCTCTGCCTCGCGATCGGACTGCGCTCCGCGATGGGCCTGCTGGACGCGAAGGTGCCCGCGGGACCGCTGGTGATCTCGCCCACGGCGATCATCGCCGCCTTCACCGTCGGTGTGCTGATCACCGTCCTGGCCGCCTGGCTGCCCGCCCGCCGGGCCGCGAAGATCCCGCCGGTGGCGGCGATGAGCAGCGTGCACGCGGTCGCCACCACCAAGTCGCTGGTCGTACGGAACTCCATCGGCGGTGTCCTGGGCCTGATCGGCGCGGCCGTCATCGTGCTCGGCGCCACGGCCGACAACGACGGCGGATACATCATCGCGGCCGGCGCGTTCCTGACGATGATCGCCGTCATCGTGCTGATCCCGCTGCTGTCGCGGCCCGTCATCGCCCTCGTACGGCCGCTGCTCACCTCGGCCTTCGGGGTCTCCGGCAAGCTGGCCAGTCTGAACGCCGTCCGTAACCCCCGGCGCACCGGCGCCACCGCCTCCGCGCTGGCCATCGGGCTCACGCTGGTCACCACGCTCACCGTCGTCGCCGTCACGGTGGGCACCGCCATCGACAAGTCGACGTCGGACCACATCCGCGCCGACTACCGGGTGTCGATGGCCGGGTACGGCGATCTGGACCCGTCGGCGCTCGAAGCGCTGCGCAAGGCGCCCGGTGTGTCTGCGGTCTCGCCGCAGCAGATGACGTCGTTCGAGAGCAAGGGCGAGTACTACAACGCCACGGCGGTGGCCGCCGGGGACGTCGAGAAGGTCTTCAACATCATCACCGTCTCGGGCTCCATGGACTCGCTGTCGCGGAACGAGATCGCGGTCACCGAGGACCTCGCCAAGACCAACGGCTGGAAGCCCGGCGACACCGTCCCGGCGGAGTTCGGCGACGGCAAGACCCAGGATCTGAAGATCGGCGCCGTCTTCAAGGAGATCGACTTCCTCGGCCGGATGCTGACCTCCACCGAGCTGGCCGACGCGCACACGGTCAAGCCGTACATCACCGAGATCTGGGTGAAGATGGACGGCGGCGCGACCTCGGCGCACGAGCAGGCCCTCGTGGACGCGCTGGGCAAGAACCCGGCGATCAGCATCAACAACATCGAAGGCATCAAGAACGAGTTCAGCGGCATCATCAACACGATGCTGAACATCCTGTACGGCCTGCTGGCGATGGCCCTGATCATCGCGGTCCTGGGCGTCGTCAACACGCTGGCGATGTCCGTCTTCGAACGGCAGCAGGAGATCGGCATGCTGCGCGCCATCGGGCTCGACCGCACCAAGGTCAAGCGGATGATCCGGCTGGAGGCCGTGGTGATCTCGCTCTTCGGCGCGGTGATCGGGGTCGCGCTCGGGACCTTCCTGGGCTGGGCGATCGGCCGGTTCATCTCGGAGTCCATCCCGAACTACGCCCTGGTCATCCCGTGGGACCGGATCGCCCTGTTCATGCTGCTGGCCGGGGTGGTGGGCGTCCTGGCCTCGCTGTGGCCGGCGCGCAGCGCGGCGAAGCTGAACATGCTGACGGCCATCAAGACCGAATAGGCACGGAGGCGGGAAGCGAGCGGAAGGGCCGGGTCCGGGGAGCACCACTCCCCGGACCCGGCCCTTCCGTCGTGTACGGGTCGCGTACGGGTCGTGTACGGGGCGCGTACGGGCTCGCGCGTCAGCCCGCGCAGTACTCCATCAGCCGGTCGTGATTGGCCCTGAACTGCTCGTACAGCGCGTCGTTGTTGATCTTCAGCAGCGTCTCGTCGTTGGAGCGCAGCGCCTGCCAGGAGTAGTTGTGGCTGCCGGTCCAGACGATCCGGTCGTTGGCGGTGCCGGCGTATGTCCCCTTCACCAGCAGGTACTTGGAGTGCAGACCGATGTTCGGCGCGCCCGCCACCGGCGGGGCCTGCCAGCACTCGACGCGCTGGGTGAGCTTGCCGTACACGAGGGACCGGACGGTGGCGCCGAGCGACGGTACGCCGCTGCCGCCGCCGTTCGGATTGCCGTCGGACGCGAGATAGACCTTGCAGCCCGCGTTCTTCATGGCGACGAGCCTGCTGGCGATCTGGTCGCGGTAGAAGAGGTTCGCGGCGATCCGCACCTCGGAGGGGACCGCGGTGGAGCAGGTCACGTTGTCGAGGATGAGCTTGATGGTGTCGGTGGCGGGATCGGCCTTGTAGTCGGTCCCGTTCTCCTTGCGGGGGAAGAAGTACGTCTTGTACGCGGGGTTCGTCGCGCTGACGGGTGTCCGGTAGTACGTCGCGAGGCCCGCGCCGGAGGCGCCGTACGCGACCTGGTCGTTGAAGTACGCCCGGTAGTTGGCGTAGAGGCCGGCGTCGACGACCGTGACGGCGTTGTTGAAGAGATCGGTGCGCTGGACGCCGGTCATATTGGCCGAGGTCTGTACGACGACGTTGTCCGCGCCTCCCGTGCGGGAGAAGAGGAAGAACTTGTTGTGGTTGATCGCCGGTTTGCCGAGCGCGCGGTTGCCGACGCAGGAGCGCGTCCGCGGGCACGCCATCACCCAGGACGCCTGGGAGCGGTCGGTGCCGAGGGCCGCCGCGAGGTTCTCGTACTGGGCGCCGGTGGTGACCGTGGCGCGCGAGGCGTTGTCGAGGATCAGCCGTACGGCGACTCCGCGCCCGTGGGCGGCGATCAGGGCGTCGCGGACCTTGCCGTCGGTGAACGTGTACAGCGACATCGTGATCGAGCTGCCCGCGGGCGCGCCGGCGATCAGCGCGAGGATGTGGTCGCGGATCCGGTCGCGCTCGGCGGTGGTGCCCGCCGGGTCGTTGAAGAGGGCCCCCGTGGTGACCGTCACGGCCTCGGCGTCGGCGGCGGCGGCCGTGGCCGTGGCCGTGGCCGGCAGGATGCCTGCGGAGATCAGGACGGCTGCCGGAGCGGACAGCCAGGTTCTGCGGTGGCGTGGCACGCCGGCCTCCCGTTGGTATGACGCGCGGCGCACACGCCGAAGCCGCCGGACCGTGGTGTCCGGCGGCTCCGCGTGCGGGCCCGGGTGGCAGAAGGTATCAACCGGATGTCCCCGCCACCGAGGACATGTGACCGCTCGTCATACGAATGGCCCGGCAGTGCTCAGGCGGCGCCCCACAGCCGTGTCCGCAGGGGCAGCCCCGACGCGCCGCTCTCCGGGGTCTTCACCGCCAGGATCTGGTTGACCCCGATCCTGTTGCGCTCGAAGGACAGCGCGGACGCCGCCATGTAGAGCCGCCAGACGCGGGCGCGCCCGGCGGAGGTGGACCGTACGGCCTCGGCCCAGTGCTCCTCCAGGTTCGCCACCCAGCGGCGCAGCGTCAGGGCGTAGTGCTCCCTGATCGACTCGACGTCGCGGGCCTCGAACCCCGCCTCCTCCAGCGTGGCCAGGGTGCGGCCGAGCGGCGCCAGCTCGCCGTCGGGGAAGACGTAGGAGTCGATGAACGCGTCGACCCGGTAGCCGCTCTCGTCCCGCTCGGGGCGGCGGGCGATCTGGTGGTTGAGCAGCCGCCCGCCGGGCTTCAGGAGGCGGTACAGGTCGTCCGCGTATGCGCGGTACTGGACGGAGCCGACGTGCTCGGCCATGCCGATGGACGAGATCGCGTCGTACGGCCCGTCCCGGACGTCCCGGTAGTCCTGGACGCGGATCTCGATCCGGTCGGTGAGCCCTTCCTCGGCGATGCGCTTGCGGGCGAAGGCGGCCTGTTCGCGGGAGAGGGTGATGCCGGTGACCCGGGCGCCGTACTCGCGCGCGGCGTGCATGGCCATCGAGCCCCAGCCGCAGCCGACGTCGAGCAGCCGGTCGCCCTCCTTGAGGCCGAGTTTGCGGCAGATCAGGTCGAGCTTGTCGCGCTGTGCGTCTTCGAGGCCGAATCCCGGTCCGGCGTCCCAGTAGGCGCACGAGTAGACCATGGACGGGCCGAGAACCAGTGCGTAGAAGTCGTTGCCCACGTCGTAGTGGTGGCTGATGGCCGCTTTGTCGCGGCGCTTGGTGTGCAGCGCCCCGGTCCGCCGGCGGATCTCCTCGGCGGGCGGGGCGGGCGGCGGCCAGGGTCCGGCGATCCGGACGAGACCGCGGGCGGCGGCCCGCATACGGGGGTCCCGTACGGGATGGACGGCGTCCTTGGCGTCGGCGCCGCGCTCCCAGATGATGCCGGCGAGCCGGTCGAGGGCGGCGTAGAGATCGCCCTCCACATCGATCTCCCCGGCCACCCAGGCACGGGCGAGGCCCAGCTCCCCGGGCTTCCAGAGCAGCCTGCGCAGGGCACGGCGATTGCGGATGATCAGGGTCGGCGCGTCCCGGGGACCGGACTCGCTGCCGTCCCAGGCACGGATACGGACCGGGAGCGGGGCCCCCAGCAACTCTTCGGCGAGAGTGGTGAGCCGCAGTGCGGCGTCGGCCATGGCGTCTACCTCCGTGGTGGTGGATACCGGACGTGCTCCACTCCACGTAAACACCGCGAGAGGGTCCGCGCAGTCCCGGCGACGCGCAATGTGACGGCAAATTACCTGCATCCACCACGTGCCTTGCGCCCGTGGCCGTCATGCTCCGGCCGCGGGCGCGCCAGAAGGGCCGTCCGCACCACGGATGGCGGACGGCCCTTCTGTCAGGCTCTCAGCGGCTCACCAGGAGCCGCGGGCGGCGCCTCAGGACGCCTTGGCGGTCTCCGGCGCGGCCGACGCGGCGGCCGGCGGCGGGCTGGGCTTGGCGGCCTCGTAGAACTCCTCGCGCGGCGTCTCCATGGCGCCGAGCGAGACGACCTCGCGCTTGAGGAACATGGCGAGCGTCCAGTCCGCGAAGATCCGGATCTTGCGGTTCCAGGTCGGCATGGCCAGACCGTGGTAGCCGCGGTGCATGTACCAGGCGAGCCGGCCCTTGATCTTGAACTTCATCTTGCCCATGACGATCATCGCGACGCCCTTGTGGACCCCGAGACCGGCGACCGCGCCCTTGTTGGCGTGGCTGTACTCGCCCTGCGGGAAGCCCCGCATACCGGAGATCACGTTGTCGCCGAGGACCTTCGCCTGCCGCAGCGCGTGCTGGGCGTTGGGCGGGCACCAGGCGTTCGGGTTGCCGGCCTTGCGGCCGATGACGTCCGGGACCTGGGCGTTGTCGCCGGCGGCCCAGATGTAGTCGGTGCCCTGCACCTGGAGCTTCTCGTTGGTGTCCACGTGGCCGCGGGGGCCGAGCGGGAGACCGAAGCGGGCGAGCGCCGGGTTCGGCTTGACGCCGGCGGTCCAGACGATCGTCTCGGAGTCGACCTCCAGGCCGTTGTTGAGCTTCACATGGCCGTCCACGCAGGACTCCATGCTCGTCTGGAGGTAGATCTCGATGCCGCGGCCCTCAAGGTGCTCCTTGCCCCAGGCGCCCAGCTTGGGGCCGACCTCGGGAAGGATCTTGTCGGCGACGTCGACGAGCACGAAGCGCATGTCCTCGCGCTTCACGTTCGTGTAGTACTTGGCCGCGTCCCGCGCCAGGTCCTCGACCTCACCGATGGTCTCCGCGCCGGCGAAGCCGCCGCCCACGAAGACGAAGGTCAGCGCCTTGCGGCGGACCTCCTCGTCGGTGGTGGAGTCGGCCTTGTCGAGCTGCTCCAGCACATGGTTGCGCAGCCCTATGGCCTCCTCGATGCCCTTCATGCCGATGCCCTGCTCGGCGAGGCCGGGGATCGGGAAGGTACGGGAGACCGCGCCGAGCGCGACGACCAGATAGTCGAACGGCAGCTCGTACGCCTCGCCGACGAGCGGCGCGACCGTGGCGACCTTGCGGTCCTGGTCGATGGTGGTGACCCGCCCGGTGAGCACCTCGGCCTTGGGCAGCACGCGTCGCAGCGGTACGACGACATGCCGAGGCGAAATGCTGCCGGCGGCGGCTTCGGGGAGGAAGGGCTGGTACGTCATGTACGAGCGGGGGTCGACGACCGTGACGGTCGCCTCCCCGTAGCGCATCTTCTTCAGAATGCGACGAGCTGCGTACAGGCCAACGTACCCACCGCCTACAACGAGGATCCTGGGACGCTCCGTGGTGCTCATGCCATCGAGTATCCACCCCCCTCGGAGGGGGTGCTCGTGAGCCCCTTCACAAGGACCCACCCCCCTAGTGCTACACTGCGCGGCTCACGTGACCGAGGTCGCACTCCACCGGGGGAACCGGATCATGGGTTTGAACGTTGTACACCCCTTGTGAGCTGCCCCTCCGCACCTCACCCGATACCGGGCCAACTCCCCGATTCACGCCTCCGTAACGCGCCCGGAATCACCCCGTACAAGGGCGCCGGCGCCCTGCGCTCCTGACAGACGGCCCCGGACGGCGGTACGGGCGCCCATCAGGGCCGAATTCCTTGTGAAGAACTTCACGAACTTTCTCGTGAGGCGCGGCGGCGGCCGCGGCGGGACTCACTCCCGTGTACACGGAGGCGCGTACACTTCCCCTATGAATGAGAGCACTGTGACCGTACGGGAAGCCCGCGCGCACCTTGCGGACCACATCAATCGGGCCGAGCAGGGCACGCCCACGGTGATCACCCGTAACGGCGTGCCGGTGGCCGCCGTGGTGCCGATCGCGGACTTCTACGCGCTGGAGGAAGCCGCCGATGTGCTGCTCGCGCGGGAGGCGGAAGCCGTTCTGGCCGAGGACGGGCCGACCGTGACGATGGCCGAGCTGCTGGCCGACCTGTTCACCGAGCGCGCGGAGGACGCCGCGTGAAGTACGCGTTCCGGTTCACCGCGGCGGCGCAGCGGCAGCTGCGGGCCATCGACCGGCCCGCGGCCATGCGCGTCCTGGCCGCGCTGACCGCGCTCGGCGACGATCCGTACCGCGAGGACGCCGACGTCAAGAAGCTCGCCGGGCCCTCGGGCCTCTACCGGCTGCGGGTCGGCAACTACCGGGTCGCCTACCGGGTCGAGGACGACGCGCTCATCGTCCTCGTCGTCAAGGTCGGTGACCGGCGCGACGTCCACCGCCGTATCTGAGCACTCACTGGGCGTCGGGCACGCAGCTCCACGCGATGCCGTCCAGGATGTCGTGCTCGCTGACCACGACCTCGCGCGCGCCCGTCCGTTCCATGATGGCGAGCAGGATGAGGGAGCCCGCGCCGATGACGTCCACGCGGCCGGGGTGCATGACCGGGATGGCGGCGCGTTCGGTGTGGGTGGCGGTGAGGAGGCGGGTGGTGGTCTCCGCGACCCGGTCGTAGGGGATACGGGAGTGGTGGATCGCGGCCGAGTCGTACGCGTCCAGGCCCAGCACGATCGCGGCGACCGTGGTCACCGAGCCGGCCAGGCCGACCAGGGTGCGGGCCTCGCGCAGCGGGACGGTCTCCTCGGCGAGGTCGAGGGCCGCCTCGATGTCGGCCCGTATCGCGGCGATCTGTCCGGGAGTGGGCGGGTCGGCGGTCACCCCGTCGTGGACGAGATGGCGCTCCGTCAGCCGTACGCAGCCGATGTCCACCGACCGCGCCGCCCGTACCCGGTCGTCGCCGACGACGAACTCGGTCGAGCCGCCGCCGATGTCCACGACCAGCCGGCTGTCCGCGCCCGGCAGTTCCTTGGTGGCGCCGGTGAAGGAGAAGGCCGCCTCCTGGTCGCCGGTGATCACCTCGGGCTCCACGCCCAGGATGTCCAGCACGCCCCGGACGAAGTCGTCGCGGTTCTCGGCGTCGCGCGAGGCGGAGGTCGCGACGAAGCGGACGCGCTCGGCGCCGTGCTCCTTGATCACGGCCGCGTACTCCCGGCACGCGGCGAAGGTGCGCTCCAGCGCCTCCGGGGCGAGCCGGCCCGTCCGGTCCACGCCCTGGCCGAGCCGGACGATCGTCATCCGCCGGTCCAGCTCGGTCAGTTCGCCCGTCTCAGGGGCCGCGTCCGCGACCAGGAGGCGGATCGAGTTCGTACCGCAGTCGATGGCGGCGACCCTCGTCATGCCGTCCCCTCCTCGGTGTCCGGCGCGGCCACCGCCGCGCAGGGGCTCACGCACGGGCCCTTCGCCCACCACTCGGGCAGCATCGCGAGCGCCTCGTCCCCCAGCGGGTTCACCCCGGGGCCCGCCGCCAGCGAGTGGCCGACGAGTACGTGCAGGCACTTCACCCGGTCCGGCATCCCGCCGGCGCTGGGGAAGCCGGGCAGCACCTCGATGGCGTCGCGCCGGGCGAGATAGTCCTCGTGCGCCGCGCGGTACGCGGCGGCCAGCCCGGGATCGGTCGCGAGCCGCTCCGTCATCTCCCGCATGACCCCGTTCGCCTCCAGCGTGCCGATGGCCGAGGCCGCGCGCGGGCAGGTCAGGTAGTACGTGGTCGGGAAGGGTGTGCCGTCCGGGAGCCGGGGCGCGGTCTCGACGACATCCGGCTGTCCGCACGGGCAGCGGTGCGCGATGGCGCGCAGTCCGCGCGGCGGGCGGCCGAGCTGTTCCTTGAAGGCCGCGACGTCCGCCTCGGTCGGCTCGGTGCGTTCGGTCTGCGGAGGGGGCGTGTCCATGCCTGCCTTGGTCTCAATGTTCTGACGAGTCGTCTGTCGTGCGGGGGCTGCTGCCCGCTAGTTCTTCGGGCGGTCCGCGGTGTCCACGCCGTCCAGGACGTTCGAGTACCAGGGCCGGTCCGCCGACCCGCGGTTCTCGTCGCGCTTCTCCCGCGCCGTCTCCGGGTCGATCACGGTGTATCCCGTCTCCCCCGGCATCAGATAGTGCAGGTGCTCGCGCGCCAGCCGCTGGATGTAGGCGTCGTCGCGGAGCCGCGCCTTCTCGTCGCGCAGCTCCTCGACCCGCTGCTTCGCCTCGCGGGCCAGCCGTTCCTGGTCGGCGATCTCGTTCCGCTGCGACACGTACTGCCGCATCGGATACGCGAGCGCCACCACCATCGTGCAGACCACCAGGGCGAGGAAGGCCGCGCGCCCGGTGAGCCGGGAGCGGCGGTCCTGCCTGCGGTTCTGCGAGCGGTAGACCCGGGCGGCCGTCTGCTCACCGATGATCCGCAGCCTGGTCGCGGTGGAGAACCGGTCCCGGTTCCCGCTCATGGCCGCCCTCCCCTCCTACGTACGTACGTCCCCGGACACGGTACGGGACCGGGGCCGGGGACGTACGGACGACGGGCGGGCGGGCACCGGGCGGGCGCCCGCGTACCTCAGGGTCACCTCAGGCGGAACCTCAGGCGGAGCGGAACCGCGGGAACGCGCTGCGGCCCGCGTACACCGCCGCGTCGTCGAGGATCTCCTCGATACGCAGCAGCTGGTTGTACTTGGCGACGCGGTCCGAGCGGGCCGGGGCGCCGGTCTTGATCTGGCCGCAGTTCACGGCGACGGCGAGGTCCGCGATGGTGACGTCCTCGGTCTCGCCGGAACGGTGGGACATCATGCACTTGAAGCCGTTGCGCTGCGCCAGCTCCACGGCGTCCAGGGTCTCGGTCAGCGAGCCGATCTGGTTGACCTTGACGAGCAGGGCGTTGGCCGAGCCCTCCTCGATGCCGCGCGCGAGGCGCTCCGGGTTGGTGACGAAGAGGTCGTCGCCGACGATCTGGACCTTGGAGCCCAGCTGGTCCGTGATGACCTTCCAGCCGGCCCAGTCGTCCTCGTACAGCGGGTCCTCGATGGAGACGAGCGGGTACGCCTCGACCAGCTCGGCGTAGTACTCGGTCATCTCGGCGGCCGAGCGCGACTTGCCCTCGAACTCGTACGAGCCGTCCTTGTAGAACTCGGACGCGGCGACGTCGAGCGCGAGCGCGATGTCGCGGCCGGGGACGTAACCGGCCTCCTTGATGGCTTCGAGGATGAGGTCGAGCGCGGCGCGGTTCGACTCCAGGTTCGGCGCGAAGCCGCCCTCGTCGCCGAGGCCGGTGGACAGGCCCTTCTGCTTCAGGACCTTCTTGAGGGTGTGGTAGACCTCGGCACCCCAGCGCAGCGCCTCGGAGAAGGACTCCGCGCCGATCGGGGCGATCATGAACTCCTGGATGTCCACGTTGGAGTCGGCGTGCGAGCCGCCGTTCAGGATGTTCATCATCGGAACGGGCAGCAGGTGCGCGTTCGGGCCGCCGAGGTAGCGGAAGAGCGGGAGGTCCGAGGCTTCGGAGGCGGCGTGCGCGACGGCCAGGGAGACACCGAGGATGGCGTTCGCGCCGAGCGAGCCCTTGTTCTCGGTGGCGTCCAGGTCGATCATCGCCTGGTCGATCAGGCGCTGCTCGGTGGCGTCGTACCCGACCAGCTCCGGGCCGAGCTGCTCGATGACGGCGAGGACGGCCTTCTCGACACCCTTGCCCAGGTAGCGGCTGGCGTCTCCGTCGCGGAGTTCGACGGCCTCGAACGCACCGGTGGAGGCACCGGAGGGGACAGCAGCACGACCGGTGCTGCCGTCGTCGAGGCCGACCTCGACCTCGACCGTGGGGTTGCCTCGGGAGTCGAGGATTTCCCGGGCTACGACGACGTCGATGGACGGCACGAGCATCTCCTTCTGGGATGTGACGCGTGGGCGCAAGGTCTCATTGGCCTTGCGGCATGAGCCTAACCGGCCCGGAGTGATCGGTAGGCCGGAGGCTGCCCCTCTTGCCCCGTACCGACCAGTAACGGCCGGTTTCCGGGGCTCCGGCCCGGCGGCCGTGGCCCTGCGGCCGGCCCTGCGGGCGACCCGCCGGCCGGCCCGACGGCCGAAACCCCGGCCCGGCGCGTACGGGGGCGGCGCGCCGGGCCGGGGTGCTCAGGGGCGGGTGGGGCGTGCGGAGCCGGGGTCAGCTCAGGTGGAGCCGCTGGCCCGGGTAGATCACGTCCGCGTCCTGGACGATGTCCTTGTTCAGGTCGAAGACCTTCTTCCAGCCGCCCTTGACCTTGTGGGCCTCGGCGATCCTGGACAGCGTGTCGCCGGACTTGACCTTGTACTCGCCGTCACCGGTCTTGATCGTGACGGTGGCGCGGCTCTGGCTGCGCGAGGCGGCCGGCTGCTCCTGGGTGCGGGCCGGCTGCCGGGGCGCGGCCTGCTGCTTCGGGGCGGCCTGCTGCTGGGGCGCCGCCTGCTGCTTCGGGGCGGCCTGCTGCTTCGGCTGGGACTGCGACTGCGTGCCGGAGCCGCCGTTGTACGCGGCGCGCGACAGGTTGACGCCGCAGCTCGGCCACGCGCCCTTGCCCTGGCCGGCCAGGACCTTCTCGGCGACCGCGATCTGCTGGGACTTGGACGCCAGGTCGGCGCGGGGGGCGTAGGCGGTGCCGCCGTACGCGGCCCAGGTGGAGCTGGTGAACTGAAGGCCGCCGTAGAAGCTGTTGCCGGTGTTGATGGACCAGTTGCCGCCCGACTCGCACTGGGCGACCTGGTCCCACTCGGACGCGGTGGCGGCGGAGGCGGAGGTGGCGCCGATCAGCGGGGCCGCGACGGCGGCACCGGTGATTCCGGCGAGTGTGGCGTAACGGACCGCCTTGGACGGACGACGGTGCTTGGCCTTGCTCGAACGCAGCAGCATGAAGCATCTCCTCACCGACGCCTACGAGGTCAGCTGTCGGGTTCGGGCCAAGTGAGTTGCCCGGCCGCGTGCTCTCACACGCGGCTTCACCCCAAGCCGTCCCCGGACCGTCTCTCGACGGCCGGGACCGGCGCGAACCATTGGGTCCCCCGCTCCTGCCTTCGGCGCTTTACGCGACGACCACTCCCCCCGACCGACGGCAGGATTCGGCGTTTCGGTCGACGGGGCCCGCGGTGCGAGCGGTTCAGACCGTAATCACAGCCCGGGTGGTTGTTCAAAGAGGCACATCCGGGAGAAATCGCCCGTCCGGGCTTCAACGGCCTTCACGTTTCCGCAGGTGGGCCCGGGGATGACCCAACCGCCAGAGCAAATGACCCCAGTTGCGGCAAAGAGACCCTTGTCTCACTTACGCAGAAGCGGACATAGGCCACCGAAACACCCTCCGATCGGGCCATGTTTCGGATCGCGGCCAGGGGCCTGGCCAGGGCCGAACGGGGCGCCGCGGACGTCAACGGTGCCCCGTTCACCTCAGACCCAGCCGCCGACGACCTTCTGACTGCCGATCACGACCGAGAGGGGCTCGCCGCCGACGACGACGGACTCGCCGCGGCCGGTCTCCTCGCCGCCGTACGCGTCGCCGAGGCTTCCGTCGCGGGCGGTCGCGCTGCCGCGCGAGGCGCGGTCGTTCGGTTCGCGCTCTTTATCCGTATTGCCCGATGCGCCGTCATCCTCCTTGGCGGGGGCGCCCCGGTGCTTGCCCTTGGCGGGCGCGGAGGAGGCGTCGGCCTCGGGCGTGGCGGACTCCTTGGCGTCGCTCGCGGCCGGCGAGGGGGTGGTGGTCGCCGAGGGGGCCGTACCGCCCGTCTGGGTGCCGCTGTCGCCGTAGCCGGGGGTCTCGGTGCCGGAGGCGCCGTCCGTGGCGCCGGCCGCCGGGTCGGTGGTGGCGCTGTCCGAGCCGGTGCCGGTCGCGCCGTCGACGACGCCCCCGACGCTCTTCACGAGCCCGGAGACGACGGCGCAGCTCGACCACGCCTTGGTGCCCTGCGCCGCGAAGACCTTGTCGGCTATCTGGATCTGCCGGGAGCGGCTCGCCAGGTCGGGGCTGGCCGCGAACTCCGCGCCGCCGAAGGTGTCCCAGGTCTCCTGGGTCAGCTGGAGTCCGCCGTAGAAGCCGTTGCCGAGGTTGGCGCTCCACCGGCCGCCGCTCTCGCACTCGGCGACCCGGTCCCACGTGGAGGCTTCCGCCGCGCTTGCGCCACTGGCGGCGAGGAGCGGGATGGCGATGGCCGATCCCGTCACTCCTGCCGCGACGAGAAGGGCGGGGGCCTGTCGGGGACGGCGGTGTTTCCCGGAGCGCATGCGGTTGCCTTCCGTGTGTCTGTCGGTTCGACTTCAGCGTGTTGCTGCTGAGTCGTCGTGAACGTAGCGGTACTCGAACTGTTGTCACAAGTCGATGCAGCGGAGATCACGCGAAAGTCACAGTCTTGACGGGGCGTCAGTAATTCGTTCCGGGATTCCCCTCGGAATACCCCGCACTCGCCCTTTCGGACAATGGCGTGAACTGCACCGGAAGTGTGCGCAATCCACGCATGATGAGCCCGCCGCGCCAGCGCAAATCGGCAGGATCTTCCGCAAGCCGCACATCGGGCAGCCGGGTCAGCAGCGTCGCCAGCGCGGTCTGCCCCTCCACCCGGGCGAGCGGCGCGCCGAGGCAGTAGTGGATTCCATGGCCGTATCCGAGGTGCTGATTGTCACGCCGGGCGAGATCCAGCACCTCGGGATCGTCGAAGCGCGCCGGGTCCCGGTCGGCGGCGGCGAGGACGACCAGCACCGGGTCACCGGCGGCGACGCGCTGCCCGCCGAGGGTGAGCGGCTCGGTGGCGTACCGCCAGGTGGCCAGCTCCACCGGGCCGTCGTAGCGCAGCAGTTCCTCCACGCCGGTCGCCAGCAGTCCGGTCTCCCCGGCCGCCAGCGAACGCTGGAGCCGGTCGCGCTGCACCGGATTCCGCATAAGCGTGTACATGCCATTACCGATGAGATTGACGGTCGTCTCGAAACCGGCGAACAGGATGATGAAAGCCATCGCGGCGGCCTCATTCTCGGTGAGATGTTCGCCGTGGTCGCTCGCCCGGATCAGATCGGAGATCAGATCGTCGCCGGGATCCGCCCTTTTACGGTGAATCAGCTCGGCCAGATATCCGCGCATCTTCTTCACCGACCGCGCGACTCCGCCCCGCGGCCCGCCGCCATGCCGAATCATCATGCCGGCCCAGTCGCGGAAGTCGTCCTGGTCCTCCGGTGGCACGCCGAGCAGATCACAGATCGCGTAGATGGGAAGCGGGAACGCGAAATCGTGGATCAGATCCGCGGTCCCCTTCGCGGCGAATCCGTCGATCAGCCGGTCCGTCAGCTCCTGTACACGCGGAGCGAACACGGCGACGCGGCGGGGCGTGAACGCCTTCGACACCAGCCGTCGCAGCCGGGTGTGGTCCGGCGGGTCGATGTTCAGCAGGTGCGTCATCAGCTCGGCCTTGCGCTCGCCGGGGATCCCCGTCTTCCCCTTGGCGTGCGCCGGGCCCGCGTGGTGCGCGGAGTTCTTGGAGAGCCGCGCGTCCGCGAGGGCCTGCCGGGCGTCCGCGTACCGCGTCACCAGCCATGCCTCGACCCCGCTGGGCAGCACGGTCCGGTGGACGGGCGAGTGCTCGCGCAGCCAGGCGTACGCGGGGTACGGATCGGTGGCGAACTCCCAGCTGAAGAGTTCGGGGACGGTGTGGTTCTCAGACATGTCGGGCACCCACCGACCGTAGCCGCCGGGATGACGGGAGCTACGGCCGGAGGGGACCACCGGAGGGGACGGCCGAGGGGACGACAGGAGGCGATCACCGGATGAACGGAACCCCGGCCCCGTCCGTACTCAGGTGCACGACTACACGGTGACGCGCTCGCGCAGGGCAGCCAGCTCCGCGTACATCACGTCACCGGGGCAGTCGGTCGCCAGCCAGTCGCGGTGACCGCTGATCGACCGGACGTCCTTCGTGACGCCGTTGACCGGGTTGACGTAGGTGAGTTCCGCCTTCGGGTCGAGCCCGTGCAGCCGCGCCAGCGAGGACACCAGCCGGGTCAGCGCGTCCCGCGCCGCGTCGGTCGGCCCCTGCTCCATCAGATTGCCGAGCAGGGCGATACCGAGGTTCCCGGAGTTGAACCCGCCGACGTGGAAGGCGGTCACCAGCCTGCCGTCCGCGTCATGGGCGGGGACGCCGTCGTCCCCCGAGTAACGCCCCTCGTAGACCACTCCTTCCGCGTCGACGAGGAAGTGGTAGCCGATGTCGCCCCAGTCGTTGTCGATGGCGTGGAACTCGTAGATCGCCCGCACCGTGGCCGCCGGGTCGGGATCGGCGTTGGCCGTGTCGGTGTGGTGCACCGTGATCGTCTGGAACGGGTAGTAGACGGTCGGGGAGTTCTCCGAGCCGTCCGGCTTGAAGCGCTTGGACTCGTCGGCGCCCCAGGCCGCCCGCGACAGATAGGCCACGCCCCGCACCCGGGTGGTCGCCTCCGGGACGGCCACCTCGCGCTCCGGGCCCTTCGCCGTGTCGATGGCGTACGTACGCACGCCGGTCGCGCCCTCGGGGGCCCGCACCTGATAGCCGGCCGCCCCGCCCGCGGCGACCAGCGCCGCGCCGCCGTTCGCCGGTGAGCAGCCGCCGCTCAGCGGCTGCCAGGCGCCCTGGCCGCCGTCGGCGCGCCGGAGCCGGATCCCGCCGCCGTCGGCGGGCCCGCTCCAGCGCACGCCGACATGGCCGATGGGGAACGCGGCCTGGACGGGCCGCTCACCGGTGGCCGCCGCGGACCGGGTCGCGGGGAACGTCTCGACGCTCTCGCCGGGCCCGGCCTTCGTCACGGCGTCCGGGCCCGCGTCCGTACCGGCATCCGGGCCGGTGCCGCTCGGGGTCGCCGCCGAGACGACAGGAGTGACGACGGCCGCCGCGGCCACCGCCCCGGCGGCGCCGATCACGGCCCGCCGGGAGAACCGGGACAGAGAAGAAGGGGAGGGAGCGGCTTCCGGGGTGGCGGGAGCCGAATCCGTGGGGGGAACAGACATAGGGGGGCCGTTGCCTTTCAAGTTCCGTGCGCCGCTACGGCGTTCAGCCGCTGTCGGCGCGGGGAAGCGAAGGCTACGGGGTGCCGCCCGCCCGCTGTTCGGCGGCGTGGATCGCGTCCCGGTACGTACGGGCCGCGGCGCGCAGCGCGGTCTCCGGGTCGACCCCGGCGGCCTCCGCCCGTACCGCCAGCGCGAGCAGTTCGTACCCGATCCCCTCGCCGCCGGGCGGCGCGACCTCCAGACCGGCGGTGCGGACCCGGCTCGCGAGCTTGGCGGCGAGCGCCAGACCGGGCTGTCCGAGCGGCACCCCGTCGGTGACCGACGCGCGCCGCTTCTCGTCCGCTTTCTTACGGAGCCAGTGCGCCTTGACGTCCTCGGGGGTCTCGGCCGTCTCGTCCCCGAAGACATGGGGATGGCGGTGGATCAGCTTCTCCACGATGGTGCCCGCGACATCGTCGATGGAGAACGGCTCCTCGGGCTCCTCCTCGGCGATCCGCGCGTGGAAGACGACCTGGAGCAGTACGTCCCCCAGCTCCTCGCGCAGTTCCTCGCGGCTGCCGTCCTCGATGGCCTCGACCAGCTCGTACGCCTCCTCGATCGCGTACTTGGCGAGTTCCCGGTGGGTACGGACCGACGACCACGGGCACGCCACCCGGATCCGGTCCATGACCTGGACGAGATCGAGCAGCCGCGCGCCCGGCAGATCGTACGAACCGGGCAGCAGCTCCAGCTCGGGCATCCGGACCCGGCCAGAGCCCGCCAGCGCGGCGAGCCCGTCGGTGAGCGCCCGGGAAGGGTCACCGCCGCCGGCCCGGTCGCTCTCGCCGGGCGTCGGCAGGACCACGACCGTACGGCCGCCGGCGCACGCCTCGACCAGCTCGGCCGCGCCGGGCGCGGCCTGCTCGACGGTGATCCCGGCCTCGCGCAGATACGGCAGCTGCGGATGGCCGGGGTCGGCGCAGAGCACCCGGTCGGCGGCGTGCAGCGTCTGCCAGGCGGGCCAGGACAGCAGCCCGGGCGCGACCCGGTGGCTGGCGGTCAGCAGGACGATACGGCCGGGCGCGGCGGGAGCTTCGTGTGTCACCACTCGAACCTACGCCAGCCGGTCGCCGCTCCGGCGCCCGGCCCGATCCGTACACGACCGGCCCGATCAAGAGAGCGTCAGGCGGCCGGCGGCTGCTCCTCCGGTGCCTGCCGGGTGATCTGCTTGATCCACGGCGTCTTCGCCTCGCCCAGCCGGACCTGGGCGTTGTCCCAGCTGCCGTAGCGCGGATTGACGTCGATGCCCAGCTTCTTCGACGTCCTGGTCAGATCGGCCAGGACGATCTGCTGGCCCTCCGGCGTCGACGTGTTCGCGCCGAGCGCCTGCGACAGCTTGTTCAGCAGCACCTCGCGGCGGATCGCGGAGTCGATCTGGCCCGCCGAGAGCGCGCCCTGCTGGAGCAGCATCTCGACGAACTGCTTCTCGCCGCCCGACTGCGCGGCGGCCTGCTTCCGGGTGCTCTGGATCTCCTTGCGGCTGACCGTCACCCCGGCGTCGTCGGCGGACCGCTGGAGCACCCGGTCGAAGATCATGCCGTTCAGCTTGGCCTGGCTGAGCTGCCCGGTGTTCTTGATGAGCTGCTCGGCGTCGGGCGCCGCCCGCTGCGCGTCCCGTACGTCCCGTACCTCCGCCTGGAGCGCGGAGGTCTCGATCCGCTGCCCACCGACGACCGCCGCGGCGCCGGGGTGGGACTCACCACCGCAGGCGGTGAGGAGCGGTGCCGCGGCGAGCAGGGCGGCGGATACGGCGAGCGAGGTGCGACGGCGGCGGTGCAAAGGGGGCCTCCCGGCGTGATTGTGCGGCGATGCACAAGACCTTGCAGTGATCGATGGTAGGCAGTCTCCGTGGCCTGGGCCACTGGTTGGACCAACGATTCAGCGCCGGATTCGGGTACGTGCCCCGTTCATCCCCATGTCATCTGCCCGGACGGGCTGTTCATCCGGCGTACCGCGCACCGTTCACCGGGCGCCCCCTAGCGTGTCGCACCATGAAAGACGCGACACCGGCCCGTGTCCAGGACCGGATGCGCGCCTTGGACGGCCTGCGCATCCTGGCGGCGCTCATGGTCTGTCTCTACCACTACGCGGGCCGCGGCGGCCAGGTCACCGATGCCTGGGGCCGCTCGCCGAAGGCACTGTTCCCCGATCTCTCCGCGCTCGCCGTCTACGGCTGTCTGGGCGTGCAGGTCTTCTTCGTCATCAGCGGTTTCGTCATCTGCATGAGCAGTTGGGGACGGTCCCTCGGGGACTTCTTCCGCTCGCGCGTCTCCCGGCTCTACCCCGCGTACTGGGCGGCGATCGTCCTGGTCACCGCCGCGTGCCTGGTCCTCCCGGTCGTGAGCAAGCCGCTGCCCCTCAGCGAGACCCTGGTCAATCTGACGATGCTCCAGCAGCCGGTCGGGGTGCGCCGGGTGCTCGGGGTGTGCTGGACCCTCTGGGTGGAGGCGCGCTTCTATCTGCTCTTCGCGCTCTTCGTGGTGTGGAAGGGCGTCACCTACCGCCGGGTGGTGATCTTCTGCTGTCTGTGGACGGTGGCGGCGGTGCTCTCGGGCGTCGCCGAGGTCCCACTCCTGGACGCGGTCGTCATGCCGGAGTACGCGCCGTTCTTCGTCGGCGGGCTCGCGCTCTATCTGATCCACCGGTACGGAAGCGATCTGCTGCTCTGGGGCATCGTCGCCACCAGCTGGCTGCTCGGCCAGCACTACGCGACCGTCGCGCTCTGGAACCCTGCGGCCACGAACGTCTTCCAGCCGCGCTCGCCGTACATGATCCTGCTGATCGTCACATTCGCCTATGGGTCGGTCGCGGCGGTCGCGCTGGGGTGGCTGCGCCGGGTGAACTGGCGCTGGCTGACCTTCGCGGGGGCGCTCACGTACCCGTTCTATCTGATCCACGAACATCTGGGCTGGTTCGCGATCCGGGTGCTCCACCGCTACCTGGGACTGTCGGCGGCGGTCACCCTCATCGCGTCGGTCGGCTCGATGCTGGTGCTGGCCTGGCTGATCCACCGGCTGGTGGAGAAGCCGTTGGGCCCGCGGATCAAGCGGACGATGAAGCGGCAGGCCGAGCGTCTCCGTCCGACGGAGCCGGTCCCGGACCCGGCCCCTGCCCCGGTGCCGGTCCTTCCGTCTCCGCCAGCGCCGGTCCCGGTGCCCGATCGGGGCGGAGCATGATCATGCGGGAGACCATGAAGGTGATCGGGACGGCCGCCGCCGCGGTGATCAGCGGCGCGTAGCGGCTGCTCAGGCGCAACACGTCCACCAGCAGATAGACACCGGCCGTGGAGATGACGAAGTTCGCCGCGTTGGTGAGCGGGAAGAGCACGAACTTCCGCCAGGTGGGCCGGGTCCGGTAGGTGAACCAGCTGTTGAGGAAGAACGAGCCCGTCATGCTGAGCCCGAACGCCAGGACGTGCGACACGACGTACGGCAGCCGGTGCAGGAAGAACAGATAGCAGCCGTAGTACGTGCCGGTATTGACCACCCCGACCAGGGTGAACCTGACCAGTTGGTTGCGGACCTTCACACGAGGAGTGTGGCACAGCCCCGGTTGTCCTCACTTGTCCCCGTGGCCGCATGACAAATGTCAGCGGAAAGCGTGCGAAACGGCAGCGGGTGGCGGGCCGTGCGGCCCGTAGTTTCGGAGCAGGGGCCGGTTTACGCCCTTTCGGCCCGGCTCCACACCACGCCGGGGCTCCACCCCGCATCGCCCCGCACGAAGGAGAACCGCCATGCCGCGTTCCGTCCCGGACCGTCCGTCACGTACGGCGCTCAGCCGCAGGCGGCTGGTGGTGACCGGCACCGCCCTCGCGGCGGGCGCGGCGGCGGGCGTCGCGCTCGGCGGCACCGCCCACGCGGCCACGGCCGCCGCCCCCACGGCCACCCCCAAGGCGGCTCCGCCCGTACGGCTGACACTGCCGCGGCCGAGCGGACCGTACGCCCTCGGGACCGTCGCCCTCCATCTCACCGACCGGAGCCGCCGGGACCCGTGGGTGCCGTCCCGGCCCGCGCGCGAGCTGATGGCGCAGGTCTGGTACCCGGCGGCGAGCACTCCGGCGCGCGGCGGGCGTCCGCCGCTGGCGCCGTGGATGACGGCGGGGGCCGCCGCGGTGTTCCAGCGCACGGGGTATCTGCTCACCGAGTTCGCCACCCTGCCGCTCACCCACGCCCGTACCGGCGCGCCCGCCGACACCCGCGCCGGCCGGCGGCCCGTCCTTCTCTACTCGCACGGGCACGGCCAGTACCGCGCGTCCAGTACGGCGCTGGTCGAGGACCTCGTCAGCCACGGGTATGTCGTCGTCACCATCGACCACCCCTATGACGCGGGCCAGGTCGAGTTCCCCGGCGGCCGGGTGGCGGAGTACGCGATGCCGGACCTGACCGGCGAGGACGACGACCCGGTCATCCTGAAGGCTGTCGCCGTCCGGGTGGCCGACACCCGTTTCGTCCTGGAGGAGCTGTCCCGCCTCGTACGGAACGGCCCCCGGTCCGGACCGCTGCCGTACGGACTCGCCTCGGTCCTGGACCTCTCCAGGACCGGTATGTTCGGCCACTCCCTGGGCGGGGCGACCGCCGCCCAGGCGTTGGCGTCGGGGGTGCCGGTCGCGGCGGGCGCCGATCTCGACGGCAGCGTCTTCGGGCCGGTGCTGACGAGCGGGCTGCGCAAGCCGTTCCTGCTGATGGGCGAGGACGCCGACACCAATCCGAGCTGGGCCGCGTTCTGGCCCCGGCTGCGCGGCTGGCGCCGTAACCTCCGGCTGACCGGGACCCGGCACTTCTCGTTCACGGACTACGAGACGTTCCTGCCCCAGGTCGCCGGGCGGCTCGGCGCCACCCCCGAACAGCTGGCGGAGGTCATCGGGCCGCTGAACGGCGCGCGGGCGATCGACATCCAGCGCCGGTATCTGCGCGCCTTCTTCGATCTGCACCTGCGCGACCGCCGCGCCCCGCTGCTCGCGGGCCCCTCTCGGCGCTACCCGGAGGTCCGCTTCATCGGCTGAGGCCCAGGATCGGGCCCGTACGGATCAGACCGTACGGCCCGATCCGCGCGCTCAGCCGCCGCAGGTCTCCAGCATGGTCGCCTTGTCCTCGGCGGTGACCGGCAGTTCGTACTTCAGCGCCACCTGCGCCCAGCGCGTCGAGTACGCGCAGTGGATCTCCTCACGCGGCGGGAGCCAGTCCGCCGGGCCGGAGTCGCCCTTGGAGCCGTTGGTCGGGCCGTCCACCGCCACGAGGTTGATCGGGTCGTTGGCGATCTGCTTGCGCTTGGCGAGGGACCAGCGGGAGGCGCCCATCCGCCAGTCGTAGGAGAGCGGCATGACATGGTCGATCTGGACCTTGGCCGCCGCCTCCTTGCGCCACTCCATCTCCTTGCCCGTGTACGGGTCGTTCAGGGTCATCGAGATGAGGACGCAGTCGGAGCCCTCCCGGTACTTCAGATCCTTGCCGTCCCTGGCGAGTATGTCGTTCCGGGTGTCGCAGCCGTTCCCGGCGAAGGGGATGCCCTCGGCCGTGTCCTGCCAGGCGTAGCCGAACTTCTTCCGGTCGTACGAGGCACCCGAGCCGGCGCGGGCCGTCGGCACCGTTTCGATCAGCTCCCGGGACGCCTTCTTGTCGGCCTCGGCGGTGACGGGCGCGAGACCGCGCTTCGTACCGTCGGGGTTGGTGAGCGGCAGGACGCCGTAGACGCTGCTCCCGCTGCTGCCACTGCCGCCACCACTGCCACTGCTATCGCTGCCGCTCGCGCCGCTGGACGGCGACGTCGAGGACGACGCGTCGTCCTCGATCACCACGTCACAGCTCGTCAGCAGGGCCACCGAGAGGGCAATCGCCCCTCCCGCCAGCAACGTTCGCGATATTCGATCTTCAAGTCTGCGCACACCCGCACCCTACGTGTCACACCGGACAGCCGGTGCCGGACCGTTCGGATCCGGCGCGGGATACCTGCCCACGCGAGGGGCCCGTCAGACCTTCCCGGCCTTCCGTCCGGACGTACGCTCAGGGAAGGTGTGTCCGTACGCAGGTAAGAGGAGACCGTTCGTGAAGCCCGTCACCACCGCCGCCACCGCCGCCGTCGTGCTCGCGGTCGCCCTCGGGGCGGTCGCCGTATGGCAGTTCACCGGTGACGACGGCGGGCCCGCGCCGCTGGACACCCGGGCGCGTGTCTACCGGGAGGTGGACGCCTGTCTGCTGACCGGTGAGCGCGGGGTCACCGCCGGGACGCCCGCCGCGCCCGTCTGGGAGGCGCTGCGCGAGGCGTCGCTCAGCACGCGCGCCCGCGTCAACTACGTACCGGTGACGGGTGAGCAGACCACCGCGAACGCCGAGCCGTTCCTCAACACCCTGATCCAGCGCCGGTGCGCGGTCGTGCTCGCCGTGGGCGCGCCCCAGGTCGCCGTCGTGGAGTCGGGGGCCGCGCGCCATCCGGAGGTGCGCTTCGTGGTGGTCGGCGACGGCGGTGACGGAGGCGGTTCCGGCGCGGCGGACAACGTCATCACCGCCAACTCCGGTGCGGGGCTTGAGAAGACCGTCACCTCGGTCATCCAACAGGCCGTCAAAGATGCCGAAGAGACCGCCGACGAGACGCCCGAACAGAAGTCCAAATAGCACGACATACCCTCCCTGGCGGGCATGAAACCCAGGACCCCTTGGTAAAGAACGATCAAAACCATGTCTGACCAGGGATAGCACGCGCGTACGGCGGAAATGTTTGCGAAGATCTCGTGCCCATTTCGTCAGTTGAGGTTTCGCTTCATGCGCGCTCGCCACCGGGTCCGTGCAACTCGCCTGTTCCCGCCCGGTCCGGCCGGCCGCCGACGCGCGAGGGTCACGGCGCTCTCCGTGCTCGCCTCCCTCGCGCTCATGCTCACCACCGAGACGGCCGCCGCCACCGGTGCCACCCTGCCGGCCCTCTCGATGCCCGAGATGTCGGTGTCGGGCCTGTGGACCTGGATGAACGAGTCCCCGCTCCGCACCCCCACCCAGCAGGGCGGCTCCGCGCGCGGCCGGAGCCACTCGGCCACCACCGAGTCCACCACCGCCGAGGGCGGCATCGGCTCGAAGCCCGGCCGGGGCAAGGGCGAACTGCCCCCGTACGAACGGCCCGTGAGCACCACCGAGCGGACGAGGACCGGTCCGCGCGCCGACGGGAACGCCCGTAGCTTCCACGCGAAGACCAGTAAGCGCGACGCCAGGAAGTCCACCGCCACCTCGGACTTCTACGTCAACGCCGACGGCTCCACCACCGTCCGCCACTTCACCGGCCGGACCAACTTCAAGTCCGGCGACGGCACATGGAAGCGGATCGACACCGAGCTGGTCACCAACGACGACGGCCGGCTGCGGCAGCGCGCCAACTCCCTCGCGGTCGAGTTCGCCCCCGACGCCGCCGACCAGCGGCTCACCTCCGTCGACTTCGGCTCCGGACGCTCCCTCGCGTACGCCCTGCGCGGCGCCGCGAAGGTCGAGCCCACCGCCGACGAGAACGGCACCCTCACCTACGCCGGTGTGCTGCCCGGCACCGATCTCGAACTCGTCTCACTCGCCGAGGGCCTCAAGGAGAACCTCGTCCTGCGCTCGGCGGGGGCCGGCAACTCCTGGCTCTTCCCGCTGGAGCTCCAGGGCCTCACCCCGCGGCTGACCGACGACGGCGGTGTCGAGTTCACCGACGCCGCCGGCAAGGCCGTCGCGGCCATGCCGCCCGCCTACATGGCGGACTCGAAGGTCGACCCCGCCTCCGGCGAGACCGCGCAGTCCCGTGACATCCGCTACGAGCTGACCACCGTGGACGGCACCCCGGACGGCGCGCCCGCCCTGCGGATGACCGCCGACCGGGCCTGGCTGGACGACCCGGCGCGCGTCTACCCCGTCACGGTGGACCCGACGATCGCCGCGAGCAACTCGACGTACACCCAGAACACGATCAGCGGCAACCACTCCACCGAGGAACAGCTCAAGGTCGGCACGTACAACTCCGGTACGGACAAGACGCGTTCGTTCCTCCAGTTCAGCTCGCTGGGCACCGCGATCAAGGGGCAGCGGGTCTCCGCCGCCAAGCTGAACCTGTGGGCGCTCTACTCCGCGACCTGCACCGCCACCCCGTTCACCGTCAGCCCGATCACCCAGTCGTGGACACCCAGCGCCGTCACCGCCTATCCCGGGCCCACCTCCGGCGCCGCGATCGGCACGACCACCCCCGCGGCCGGCGCGTCGTGCAACAACGGCACCGGCTCCACCGGTGTCGGCACCGCGATGCCGGTGACGCTCTCCACCGACTGGTTCACCAAGGTCGCCACCGGTGCCACCACCAACTACGGGCTCGCGATCGAGGCGGCGCTCACCGGATCCACCTCCTGGAAGCGGTTCCACTCCACCAACTCCGCCACCGCCGCCTGGCGCCCCTCCCTGGACCTGACCTACACGGCCAACACCGCCCCCCAGGTCAACGCCCAGTACCCGCCCGACAACTTCCAGGCCAACACGCTCCAGCCGGAGCTGCTCGTCTACGCCAGTGACGCCGACAAGTGGCCGAACACCGCGCTGAGTTACGAGTTCGAGGTGTACGACGCCGACAGCGAGTCGACCACCCCGGTCGCCGCCTCCGGCGCGATCGCCAAGGGCTCCTGGAAGATCCCGGCGAACAAGCTCACCTGGAGCAAGAACTACGAGTGGTACGCCGCCGTCAGCGACGGCTACGCCGAGGTGACCCACTCCGGCCGCTTCGCCACCGCCGTACCGCAGCCGCCCGTCACCTCCGGGCTCGCGCAGAACAACGACGGCCACGAGTTCGACCCCAGCGACGGCAACTACACCACCGAGGACACCGACGCGGAGGTCGAGGTCGTCGGCCCGTCCCTCTCCGTCGAGCGCGCGTACAACAGCCTCGACCCGCGCGTCGACAGCGCCTTCGGGGCCGGCTGGTCCACGGTCGTCGACATGCAGGCGTCCGAGGTGCTGGACGGCGCGGGCAAGGTCGCCAGTGTCGTGATCACCTATCCGGGTGGTGAGCAGGTCGCCTTCGGCCGCAACGGCGACGGTACGTTCGTGCCCCCGCCGGGCCGCTACGCCAGACTCCAGTCCGTCACCGGTGGCTACACGCTCACCGACAAGGACTTCACGGTCTACACCTTCACCCAGACCACGGCGAAGACCGCGGTCCGCGCGCTGACCACCATCAAGGACTACGCGGGCCGCACCGAGACCTTCACGTACAACACGTCCCGGCAGCTCACGAAGATCACCAACACCACCTCGAACCGCTCCCTCAACCTCACCTGGGGGACCCCGTCCGGCGCGAGCGCCGCGCATGTCTCCACCGTCGCCACCGACCCGGCCACCCCCGGCGACGCCGCCACCGTCCAGACCTGGACGTACGGCTACAGCGGCGACCAGCTCACCCAGGTCTGCCCGCCCGCCGACCCCACCGCCTGCACCGTCTACGGCTACACCACCGGCAACCACTACCGGACGACCGTCCTGGACGCCGACCCGTTCGCGTACTGGCGGCTCGGCGAGGAGCCCGGCGCCACCGTCGCCAAGGACTCCGTCGACGGCAACCAGGGCAGGTACAACGGCCTGTACCGCGATGTGACCCTGGGCGGCTCGTCCGTCCTGGCCGGCTCCACCCAGAAGACCGCCACCTTCAACGGCACCACCTCGTACGTGGAGATACCGAGCGCGCCCGGCGCCACCCCCTCGTACATGTCGGTCTCGCTCTGGTTCCGGACGACGCAGGCGGGCGGTGTCCTCTTCTACTACGGCGACAAGCCGCTGAGCGTCGCCGACCCGGCCGGTACGACCACCAAGAACACGCCCGCGGTCTACGTCGGCACGGACGGCAAGCTGCGCGGCTGTCTGGCCATGTCCCCCGGGTGCATGACCACGATCACCTCCACCGCCTCCGTCAACAACGGCCAGTGGCACAACGCCGTCCTGACCGGTGTCGCCAACAGCCAGACGCTCTATCTCGACGGGGTCGCCGTCGGCTCGCTCACCGGCACGATCAACGACTGGGAGCAGCCCTACCTCACCCTCGGCGCCGGGGTGAACATCGACGGCTGGCCCGCGATGAACGCCAATGACAAGCTCGGCCACTACAGCGGCCAGCTCGCCGAGGTCTCGATCTACTCCGAGCCGCTGAGCCAGAGCGTCATCACCGCCCAGTACCAGGCGGCCAAGCGCTCCGCCGGGCTGCTCAACAAGATCACCACCCCGCGCGGCAAAACACAGTCGTCCGTCGTCTACACCACCGCCGACGACCAGGTCCTCCAGGCCACCGACGGCGACGGCGGCACCTGGAAGCTCCACCCCGCGACCGTCACCGGCTCCTCGCAGGTCTACCGCTCGGCGGTGATGGGCTCGGCGCCGGCCGGCTACTGGCGGCTGGACGACACCAAGGGCGCGCCGCAGGCCGCCAACGAGATCCACACCGGGTTCGGTACGTACAACAACGTCACCCAGGGTGTGGCGGGCCCGTTCGGCACCGGGGATGTGACCGCAGCGTCGTTCAACGGCACCACCTCGTACACGGAGGTGCCGTACGCACCCTGGCACGGAAGCGAGAACCGGGCCGTCGAGCTGTGGTTCAAGACCTCCAAAGCCGGTGTGCTGATCGCCGACCAGAGCCGGACCCCGGACGCGGCCGACGGGGTGGGCGGCTCCTGGAACCCCGTCCTCTACGTCGGTGCCGACGGCAAGCTCCACGGCCACTGGTGGAGCGTCTCCGGCAGCGGCGGCACGGCCTTCGGCTCCAAGGCCGTCGTCACCGACAACGCCTGGCACCACGCGGTGCTCTCCGCCTCCGGCGCGACCCAGACGCTGTACGTGGACGGGGTCAAGCAGGCCGACTTCGCGGGCGCGGCCAGGGACCAGTCCAACACCCGGACGTTCATCGGCGCGGGCTTCACCCGCTCGTGGGTCAGCTCGCCGTCCGACATCAGCTACTTCACCGGCTCCATCGCCGAGGTCGCGGTGTACGGGAGCGCGCTCGGCGCCGACCAGGTCGAGCAGCACTGGAGCGCGTACAAGGCGTCCTCGGGCATCGCCCCGATCCGTACGGTCAAGCTGACCGACCCGACCGAGAAGACGCTGACGTACGTCTACGAAGCGGACATGGGCAACCGGCTGCTCGCCGTCACCGACACCAACGGCAAACGCACCACGTACGGCTACGACACGGCCGGCTTCCCGCACACCGTGACCGACGCGAACGGCAACCGCAGTGTCACCGGCCATGACATCCGCGGCAACACGGTCTCCTCGACCACCTGCCAGGACACCGCGGCCAACAAGTGCGCGACGGAGTACTACACCTACTATCCGGACGCCACGACGGCGTTCCCGCCGATGGATCCGCGCAACGACCTGATGCTCACCGAGCGCGACGGGCGCTCCTCCGGGCCCACGGACAACACGTACCTCACCAGCTACACGTACAACACGGCCGGCAACATCACCTCCGTCACCACCCCGCCGGTGCCCGGCCACCCGGGCGGCCGGACCGCCACCACCGCCTACACCGCCGCCGACACTCCGGCGGCCGAGGGCGGCACCGCGAAGGCGCCCGCCGGGCTGGTCTCGGAGGTCGTCACCCCGGGCGGCCGGCGCACCACGTACACCTACTACGCCAACGGCGACCCGGCCAGGATTACCGACGCCAACGGCGCGCGGGTGACGTACACGTACGACGGTCTGGGCCGGCAGCTCACCGAGACGGAGGTCTCCGACGCGCAGCCGGCCGGGCTGACCACCGTCCTCACGTACGACAAGAACGACCAGGTCCGCACCGAGACCGCGCCGCCCGTCACCAACCGGGTGACGGGCGCGGTCCACACCGCCCGCTCGACGACCGAGTACGACGCCGACGGCAATGTCCTCGCGCAGACCGTCGCCGACCTGACCGGCGGGGACGCGCCACGCACCACCACCATGACGTACGACGCGTACAACCGCCTGGCGACCAGGACGGATCCGGGCGGCGACACCACCTCGTTCGCGTACGACGTGTACGGCAACAAGGTCCGCGAGACCGACCCGGCGGGGAACGTCAACACGTACACCTTCGACGCCGAGAGCCGTCCCCTCACCACCAACCTGCTGAACTACACGGGCGATCCGGCGAATCCGTCCCCGCCCACCACCCTGGTGCAGGAGTCCCGCGCGTACGACCCGGCGGGCCGGCTCGCCTCGGTCACCGACGCGATGGGCTGGACCACCTCGTACACGTACACCGACGACGGGCTGTCGGCGAAGGTCGTACGGAGCGATCCGGCCACCGGCAGGTCCTTCACCGAGCAGGCCAACACCTATGACGCGGTGGGCAATCTGATCCAGCAGGTGACGGACGACGGCCAGACCACGACCACCTTCGCGGTGGACGCGGCGGACCGCACCACCACCTCCGTGCTCGACCCGAACGGCGCGCGGCGGACGACCAGGGTCTCCTACGACCCGGACGACAACGCCGTCTCGGAGACGGTGACCGACCCGGCGACCGGTGAGGTGTCGACCTCGGACACCCGCTACGACAACCTCGGCAATGTCACGGGCAACACCGTCCACGACGGCACGACCGCCCCGGTGGCCCGCTTCAAACTGGACGAGACCTCCGGCACCGGCACCGCCGACTCCTCGGGCGCGAACCACACCGGCACCCTCGGCAGCGGGGTGAAGTGGAACACCGACCGCGGCGGCAGCGCCGACTTCGACGGCACGGCGAACGCGTACGCGCAGACCGCAGGGCCGGTCGTCAACACCAGCGGCAGCTTCACCGTCTCCGCCTGGGTCAAGCTGAAGGCCACCACCGCCAACAACACCTTCGTCGCCCAGGCCGGCGACAACGCGAGCGGCTTCCAGCTCTACTACTCGACGGCGTACGGCTGGACCTTCAACCGGCATGCCACCGACACCGTCAACCCGGTCATCGTCCGCTCGTACTCCGGCACGGCGGCGGTGGCCGTCAACACCTGGACGCATCTGACGGGTGTGTACGACAAGGAGTCCGCGCAGGTCAGGCTGTATGTGAACGGCGCGGCCGTCGCCAACAACGGCACCTTCACCACCCCGTGGGAGGCGACGGGTCCGCTCCAGATCGGCCGGCTGCGGTACAACGGCGCGTACTCCGAGAACACCAACGGCTCGCTCGACGACATCCAGGTCTACAGCGAGGCGCTGGCCCCGGCGCAGGTCACGGCCGTCCGCGGCGGCACGCTCCCGGCGGCCGGCAGCTCCGTCCGTACGGCCACCTGGAAGCTCGACCAGCGCGGGCTGCCCAGCTCCTTCACCGACCCGAACGGCACCACCACCGAGTACGGGTACGACGAGGCGGCCCAGCAGACGACCGTCACCGAGCCGGCCGTGCAGGCGGAGCGGAACGGCGAGGCGCCGGTCACCGTCCGGCCCGTCACGATGACCGGCTACAACACCTTCGGCGAGGCCACCGAGACCTCCGACCCGCTCGGCAATGTCACGGTCACGACGTACGACGCCGAGGGCCAGGAGACCTCGACCACCCTGCCGGACTACACCCCGCCGGGCGCGGGCGCGCCGGTCAGGGCGACGTTCCGCAACGAGTACAACAAGCTCGGCCAGGTCACCGCCGAGAGCGACGCGCTCGGCAATCGCAGGACGTACACCTATACCCAGCTGGGCGATCTGGCCTCGGTCACCGACCCGGGCGGCGGCACCACGTCGTACGTCTACAGCACCAACGGCGACCAGCTCGCGGCGGTCCGGCCCAACGGCGCCCGCGAGGAGACCACGTGGGACTTCCTGGGGCGCGCGGTCACCAGCACGGACATCGTGCGGCAGCCGACCCAGCGCGCGTACACGGCGATCAACGAGTACGGCGCGGGCGGCGAGCTGACCCGGACCGTCTCGCCGACGGGCGCGGCCGAGTCGTACAAGTACAACGCGCTGGGTGAGACGACCGAGGTCACGGACTCGGCGGGCGGCGTCTCGAAGTTCACGTACGACATGGACGGCCAGGTCCTCACCGCCACGGACCCGGACGGCACCAGCACGAAGAACACGTACGACGGCTTCGGCCAGCTCATCGCCACCAGCGATCTGGACGCGGCGGGCCGGACGCTGCGCACCAGCTCCGCGACGTACGACCGGGCGGGCAGTCCGCTGACGGTGACGGACTACCGCGGTCATACGGTGTCGCTGACGGTGGACGGGACGGGGCTGGTCACCAGGGCCGTCCAGCCGGTCTCAGCGACGGAGTCGATCACGACGACGTTCGGCTACGACGCGGCGGGCAACCGCACCCGCTTCACGGACGGCCGCGGCAATCCCTTCCTCACCACGTACAACAGCTGGGGGCTGCCGGAGTCGGAGACCGAACCGGCGACCCCGGCGCACCCGAGCGCGGCGGAGCGCACGTTCACGATGGTGTACGACGCCAACGGGCAGGCGAAGGAGGCGCGTTCGCCGGGCGGGGTCACGATCACCAACGAGTACGACGTCAAGGGCCGGCTGACACGGCAGACGGGCCGGGGCGCGGAGGCGGAGACAGTCGACCACACGTACCGCTACGACGCGGACGACCGGATCGTGGCGGTGACGGGCGCGAGCACGGGCGCGGGTGACGACACGAACGCCTTCACCTACGACGACCGGGGTCTGCTGCTGTCCACGAGCGGTCCCTCGGGCGCGTCGTCGTTCGCGTACAACGGCGACGGTTCGATGACCTCGCGGACGGACGCGTCAGGGACGTCGACCTTCGGGTACGACGCGGCGGGGCGGCTCAAGACGCTCAACGACAGCGCGACGGGTTCGTCGCTGACGTACGCGTACGACGAGAACAGCAACGTCAAGACGATCGACTACGGCGCGAACGCGACGCGTCGCACCTTCACCTACGACGCGCTGGAACGTCTGACAGCGGACAGACTGACGTCAAAATCAGGCACATCCCTGTCCGAAATAACCTACGGATACGACGAGAACGACAACGAGACAAAGAAGACGACCACGGGCCTGTCGGGCGCGGCGACCCGCACGTCCACATACGGCTACGACTGGGCGAACCGTCTGACCTCCTGGAACGACGGGACGAAGACGGAGCAGTACGGGTACGACGCCTCCGGCAACCGTACGAGGGTGGGCGGCGACACGTACACCTACGACGCCCGCAACCGCCTCACCTCGGACGGCCACAACACGTACGCGTACACGGCGCGCGGCACGATGAGCACGCTGGCCGACGAGACGGGGAAGCGGACGACGACGAAGGCGGACGCGTTCAACCGGGTGATCAGCGAGGGCGCCCGGACGTACGCGTACGACGGTCTGGACCGGCTGCTGACGGCGACGGACACGACGGACGACGGGCTCGCCACCCCGGCCTACGCCTTCCAGTACACGGGGGCGGGCAATGACGTGGCGACGGACGGGGTCGCCTCCTACAGCCGGGACGCGGACGGCGCCCTGGTCGGGGTGAAGACGTCCTGGGCGTCGGCCCTCGCCCTCACGGATCTGCACGACGACGTGGTGGCGCAGTTCACCGGGACGGGCGAGGCGCTCAGCGGCTCCACGACGTACTCGCCCTTCGGTACGGTCGTCGACTCGGCCGGCATGCTGGGCCAGCTCGGCTACCAGTCGGGCTGGACGGATCCGGCGACCGCCAAGGTCAATATGGCGGCGCGCTGGTACTCCCCGCAGACGGGCCAGTTCAACAGCCGCGACACGGTCGGCATGGACCCGCTGCCCGCGTCGGTCTCCGCCAACCGCTACGCGTACGGCGACGACAACCCGATGACGGCGACGGACCCGACGGGCCACTGGCCGAGCTTCGTCAACAAGGCGATCAAAAAGGTCACGAAGAAGGTCACGAAAGTCACCAAGTCGGCCTGGAAGAAAACCACGACGACGGTCAAGAAGGCGGCCAAGGTCGTCAAGAAGGCCGCCAAAAAGATCAAGAAGACCGTCAAGAAAGTCGTCAAGAAGGCCAAGCGGGTGGTGCGCGCGACGGTCCACCGGGTGGCCGACAGCGTCCACAAGGTCAAGAGATACGTCAAACGCACCTATAAACGGGTGAAACAGAAGGTCCACAAGGTCGTCAAGCAGGTCAAGAAGACGGTCCGCACGGTGGCCAAGGCGGTCAAACACGTGGCGAAGAAGACCGTGAAGGCCGCCAAAAAGGTGGGCACAGCGGTCAAAAAGGCGGCCAAAGCCTCCGCGAACTTCGTCAAGCAGCACGCCGCGACGATCGCCTCGGTCGCGGTCGGGGTGGCGGTCTTCGCGGGCTGCACCGCCGCCACGGGCGGGGTGGGCGTGATCGGCTGCGCGGCCCTGGCGGGCGCGGCGGCCAACGGCGTCGGCTATCTGATGAGCGACGGCCCCAAGTCGGTCGGCGGCTTCCTCGGCTCGGTGGCCGTGGGCGCGGCGACCGGTGCCCTGGGCGGCGCGGCGGGCGGCCTGGCGGCGGGCGCGGCCGGGCGGCTGCTGGCCGGCATGGGCGGCCGGGTCGTCCAGGGCGCGGCCCAGGGCGCGGCGGGCGGCGCGGCGGAGGGCGCGGTCGGCTACGGCGTCTCGTGCGCCTCCAGCGAGGAGGGGTGCAGCATCAGCGGCGCCGCCAAGGTCACGGCGGTGGGCGCGGCGTCGGGCGGCATCTTCGGCGCGGCGGCCGGCCGGTTCGGCCCCAAGGCGAAGCCCAGGCCGGAGGGCGACAGCCAGCCCTCGGCCCCCTCCACCTGCAAGATCCCCCGCATCGGCAAGCACAGCTTCACCGGCATCACCCCCGTCCTCCTGGCCGACGGCACCACCAAGCCCATCCGCGAGGTCAGGCCCGGCGACATGGTCCTCACCGCCGAACCCGGCAAGAAGACCACCGAGAAACACCGCGTGAAGTCCGTCATCGTCACCAAGGACGACAAGGACTACGTCGACGTCACCATCGCCACCAAGTCCGGCCCCCGGACAATCCAGACCACCAAGCACCACCAGTTCTACGAAGCGACCCGCGACGCCTGGACCCGCGCCGGCGATCTCAAGCCGGGCCAGCAACTCCAGAACGACACGGGCGCCCCGACGGTCATCATCGACATCACGTCGTACCGCGCGGAACGCACAACGTACGACCTGAGCGTCGAAGACCTCCACACGTACTATGTCCTGGCGGGCCCGGAACCGGTTCTGGTCCACAACGCGGGCGGCGAACTCGGCGCCAACGAGATATTTCTCTGGCGAGGCGTCACGGGCAGAGAACGCGACGACATTCGCAAGAATCGCGTCTTCAAGAGCACTCAGGGAATCAAGTTCTTCTCCTTCACAGAAAAAGGGGCATCGGAATATTCACGAAGAGCGCATGCCGCCTACCCGAAGGAGGGTTCCTACACCATGATCCGCACCAAGGCAAACCTGTCGGATCTTCCCGAATCCGCAAGAATGGCCTACACGACTGATGTCATTGACGGCGGAGTCGCCCTCCAGGACAGTGTTCTCTCGAAGCTGAGCAGGCCGCAAATCATGCCCACTATGAGCTGTGGGTGATGGCGATGAAATTTGTGATGGCAACATCTTCGGACAGGTTCATTCAAGAGTGCCGAAGAATGTTGGGCCACATACCAGGAATCGAGTTCCGCACAGGATCGATCGCCGAAACCGGCTGGGATTGCGATGCCGCGATTCTGAATTCCCCTCTCGCCCATGAGAGATACGGCGGATCCCCTCGGATCGGGAGCGTGCAGGTACTGGTCAACCACCGGGATGACGGGGCTCCCGGAATAATTCTTGCGACGGCCCCGATCGACTTCGACAGCGCAACCGCTTCACCTCTTGCCGAAGAAATCGGAATGCATGTACAGAAATCCCTCGGCGCATGCACTTCAGCATTCGCGCGAGAATTCTCCGAAGAAGCAAGCATTCTCATACATCTCGAAGGTGCCGGAATCGATCGACCCGACATCAAAGCCCCATTGGCAGGAGTGCTGAAATTCCTTGAGGAATATCAGAGAAGCTAGAAGTCGCGATCGAGGCGGAAGTTTGCCCAACGAAAGCCTTTAAAGCAACCACCCAGACCTGCTGAAGCAAGAGATTTACATGATCAGCGATCAGGTGCGGGAGTTTCTTCGCCTCGGCCATCCACTCCCCCCGCAGGACGACGACTCCGAGGAGGGGGACGAGGCGTTTGAGGAAATGACTGAGGCCCTGCATGCCATCGAGAAGCCTGTCACCAACGAAGAGGCCACTCTCCTCATGGAGTGCTTCGGCGATGACGAGTGCTTCGGATTGGCCTGGACGCTTCTGCATATCGTGGAGTCAGCTCCACTGCCACCGGTCACCTCCCCGCCACCGGACGGTTCGAATGTCTGGATTTCCCGGCTATGGCTGCGCTATCAGAATTCGATGTTTCTCGAACGGTTCAGAGAACTGGCCGGTGATCTCGGCCGGCCTCCGGAGCTGACTCCCCATCGCGCCATCGAGGAGTGGTCCGAATTCGTGGACGACTGCGCGGAGGGCTACGAAGGGACTCTTTTCGAGTACGGGGACGACATCTCGATCCGAAGCTTTCTGCAACGGGTCATCGACGACCCGGTGATCAGAGAAGTCCCCGAGCTGGCATGGTTCAAGAAAGACATCCAGGCAGTGGACGACAAGTTCGCCGGCCTGCTGTCCCGGGGATTCGAGGTGCCCGGCGGCCGTGGCTGGTGGGAGCGCCGGATCCCCCGCGTCGCCGGCCGGGAAATGGCGGAGAATGTGAAGGATCATTACGGACATGACGTCGAAGTGATCTGATCAAGAACCTCGGCTCGGCGGCCCGCCGGGCCGCTACCGGGCCAAGTCGCCCGCGTGCGGCTCCTCAGCGGAGCGACTCGTGGACGGGACGGGGGGATATATGTCGGTGCCGATGCTGCGCGCGATCGAGTGGGACGGGACGTCCTGGGACGACCCGTCCGAGGACAAACTGCACGACCTGCTGGCCGACATGAGCCTGACCTGGCGCTTCGTCATCGTCGAACGGCATGACCTCGAACCTGCCGGACAGCACTACATGCAGGTCCGTCTCAACGACGACCTGAGCTACCGGGTCGAGTACCGCGAAGGCGGCCCGGACCGGCACTTCCAGGCCCATGTGCCGTGCGATCACGGGGCGTTCGCCGTGGAGCCGGTCGCGGTCGTACTCCAGGACTGGGCCTTTGGCCGACCGGGGTGGCGCGAGGCCCTGCCCTGGGCGCCGTGGCCGTCCGCGGCGCCTGGGCGGTGACCCTCGCGCACCGCCCGGCCGCGCCGGGACCTCAGCGGCTCCGCGCCGCGAGATCCCGGCGGGCGGCCCGCCACACGGCCTCGAACGCGTCGGCCGCCAGCCACTCGGGGACATGCCCTTCCCACTCCGACACCGGAAGCTCCGCCGTGCCCCCGTACCTCCGCTCGTACTCCGACCAGGTGCCGGCGGCATACGCGCGGTCCCACTCGGCAAGCGCCGCCGCCGCGAGCGGGACGCGCTCCGGGCCCTGGAGTTCAACCTGCCGGGTCACCCAGCCCTCGGCGTCGACCTCGAAGTAGAACCAGATGTCCTCGTCGTCCCAGTGGCAGCGCATCCATGTCGTCACGCGTCCATCATGCGTCCGTGTGTGAGGCGCCATCGGGGTACGCGGCCTCCTACTCAGGGGGTCGGTACGAAGCCCGCGCTCCGGTCCAGCTGGAACGGGGAGCCCGCGCGGGCCGGTTCCCAGCCACTCCCCCGTGCCTGCCTGATCGCCGCGGCCACATCCGCGGGGCGGACGGGTTCCGGCGCGGTGCCCAGCCAGTTGGCCGCGTGGGGCTGTCCCGTGGTCACCACCAGTGTGGTGCCCGGACCGCCGGGGTCGGCGGACTCGACCGCGTACACCATCGGCGCGTGGCACATCGCCTGCGCGTACGTGGGCTTCCTGCGGATCCGCCAGCGGTAGTCGGTGCCGTCGACCGTGATGCGCCGCGAACCCTTTTTGTTCAATGCCATCGTGCGCCCCCTTCGTCCTGTGACGGAGACGGTAGATCCTCCTCGCCGCCAACCGCCACGGGATTTAGGGGACTTCGCCGGGTCAGTGGTCCTTCCCGTCGCTCTCCGCCGCCAGGAGGAGCTGGGTGAGCGGTTCGCCGTTGCCGGAGTCGACCGTCACCCGGTACAGGCCGCTCGCCGGGAGGGTGACGCGGGCGGTGAGGCCGTCGTGGTCGTCGCCGGACAGACGGGCCCGGATCGGGCGGGGTCCGACCGGGCGGGGGCCGTCGCTCGTGGGGGCGGCGGGTACGGTCTGGACCTCGCAGGTGATTCCCTTCGGGCTGTCGACGCCCGTGACGCGGATCTCCCAGCGGCTCCCGGGGGTGACGACGTCCGGGATCAGGAGTCCCAGGCCAGCGCCGCCCGCCTGAGTGGGGCCGAGGTGCTCGTCCTCCTTGAGGAAGGACGCGACGGCGTCCATCGCGGCCGATCCCTGGGCGAGCGCGCCGTGCTGGAGCGAGACCGGCACGATCTCCCTGCCGAGCGCGGCCGATTCCTTGTGGACCGTACCGTCGCCGCCGACGGGAAAGCGGTGCGGAAGCAGGGTCGTCCGGTCGCGCAGGACCGTGCCGTCGGTGTGGAGGCGGAAGGAGTGCTCGGCGCCGGTCACCGTACCGCCGTCCAGCGTCATGGACTGGAGCGTGCTCTGGTTGATCCCGACGACCGCGCGGTGTCCCGGCAGCCGCTTGCCGCTCAGGCCCTCGTGGAGCGTACGTGACTGCTCCGCCAGGTACGGGTCGCCGCCGAGCGCGACGATGTCGGCCGTGCTCGGGACCCGTACGTCGGTGCCTTCGTCCAGGCACGGGAAGCGGGGCAGCAGGTCATGGACCCCGGGCAGGGTCACCGCCAGCTCGCGCAGTCTGCGGTGCGGGAGGGGGACGGGCGAGCCCTGGCCGCTGTTGAGGATCACGGCGGCGTTCACCGCGCCCCGGAACGGGGCTCCGAGCGTCATGACGCCCCGGGTGTCCGCCTCCAGGTCGTTGTCGTAACCGCCGGTCAGGGCGGCGAGGGTGACCAGCCCGCCCATGGAGTGCGCGACGAAGACGAGCCGGCCCTCCCGCTCGTCGACCCGGTGCCGGCGGGCGCGCGCGTGCGCTTCGTGCCCGCGCCAGTACGTGAGGTGCCGACGCGCCTCGGCGGCCAGCAGACGGGCGTTGGTGGCGACGGGCAGCCGCCAGTCGTAAGCGAACGGAAGGACCGCGTCCGGATCGGCGACGGCGGCCGTGGCGGTGGCGACGAGGTCGGGGTAGGGCTCGTGCCCCTTCAGGACCGGAGCCCACGCGGGCGCCGTCAGCAGCCGCCGGGCCACGATCCGCCCGAGCCGGCCCTCCCGCTCGTCGGGCGTGAGGTGCAGGCCCCCGAGCCCGCCGTGGGCCCCGGTCCAGGCGTTCACCAGCCAGCCCGGGTTGGACAGCCCCCACACCACCTTCTTCTCGACGGTGTCGTACAGCTCGCTGCCCATGATGCCCGGCACGATCACGACGGCGTCCTGGGTGACGTCGGGCGAGACCTCCGGATCCGGATAGCGCGGGCGGTGGCGGGAAGGCTCTTCCTCGCCCGTGCCGTCCGAGCGATGTCCATGCGGCGCCTTGTTCATAGCTGGAAGGATAGGAAGCATGCGGCAGCGGGCGGGCGGACTTGGGCAAACAGGGAGCGTCGGCAGGGCCGGGGGAAGCACACCGGCCACAGGAGTCGCGGAGTCCACGGAAGTCGCGGCAGTTACGGCAGTCGCGGGAGTCGCGGGAGTCGCAGAGGCTACGGGAGCCACCGGAGTCGCCGGCGTCGCGGAAGCCACAGGCGCCCCGGAGGCCGGCTCCGACGCGCTCTCCCGGACGCTGCTCACCCTCGCCGTACGGGATTACGGCGACGGCGACGAGGAGTTCACCGAAGGCATTGACGAACAGCTCGCCGTGGTACGCGAGTGGTGGGCCCCGGACGGCGCCGCGGAGCCCTTCCGGCACATCCCCTCCCCCGAGCTGACCGAACGCCACGACGTCGAACTCTTCCTGCACCGCTCGGGCGTCCGCGAACTGCGCGGCCAGGCGCTGGTCGTGTTCATCACCGGCCACGGCGTCACCGGATCGTCCAACACACACTTCCTGGAGTTACCCAGGACCGACGGACAGCGGCTGCTGGCCACGGCCATCCGTACCAACGAGATCGTGACCGCCGCGCTCGACTCGCACGCCGACAACGTCCTGGTCATCGTCAACACCTGCTATTCGGCCGCGATCGATGCCGAACTGGCCTCTCTCCGCAAGGACATCAGGAACACCCGCCGTACCGGCTGCCGTATCGACGTGATCGCGACATGCGACCACAGCTCCACGGTCCTCGTAGGGCGGTTCCCCCGCGTACTGCGCCGTGTGCTGAACCGGTTCAGGACCAGTGCGCAGATCACAACCCCCTGGCTGAGCGTCGCCCATCTGCTGACGGAGTTCGAGAACGAGCTGGGCGGACACGAGTCCGAGCACCGGCTCCGCCGGATCATCGACGGAAGCGGCCAGACCGCCGTCACCCCCTGCCTGCCCAATCCCGGCTACCGGCCGCCGGTCCAGGAGCTGGTGGCGGCTTCCCTGCGGCAGGTGGCGACCTCGGCGGAGGTGGTCGACCACTGGCTCGCCCGGGCCAGCGGGCGGCCCAACGAGCAGGACCCGGGCTGGTACTTCCGCGGCCGTGAGCGGCTGAACTCGCGCATAGCCGCCTTTCTCAGCGATCCGTACGGTGTCCTGCTGGTCACCGGAACGGCCGGTTCGGGCAAGTCGGCCGTACTGGCGCGGGCCGTCACCCTGAGCGATCCCGAGTTCCGGAACCATCCCGCCTACAAGCAGGCCCTGGAGCTGGCCGAGCCCGCGACCGTACCGCCGGAGAAGTCCGTGACCGCGGCCGTGCTGGCGCGCCATCGCACAACGGTCACACTGGTCGCCGACCTGCTGCGCGGACTGGACATCCAGCCGGAGGGGCACGGCCTCGACGAGGACCCGATATCTCTCTGGTCGGCCCAGCTGACCAGGCATCTCGCCAGCCCCGGGCCACCGGTGACACTGGTGGTGGACGGGCTGGACGAGGCGTCCGACCCGTCGGGAATCATCCGGGACGTGCTGGCGCCGCTGAGCGCGTTCTGCACCCCACCGCCGGGCGGTGTGCCGGGCCCGCGTGGTGCTCAACCGTCGCAGCGGACACGGCAGTTACGGCTGCTGATCGGGGTCCGCAGCAGCCGGCCGCTCGACGGCGGCGGCGCCGCGGCCCCGGAGGACGACGGGCCGAGCCTGCTCGGCGCGCTGCGCGCCGCGTTCCCGGGCGCGCTGGTCGAGCGTACGGACGGCGACGCCGCCGAGCAGGACATCGTCGAGTATCTGCACGCGCTGATCGGCCCTCAGCAGTGTCCCCCGGAGACGGTGTGGGAGGCCGCCCGTACCGTCGCCCGGCTGGTGACACCGTCGTTCCTCGACGCCCGGCTGGCGGGCGAGCAGCTGCGGTCGGCGCCGGATCCGCTCGCCACGGTGGCCGATCCGGAGTGGCAGGAGCTGCTGAAGGCCGGTACCACCGGTCTGCTGCGACGGGATCTGCGGCTCGTCGCGGCCGAGGGGCTGCCGTCGGACGTCGCCCTGGCGCTCCTGCGGGCCGCCGCGCACGCCCAGGGAGCCGGTGTCCCCTGGTCCAATGTCTGGCCCGCGATCGCGGGGGTGTTCCTGGACCGTCCGCTGGAGAATCCGGACGACGCGATCGAGAAGCTGCTGAAGAGCAGGCTCAACGGCTATCTGGCCCATGCCCAGGAGGACGACCGGCGGGTCTACCGTCCGGCGCACGAGGCGCTCGTGGCGACGCTGAAGGAGCGAAGCGACGCCGAACTCCTGGCGTACGGCGAGAGCGACGCGCCACCTGCCCGGGGCGACGCGCCACCTGTCCGGGACGACGCGCCACCTGCCCGGGGCGAGGCACAACGCATCATCGGGGACGAGGCGTCAGGTATCGGGGACGAGGCGTCATGAGCGATCCGCGGGACGACGCCACCCACCGGCTGATCGCCCGGGCGCTGGCCAAGCTCGTCACCGACGACCCGACGATCCCGCCCCATCCCTACCTGAGCAGACATCTCGCCGAGCACGCCGCCCTCGGGAACGTCCTGGACGACGACCATGTGCCGCCCGCGCTGCTGCCCTGGGAGTCCAGCGCGACGATCCGCCGGCTGCTGCGGCGCGAGGACGGCACACCGAACAGCCGGGAGTGGCTCAGGGCATGGGCCGGTCTGGAGCCGTTCCTGCGCCTGTCCGATCCGCGCTCCCGGCTGACGAGCCTCTTCCTGGCCCACCACGCCGCCACCGCCCGGCGCCAGCCGCTCTCCCGGCAACAGCCCCTGGCGAAAGTCCAGTTGGCCGACTCCCCGGTGACCCCGCTGTGGAGCGACTGGGCCTCGTCCGACAATGTCCTGGCCGTCTCCTCCGCGCGGATCGAAGCCCTCACCCACACCGCCGGGGTGTTCATCAGCGGCGACGATCTGGGGATCATCCGTACCTGGCACGCGGACGGCACACCGGCCGGCGCCCCGATGCACACGGACGGCGCCGCGGTCCGGCATCTGCTCGCGCTCGACGACGGAACGTTCGTGTCGGGCGGCGCGGACGGCGCCGTACGCGTATGGAACCGCGCGGACCGCGCGCGCCACCGCCAGGCCGCCGAGGTGCACAGGCGGCCCGGCACATGGGTGAGTTCGCTGACCGTGTTCACCTCCGCGGACGGCCTCGGGACCGTACTCGCCGCCCACAGCGACGGCCACATCACCGCGCTGAGCAGCACGGACTTCCAGCCCGCCGACCCCTTCCCCGGCGGGCTGCCCGACCTCGGCGGCCGGCCGGCCGTGCTCGCCGCCGTTCCCCGGCCCGACAGCGGCAGCGGCGGCGGCGGCAGCAGCAGCAGCAGTACGGTCCTGCTGATCGGCCAGGGCGCGGACGTACGGCTGTGGGACGAGCGGAGCGGTACGAGGCCCGGGTCCACCGGCCACCCAGGCGCGGTCCGAGGCATCGTGGCGCTCCAGCGGCCCGGCCGGTACGCGGTCTGCGACGAGTCCGGCGGCGTCCGGATCCACGACGTGGGTGCCGCCGAGCCGGTCGTGGTCTGCGAGCCCCTGCACACCGGCCCCGTCACCGCGCTCGTGGCGGTGGTCGTGGACGGCCTGCCCGCCGTCGCGTCCGCGGGCAGCGACCGTACGGTACGGCTGTGGCACGCCGAGACCGGGCAGCCGGTCGGCGGCGCACTGCACGGACACACCGGGCCCGTCACCGCGCTGACCGCACTGCCCGCCACACGCGCGGGCGGCGGCAGAGGGCCGCGCGGCGGCGCCCGGCTCGTCACCGTCGGCGCCGACAAGACACTGCGCGGCTGGCCGCTCGCCGGGCACAGCACCCGTACCCCCGCCGCCCCCTGGCGCTCCGTCAGCGCGGCGGCGCTGCCCGCCCCCGGTGTACGCGGGCCGTTGCTGCTCGCGGTCGCGGACGAGGGCGGCGCCCGGCTCTGGGACATCGAGACCGGCGGCCACACCCGGGTCCCGGACGGGACCGGTGTCACCTCGCTCGCATGGTCGGCCATCGGCGCCGAGCCCGTGCTGCTCACCGCCCTGAGCGATGCGCGTGTCGTGCTGCACTCCCTCGGTCCCGCCGGCAGCGGCCCGCCCCGTCCGACCGGCGAACTCACCGGCCACGCGATGCCGGTCACCTCCATGGCGCCGCTGCTCCACGGCGGCCGGTCGCTCCTCGCCACCGGCAGCCCGGACGGCACCGTACGCCTCTGGGACCTGCGCGAGCGCGGCCTGCTGAAGACCTGGTCGAAGCATCGGCTGAGTGTCCGCTCGGTCCTGGCGTTCGACACGCCCGGCGGGCCGCTGATCGCCTCCGCAGGCACCGACGACACCATCCGGTTCTGGGACGTGGACAGCCTCCGGCCGGACGGGACGGCGATGCGGTGCCATCAGCACACGGTCACCGCCGTCGCCGCCGTCCCCCCGGCACCCGCCGCCGCGCCCCACGCTCCTCCCCCTCCGCTGCTCGCCTCGTCGGGCGAGGACGGCACCGTACGGCTGTGGGACCTGACCACCCGGCGGCCGGCGGAGGGCCTGCCCCGGTTCGGCCCCGACGACGGGTCGCTCACCGCGCTGGCCTGTTTCCGTACGCCCTCGGACCGGGTGCTGCTCGCGGCGGCGGGGCGTACCGCCATTCATGTGTGGGACCTGTTCACCGGGGTGCCGCTGCTGCGGATCGTGACCGGGATGCCGCTGCACGGCCTCTCCGCGCACCGGGTGGACCGTCCGGGAACGACGGCGCCCGTCCTGCTGGCCACCAGCGAGGCGGGCGTATCGGTCTTCCGGCTCGCCCCGGAACATCCGTGAGGTCTCCGGCTCGCCCGAAGCATCCGTGAGCCGGGCGTGCGCCGGGCGAAGCTCCCCGCACGCCCGGTATGCGCCCCCGCGGGGCGGGAGAAACCTTCACGCCACGATGGCTCATACGGGACAATGACCGTCCGAGTACGCCGGTGCACACCCGCGCTTCGGCTCCGGATCCCAGCGACGACCCGACCCCGTGTCGAAGATCCCGTAACGAGGACCACTGATGCCCTCCGTTGTCTTACCGGTCTGCTCCTCCCGTGCCTCCTTAGCCGCCTCGCGAACCAGCGCGACGCGTCGGGGGCACGGATGACAGCCGACACCACCGCCCCCGCCGCCGACCCTGCTCCCGCCTCCGCCGCCCCCGCCGCGCAGGAGCCTCCCGTCGCCCTCGTACCCCCGCCGGAACGGGGAGTCTGGCGCCTGGGCAAGAGGGACTGTCCCGTCAAGTACAACTGCCTGGAGCCGGAGACCGCGCTCGGCAACGCGGCCGGCCGCTTCAGCCTCTTCACCTACGGCACCCTCTACTGCGCCACCGCTCACATCGGCTGCTACGCCGAAGGGCTCCGTACGTTCCGGGTGTCACCCAAGATGCGCGGTCTCCTGACGGAGGACCCCAGCGGACGGCGTGCCATGGCGAACGGGCATCTGCCGTCGGGCTGGCGCGAGGATCACATCCTCGTACGGCTGCTGCCCGGCGCCGGCACCCGCTTCCTCGACGTCGACGCGGAGTCCACGCGCGAGTTCCTCAGCAAGGAACTCCAGGTGGAGCTGGCGGACTTGGGCGTCTCCGGGCTGCTCACCGAGGAGCATGTCTACGGCCCCGACCGCCGGGTGGCACGCCAGATCGCCGCTTGGGCGGTCGCGCAGCGCGACCGGGAGGGCCACCGGCTGGTGCAGGGCATCGCCTACCGGTCCGACTACGGGGGCCACCGGTGCTGGGCGGTGCTGTCCGATGTCGACCTGGTGGAGGCCGAGAGGTGTCCGATCCGGGCGGAGGACGTGGAACTCAGGTCCGTCGCCGTGGAGTACGGACTGACCATCCGCTGACCGCCGCCGGCCGCCACCGCTGACCGTCCGCGGTCACCCATTCGGATGCCCGGCCCGTGTCGGGTTCATCGCAGTGATAACGCGTCACTCCATCGTGGCCATGAGGAATGCGCTGGTCAGTAGCGCCACAGGGATAATGAGGGGGGATTCCGGGGGGATTTGAGGTTGGCAATTCGGAGAGTGCGCGGGGGTGTAAACGGGTACCCTCACCACAACGAATCACAGGAGGCAGCATGCGGACATATTCCCGTTCCGGATTAGCCGGAAGAGACAGCTCCTCCCCCGGCGAGCAGGTGTAGGGCGCTGCCCCGCACCCACGAGGAGCCAGGAGGGATCCATGTTCACCAGAGAGAACGCCACTGAGGCGACCGGTGTGGAAGCGGCCAGCACGACCGCCGCGCACACCTCCACCAACGAGCTGCAGACCCCAGGAATCGCGCAGTTCCTTCAGGACACCTTCGGCCAGAAGCTGACCGCGTACATCGCCGGCATCGCCGATCCGAAGCATGTCCGCAATTGGTGCACCGGACAGAGCACCCCGCGCTTCGACTCGGAACTGCGCCTCCGCGCCGCGTTCCAGGTGTTCCAGGTCATCGCGCGGGCGGAGAACCCGCATACGGCGCGCGCCTGGATGATCGGTATGAACCCGCAGCTCGAAGACGACTCGCCGCTGGAGGTCATCGCGGAGGGACGGGTCAAGGACGCGATGGCCGCGGCACGTTCATACATCAAGGGCGACCTGTAGAGCGGCTCCGCACCACGCGAAACCGGCCCGGCCCCGAAGTGACGGGGGCCGGGCCGAGGCATACGAGGGCGACTCAACTCAGGATCGTCGTCAGGAACTCGCCCGTCCACGCCAGCAACTCCCGCCCCACCACCGGCTTTCCGCCGATCTTCCCCGCCGTCGGGCGCGGCACCAGGATCTGGTGCGCCGCCGGCTTGATGACCGTACGGGGATGCAGCCGCTTCAGCCGCAGCTCCTGCGACTCGCGCAACTCCACCGGCGCGAAGCGGATGTTCGGGCCCTGGAGCACGATCTCGCCGACCCCGCACGCCCGCGCCAGCATCCGCAGCCCGGCCACCAGCAGCAGGTTCTCCACCGGCTCCGGCAGCTTGCCGTAGCGGTCGGTCAGCTCCTCGCGTACGGCCGTGATGTCGGCCTCCGTGTTCGCCGCGGCGATCGCCCGGTACGCCTGGAGGCGCAGGCGCTCGCCCGGCGCGTAGTCGTGCGGGACATGCGCGTCGACCGGCAGCTCGATCTTGACTTCGAGGGGCGCCTCCTCGGGCTCCCCGCCGTCCACCGCCGCCCGGTAGTCCGCGACCGCCTCGCCCACCATCCGTACGTACAGATCGAAGCCGACGCCCGCGATATGCCCGGACTGCTCGCCGCCCAGCAGATTGCCGGCGCCGCGGATCTCCAGGTCCTTCATCGCGACATACATCCCCGCGCCCATCTCGGTGTGCTGCGCGATGGTCGCGAGGCGCTCGTGCGCGGTCTCGGTCAGCGGCTTCTCCGGCGGGTACAGGAAGTACGAGTACCCGCGGTCCCGGCCGCGGCCCACGCGTCCGCGCAGCTGGTGGAGTTGCGAGAGGCCGAAGTTGTCGCCGCGCTCCACGATGAGCGTGTTGGCGTTGGAGATGTCGATGCCGGACTCCACGATCGTCGTGGAGACCAGCACATCGAACTTCTTCTCCCAGAAGTCGACCACGACCTTCTCCAGCGCGCCTTCCGACATCTGCCCGTGCGCCGTCGCGATCCGCGCCTCCGGCACGATCTCGCGGAGCTTGGCGGCGGCCCGGTCGATCGACTCGACGCGGTTGTGGATGTAGAAGACCTGGCCCTCGCGCAGCAGTTCGCGCCGGATCGCCGCGCCGATCTGCTTCTGCTCGTACGGCCCGACGAAGGTCAGCACCGGGTGGCGCTCCTCCGGCGGGGTGGTGATCGTCGACATCTCGCGGATGCCGGTGACGGCCATCTCCAACGTACGCGGGATGGGGGTCGCGGACATCGTCAGGACGTCGACATTGGCCCGGAGCTTCTTGAGCTGCTCCTTGTGCTCGACGCCGAAGCGCTGCTCCTCGTCCACGATGACCAGGCCCAGGTCCTTGAACCTGGTCTCGGACGAGAAGAGCCGGTGCGTGCCGATGACGATGTCGACCGCGCCGTCCCGCAGCCCCTCCAGCGTCGCCTTCGCCTCCGCGTCGGACTGGAAGCGCGAGAGCGCCCGTACCGACACCGGGAACTGCGCGTACCGCTCCGAGAAGGTGCCGAAGTGCTGCTGGACGAGCAGGGTCGTCGGTACGAGGACGGCGACCTGCTTGCCGTCCTGGACCGCCTTGAACGCGGCCCGCACCGCGATCTCCGTCTTGCCGTAACCGACGTCGCCGCAGATCAGCCGGTCCATCGGGACCGTCTTCTCCATGTCCTCCTTGACCTCGGCGATGGTGGAGAGCTGGTCGGGCGTCTCCACGTACGGGAACGCGTCCTCCAGCTCCCGCTGCCACGGCGTGTCGGGCCCGAAGGCGTGCCCGGGGGCCGCCATCCGCGCCGAGTAGAGCTTGATCAGGTCGGCGGCGATCTCCTTGACGGCCTTCTTGGCGCGCGCCTTGGTCTTCGTCCAGTCGGCGCCGCCGAGGCGGTGCATGGTGGGCGCCTCGCCGCCGACGTACTTGGTGACCTGTTCGAGCTGGTCGGTGGGGATGTAGAGGCGGTCGCCGGGCTGGCCGCGCTTGGCCGGCGCGTACTCCACGAGCAGATACTCGCGCGTCGCGCCCTGGACCGTACGCTGCACCATCTCCACGTACCGGCCGACGCCGTGCTGTTCGTGGACGATGTAGTCGCCGGGCTCCAGGGTGAGCGGGTCGATGGTCTTGCGGCGCTTGGCGGGCAGGCGCGCGCCGTCCTTGCCGGCGGCCTTCTGCCCGGAGAGGTCGGTCTCGGTGAGGACGGCCAGCTTGAGCCCCGGGTCCACGAAGCCGTGGTCGATCGCGCCGCGCGCGACATGCACGAGGGACGGCGCGATCTCCGCGAGCCCGCCCTGACCGGCGGGACTGTCGAGGCGCGCCGGGATGCCCTCCCCGCTGAGCACCTCGACCGTACGGGCCGCCGTTCCGTGACCCTCCGTGACGAAGACCGTGCGCCAGCCGTCCGCGAGCCACTGTTTCGTATCGGCGAGCGCGCGGGCGGTGTCCCCCCGGTACGACTCGGGGGCGTGCATGCCGAGCGTGATCGCGTCGTCGTCGATCTCTTCGTCCACGGCGAACGGCGAGACGGACCACCAGGCCATCCCCAGCTCGCGCGCCCGGTCCCGTACGTCCGCGATGGACCAGAGCGAGGCCGCGCCGACGTCGATCGGGGCCTCTCCGCCGCCCGCGCTCGCCGCCCACGACGCCTGAAGGAACTCCTGGCTGGTCGCGACGAGGTCGGCGGCCCGCCGCCGGACCCGCTCGGGGTCGCAGACCAGTGTCATCGCGCCCGGCGGCAGCACATCGAGCAGCAGCTCCATGTCATCGACCAGTACGGGCGCGAGCGCCTCCATGCCCTCGACCGCGATCCCCTCCGCGATCTTGCCGAGCAGCTCGCCCAGCTCCGGGTGGACCTCGGCGAGGGCCGCCGCCCGCTCCCGTACATCGGCCGTCAGCAGCAGCTCCCGGCAGGGCGGCGCCCACAGACCGTGCTCGGCGACCTCCAGGGAGCGCTGGTCGGCGACCTTGAAGTAACGGATCTCCTCGACGTCGTCGCCCCAGAACTCCACCCGCAGGGGGTGCTCCTCGGTGGGCGGGAAGACATCCAGGATCCCGCCGCGCACGGCGAACTCGCCGCGCTTCTCGACCAGCTCCACGCGCGCGTACGCGGCGGCGGCCAGCGCTTCGGTCACCGCGTTCAGATCGGCGCTCGACCCGCTGCGCAGCGCGACCGGCTCCAGGTCGCCGAGCCCCTTGACCTGCGGCTGGAGCACGGACCGTACGGGCGAGACGACCACGCTGATGGGCCCGGCGCTCGGATCGTCCTTCGCCGGATGCGCGAGCCGGCGCAGCACGGCGATCCGCCGGCCGACGGTGTCGGAGCGGGGCGAGAGCCGCTCGTGCGGCAGCGTCTCCCACGACGGGTACTCGACGACGGTGTCCGGATCCAGCAGCGAGCGCAGCGCCGCCGCCAGGTCCTCGGCCTCCCGCCCGGTCGCCGTCACGGCCAGCACCGGCCGCCCGGCCTCGCGCGCGAGCGCGGCGACGGCGAAGGGCCGCGCGGCGGCCGGTCCGACCAGGTCGACATGGGGGCGGTGACCGTCGGAGGCGGCCTTCACCGCTTCGGCGAGCGCCGGGTCACGTACCACGGCGTCCAGCAGACCGTGCAGGCTCATGAAGGGGATTTCCGTCCGGGTCCGGGGGCGAGCATGCCTAAAAGCCCGGCGTGACGTACGAGCCGGGGGTTCTCCAGCGTACTTCCGCCCACTGACAGGCGCGGCCGGGAGCGGGAATGCCGGGAATGACGGGGGGACCCGAGATCATTGGAACGTAGCGGGTACCCACCCGCGTTCCCCCACTGCTGTAGGCACATCCCCCACGTTCCCGACCGACAGGAGAAGCAGCAGCCATGCCACTCAAAGGCGAGTACGAGCCCAGCACCTTCCCGATGGCCCGCGACCAGGTCGAGCTGTACGAGGGCTCGGGCGGTACGGAGGGGACGACGATGCGCGGCATGCCCGTCATCATCCTCACCACGCTCGGCGCGAAGAGCGGCAAGATCCGCAAGAGCCCGCTGATGCGCGTGGAGCACAACGGCGCGTACGCGGCGGTCGCCTCCCTGGGCGGCGCCCCCAAGCATCCCGTCTGGTACTTCAACGTCAAGGCCGATCCTCGCGTCGAACTCCGCGACGGCACGGAGCGCTGGGACATGATCGCGCGCGAGGTCACGGGCGAGGAGAAGGCGGCGTGGTGGGCGCGCGCGGTCGAGGCGTACCCGGAGTACGCGGAGTACCAGGAGAAGACGGACCGGGAGATCCCCGTCTTCGTACTGGAGGAGTCCCCGACGCCGCACTGAGGCGTTGGGCGCCGCACTGAGGCGTTGCGCGCCGCTCTGAGGCGTTGGGCGCCGCACTGACGCACTGCGCCGCAGGCATGGGCGGTGCGGACCACCCGATGTGGTGAACCACCCGCATTGCGCGCATCATCACGGCCTTCGCGAACCGAGCATGTCCCTTGAACCATGAGCAACACGATGGAAAGGGACTTCCATGGCCGACAGCACCACCGAGAAAGCCAGGAAAGCCGCCGGGGCGATCGGACTCGTCACCCCGGCGGTCAGGCCGGCGGCCCCTCAGGCACCTGCGGCGGACGAGAGGTGGGAACTGCCGCACGGCAGCGCCCGGGTGTACTACGGCGAGGGCCAGAAGGCCGTGGTCAGGCCCGTCGTCCTGGCCGACGGGTTCAACCTCGGGCCGACGGACTTCGACCACCTGTGGGACGGGCTGGAGAACGGCCGGTACCCGTTCATCAGCGAGCTGCGGCGCCGGGGGCGCACGCTGGTCCTCGTCGGGTTCGATGAGCGCAGCGAGTCCATCCTCCGGAACGCCGAGACGATGACCGCCGCCATCATGCGGACCATCGCCGAGCAGCTGGACGACACCCGGCTGCTCGTCGGCGGGTTCAGCATGGGCGGCATCGTCGCCCGGTACGCGCTGGCGAAGATGGAAACGCAGCGGATGGACCACCGGACCGGCGTCTACGTATCGTTCGACAGCCCGCACCGGGGCGCGTGGGTGCCGATCGGGCTCCAGGCGTTCGCGCACTACCTCGCCACGGTGGACGACACGTACCTCCGGCAGATCAGCAGCCCCGCCTCGCAGCAGATGCTGTGGCGGTACGTGGACGGGGTGGCCGGCACACCGCAGGAGAGCCCGCTGCGGACCGACTTCAAGGAGCGGCTCCAGAAGGTCGGTTCATGGCCCCAGATCCCGCTGCTGCTCGGGGTGTCCAGCGGACGCGGCGACGGCCTGGGCAACGGCGTCCGGCCCGGGGACAAGGCGCTGAGCTGTTCCGGCCCGCTCTTCGACGGCACGTACTTCCTGACCCAGTCGGGGGGCGACCCGGCGGAGGTGGCCGTACTGAACGGCGTCCTCGGCGGCCCGCACACCGTCACCACCAGCGGCTTCCCGGAACTGGACGGGGCGCCGGGCGGGACGCTGGAGTCGTTCGGCATCCTCGGTGACGCCCTCGCCGCCTTCAACGAGAGCGTCAACGTGACGCACCGCTCGGGGTGTTTCGTGCCGTCCGTCAGCGCGGTCTCCGTCCGCGACCTGGGCGAGCAGCGGGACCTCTACACCAACATCAACGAGCTGCCGCCGGAGGAGTTCGATCTGAACGACTACCTGCTCTCCTCGGAGAACGACCCGCACGCGGCCATGACCCCCGAGATCGGTGAGTGGGTCCTCGACCGCCTGCCCGACTGAGCGGTTCCAGGGCGACGCGGCCCGCGCGGCCCGCACGGTCCAAGTCGACCGTGCGGGCCGCGCCGCACCCGTTGGACGCGGCCGCCTCCCCCGGCCCGGCCCACGAGCCTCAGGCGGCGCGAGCACCGACTTCCCGGCCGCCACTCCCAGCCACCGCCGGAAGCCACACCACCCGAGGCGAACACCCGTCCTCCCGCCCGAAGTACCGGGCCACATTCTCCGCCGCCGCAAGCCGCAACGGGCCCCCACCGCCCACCCGCGTCACATCGGCGGCCCCGTCCTCGTGCGCCATCCCCCAGGCAACGACGGCGGCATCCCGGCCGAGGTCCCCGTCGCCGTCGCGGTATTCGACGACGACGGCGAAGAACCGGGGCGCGGTGTCGCGGACAAGTTCGTACAACTCCTGCTCGAAATCGAACGACTCCGGGGCAGGGTCCTGCGGCGATACGGTCATCACGTTCCCCTAACGGGCAGATGGACATGGCGGGTTGAGGGCGCTTTGCGGGCGCGGCCACATTCGATGTGGCGTGCTTCACAACATAGAGGAGGCACTACCATCTACCAAGAAAAAAAGCCTGATACATCAGATCGAGCGAAGGGGTGCCATGGCTAAGAGGGCCTTCCCGCCATCGGTACGGCAGCGGCGGCTTGGCGCCGAACTGCGCAGGCTGCGGGAGCATGCCGAGCTGTCCGTGACAAAAGCGGCGGCGCTCCTCGGCTCCTCCCAACCGCAGGTCAGCAGCGTTGAATTGGGCCACTTCGCGGTGAGTGCCGACCGGGTCCGGGCCATGGCCCGCAGCTACACCTGCACCGATGAAGCCCTGATCGACGCGCTCGCGGAGATGACGGGAGGCCGGACGCGCGGCTGGTGGGACGAGTACCGCGACATACTGCCGGCCGACACGCTCGACCTGGCGGAACTGGAACACCACGCCACCGCGATGCGCACGGCGGCGGTGATCCATCTACCGGGCGTGCTCCAGACCCGCGCCCACGCGCACGCCGTGATCAGCGATGTCGTGCCGACGCTCTCACCGCCCGAAGTGGAGCACCGGGTCTCGTACCGCATCAAGCGGCAGGCGGTGCTCTACCGCGAGAACCCGACGCCGCTGACGGCGATCATCCATGAGGCGGCCCTGCGTATGGGCTTCGGCGGACCGGATGTGGCACGCGCGCAGCTGAAGACCCTTCTCGACCTGAGCGAGCACGAGCACATCACCATCCGGGTGGTCCCGTTCGGCGCGAGCACCTTCCCCAGCTCCGGGCAGGGCATCCACCACATGGCCGGTGCGATCCCCGCCCTGGACACCGTCCAGCTGGACACGGACCATGGTTCCGCGTTCCTCGACAATCAGCCCCAGTTGGTGAAGTACCGGACCGTTCTGGACCGCATGGAGGGCTGTAGCCTCAAGCCCGCAGCGTCCCGAACCTTGATCCGTCGGCTCGCACAAGACATCTGAGAAGGGAACTCTCGTGTCCGCCCTCAACTGGCAGAAGTCCTCCTTCAGTGGCGAGGCAGCCAACTGCATCAACGTCGCCGCCGATGACGACGGCAACATCAAGCTCGTGGAGAGCGACAGCCCGGACATCATCGTCACCACCACCCCCGAGAAGCTCAAAGCCTTCATCCTCGGCATCAAGGCAGGCGAGTTCGACCACTTCGCCGAGGAACCCCCCACCACTCCCGACGCCTGACCACAAGCCATGCCGGCCGGTCCAGAGCCCGACGCCAGTCACCGTGGGGCTGTTGTCTGCGGGTCAGTACCAAGGGGTAGACCGGGGTGTACGGGAGCGAGGTGCTTGACGCTGGGCCGCCCCTCCTTTTGCCAGTGTCGCGCCTCCAGGGGAGGAGTAAAGGGCGCTCCTAACGTCGCGTCGGCTTCGCCGACTCCGCTGCGCTCCGCCCTTGACACCTCCCCTTCCGGCGCGTGTACGGGAGAGGGGGGCGGCCGGGGGGAGGGGGCCCGGAGGGTGGCGCCGTACTGCCACTCGGCTCAGGGTCCGGCGGGCCGGTGGACCCTGCGGGGCGCGCGGCAGAGGAATGGGGTGACTCGGCCCCGGCTCAGCGGCTGACGGTCCGCTGTTTGCTGAGACTCAAGCCCCGCTGGTCACCGAGGGTGGGTTGTGGGGTTACTGAGACGCGGGTGGCGGCAAGTGGGCCTCTGAAGGCCGTCCATGCGTCCAGGAGGGCCGCTAACGCACCTGAGGACACATGTGCCGCCAGAGGAGACCCCTAGCACCTCGCCAAACCGCCCCATATGGGACATGCGGGTGGGGGCGGGTGGCCCGAGAGGCCGACCGGGCGGCAGGCCCCGTCCGGCGGCACGGAAAGGCGGCCGCCGGGACGCAGGTGGCACCAGGTGGGCCCCCGAGGGTCACCCGTGCGCCCTGGAGTGCCGCTAACGCACCTGAGGACACATGTGCCGCCCGAGAAGACCCCCAACCGCCCACCAAACCGCCCCATATGGGTCAGATTGGCAAGGGGGCGGCCCGCAGACCCGAACCGGGCAGCAGAACCCCGTCCGCCTTCCGGGCACCACAACGCAACGGTGACCAGCGGGGCTTGAGTCTCAGCACACAGCGGACGGTCGGCCGCTGAGCCGGTGTGGGGCCGCCCCATTCCTCTGTCGCGCAGCCCCGCAGGGCCCACCCGCCCGCCAGACCCTGAGCCGAGTGGCAGCACGGCACCACCCCCCGGGCCCCCTCCCCCCGGCCGCCCCCCCTCATCCGCACTTGCGACTCCGGGGGAGGTGTCAAGGGTGAAGCGCAGCGCAATCGGCGCAGCCGACGCGACGAAGGAGCGCCCTTTACTCCTCCACCGGAGGCGCGACACTGAAAGGAGGAGGGGCGGCCCAGCGCCAAGCACCTCGCCCCCGTACACCCCGGTTACCTCTTGGTACTGACCCGCGCCCGACAACACCCCAGTAACCAGCGGAGATCGTGCGTGCCGATCCCGCCCGGCGGGTGGAGGCTTCGGGACATTCGGTCGGAAGTGGGGCTTGTGGGGGCAACCGTTGTGGATAAGTAGTCGTCCAAGCAGGTGAGTTCACATCCACTCTCATGTGAGGTCTCTCATGGACAGACGAGCCGCCACCCTGATGGCCACCGCCACCCTGCTGGCCGTCACCGCTTCCGTCACCACTACCGCGCACGCCGCCACGGCCCCGGCCGCGGCTGTGGACTGTCGTAAGGTCAAGTGCGTCGCGCTGACCTTCGACGACGGTCCCGCCTCGTACACCAACCGGCTGTTGGGGCTGCTGAAGGACTACGACGCCAAGGCCACCTTCTACGTCGTCGGCCAGAACGTCGCGAGCAAGCCCGACCTTGTGCGGAAGGAAGCCGCCGCCGGGCATCAGATAGGCAACCACAGCTGGAACCATCCCGATCTGACCAAGCTGACCACCGCTCAGATCAAGTCGCAGCTCTCGCGTACGGACAAGGCGGTCAAGGACGCCACCGGCAAGTCGCCGACGACCCTGCGTCCGCCCTACGGCGCGCAGAACGCCAAGGTCCGCTCCGCCGCCGGGCGGCCGTTGGTCAACTGGAGTGTGGACACGCTGGACTGGAAGCACCGGGACGCGGCCAAGGTCGCCGCCGCCGTCAAGAAGTACACCAAGCCCGGTGACATCGTGCTCATGCACGACATACACAAGACCACCGTGGACGCGATGCCCAAGATCCTCGCGGACCTCAAGTCGCGGGGGTACCGGTTCGTGACGGTCGATCAGCTCTTCGCGCCCACCAAGCTCAAGGCCGGCACGGTCTACTACAACAACCGGGGTGCTTACCGCCCCTGAGGCGCCTCCTGACGGGCTGGGCGTCCCCGCCGCCCCGCCGCCCCCTCCTCAGTGGCCCGGCCACGGGCGGCCGTCGGCTCGTTCGATGTCGCGGTTCAGGCGGCCCAGGTAGCCCGCGAAGTCGGCCACCTCCTCCGGCGTCCAGTCGTTCATCACCTTCGCCAGCCCCTGGATGTTCTCGGCCCGTTCGGCCGCCAGGCGGCGGGCGCCGTCCGGGGTGATGGCGAACTTGCGCGCGATGCCGCCGTCCGGGTCCGGGATGCGTTCGACGATCCCCGCCCGCAGCATCGCCGCCGTCTGCCGGTTGAGCGTGGAGGTGTCCAGGCCGAACGCCTCGCTGAGCTGGCCGATCGACATCGGCCCCTCCGCCTCGATCCGGCTGAGCAGGAGATACGCGCTGCGGTCCAGCCGGCCATCGGCACCCAGCGGGCGCGGGCTGAGCAGGTGCATATAACGCCCGAGCAGCATGGTCTCGAACGCGATCCGGTCGATGGGCTTCTTCACGTACGGCTTCCTCCGGCTCCTGCTGGCCCTCCCCTGGGGGCGGGACGACCACCTCACATTAGATGTAACACGCGACGTGTACGCTGCATGCGATGTGCATGCTGCACATTGTTTGCATGGTGCAATCCGCCATGGCCGCCATGGCCGCCATGGCCGCCGCCGCCCGGAAGAAAGCAACAGGGAGTACCCGTGGAAAGTCCCAGTACCGAGGCCCGCTCCGGCCGTGTGGTCGGAATCCTCGCGCTCGCGGGGATCGTGGCCGCGCTCATGCAGACCCTGGTGGTGCCGCTCATCGGCGAACTGCCGACGCTGCTCAGCACCTCCGCCTCGAACGCCACGTGGGTGATCACCGCCACCCTGCTGGCGGCGGCGGTCACCACCCCCGTCGCCGGGCGCCTCGGTGACATGTACGGCAAGAAGCGCATGCTGATGGTCTCCATCGGCCCGCTCGTCCTGGGCTCCGTGATCTGCGCCCTGTCCTCCTCGGTGGTCCCGATGATCGCCGGACGCGGTCTCCAGGGCATGGGCATGGGCGTGGTGCCGCTCGGCATCAGCCTGCTGCGCGATGTCGTGCCGACCGAGAAGCTGGGCGGCGCCATCGCCCTGATCAGCGCGTCCATGGGAGTGGGCGGCGCGCTCGGCCTGCCGGTCTCCGCCGCGATCGCCGAGAACGCCAGCTGGCGTGTGCTGTTCTGGGTCGCCGCCTCGCTGAGCCTGCTGGTCGGCGTCCTCGTCGCGCTCTTCGTGCCCGCCGGCAAGGAGAACACCGCCAAGGGCAGCTTCGACGGCCTCGGCGCCGTCGGACTGGGCATCGCGCTGGTCTGCCTGCTGCTCGGTGTGTCCAAGGGCGCCGACTGGGGCTGGGGCAGCGGCTCCACGCTCGGGCTGCTCGGCGGCGCCGTGGTCATCCTGCTGGCCTGGGGCCGCTGGGAGCTGCGTACGAAGGAACCGCTGGTCGACCTGCGCGTCACCGCCCGCCCCCAGGTGCTGATGACGAACGTCGCCTCCATCCTCGTCGGGTTCGCGATGTACGCCCAGTCCCTCGTCATTCCGCAGCTGCTCCAGTTGCCCGAGGCCACCGGTTACGGTCTCGGTCAGTCGATGCTCGCCATGGGGCTGTGGGTGGCGCCGGGCGGTCTGATGATGATGGTGATGTCGCCGGTCGGCGCCAAGCTCTCCGCCGCCTCCGGCCCCCGGATCACCCTCGCCCTCGGCAGCCTCATCATCGCCATCGGCTACGGCGCCTCCCAGGCGCTGCTGGGCTCCACGCTGGGGCTGCTCGTCGTGACGATCATTTGCAGCACCGGCGTCGGCTTCGCGTACGGTGCGATGCCGGCCCTGATCATGGGCGGCGTACCGCAGTCGGAGACCGCCTCGGCCAACAGCTTCAACACGCTGATGCGCTCCATCGGCAGCTCCTTCGCCGCCGCCGTGATCGGTGTGGTCCTCGCCCAGATGACCACCGACTTCGGCGGTCACGCCCTGGCCTCCGAGAACGGCTTCCGTGTCGCCATGATGATCGGCTGCGGTGTCGCCCTCGTGGCCGCCGTCGTCGCCTTCTTCATCCCGACCAAGGGCGCGAGCGCCCAGCCGGAGGCCGGTACGGGTACGGGGAGCGCGCCGAACGCCGCCCCCGCCGCCCCCAAGGTGTCCGGGGCCACCGCCTGACCCGCCCCGCCCGACCCGACCCGGCCGCCCCGCCTCACCGCTGGGCGGCCGGTCCGTTTCCCCGCGCCAACCGCTGCGAACCGCTGTCCTACCGGGCGACTACGCTGGGACGTCGATCGCGTGTCCCCCGGGGCATGTCCCCCCGTAGCAGGAGTGAAATGGCCGTCAATCTCGTCAATGTCGAGGCAGTCACCAAGGTGTACGGCACCCGTGCGCTGCTCGACGGTGTCTCTCTCGGTGTGTCCGAGGGGGACCGGATCGGCGTCGTGGGGCGCAACGGTGACGGCAAGACCACCCTCATCCGCATGCTGGCGAAGCTGGAGGAGGCCGACACCGGCCGCGTCACCCACAACGGTGGCCTGCGGCTCGGTGTGCTGACCCAGCACGACTCGCTCGACCCCGCCGCGACCGTACGGCACGAGGTCATCGGTGACCTCGCCGACCACGAATGGGCGGGCAACGCCAAGATCCGCGATGTGCTCACCGGACTCTTCGGCGGGCTCGACATGCCGGGCTTCCCGCAGGGCCTCGACACCGTCATCGCGCCGCTCTCCGGTGGTGAGCGGCGCCGTATCGCGCTCGCGAAGCTGCTGATCGGCGAGCCCGATCTGATCGTGCTCGACGAGCCCACCAACCACCTCGACGTCGAGGGCATCGCCTGGCTCGCCGAGCATCTGCGCGCCCGCCGCTCCGCGCTCGTCTGCGTCACGCACGACCGGTGGTTCCTGGACCAGGTCTGCACACGCATGTGGGATGTGCAGGGCGGCACGGTGCACGAGTACGAGGGCGGCTACAGCGACTACGTCTTCGCCCGCGCCGAGCGCCAGCGCATCGCCGCCACCGAGGAGGTCAAGCGGAAGAACCTGGTCCGCAAGGAGCTGGCCTGGCTGCGGCGCGGCGCCCCCGCCCGTACGTCGAAGCCGCGCTTCCGGATCGAGGCGGCCAACGAGCTGATCGCGGACGTACCCCCGCCGCGCGACAGTTCGGAGCTGATGCGGTTCGCCAACGCCCGGCTCGGCAAGACCGTCTTCGACATGGAGGACGTGACGGTCCAGGCCGGCCCCAAGGTGCTGCTCACCCATCTCACCTGGCAGCTCGGCCCCGGCGACCGGATCGGGCTCGTCGGGGTGAACGGCGCGGGCAAGACCTCGCTGCTGCGCGCCCTCGCCGAGGCCGCCCGCAGCCGGGGCGATGTCCAGCCCGAGACCGGGAAGATCGTCGTCGGCAGGACGGTGAAGCTCGCGTATCTCTCCCAGGAGGTCACCGAGCTGAAGCCGACCCTGCGGGTGCTCGAAGCCGTCCAGCAGGTACGGGACCGGGTCGACCTCGGCAAGGGCCGCGAGATGACCGCGGGCCAGCTCTGCGAGCAGTTCGGCTTCACGAAGGAGAAGCAGTGGACCCCCGTCGGTGATCTCTCCGGCGGTGAGCGGCGTCGGCTCCAGCTGCTGCGGCTGCTGATGGACGAGCCGAACGTCCTCTTCCTCGACGAGCCCACCAACGACCTCGACATCGAGACGCTCAACCAGCTGGAGGACCTCCTCGACGGCTGGCCCGGGTCGATGGTCGTCATCTCCCACGACCGCTTCTTCATCGAGCGCACCACCGACAAGGTGATGGCGCTGCTCGGTGACCGGTCGCTGCGGATGCTGCCGCGCGGTATCGACGAGTATCTGGAGCGGCGCCGCGCGCTGGCCGGCTCCGGCGCCCCCGCCGCCGTACAGGCATCCGCCTCCGCCGTCACCGCGCCGGCCGGCGGGTCCTCCTCCGCCGCCGCGTCCGCCAAGGACGGACGGGCCGCGAAGAAGGAACTCCAGCGGATCGAGCGCCAGGTCAGCAAGATGGACGACCGCGAGAAGAAGCTCCATCAGCAGATCGCCGACAACGCCACGAATTTCGGGAAAGTGGCCGAGCTGGACAGTGAGCTGCGTGAACTGAAGTCCGAGCGCGAGGAGTTGGAAATGCGCTGGCTCGAACTCGCGGAGGATGCGTAAAGACGGCGTGCAGAGCGCATAACAAGCGCGTCACGGGCCGGTCCTCCCTTGGGTACAGGGGTGGACCGGCCCGGCCCGTTCAAGGGTTCGGGTGATACAAAGAAGCCCCGCTCGACTGATGTGACGATGCGGAATCCACGCCCGAATCGCTCTATTCCGGGGAGGCAGGCCGCATTCACGGCAATGCCCCGACGGGATCGCGGGGGAGTACGAACGGGTGGCGGACCCGCGCCAAACAGGGGGAAAGCGCTGATGACCCAGCCACCCAGCCAGCAACCGCCGCAGGGAGGCTTCGGCGCTCCGCAGGACCCGCAGCAGGGGGCCCCGCAGCAGCCGGCCGTACCACCGCAGACTCCGCCGCAGCCGCCGCAGGCCCCGGCCCAGCCGCCCGCTCAGCCGCCGCAGGCTCCCGCGCAGCCTCCCCAGGCCGCGCCGCAGCCGCCCGCTCAGCCCCCGGCCCAGCCGCCAGCCCAGCCGCCGCAGGCGCCGCCGACCGGGCAGCCCGGTTACGCGTACCCGCCGGCGCCGCCCGCCGGTGAGCCCGGCTACGGCTATCCGCCGCAGGCCCCGGGCCCGTACGGCCAGCAGCCCGGACCGTACGGTCAGCAGCCCGGCCCCTACGCCGGGCAGCCGGGCCAGCCGGGCCAGCCGGGCGCGTACCCCGGCCAGGCCGGACCGTACGCCGCTCAGCCGGGCCAGCAGCCCGGCGCCTACCCCGGCCAGGCGGGCCCGTACGCCGCCCAGCCGGGACCCTACGGCCCCGGGCCGCAGCAGGGCGGCTACCCGCCCCAGCAGTTCCCCGGCGCGCCCGTCGGGTTCGCCGGCGGCAGCGGTTACGGCGGCAACGGCGGTTACGCCGGCATGGGCGCCGATGGCTCCGGCCAGAAGCCCAAGAACAAGGTGGCCGTCATCGTCGCCGCGGCCGTCGCCGGGCTGGTGCTCGTCGGCGCCGGCGTCTGGGCGCTCACGGCCAACGGCGGTGACGACGACGGCAAGCCCGCCGTCAGCAAGAGCAGCGACACCCCCGACGCCTCCGCCTCCCCCTCACCGAGCGTCGACGAGGGCGACGGCAGCGGTACGGGCCGCGAGGCCAACGACGACCTCAACGCCGGGCGCAAGGACGGCGAGGCCAAGGTCGACTGGATGCTGATCAACGACGTGCAGCTGCCGCGCAACGGCGCCGAGGTGTTCGGCCCGTGGTTCGCCGGCGACACGGTCGTCAAGGCCATGTACAAGGAAGTCGTGGGCTACTCCATAGCCGACGGCAAGAAGAAGTGGACCCTGCCGCTCGCCGCCCCGATCTGCGCCGCGCCCACCGCGCCCACCGCCGACGGCAAGATGGTCGTCGCCATCAAGGACGGCAACACCGACAAGAGCAAATGCACCCAGCTCCAGATGGTCGACCTGAACACCGGCAAGGGTGGCTGGAAGAAGACCGTCGAGAAGGGCGGTCTCTTCGACTTCATCGGGGACCCCTCGCTGACGATCACCGGTAACACCGTCACCGTCGGCCGCACCAGCTACGCCAACGCCTACCGCGTGAGCGACGGCAAGGACCTCTTCGCCACCCCCACCACCGACTGCAAGCCGTACGCGTTCGCGTCCGGCGGCGGCGAGCGGATGATCGCCGCCGCCACCTGCCGCACCGGCGACACCAAGGCCCTTCAGGAGCTGAACCCGGCCACCGGCGCGGTCAAGTGGTCGTTCACCCTGGTCAAGGGCTACGAGGTCGACAAGGTCTACTCGGTGAACCCGCTGGTCGTCTCGATGAAGGACCGGGACAAGAAGACCTGGAGCATCGTCTCCTTCAACGCCAACGGCACCCAGCGCGCCGTGATGAAGGGCAGCGACGACAAGTTCTCCGTGAGCTGCGGCGGCGGGATCATCTTCAACGACAACATCGAGGGCTGCTCCGGGATCGCCGCCGACGCCACCCACTTCTACATGTCGACGAGCGTGGACTACGGCAAGGCCAACGAGGTCGTCGCGTACAGCCTGGCCACGGGCGCGATCACCTCCCGTACGGAGGCGCCGTCCGGCCGGACGATGACGCTGATGGGCACCGAGGGCGGCAAGCCGCTGGTCTACATCCAGCCGACGTACGACAAGGGCGGCGCGGTCGCGACCATCACGCCCGGTGGCAGCGGCAGCCCGAAGATCCTGCTCCAGCACCCGGACACGGTGGCGGGGATCGAGAACTCCTTCAGCTTCAGCAAGTACACGTACGTCGATGGCCGCTTCTATCTGCTCGCCGACCGGGTCAGCGGATCCAGGGCCGAGCTGCTGAAGAAGAAGACCATGATCGTTTACGGTAAGTGACCGAGGTAGCCACGCCATGACACAGCCTCCGCAGCCCCCGAACCAGCCCCCCACGCCACCGAGTCAGCCGCCGAACCAGCCCCCGGCGCCGGCCGGCCGGCCCGCTGAGCCCAGCCAGCCGACCACGCCGCCCGCACCCCCCACCCCGCCCCAGCAGCCGCCCGGCCCCGCGCCCGCCGGTTTCGGCGCGCCGCAGGAGCCCCCGGCGGGCGGGTTCGGCGCCCCGCAGGACCCGCCGCCCGCCGGGTACGGCTACCCGGGCCAGCAGCCGCCCGTACCGCCGCCGGGTTACGGCTACCCGGCGCAGCAGCCCCCGTACCAGCAGGGCCACCCGCCATACCAGCAGCAGGGGTATCAGCAGCCTCATCAGTACCCGCAGTATCAGCAGCAGTACCCGCAACACCCGCAGGGGTTCCAGCAGTTCCAGCAGCCCGCGACCGCCGTGTCCGGCGGCAAGCCCGGCAAGTCCAACACCCGGCTCCAGATCGTCATCGCCGCGGCCGTCGCCGTCGTGCTGATCATCGGCGCCGGTGTCTGGTTCGCGAACTCCGGCGGCTCCAAGAAGGACGAGGCCAAGAACAGCTCGTCCGGCGCCACCGGTGACACGAAGGACGGCGACAAGGACGGCGACAAGGGCGGTACGGGCGGCGGCGGCTCGGAGCAGGCGCCGTCCAACACCAAGGCCAAGGTCGCCTTCACCGTGCCGCTGCCCAAGGTCACGGACAGCACGTCCGTCTACGGCTCGTGGCTCAGCGACTCCACGTACGTCAAGACGGGCATCGACCAGATCGTCGGCTACGACCTGACCAAGGGCACCCAGCTCTGGGCGATCCCGCTGCCCGGCGAGATCTGCGCCACCACCAAGCATGTCTCCAAGGACTACCGGACCGCGATCGCCTTCGCGGCCGAGAAGCCGTCGGAGGCGAACAAGTACCCGCGCTGCACCAAGATCGCCGTGATCGACCTCAAGTCCGGTGAGATGGTCTGGAACAAGTCGCTCAAGGACACCAACGACGGGGAGCGCGACTACTCCTTCGGCGAGATCACCCTCAGCGGCGAGACGGTCGCCGTCGGCGGCTTCGACGGCGGCGCCGCCTTCAACATCAAGACCGGCGCCGTCCGCTGGAAGCCCGAGGTCAGCACCGACGGCTGCTACGACACCGGCTACGGCGGGGGCGAGGCGCTGGTCGCGGTCCGCAAGTGCGGCTCGACCAACGACCCGCAGATGACCATCCAGTCGCTCAACCCGCTCACGGGCGCGCCGCTCTCCGCGTACACGATGCCGTCCGGTGTCGACTACCCGCACATCGTCTCCACCAAGCCGCTGGTGGTCGCCGCCGACGTCGGTGACACCGCCGAGGGCGGCAACGGCTTCTCGGACCTCTTCTCGATCGACGAGAAGACCGGAAAGCTGCTGGCCAAGATCTCCGCGGTGGGCAAGTTCGAGGCGCGCTGCGGTTCGACGGATGTCGAGAAGTGCTCGCTGATGGTGGTGGGCGACGGCAAGATCTACGTGCCGACCGCGGAGCACGAGGGCAGCTCGGACTACGGGCGTACGAACGAGATCATCGGCTTCGACCTCACCACCGGAAAGGGCGTCACGGGCCGCGCCGACGCGGGCGAGCGCCGGCAGATGTACCCGGTCCGGATGGACGGCTCGAACGTGATCGTGTACAAGACGCCCACCTATGACAAGGGCGGCGAGATCATCTCCGTCGACGGCTCGACGTTCAAGCAGACGCTGTTGCTGGAGAACTCGGGCGAGCGGTCGGCCACCGAGCAGGAGAACGACTTCAGCACGCCCAGCTCCATGGAGTTGCTCTACCGGGACGGCCGGATGTTCATCTCCAGCCCGTTCATCAGCAAGCCCAATGAGTACAGCAAGAAGCGCTACCTGGCGATGTCGTTCACGACGAAGCAGTAAGCGAGAAGGCAGGCATTGCGGCGTTACGGACGCGGCGGGGCCGCGGTCCTGTGGGTGACACCACGGACCGCGGCCCCGTTTCTGTAAAGCGCTCTGTACCTGCGACAGGCCGTAAGTAGTCCTGAATGGGCGGGAATTCGGCAATCCGAGCGGCTTCTGGCAAGTAAGGGGCGCGCGAGGTCGAACAAGCGTGTAGCTTGCCGGGTCAAGAGGCCGGGGGGCCAAGGGACCAGCGGGGATGGGGGTTTGTTCGTGGGCGTGCGGCTCATGGTGGTCGACGATCACAGATTGCTGGCCGAGGCGCTCGCTTCGGCACTGAAACTGCGCGGGCACCGGGTGCTCGCGGCGGCGGCGCCCACGGCCGGCGTCGCCGATCTGGTGGTGAGCAGGGCGCCCGAGGTGTGCCTGCTCGGCACGGCGGTGCCCGCGGAGCCGGGGGTCTTCGACCCGATCGTACGGATCAAGCGCGACCGCCCGCAGGTGGCCGTGGTGGTGCTCGGCCCGGTGCCGAATCCGCGCGGGATCGCCGCGGCCTTCGCGGCCGGCGCCTCCGGTTACGTACGGCACGACGAGCGCATCGAGGGCGTCGAGCGCGCCATGATCAAGGCGCGCGCGGGCGAGGCGGCGGTGGCGCCGCAGCTCCTCCAGGGCGCCTTCACCGAGCTGCTCAACCCGGCGGCCCAGCCGGACGACGAGGGGCAGCGGCTGCTGCGGATCCTGACACCGCGCGAGATCGAGGTGCTGGTACGGGTCGCGGAGGGCGAGGACACGCGGCTGATCGCGGCGGGCATGGGGATCGCGCCCAGCACGGCCAGGACGCATGTGCAGCGGGTGCTGATGAAGCTCGGCGTGGGGTCGCGGCTGGAGGCGGCGGCGCTGGCGGCCCGTACGGGACTGCTGGACCGGGCGGCGGAGCCGTCGGAGGGCGGCACCGAGTAAGGAAGACGCGGACGCGGACGTACGACAGCCCCGGATAGCGGTCACGGCGCCGCTGCCCGGGGCTCTGCGCTGCGCGTTCCACGATCTCGTCAACCCGGCCGCCCGTTGACGCGCCTGTTGATTTATGATTTGTTGTGTTGAGTTCTGTTGGTTGTGATCGGTTGGGCGTTGTGGTGCCGGAGGCAAACGCATGAAGAAGACGGTGACGAAGCTCGCGGACGGTCGCGCGCTCGTCTATTACGACTCCCGGGACGACGTCGTACGCGACGCTCCCGACCACCGCCCCCTCGACCCGATCTCCACCACCTCCGAGATCCGCCACGACGCGCTGCTCGGCGACGCGGTCGCCATCGCCTCGCACCGCCAGGGCCGTACGTACCACCCGCCCGCCGACGAGTGCCCGCTCTGCCCCTCCCGGGACGGCCGGCTGAGCGAGATCCCCGACGAGGACTACGACGTCGCCGTCTTCGAGAACCGCTTCCCCTCCCTGGCCGGCGACGCGGGCCGCTGCGAGGTCATCTGCTTCTCCTCCGACCACGACGCGTCCTTCGCGGACCTCACCGAGGAGCAGGCCGGTCTCGTGCTGGCGGCATGGACCGACCGCACCGCCGAACTCGCTGAACTGCCCGAGGTCGAGCAGGTCTTCCCGTTCGAGAACCGCGGCGCCGAGATCGGTGTGACGCTCGGCCACCCGCACGGCCAGATCTACGCGTACCCCTTCGTCACCCCGCGCTCCGCGCTGATGCTCCGCAACGCCGCCGCGCACCGCGCCGAGACCGGCCGCAACCTCTTCGACGACATCCTGGCGCGCGAGACCGCCCCGGACGGACACGGGGATGTGGACGGGGACGGCGGGGGGGACAGCGGCGGCCGGGTGGTGCTGGCGGGCGAGCACTGGGTGGCGTTCGTGCCGTACGCCGCGCACTGGCCGTACGAGGTGCATCTGTACCCCCGGCGCCGGGTCGCCGATCTGCGCGGGCTCGACGAGGCGGCGCGCACAGAGTTCCCACAGATCTATCTGGAACTCTTGAAGCGCTTCGACCGGATCTTCGGCGAAGGTGAGCCGCTGACGCCGTACATCGCCGCCTGGCACCAGGCGCCGTTCCGGGCCGCCGGGCGCGAGGAGTTCGCCCTCCACCTGGAGCTTTTCACCATCCGACGGACCTCCGGCAAGCTGAAGTTCCTCGCGGGCTCCGAATCCGGCATGAGCGTGTTCATCAATGACGTGCCGCCGGAGGCCGCGGCCGAGCGACTGCGAGAGGTAGCGAGCAAATGAGTGGTAAGTACCTGGTCACGGGTGGCGCGGGATACGTCGGCAGCGTCGTGGCGGCCCATCTGCTGGAGGCCGGGCACGAGGTGACCGTCCTCGACGACCTCTCCACCGGCTTCCGCGCGGCCGTCCCGGCCGGGGCCGGTTTCATCGAGGGGCGCGTCCAGGACGCCGCCGAATGGCTGGATCCCTCGTACGACGCCGTGCTGCACTTCGCCGCGTCCTCGCAGGTCGGCGAGTCCGTCGCCAAGCCCGAGAAGTACTGGGACAACAACGTCGCCGGCTCCATGGCGCTGCTCGCCGCGATGCGCGCCGCCGACGTCCGTACGATCGTCTTCTCGTCCACCGCCGCGACCTACGGCGAGCCGGTCTCCACCCCCATCACCGAGTCCGACCCGACGGCGCCCACCAGCCCGTACGGCGCGACGAAGCTCGCCGTCGACCACATGATCGCCGGCGAGTGCGCGGCCCACGGCCTCGCGGCCGTCTCGCTGCGCTACTTCAACGTCGCGGGCGCGTACGAGTCCGCCTCCGGCGTCACGTACGGCGAGCGGCACAGCCCCGAGTCGCACCTCATCCCGCTCGTCCTCCAGGTCGCCCTCGGCACCCGCGAGTCGATCTCCGTGTACGGCGAGGACTACCCGACGCCGGACGGCACCTGCGTACGCGACTACATCCATGTCGCGGACCTGGCCCAGGCCCATCTGCGCGCGCTGGCCGCGGCGACCGCCGGTGAGCACCTGATCTGCAACCTCGGCAACGGCAGCGGCTTCTCGGTCCGCGAGGTCATCGAGACCGTACGGAAGGTCACCGGCCACCCGGTGCCGGAGGCCGTGGCCGCGCGCCGCGGCGGCGACCCGGCCGTCCTGGTCGCCTCCGCCGCCACGGCGCACGAGCGCCTCGGCTGGCGGCCCGCCCGCGCCGAGCTGGCGGACATCGTCGCGGACGCGTGGGCGTTCGCACGCAGCGAGGAGAAGCAGGCGTGAGCGAGACCGTTCCCCCTTCCACATCCACTTCCTCGGAAAGCACTCCGGATGTGGACACCGCCCGCGTCGCGGCGGAGTTCCAGGAGCTGTACGGCGCCGCGCCGGACGGCGTCTGGGCCGCGCCCGGCCGGGTCAACCTGATCGGCGAGCACACCGACTACAACGACGGCTTCGCGCTGCCGCTGGCCCTGCCGCACCGCGCGGTGGCCGCCGTCTCGCGCCGTACGGACGGTGTCGTACGCGTCCACTCCGCCGACATCCCGCAGGGCGTCTACCAGCTCGGCGTCGACGACCTCGTCCCGCACTCCGAGAACCCCGCCGCCGACAACGGCGGCTGGGCCGCGTACCCGGTCGGGGTCGTCTGGGCGCTGCGCGCGGCCGGCCACCCGGTGACGGGCGCCGATATCCATCTGCGGTCGACCGTCCCCACGGGCGCCGGACTCTCCTCCTCCGCCGCGCTGGAGGTCGTCACCGCGGTCGCCCTCAACGACCTGTACCAGCTGGGGCTTTCACCGACCGAACTGGCCGTCGTCGCGCAGCGCGCCGAGAACGACTTCGCCGGTGTGCCGTGCGGGGTCATGGACCAGACGGCGTCCGCCTGCTGCGTCGAGGGGCACGCGCTGCACCTGGACGCGCGCGACATGGCGCAGCGCCAGGTGCCGTTCGACCTGGCCGCCCACGGCCTCCAGCTCCTCGTGGTCGACACCCGCGTCAAGCACGAACTCGGCGACGGCGCCTACGCCGAGCGCCGCACCGGCTGCGAGACCGCCGCGGCGGCGCTCGGGGTGCCCGCGCTGCGGGACGTACGGTACGAGGAGCTGCCGGCCGCGCTGGAGCGGCTGGCGGCGGCCGGGCAGAGCGAGACGATACGGAACTACACGCGCCATGTCGTCACCGAGGACCACCGCGTCGAGCAGGTCATCGCGCTTCTCGACGCGGACGACGTCCGGGCCGTCGGCCCGCTGCTGAACGAGGGACACGCCTCGCTCCGCGACGACTTCGAGGTCTCCTGCGCCGAACTGGACCTGGTGGTCGAGACGGCGACGGCGGCCGGCGCGCTGGGCGCCCGGATGACGGGCGGCGGCTTCGGCGGCTCGGCGATCGTCCTGGTCGAGGTGGACGCGGCGGACGCGGTGGCGAAGTCGGTCACGGAGGCGTTCGCGGCGGCGGGGTACACGGCGCCGAGGGTGTTCCCGGCGATCGCGTCGCGGGGGGCGCACCGGGTGGCGTGATCGCGGGAATGCCTCCCGAGAGCCGCAACTCCCGCCTCACCAAACGTCATTCATCACTCCCATAACACACCTCCGAGGGCACGGCCCGGGATTTCCGCGATTCTCCTTCCGCTCCCGGTCCGCGCCCGTACGCTGATGCACAGCACCGGTGGGGGCCGGTGCTGATCAGGGGTGGAGACAAGCGGGTACGACGCCCGGGGTGGGGTAGCAGTCAACACGCGGCGGCGGCCGTGCGACTTGAGCTGTCACTCGCACTACCGGGCGCCGTGCCTGTGCCGTCCGCTCCCACCTTGAGGGGGTGTCCATTGGTACGTATCAGGGTTCTCGTGGTGGACGACCACCGCATCTTCGCCGAATCGCTCGCCGCGGCACTCGCGGCCGAGCCCGATGTCGACGTGGCCGCCGCGGGCAGTGGGCCCGCCGCGCTGCGCTGTCTCGAACGGGCGGCCTCGGAGGGGCGCAGATTCGATGTGATGCTGGTCGACGCCGATCTCGGCGCGGTGATACCGGTTCAGGTCCCGGTCGCCCGCGCCGTACCCGACAGCGGCTCCGGCGAGACGCCGGTGCCGGTCGACGGCATCTCGCTGGTGGCCGGGGTCCGTTCCGGCCAGCCATCGGTCCGTACGGTCGTGCTGGCCGAGAAGGACGACCCGCGCCGGGCGGCGCTGGCGCTTCAGGCGGGCGCGTCCGGCTGGGTCGCGAAGGACTGCTCGCTGCAACGGCTGCTCGCCGTGATGCGGGGCGTTCTGCGGGACGAGACGCATCTGCCGCCGGCGCTGCTCACCGGCGTCCTGCGCGAGCTGACGGCGGCGCGCAAGCACCGTACGGAGAGCGAGCGGCTCGTCGAGTCGCTGACGCCGCGCGAGCGCGAGGTGCTGCGCTGCATGGTGGCGGGCCTGGGCCGCAAGGCCGTGGCGGAACGCCTCTTCCTGTCGCCGCACACGGTCCGTACGCATATGCAGAACGTGCTGGGGAAGCTCGGCGTGCACTCCACCCTGGCGGCCGTCGCGCTGGCCCGCAGGGCCGGGGTGGGCCCGGTGGATCTGGGGGCGCGGGCGATCACGTCGACGGGCTGAGCGGTCGAGCGCCTGACGGCCGAGCGCCTGATGACGGCCGAGCGCCTGAGTGGCTCAGGGCCCTGGTGCCGGTATCCACGGATACCGGCACCAGGGCCTCCGCTCAACTGGGCACGTTGTCGAACGGCGCGGTCAACTGGCGCAGCAGCCCGGCCAGTTCGCCCCGCTGGGCGGTGCTCAGCTCCGCGAGGATGGCGCGCTCCTGGGCGAGCAGCCCGGCGAGCGCCTGATCCGCGCGGTCCTGCCCCTCGGCGGTGAGCCGGACGAGCACCCCGCGCCGGTCGCTGGGGTCGGGCAGCCGCTCGACGAGGCTCTTCTTGGTGAGCCGGTCGATACGGTTCGTCATCGTGCCGGACGTGACGAGGGTCTGCGTCAGCAACTGCCCAGGGGAGAGCTGATACGGCGCCCCCGCGCGCCGCAGCGAGGTGAGCACGTCGAACTCCCAGGGCTCCAGGCCGTGCTCCGCGAACGCGATCCGGCGCGCCCGGTCGAGATGGCGGGCGAGCCTGCTGACGCGGCTGAGCACCTCAAGCGGTTCCACGTCGAGGTCGGGGCGCTCTCGGCGCCATGCAGCGACCAACCGGTCGACCTCATCCTCCATGGCGATCAGTGTAGAGGGTCCCTCGATATGAAGTCTCTTGACGTCAAGATATATGGGGGTGCAGGGTGGGGAGAGGAAGGCGCCCGAGCCAAGGGAGCCAAGGGAACGGAGAACGCATGCCTGTTCTGACCACCCCCACCTGGGACCCGACGCAGTACCTCAAGCACGCGGACCACCGGAGCCGCCCGTTCCGGGACCTGCTGGCACGAGTGGAGGACCCGGCGACGGGAGGCCCGCCGCGCATCGCCGACCTGGGCTGCGGCCCCGGCAACGTCACCGCGCTGCTGGCCGAGCGCTGGCCCGCGGCCCGTATCACCGGCTTCGACAACTCGCCCGAGATGCTGGCGCGCGCGACGCGGGAGTACGCGGGCCCGACCCCCGGCGGCGGCACGCTGACCTTCCGTACGGCAGACGCCAAGGACTGGCCGCCGGCCGCCTCCGACGGCGAACCGTACGGCCTGATCGTCTCGAACGCGGCCCTCCAGTGGATCCCGGACCATGCCGCGTTCTTCCCGCGCTGGATCGAGGCCCTGGCGCCCGGCGGCACCTTCGCGTTCCAGGTCCCCGGCAACTTCACGGCCCCCAGTCACACCCTCCTCGCCGAACTCTGCGCCTCCCCGCCCTGGCGCGGCCGCCTCGGCCCCGGCCAGGGCCTCCGCTTCCCCGGCGGTGTCCTCACCCCGGCGGACTACTTCACCCGCCTGACGGACCTGGGCTGCGCGACGGACGTCTGGGAGACCACGTACCTCCAGCTCCTCCCGGGCGAGGACGCGGTACTGGACTGGGTCAAGGGCACCGCCCTGCGGCCGGTCCTGACGGCGCTCAAGGGCGACGAGGACGCCGTACGGGCCTTCACGGCCCAGTACCGCGCCCTCCTGCGCACCGCCTACCCCGCGGGCCCCCACGGCACCGCCTACCCCTTCCGCCGTATCTTCGCGGTGGCCCGCAAGCCGGCCGCGTAACGACCGCGTGCGGCCACGAACGCGCGAGGCTCGGCCGCCCGGGCCCTTCATTCGATGGCGGTCGTAGTATGGGACGGCGACATCGAACGCCTGCCCTGAGGAGTCACCGTGGCCCGTCCCCGCACCGCCCCCCGGACGGTGGAGCATCCCGACCTGGCGCGGGTCTCCCTGCAACAGGTCCTGGAGGCGCTGGTGGACCCGGTGCGCCGGTCGGTGGTGGTCCAGCTGGCCGGTGCGGGTACGGATCTGAGCTGCGGGACCTTCGTCGCGCCGGTGTCGCTGTCGACGCTGACGCACCACTTCAATGTGCTGCGTGAGGCGGGTGTGATCCGCCAGTACTACGTGGGGACCACGAAGATGAACGCGCTGCGCGCCGACGAGATGGACGAGCGGTTCCCGGGGCTGCTGCCGGCGGTGCTGGCGGCTCTGACCACGGAGACGGCGGACGGGGCCTGAGTCCGCCGAGGCGGCTCGTGACGTACATAGTTCGATGGGCGTCGTAATTTGACCGTGGTCAAAGTTTAAGGCAGGGTGGAGAGCGCGCCGGGATGGTCCGGTGTCTCCCGCTTTCTCCCTTCCGAGGCTGATGCACCATGGCAAAGCTCGTACAGTTCGACCGGACCGGCGGCCCCGAGGTCCTCGCGATCCGCGATGTCGCCACCCGCGCTCCCGGCGCGGGAGAGGTACGTATCCGGGTCGACGCGATCGGCCTGAACCGGGCCGAGATCATGTACCGGGAAGGCGGCTACTTCTACCAGCCGGTCTTCCCCTCCACGCTGGGCTACGAGGCCGCGGGCGTCGTAGAGGCGGCCGGTGAAGGCGTCCACGACTTCTCCGCGGGCGACCCGGTGGCCGTGGTGCCGGCGTTCTCGCAGAGCGCGTACGGCACCTACGGAGACAGCGTCGTCCTGCCGGCCTCGGCCGTCGTTCCCCGCCCCGGCAATGTGGACGCCGTCACCGCGGCGGCCGTCTGGATGGCCTACATCACCGCCTACGGCCCCCTCGCCGAGAGTGGCCAGGTGCGTCCGGGCGACCATGTCCTGATCACCGCCGCCTCCAGCAGCGTCGGCCTGGCCGCCATCCAGGTCGCCCGCCACGTCGGCGCGATCCCGATCGCCACCACCCGCGGCGCCGGCAAGAAGCAGCGCCTCCTGGACGCCGGCGCGGCCGACGTCATCGTCACCGACGACGAGGATCTGGCCGCCCGCGTCGCGGAGATCACCGGCGGTACGGGCGTACGCCTGGCCTTCGACCCGATCGCCGGCCCCGGCGTCGAGACCCTCGCCAAGGGCATCGGCCCCGGCGGACACCTGGTCGTCTACGGCGCTCTCGACCAGCGCACCACCCCGCTGCCCAACGCGCGGTCCTTCCCCGCGCTGAACACCAGCACCTACACCCTCTTCGAGATCACCTCCGACCCCGAACGGCTGCGCCGCGCGGTCGCGTTCATCAACGCGGGACTCGCCTCGGGCTCCTTCGCCCCCGTCGTCGACAAGACCTTCGACCTGAGCGACATCGCCGAGGCCCACCGCTACATGGAGGCCAACGGCCAGGTCGGCAAGATCGTCGTCACCGTCACCCACGACGACACCACCTCCTGAAACCCCCCGCCGCGCAGCGGGACACCGCGCGCACCACCACCGGAGAAAGGAGCACGTGTCCTCATGCGTGCCTGGCAGCTGGAAGACTTGGGCCTGGACAACCTCCGCCTCGCGGAGCGCCCCACCCCCAAGCCCGGTCCCGGCGAGATCCTCGTGAAGGTCTCCGCGGTCTCGCTGAACTTCCGCGACAAGGCGATCGTCGACGGCGTCTACAGCCCGGAGAAGGTACCGAAGAACCTCATCCCGGTCAGCGACACCGCCGGCGTGGTCGCCCAGCTCGGCCCCGGGGTGACCCAGTGGCAGGTCGGCGACCGCGTCATGTCGCACCTCTACGCGCACTGGCTCGACGGCGCCCCCGCCCGGGACGAACCCGACTGGCAGCTCGGCGGCCCGACCGACGGCGGCCTCGCCGAGTACCTGATCCTGGAAGCGGAATCGGCGGTACCGACCCCGGCCAACCTCACCGACGAGCAGGCGTCCACCCTGCCGATCGCCGCCCTGACCGCCTGGTTCTCCCTGGTCGAGTACGGCGGCCTGCGGCCCGGCCAGTCCGTCCTGGTCCAGGGCACCGGCGGCGTCTCCCTGTTCGCCATCCAGATCGCCACCGCGCTGGGTGCCCGCGTCATCGCCACCTCCAGCGACGACGGCAAACTCCAGAGGGCAGCCGCCCTCGGCGCCACCGGCCTCATCAACTACCGCACCACCCCCGACTGGGCCGAGAAGGTACGCGAACTCACCGACGGACAGGGCGTGGACCAGGTCATCGAGGTAGTCGGCGGCGACAACCTCAACCAGTCCATCCACGCCACCCGGCCCGCCGGCCACATCTCCCTGGTCGGCTTCCTGGGCGGCATGACCGCCCCCCTGGACGTCCTGTCCCTGCTCTACAGCCAGGCCGCCGTCCGAGGCATCGCCGTCGGCCACCGCCGCGCCTTCCTCGACCTGAACGCCTGGATCGAAAAGCACGGCCTGGCCCCGGTCATCGACACCGTCTACCCCTTCGACGACGCGATCAAGGCATACGAACACCTGGCCCGCGGCGCCTTCGGCAAGATCGTCATCCGCACCACCGACTGACGACCACCGGACACCCGCCAATCCGGGGAGCGCCCGCCCTCCCGCACCCGAAGAGCCGCTACTCGGCCTCCGCCGAGAGGCGCGTGGCGAACTGGGCGTAGGGGACGGCGTGATGGCAGGCGGCGTCACGGAGTTGGACTTAGCGCAGTACCGTGGCCGGGTCGCTGATCAGCTCGACGTCAACGAGGTTGTCGTCGCCATCGAAGTTGAGCAGGGCGACCTGGCGCGAGTCAAAGATCCAGAAGTCCTCGGCAGGCAGGCACAGCCGGTCGGCGTCCGCGCGCCACAGGTTCCGCATGTCCTCGCCGGTGGCCGCGTTGCGGCGTGCGTTGTCGAGCAGGTAGAGCTGCCCGGTCGTGGGCGGGGCGTCGACGATGCGGACCCTGCCCACGCGCTTGCCCTGCGAAGTCTGATGGCGCATGTTTCTGCACCAGGCACTGTTGGAATCCCACTGGACGGTGCCCGTCTCGATGAACTCGCGGTACGTCTCGTCCTCCCGGTCGGAGGCGTAGCCGCGCCGGGTTTCGAGCCGCCACGCGGAGTGCTCGAAGGTCTCGAAGAGCCGCGCGAATTTGTTCAGGTCGATCATTTCGGACACGTAGTCGATCTCCTACTCACTGACGATGTCATCGCGCGTCGAGCATCCGGCCCGCGCGCGTGATGATGCGATGCGCGTCGGCTCCGTACACCGCTGATCCGTTCAGCATGTCCCACACCCGGAGGTACGTGGCGATGCCGGCGCGGTCCTCCACCCACAGCTCCGCGTGCCAGTCCTCGACGATGACGAGCCGCTCGTCGAAGATCCAGAAAGCGTTGGCGGGCGGGATCCTCAGCGGGGCGCTGAAGGGGATGATCCCCAGCTCCACGGTGTCCATGCCGATCACACCCGCCAGCCTGTCCAACTGCGCGGCCAGCACGGAGGGCGGGCAGACCAGGGCGTGGAGCGCCGCCTCCCACAGGATGATCCGGTACTTGTTTCCAGCCTCGTACAGACCGGCCTGCCGCTTCATACGGGCCCGGACCGCGTCCTCCGTATCGCGCGGCGACTGATGCAGGTCGGTGTAGCGGCTGAAGATGTGCCGTGCGTAGTCGGCAGTCTGGAGCGACCCCACGATCATTGACCCTTCCCAGGCGCGGAAGGTCCTTGTCCGGTCGAACTCGGTGTTGAGCGTCTCCTGTACGGCCTTGTGCCCCGTGGCGAGTTGGCGGCGCCATGAGCGCATGTGGGATTCGAGCCCGGCAAGCCGTGAGGTCAGCTCCCCGGCCACGTCGGGCCGCTCCACGGCAACTGCCCATCGCCGAAGGTCTTCCGCCGTGGCGGTCTGGCGGCCGTTCTCCAGCTTGCTGACCTTCGACTGCGTCCAGCCGAGCAACTCCGCGAGCTGGGCACCGGTGAGCGACCCCGCCTTGCGCAGCTCCCGCAGCCTCATGCCAAGAGCCACACGCGCTTGCTGGTAATCGCTCACCGGTTCACGGTACCTACTCCGGAGCCGGGAGACCTGCCTCGGTCTCCTGGTACGGGACGGCGTAGTGCCAGGCGGCGTCGCGTGCCTGGGCGTAGCGCAGGACGGCGGCGGGCTCGGTGATCAGCTCGACATCGACGAGTTGGTCGTCATCGTCGAAGCGAAGCAGAGCGACCAGCCGCGCGTCGAAGAGCCAGAAGTCCTCCTCGGGCAGGCGCAGCCTTTCGGCCTCCGAGCGCGACAGCGTGTGGATGACTTCGCCGACCGCGCTGTTGCGGCGCGCGTTGTCCAGAAGGTATCGCTGTCCTGCCGTCGGCGGGCTGTCCAGGATCCGTACCCGCTCGAAGCGCTTGCCGAGGTCGACTTGCTTGCGCCGCTCGGCGCACCACTCGGCATCGACGCCTTCCCACTGGACGGGCTCGCCGCGTGTGAACTGCGCGTAGGTATCCGTGATTTCGTCCGACCCGTAGCGACGGCGGGTCTCCAGTCGCCAGGCGGTGTGCTTGAAGATGGTGAAGAGCCGGCCGAATTCTTCGAGGTCGATGATGTGGGGCACTCGGTCTTTCGGCCCGAAGTCCACGAGGACTTCCCTCGGCACAACGACGGCCACCTCCCCTTCGGAGAGGTGCTGGAGCTGAGCGAGGTCGTCCGGCTCGATCAGTGGCTTCCCGTGAACGATGGCCTCCCCCGTGTCCAAGTCCTCGTGCACGGCGGGGCACCCATCGAGGCTTGACCCCGTCCCGTTGAAACGCAGCCGTCGAGCCATGGTCCGTGTCCTTTCGATTGCACACTGTGACCACACCAGCATGAGTGGGTGGTTGGTCCAGTGTCACCGAATCCGCTGCCGCGCATGAGAATGTTGAGGAATATTCGAAACCAAGCTGCGAATAATCGAGAATATTCGCAGCGATCCTGGCGGCTCTGCCCCTAACGTCCCGTTCATGACCGCTACGCGTGACATCGCGTCAGGAAGCCTCAGCGCCACGGATAACGAAATCCCCGTGCCGCCCATCGCCACCTGGATGCTCGACGCCGAACGCGGCGAGGTGGGGGAGGTCGTCGGTTACGTCGTGGCCCGTGTCCGGCTCAGGCATCCGCGGAGCGGGGGCGAGTGGGAGGCCGACGCCAGGTGCCTCTGGCCGGCCACCTCCGCGGAGGAGCTGCGGGCGCGGGTGGCGGCGCGTAATCATCGGACGCGGCTGTGAACGGGGGCCGGGGGCGTGGCCGGACGTGGATCCGGGCGCGGGCCCACGCCCAGGCCCCCGTGGGGGATGAGACAGCCACGCCCATCGAGCTCGGCAAGCACGGTACGTCCGTCAATACCTACCCGGCCACCCAGGTCGGCAAGGACGGAAAGATGGACGCGGACTCCGGCCACGACGCGACGCAGGACTGAGACATCGGCGCTGAGATACGGCACTGAGACACACGGAGGACCGAAACCATGGACGGACGCCCGGTGCTGGTCTCGACCCAGTACGAGGACCCGACCGCCGATCTCGTCATCGCGGAGCTGAACCGTCGCCGGGTGCCCGTCCTGCGCTTCGACCCTGGACGCGACTTTCCCGCCCCCGCCTTACTCGCCGCCCGCTTCGGTACGGGAGGTACGGGAGAGGCGGGAGAGGCGGGCGGGCCGGGCGGGACCCTCACCCTGGGGAACCGTACGGCGGAACTCGGCGGCGTACGGGCCCTGTACCACCGGCGCCCGAACACCTACGCGCCCGACCACCACGACCACCCCGCCTCCCAGAACGCACGCTTCGTCGCCCAGGAGAACCGGCGCGGACTCGGGGGCGTCCTCGGCGCCCTGCCGGACTGCCTCTACCTCAGCCACCCACAGGCCGTCGCCCGCGCCGAGTACAAGCCCGCCCAACTCGCCCTCGCCACACGCCTCGGCTTCCGCGTCCCCGCCACCCTGATCACCAACGACGCGACCGAAGCCGCTCGGTTCTGCGCCCAACAGCCCACGGTCTACAAGCCGTTGCACGCCGGTGCTTACGAGGTGGACGGCGAACCCGCCGGCATCTGGGCGGCCGAGGTCGCGCCGGCCGAGATCGACGACGCTGTCGGCCGCTGCGCCCATCTCTTTCAGGCGCGGGTGCCGAAGAGCGCCGACGTACGCGCCGTGGTGGTCGGCGAACGGGCCTTCTGCGTACGGATCACCGCCCCGCCCGGAGTCCTGGACTGGCGGGCCGAGTACCGCCGGCTGACCTACGAACAGGTCGACTGCCCCGCCGGCCTGGACCGGGACCTGCGGCGGTTCCTGGCCGAATTCGGGCTCGGCTTCGGGGCGTTCGACTTCGCCGTGACGGCCGACGGCACCTGGTGGTTCCTGGAGTGCAACCCGAACGGCCAGTGGGCCTGGCTGGAGGCCGCCGCCGGGCCGCCGATCACCGAGGCCGTCGCGGACCTACTGGAGAGTGGAGTGGCAAAATCATGAACGGTACGACCAGCTCGAACGACTTCACGGCCTCCACCCGCCAGCGCGCCGAACTCGCCCGGCGTCTCCGCCTCAACGGCGCGCTCCGCAGCCCCCGGTGGGAGGCCGCCGTACGCGCCGTGCCGCGCGAGGCGTTCCTCGGGCGCGGGTGGTTCGAGTACGACGGGGACGACCCCGGCGGCTGGTACCGGTCCGTGGCCGGCGGACTGGACCGGGTGTACGAGGACGACACCCTGGTCACGCAGATCGCCGGCGCCCTCTTCGCCGACCAGGTGGAAGGGCGCGTCGCGGGCGCTCCGTCGTCGTCCTCCACCCTGCCGGGGCTCGTGGTGCGGATGCTCGAAGAGCTGGAGCCGGCGGAGAACGGCGCCCGCGTGCTGGAGATCGGCACCGGAACCGGCTACTCGACGGCGCTGCTCTGCCATGCCGTGGGGGAGGAGCGGGTGACCTCCGTGGAGGTCGACGCCGAGGTGTCCGCCCGCGCGGGTACGGCCCTCGCCGGGCTCGGCCACCGGCCGGACCTCGTCGTCGGCGACGGACTCGCGGGTGTGGCCGACGCCGGCCCCTTCGACAGACTGATCGCCACCTGCGGAGTACGTACCGTCCCGTCCGCGTGGATCGAGCAGGTCCGCCCCGGCGGCGTCATCGTGGTGTCCGTCGGCGGCTGGCTGCACGCGTCCGAACTCGTCCGGCTCACCGTCGCCGAGGACGGCACCGCGAGCGGGCCCCTGCTGGCCGGGCACATCTCGTTCATGCTCGCGCGTCCGCACCTCCCGCCCCCGCTCGGCCTGCTCCCCGACCTCGACGCGGCGGCCCCCGCCCCCACCCCGCTCGGCGCCGACGCGCTGGACGACCCCACCGCCCGCTTCGTCGCCCAGGCCGCCGTACCGCGGGCGCAACGCCTCACCCTCAAACGTAACGGCCGTACGGAACACATCCTCCTCGACGTCGCCACCGCGTCATGGGCCGCCGTGTACGAGGAGGACGGCCACCCGGGCCGCTGGCTGGCCCGGCAGGGCGGCGGCGGCCCGGCCCCCCTCTGGGACACGGTCACAGAGCACCTCACCCGCTGGCACGCCGACGGCCGCCCACCCGCCACCCGGATGCGGCTGCACGTCGGGCGGGACGGGCAGCGCCTCACCTGGCCGTAGCACGGGCGTAGCAGCCACAGCCAGGGTCGGCCCATGCCGTCAGACGCGGCAACCGCACCCGGATCGGCAACCGCATGCGTCCGCCTCCCCGGCGCCGACCGGCGGGGGCACGGGCCACTGAGGCGCGTCTTCGACCCGCTTGGTCGCGGGGGTACTGGTTTCTCCCATGGGTGTCATACTCCGGGCCGCTCGCCCACCAGAGCCGTGCGGTCCGGACAGCGTCACCACCTTGGGTGATCAATCCGTACGGGTTGACCCCGGCCCGCGCCCCGATCGAGGCCCGCCCCTCACACCTTCCGGTGCCCTATCAGCCGCGGCTTCGGCTCCAGTCCCTCCAGGCCGTGCCACGCCAGGTTCACCAAGTGGGCCGCCACCTCGGACTTCTTCGGGCGGCGGGCGTCCACCCACCACTGGCCCGTGAGCGCCACCATGCCCACCAGGGCCTGGGCGTACAGCGGGGCCAGTTTCGGGTCGAAGCCGCGGGCCTTGAACTCCATGCCGAGGATGTCCTCGACCTGGGTGGCGATATCGCTGATCAGTGAGGCGAAGGTGCCCGTCGACTGGGCGACCGGGGAGTCGCGGACCAGGATGCGGAAGCCGTCCGTGTACGTCTCGATGTAGTCGAGGAGCGCGAACGCGGCCTGTTCGAGCAGCTCGCGGGGGTGGCCGGCGGTCAGCGCGCCGGTGACCATGTCGAGGAGCTGGCGCATCTCGCGGTCCACCACGACCGCGTACAGCCCCTCCTTGCCGCCGAAGTGCTCGTACACCACCGGTTTGGAGACCCCGGCCTTCGCCGCGATCTCCTCCACCGACGTGGCCTCGAAACCCTTCTCCGCGAAGAGCGTGCGACCGATGTCCAGCAGCTGTTCGCGCCGTTCCGCCCCGGTCATCCGGACCCGGCGGGCCCGGCGTGTCCCCGTGGCCCGGGTCCCTGTGGCCCGGGACCCGTTGGTCCGGGCCTTGTCGGTGCTGCCTTGCTTGCTGGTACTGCCGTCGATCGCCACGGTGCCCATCATGCCTTGACGGGTGCGCTCTTGCGGCGGGAGTCAATACGGGAGGCGTCGGGCCAGCGCACGTCCGACGCCCAGCCGGCCAGCTCGAACCACCGGATCAGCCGGGCGCTGGAGTCGATCTGCCCCCGCAGCACCCCGTGCCGGGCGCTCGTCGGGTCCGCGTGGTGCAGGTTGTGCCAGGACTCGCCGCACGACAGGATCGCCAGCCACCACACATTGCCCGAGCGGTCCCGCGACCGGAACGGACGCTTTCCGACCGCATGGCAAATGGAGTTGATCGACCACGTCACATGGTGCAGCAGCGCGACCCGCACCAGCGACCCCCAGAAGAACGCCGTGAACGCGCCCCACCACGACATCGTCACCAGCCCGCCCACCAGCGGCGGCAGCAGCAGCGACACGAGCGTCCACATCGCGAACTGGCGCGACACCGCCCGCAGCGCCGGGTCCTTGATCAGATCCGGCGCGTACTTCTGCTGCGGCGTCTGCTCCTCGTCGAACAGCCAGCCGATATGCGCCCACCACAGCCCCTTCATCAGGGCCGGCAGCGACTCCCCGAACCGCCACGGCGAGTGCGGGTCGCCCTCCGCGTCCGAGAACTTGTGGTGCTTACGGTGATCCGCCACCCAGCGCACCAACGGGCCCTCCACGGCGAGCGAACCCGCCACCGCCAGCAGGATCCGCAGCGGTCGCTTCGCCTTGAACGCGCCATGCGTGAAATAGCGGTGATAGCCGATCGTCACACCGTGGCAGCCGATGTAGTACATCAGCACCATCAGCCCCAGATCGAGCCAGCTCACCCCGCCCCACGACCAGGCCAGCGGCACCGCCGCCAGCAGCGCCGCGAACGGCACCACGATGAACAGAAGCAGCGCCACCTGCTCGATCGTGCCCTTCTTGTCCCCGCCAAGAGTGGCGGAGGGTGCTGGAGCGTCTCCTGTGAGTGACGGTGTGGAGGTATCGGCGAGTGCGTCGCGCGGTGCGGTCATGTGGGTCCCTTGAAGAGGAGGGAAGGGGGTGGGGGATGAGGGTGAGAGGAATCGAAAAGGGCCGAGAAGGGTACGTAAGCCACGGAAAGCACAGAAGCCTGGATACGGGTGCGTAACCTACGGCAACGTAAGTATGGCAGCGCCACACGACCCGGCAAGAGGGCTGTGGATAACGTCAGAGGGCGGCCACCTATCCTTATGGAGTCGGACAGCGCGGTCCGCGAAGCCTCCAGAACCCTCCAGACGTGCCAAAACACTGCAAGGAGCCGCACCTGTGAGCAGTGCCGACCAGACCCCCTCCGCCAACGCGGAGCTGCGTTCAGATATCCGCCGTCTTGGTGACCTCCTCGGCGAGACCCTCGTCCGCCAGGAAGGCTCCGAGCTGCTCGACCTCGTCGAGCGCGTCCGCGCCCTCACGCGCGAGAACGGCGAAGCCGCCGCCGAGCTGCTCGGCGACACCGACCTGGAGACCGCGGCCAAGCTCGTCCGCGCCTTCTCCACCTACTTCCATCTCGCCAACGTCACCGAGCAGGTCCACCGGGGCCGCGAGCTGCGCGAACGCCGCGCCGCCGAGGGCGGGCTCCTCGCCCGTACCGCCGACCGGCTCAAGGACGCCGATCCCGAACACCTGCGCGAGACCGTCAAGAATCTGAACGTACGGCCCGTCTTCACCGCGCACCCCACCGAAGCCGCCCGCCGCTCCGTCCTCAACAAGCTCCGCCGCATCGCCGAGCTGCTCGAAGCCCCTGTGATCGCCTCCGACCGGCGCCGCCACGACCTGCGGCTCGCCGAGTCCATCGACCTCATCTGGCAGACCGACGAGCTGCGCGTCGTCCGGCCCGAGCCCGCCGACGAGGCCCGCAACGCCATTTACTACCTCGACGAACTCCACATCGGCGCCGTCGGCGACGTCCTGGAAGACCTCACCGCCGAACTCGAACGCGTCGGCGTCGAGATGCCCCCCGGCACCCGCCCCCTCACCTTCGGCACCTGGATCGGCGGCGACCGCGACGGCAACCCCAACGTCACCCCCGACGTCACCAGCCAGGTCCTGATCCTCCAGCACGAACACGGCATCACCGACGCCCTCGAACTCGTCGACCAGCTCCGCGGCCAGCTCTCCAACTCCATCCGCTACACCGGAGCCACCCAGGAACTGCTCGACTCCCTCGCCGACGACATAGAGCGCCTCCCCGAGATCAGCCCCCGCTACAAGCGCCTCAACGCCGAAGAGCCCTACCGCCTCAAGGCCACCTGCATCCGCCAGAAGCTCGTCAACACCCGCGAGCGCCTGGCCCGCAACACCCCGCACGAGCCCGGTCGCGACTACCTCGGCACCGCCGAACTCCTCGACGACCTCACCCTCATCCAGACCTCCCTGCGCGAACACCGCGGCGGCCTCTTCGCCGACGGCCGCATGGACCGCACCATCCGCACCCTCGCCGCCTTCGGCCTCCAGCTCGCCACCATGGACGTACGGGAACACGCCGACGCCCACCACCACGCGCTCGGCCAGCTCTTCGACCGCCTCGGCGAGGAATCCTGGCGGTACGCCGACATGCCGCGCGAGTACCGGCAGAAGCTCCTCGCCAAGGAGCTGCGCTCACGCCGTCCCCTCGCCCCCACCCCCGCGCCCCTCGACGCGGCCGGCGAGAAGACCCTCGGCGTGTTCCTCGCCGTCCGCCAGGCATTCGAGCGCTTCGGCCCCGAAGTCATCGAGTCGTACATCATCTCCATGTGCCAGGGCGCCGACGACGTCTTCGCCGCCGCCGTCCTCGCCCGCGAGGCCGGCCTGCTCGACCTGCACGGCGGCTGGGCCAAGATCGGCATCGTGCCGCTGCTGGAGACCACCGACGAACTCCGCGCCGCCGACGTCATCCTCGACGAAATGCTCGCCGACCCCTCCTACCGACGGCTCGTCTCCCTCCGCGGCGACGTCCAGGAGGTCATGCTCGGCTACTCCGACTCGTCCAAGTTCGGCGGCATCACCACCTCCCAGTGGGAGATCCACCGCGCCCAGCGCCGACTGCGCGACGTCGCCCACCGGCACGGCGTACGGCTGCGCCTCTTCCACGGCCGCGGCGGCACCGTCGGCCGCGGCGGCGGCCCCTCGCACGACGCGATCCTCGCCCAGCCCTGGGGCACCCTGGAAGGCGAGATCAAGGTCACCGAGCAGGGCGAGGTCATCTCCGACAAGTACCTGATCCCCTCCCTCGCCCGGGAGAACCTCGAACTGACCGTCGCCGCCACCCTCCAGGCATCCGCCCTGCACACCGCGCCCCGCCAGTCCGACGAGGCGCTCGCCCGCTGGGACTCGGCCATGGACACGGTCTCCGACGCCGCGCACGGCGCGTACCGCGCGCTCGTCGAGGACCCCGACCTCCCCGCGTACTTCTTCGCGGCCACCCCCGTCGACCAGCTCGCCGACCTCCACCTCGGCTCCCGCCCCTCCCGGCGGCCCGACTCCGGCGCCGGCCTCGACGGACTGCGCGCCATCCCTTGGGTCTTCGGCTGGACCCAGTCCCGCCAGATCGTGCCCGGCTGGTACGGCGTCGGCTCCGGCCTCAAGGCACTGCGCGAAGCCGGACCCGACACCGTGCTCGACGAGATGTACGAGCACTGGCACTTCTTCCGGAACTTCCTCTCGAACGTCGAGATGACCCTCGCCAAGACCGACCTGCGGATCGCCCGCCACTACGTGGACACCCTCGTACCGGACGACCTCAAGCACGTCTTCGGCGCCATCGAGGCCGAACACGCCCTCACCGTCCAGGAAGTCCTGCGCATCACCGGCGGCGAGAAGCTCCTCGACTCCAACCCGGTGCTCCAGCAGACGTTCTCCATCCGGGACGCCTATCTCGACCCGATCTCCTACCTCCAGGTCTCCCTGCTCGCCCGCCAGCGCGCCGCGGCGGCCCGGCAGGAAGCACCGGACCCGCTCCTCGCACGGGCCCTGCTGCTGACCGTCAACGGAGTCGCGGCCGGACTGCGCAACACCGGCTGACGACAGTCCCGCACACGGCTGCCCCCGCCGGAAACGTCCCGGCGGGGGCAGCCGTGTCGTGGAAGCCCTCAGAGCGCGAAGAACGTCCCCAGCAACAGCACCCCGCCCGCCGCCGCGGACCCCCACGCCAACCGCGTCATCCGCAGCCCACCGCCGATGATCAGCGCCGCCAGCAGCAGCGCCCCACCCAGCGGCACCCACGCGTACAGCAGCCCGGCCGTCCCCGCGCGCACCAGCTCCGACGTCCCGGGCTTCACCACCACCGGAAACCGGTCACCCTCGCGCGCCGCGACCGACTCCTCGATCGCCATCCGCCCGCGCGCCCCGGCAGACGTGGACCGACCGGCCTCGGGCTCGTACGCGCCCGTACAGAACCCGTCCGCGCAGCCGGCCACCGTGAACGTGCCGTGCTCCCGGCCCTTCGAGAGCACCACATGCTGCGCCGCGTCCCAGGACGCCCAGACGCCCGCGACCAGCAGCAGTACGGTGACCCCGGCCATCGCGGCCTCCCGCCCGAGGGCCAGCAGCCGCGCCGTACGGGCCGAGCGCCTCGGACGGGCCGCGCGCTTCTTCGTCCGCCTCTTCGTCCGCTCCATACGGCGGGATCCTACGATCCTAGGAATTGAAGGCGCTCTGCGCCCGCTCCAGCCCCTCCGCCACCAGCGCCTCCACCGCGTCCGCCGCGCGGTCCACGAAGTACGCCAGCTCCTTGCGCTCCACCGAGGAGAAGTCCTTCAGCACGAAGTCCGCCACCTGCATCCGGCCGGGCGGACGCCCGATCCCGAACCGCACCCGGTGGTAATCCGGGCCCATCGCCTTCGTCATCGACTTCAGACCGTTGTGCCCGTTGTCCCCGCCGCCCAGCTTCAGCCGCAGCGTCCCGTAATCGATGTCCAGCTCGTCGTGGACCGCGACGATGTTCGCCGTCGGCAGCTTGTAGAAGTCCCGCAGCCCGGCCACCGGACCGCCGGACAGGTTCATGTACGACGTGGGCTTCGCCAGCACCACCCGGCGGCTCCCCGGCCCCGGCGCGCCGAGCCGGCCCTCGATCACCTGCGCCTGTGCCTTCTGCGCCCGCTTGAACGAGCCTCCGATCCGCTCCGCCAGCAGATCGGCCACCATGAACCCGACGTTGTGCCGGTTGGCCGCGTACCCGGGCCCGGGGTTCCCCAGGCCGACGATCAGCCAGGGGGCGTTGGCATCCGTGGTCATGCGCGCCGAATCTCCTCGCGTCGGTACGTGGTGTCTTTCACAGGCACGGACGGGGTGGCGGACCGCAGCCCGCCACCCCGTCCGGATACATCAATTCCCGAGGATCACGCCCCGGTGGTCGATCACGCCTCGGTGGTCGCGGCACCCTCGGCCGCGTCCGCGGCGGGCTCCTCGGCCTGCGCGGCCAGAACCTGGATGACGACCGCGTCCTCGTCCGTCACCAGCGTCGTACCGGCCGGCAGCGGGACGTCCTTCGCGGCGATCGAGTCACCGGCGGTCAGGCCCGCGACGGAGACCGTGACGGACTCCGGGATGTGGGTGGCCTCGGCCTCGACGGTCAGCGTGTTGAGGACGTTCTCCAGCAGGTTCGCGCCCGGGGCCAGCTCGCCCTCGGTGTGGACCGCGACCTCGACCGTGACCTTCTCGCCGCGCTTGACCGCGAGCAGGTCGACGTGCTCGATGTGGCCACGGATCGCGTTGCGCTGCACGGCCTTCGGGATGACCAGCTCGGTGCGGCCGTCGACGTCCAGCGTGATCAGGGCGTTCGCCGTCTTGAGCGCCATCATCAGGTCGTGGGCCGGGAGGGTCACGTGGACGGTGTCGGCGCCGTGGCCGTAGATGATCCCGGGGGCCTTGTTCTCGCGACGCAGCCGGCGCGACGCGCCCTTGCCGAACTCGGTGCGGATCTGGGCGCTGATCTTCAGGTCGGCCATGGTGGCACTCCTCGTAGATGGTGAGTCGGAAAACCGCTGGTCACCCGGCCACATACGGGCCTGCTACGAAGAGCGCGTCGATAACGGACGAACCGCACATGAGTGCGGCCTCCCTCGCCGAGCAACTCGATGAGTCTACCCGGCGGGGAGGCCGCCCCAGAAATCGATCTACCGGCAGCGGGCCGGCAGGCCGGATCAGTCCTCCTGCTCCTCGAAGAGGCTCGTCACCGAACCGTCCTCGAAGACCTCACGCACCGCGCGCGCGATCGTCGGCGCGATCGACAGCACCGTGATCTTGTCCAGATCCAGATTGCCCGGGTCCGGCAGCGAATTCGTGAACACGAACTCACTCACCTTGGAGTTCTTCAGGCGATCGGCGGCCGGACCCGACAGCACACCGTGCGTCGCCGTCACTATGACGTCCTCGGCGCCGTGCGCGAACAGCGCGTCGGCGGCGGCGCAGATCGTGCCACCCGTGTCGATCATGTCGTCGACCAGCACACAGACCCGGCCGGCCACATTGCCCACGACCTCGTGGACCGTCACCTTGTTGGCGATGTCCTTGTCACGGCGCTTGTGCACGATCGCCAGCGGCGCGCCCAGCCGGTCGCACCAGCGGTCGGCGACCCGCACCCGGCCCGCGTCCGGGGAGACCACCGTGAGCTTCGCGCGGTCCACCTTCCCGGCCACGTAGTCCGCCAGGATCGGCAGCGCGAAGAGGTGGTCCACCGGGCCGTCGAAGAAGCCCTGGATCTGGTCGGTGTGCAGATCGACCGTCAGGATCCGGTCGGCGCCCGCGGTCTTCATCAGATCCGCGACCAGCCGCGCCGAGATCGGCTCACGGCCGCGGTGCTTCTTGTCCTGCCGGGCGTAGCCGTAGAACGGCACGATCACGGTGATGCTCCGGGCCGAGGCCCGTTTCAGCGCATCGATCATGATCAGCTGTTCCATGATCCACTTATTGATCGGAGCGGTGTGGCTCTGGATCAGGAAGCAGTCGGCCCCACGGGCCGACTCCTGATAGCGCACATAGATCTCGCCGTTGGCGAAATCGAATGCCTTGGTCGGCACAATCCCGACACCGAGTTGTTGCGCGACCTCCTCGGCCAGCTCGGGGTGGGCGCGGCCGGAGAAGAACATCATCTTCTTCTCGCCGGTCGTCTTGATCCCGGTCACAGCACTGTCTCCTCAGACGTGTTGATGGCCGCTGAGCCCGCGCGTCCCTGCGAGCCAGCCGAATCGTGCGAAAGCCAATCGTGCGGTCATACGGTTTTCGGTTATCACGTTACGCCGAGAACGGCGCAACTCTTTCCGGTCAGCTTTCGTCCCCGGCCCCCGGGACCGCGGCCGACGCCGCCTGCGCCGCCGCGCTGCCCGGACGCTTCCGGGCCACCCAACCCTCGATATTCCTTTGCTGGCCGCGGGCGACGGCCAGCGAACCGGCCGGTACGTCCTTCGTGATCACCGAGCCGGCGGCGGTGTACGCACCGTCCCCGACCGTGACGGGTGCCACAAACATGTTGTCCGAACCTGTACGGCAGTGCGACCCGATCGTGGTGTGGTGCTTGCGCTCACCGTCGTAGTTCACGAAGACGCTCGCCGCGCCGATGTTCGTGTACTCACCGATCGTCGCGTCCCCCACGTACGACAGGTGCGGGACCTTCGTCCCCTCGCCGATCGTCGCGTTCTTCATTTCCACGTACGCGCCCGCCTTGGACTTCGCGCCCAGCCGCGTCCCCGGCCGCAGATACGCGTACGGGCCGATGTTCGCCCCCGCGCCGATCTCGGCGCCGTCCGCGACCGTGTTGTCCACCCGGGCGCCCGCGCCCACGGCGGTGTCCTTCAGCCGCGTGTTCGGACCCACCTCGGCGCCCTCCGCCAGATGCGTGGCGCCGAGCAGCTGCGTACCGGGGTGCACGACCGCGTCCTGCTCGAACGTCACCGACACGTCGATGAACACCGACGCCGGATCGACGACCGTCACACCGGCCAGCATCGCCCGCTCCAGCAGCCGCTGGTTCAGCAGCCGGCGCGCCTCGGCGAGCTGGACGCGGTTGTTGATGCCCAGGATCTCGCGGTGGTCGGCGGCCACGGACGCGCCCACGCGGTGGCCGGCCTCGCGCAGGATGCCCAGGACGTCGGTGAGGTACTCCTCGCCCTGGCTGTTGTCCGTACGGATCTTGCCGAGCGCGTCCGCGAGGAGCTGCCCGTCGAACGCGAACACCCCCGAGTTGATCTCCCGGATCGCGCGCTGCGCGTCGGAGGCGTCCTTGTGCTCCACGATCGCGGTGACCGCGCCGTGCGCGCCCTCCCGGACGATCCGCCCGTACCCGGTCGCGTCCGGGACCTCGGCGGTGAGCACGGTCACGGCGTTGCCGTCGGCGGCGTGGGTGGCGGCGAGCGCGTTCAGGGTCTCGCCGGAGAGCAGCGGGGTGTCACCGCAGACGACGACCACGGTCCCGTCGGGCGTGCCCCCCAGCTCCTGGAGCGCGACCCGCACGGCGTGCCCGGTGCCGAGCTGGGTGGCCTGGTACGCGGTGCGCACACCGTCGTACGCCGCGCTCAGATGCCCCTCGACCTCGGCGCGGGCGTGCCCGACGACCACGACGAGCTGCCGCGGCTCCAGCTCCCGCGCGGCGGACACGACATGCCCGACGAGCGAACGCCCGCAGACCTCGTGCAGGACCTTGGGGGTCCTCGACTTCATGCGGGTGCCTTCACCCGCTGCGAGAACGACGACGGCTGCCGGGCGGTTGGCGCTCACGGAGATGCCCTTCGGCTTCGGGTGTGGGACATCCGCAGGATACCGGGGTGTTTCCGGGCGTAAACGAGGCCGGGCCCCGACCGGCGAGGTCGGGACCCGCGGGTCGTGTGCTGCCGTGTTCCCCCGCCAGGACTCGAACCTAGACAGATGGCACCAAAAGCCACAGTGCTGCCAATTACACCACGGGGGATGGTAAGCGGCTAAACCGGACATTGCGTCAGGCTGCCGAACGGCACGTAACACTATGCCGTACCAGGCGCCCTCCATGCGACGGGATAGATCGGTCCTCTTGGTGACGCGGACGATCACGCGCGGCCGGGCATGGCCGGGCACGGGCGGGCGCGGTCGGCGGGAAGGCCGGCGGGAAGGTCGTACACACGTCCTACAGGTCGCCGGAAATTACCTCGCGGGCGCCCGTACGCTGGACGACATGACCACAACGGGGGCACACCAGGACGGTGCGGGCATGACCGCCCGTGGCTACGGGTGGTGGGGGCGGCGGCGGAGCGTCGTGCTGGATGTGGGGCTGGCGCTGGTGTCGGCCCTGGAGTGCGCGCTGGAGGGGATCTCCTTCGCGCGGAACGCGGCGCTGCCCGTGTCGTTCGGGGTGCTCTTCGGGCTGCTGGCCGGTTCGGTGCTGGTGGTACGGCGGCGGTGGCCGTTCGCCGTCGTGCTCGTGGCGATCGCGATCACGCCCGCCGAGATGGGCTATCTGATGGGCCTGGTCGGCCTCTACACGCTGGCCGCCTCCGAGGCGCCGCGCCGGCTCATCGGGTCGCTGGCCGGGATGTCGCTGGTCGGGACCTTGATCGTGACCTCCGTACGGATGCGGCAGAACGTCACGGACACGGGCATCGACACGCACCGCTGGTACGTCCCCCTCGTCGCCGTTCTGATGTCCGCCGGCCTCACTGCCCCGCCCGTGCTGCTGGGGCTCTACATCGGCGCCCGGCGGCGGCTGATGGAGAGCCTGCGGGAGCGGGCCGACAGCCTGGAGCAGGAGCTGTCGCTGCTCGCCGACCGCGCCGAGCAGCGCGCGGAGTGGGCGCGTACGGAGGAGCGCACCCGGATCGCCCGTGAGATGCACGACGTCGTGGCGCACCGGGTGAGTCTGATGGTCGTGCACGCGGCGGCCCTCCAGGCGGTGGCGCTGAAGGATCCGGCGAAGGCCGTCAAGAACGCCGCCCTCGTCGGTGATCTCGGCCGGCAGGCGCTGACGGAGCTGCGCGAGATGCTCGGCGTACTCCGCTCGGGCGAGCAGGTCGCGGCGCTACAGGCCGCCGGGCGGGCCGGGGGCGGCCCCGGGACGCCCGGCGGCCTGCCGGGTGCGCCCGCCGGTGTGCCGCTGGCCGCCGTGGGGCTGGCCGCCGCGAACGCCGCCGCTGCCGCCGCCGCCGAGGACGGGCCGGGGCTGGGGGACATCGAGGCCCTGGTGGGCGAGTCCCGGGACACGGGGATGGTCGTGGAGCTGACGGTGCAGGGCGAGTCGCGCCCGTACGCGCCGGAGGTGGAGCAGACCGCCTACCGGGTGGTGCAGGAGGCGCTGACGAACGTCCTGAAGCACGCGACCGGCTCGAAGGTGATGGTCCGGCTCGCGCACCGGGAGGTGGAGGTGGCCATGCAGGTGGAGAACGGGCCCGCGGACGACGCGGCGCGGGAGGACGCCGGGCTGCGGCTGCCCAGCGGCGGGAACGGGCTGGTGGGGATGCGGGAGCGGGTGACGGCGCTGGGCGGGGTGTTCGTGTCGGGGGAGACCGACTCGGGCGGGTTCCGGGTGTCGGCGGTGCTGCCCGACGCGCCGGAGCTGCCGGGGCCGCCGAGCCCGTCGGGGCCGCCGAGCCCGTCGGGTCCGCCGAGTCCGTCGGGTCCGTCGGATTCACCTGGTCCGGCGGATGTGCCGGGTACGACCGGTCTGGCGGACCGCAGCGCCGCCTGAGACGGGTGATACGCGGTCTTCGCTCAGCCCTGCGTCAGCCGTACCGGTTCCAGTCCCGTGATCAGCGTCCCCAGCGCCCGGTCGATGTCCGGTCCCAGGTACCAGTCCCCGGTGTGGTCGATGCTGAACACCCGGCCCGTGCTGTCGATCGCCAGTACGGCCTGACCGTCGCCCTCCTCGCCCAGCGGGCTCAGCTCCGTCTCCAGGGAGCGGCCGAGGTCCGCGAGCGTACGGGCGAGGTGGATGCCCGCCGTCGGGTCGAACCGCAGGGTGGCCGGGGCTATCTGCCGGCCCGGGCCCGGCGCGGTGATACGCAGGCCGCCGAATTCGGCCCATGCCTCGACGGCGGCCGGGAAGACGCTCAGCCGGTGGCCGGCGGGGGTGGTGTGCGCGCGCAGGACGTCGGCCCACTCCTCGGCCCGCTGTATGTTCCAGCGCCCCGGCCGCCAGCCCGCGTCGCGCAGGGCGGCGTCCACGGGGACGGGGAAACGGGTGGTGCTGAGGTCGGGCATGGTTGGTTCAGCCGTTCTCGGTCAGGTCGACGGGCCGTACGCCGAAGTGGGCGAGGAGCGTCGCACAGGAACGGCAGGGCGGGGCGTAACTGCCGTGCAGGGGGTCGCCGTCCTCGCGGATGCGGCGGGCGGTCAGTTTGGCGTGCTTGAGCGAGCGTCTCGCCTCGCTGTGGGTCAGGGGTTTGCGTCTGGCCCGTTTGGAGCGGGTGTCCTCGGCGGCGGTGAGATGGCGGGAGAGCAGTATCGCTTCCGGACAGCGCCCGGTGAATCGTTCCCGCTGTCCGCTGGTGAGGGTGTCGAGGAAGTCCTGTACGAGCGGGTGCAGCGCGGGCGGCTGGTCGCCCTTGCCCGCCGTGCAGGTCGTCGTCTCGCCGCGGACCGAGAGGGCGGCGGCGATGGCGGGCAGGATGCCGTCCCTGCGCCGGCGGAGCTGGGGCGGGCTGTTGGGCTCGGTGCTGCTCCAGCTGAGGCGCGGGTCGCCGCCGGAGCGGGGGTCCTGCGAGCGGGTGTCACCGGCGCGCGGGTCCGCGGAACGTGGTTCGGCGGCTTGGGCGTCCGTGGCGCGCGCGTCCGCCGCGGGCGCGTCACCGGACTGCTCGTCGCCCGAGCGTGGCTCGCCCAATCGCGGCTCGCCCGGGCGTGGCTCGCCGGAGCGCGGGGTGGCCGGGGCACGGCTGTCGGACGGGCCGGATGGGCCGGGCGTACCGGACATGCCGGTCGTACCGGACCCGCCGGTGGCCGCGCGGTACGTGTACGTATACGTGTGCGTCTGCATGCAGTGCTGTCCCCTCCCCGTGCCCGGCGGCCGGTGGCCGCTGGTGTCACGCCCCCCATGTTGCTGGGACAGCCTGCCAAATGTGACGCACTGTGGGGAAGCTGGGGCGTGCATCGGCCGGGATTCCTGGCCGTTCTCGGCGTTGCGTGCGCTTCCGGTCACGTGCGCGTGACCGTTGGTCACCAAGTGGACGCGGGCGGAGACGGGTGGACCGGGGCGAAGTGCCCGATCTCACTCCGCGCGCGATGGCGGACCGCGACGATCGGACAAGATCCGGCCGGATCTTGTCGGTCGCCCGGGGAAAGTGGCTGATTGTCACCGTCGAAAAACGTCCGGACAGCGGTCGGTCGGGGGACGGGCGGTGGCCTGTTCCCCCTTGCCCCACCGCATAGGCTGTGCCGAACCAGGGCTGTGCTGAACCAGCCGTAAGCAGCAGGGGGCAACCGCCATGACGACAGGTCGGCTCGGGCAGCAAGCCGCGCCACCGAACGCGGCCTACGCCGGGCAGGTCGTGCACTTCCCGGACCCGGTCCGGGCCTCCCGGCACCCGAGAGGTGTCCGGGTGGACGGGGACGGCTTTCCGGACTTCGTGCCGTACGCCCGCGCCGCGGTGGAGATAGCCGAGCCCCCGGTGGGCTTCGGTATCGACGAGCTGCGGCTCACGGACTACGTATCGGCCAACGCGGCGCTGCACGCCGCCGGTCATGAGCTGTGGGGCACGGTCCCCGCCGTGGCCACCCCGCACGGCTGGACCTGGCACCATCTGCCGGCCTCGCGCCGGATGGTGCTGGTGCCGGCCGAGGTGAAGGCCCTGCTGAGACACCACGGCGGACTGGCGACGGCGCCGGTGGACCACGCCAAGCGCGGCACGCGTCCGCTCCAGGAGACCAGGCCGGTGCACTTCGGTCTGCCCAAGGGGCCGGGGCCGGTCGGCGAGCACCAGGTGCTGGGCGCGGAGGAGGATCTCGGCTACCGGCTGCCGGGCGCGTACCGCTCCTTCCTCAAAGCGGCGGGCGGCTGCGCCCCGGTGGGCGCGGCGCTCGATCCGGAGCTGGGGCTCCTGGTGGACCAGCCGTTCTTCACGGTGCGCGACGAGGCCGCGGTCAACGACCTGGTGTACGTGAACAAGTGTCTGCGGGACCATCTGACCAAGGACTATCTGGCGGTCGCCTTTGTCCAGGGCGGCATTCTCGCGGTGAAGGTCAGGGGTGAGCGGATCGGTTCGGTCTGGTTCTGCGCGTACGACGACGCCCGTGACCAGGACGGTCTGAGCGTGCATGAGCGGGTGGAGCGGCTGCTGCTGCCCTGCGGCGACGACTTCGACGCGTTTCTGCTGCGGCTGGCCGGCAGCCCGCCGGAGCTGGAGACCGTGGCGAACCTGATGGTGGACGGCGGCTTCGCGCGCGCCGTCCCGGTGGAGGGATGAGCGCGGTGGTGACCTTCGCGCAGGCGCAGGAGCGCGCGGAAGACTGGGTGAACGGCGATCTGCCCGGCTATCAGCACCGAGAGGTGCGGGTACGGGAGTTCGAGCTGGGCTTCGTGGTGTGGGCGGAGGACCGCGAGGGCGGCCCGACCTCGGACGGCGGCCGGCAGCGGCTGGTCATCGCGCGGGACAGCGGCGAGGTGACGCTCTGGCCGGGGCTGCCGGTGGGTGAGGTGATCCGGCGGTACGAGGAGGAGTACGGGGCGCCGGCGGAGGCGCCCGCGGCGCCGGAGGCACCGGCCCGGATGGACCTGAACCAGACGTCGTTCCTGCTGACGCCGCCGGAGTGGTTGCAGGACGCGGCGGACAAGCTGGGGATTCCGGACCGGCGGAAGCCGGAGGCGGAGGCGGACACCGACTCGTCTGCCGCTGCCGCTGCCTCTGCCGATAGCGACGACGGGCCGGGGGCGGCTGCGGACAGCTCCGGTTCCGGCTCCGAGGCCGGGTCCGGTTCTGACGGCGGCAACGCCTCCCAGGGCAGCTCCGCCTGGCCCGGGGCGTACGAGCCCACCGCCAACGACGGGGTGCCCGCCGCGACTCCGGGCGCGCCTGCCGGGGCGACACCGTGGTCGGGGATCGACACGAGCGGCTCGGGCAATGTCGCGGACGGTTCCGTACCGCTGCCCGCCACGGTCTTCGCGCCGCCGCTCTCGGGGGCGGACGACGATGACGTACCGCCGCCCGTGGTGGCCGCGGAGGCGCCGACCGCGCTGATGTCGGGGGGCAGCCAGCTGCCGCGTACGTCGGTGAACCCGGCGCTGGGCCGGCCCGCCGGCCGCCCCGACGGCGACAGCGCGGGTCCGGGCGGTACGGCGGGCCCGGGCGGTACGGCCGGTACGGGCGCCGGGGACATCGCCGACGCCACGACCAGCAAGGCCACCGCGCCGCCGCGCGGTGCGCGGGGTGGCGGCTCGAACCCGCCCCCGCCGCCGAGCGCGTCCGCGCCCGCCCCGATACCCGCACCCGCCCCTGCGCCCGCGCCCGCGTCGGGTCCGGCGCCCGGTGCTCCGGCTGCCGGTTATCTGCCGACGCAGCTGGCCCCCAGCATCGGTTCCCAGGCGCCGGCCCCGCCGGGGCCCCCTGGCCGGCCCGGTCAGCCCGGTCAGCCCGGTGGCGCGCCCGGGACGCCGCCCGGTGGGGTGCACCACGCCGCGACGATGTTCGCGGACCCGGGTGCCCCCGGTGCCCCGCAGCCGCCGCGGCCTCCTGGCCCGCCCGGTCCGCCCGGCGCTCCGGGGGGTCCCGGGACGCCGTCGGGCGGGGTGCACCACGCGGCGACGATGTTCGCCGACCCCGGCCAGGGCGCCCCGCAGCCGCCCGGCCCCGGCCACGTACCGCCGCCGGGCCCCGTACCCCCGCCCGGTCCCGTACCGCCGCTGGGCCCCGAGTCCGTACCGCCGCCCGCGTACGGTTATCCGCCGCAGCCGACCGGTCTGCCGACCGTCGGGCCCGGCTATCAGGCCGTCCTGCGCTATCGCGCGCCCGACGGGTCCGAGGCGCAGCTCATCCGGCGTTCGGCGCCCGGTACCCCGCACCCCGAGTGGCAGATCCTGCATGAGCTGCGCGCGCTGAACGTGCCGCCGCAGCAGGTGCTGGAGCTGCACACCGAGCTGGAGTCGTGCGAGCTGCCCGGTGGTTACTGCGCGCGGATGATCCGGGAGACCTGGCCGCAGGTGCGGATCACGAGTGTCGCGCCGTACGGTCAGGATCACGCGGGCCGGCAGCAGGGTATGCGTCATCTGCTCACGCACCAGGGCGAGTTGCACCAGGTCGCGGACGGTCCCGCGCGTCCGGCGCCGGTGCGCGCGCCGCTGCCGCCGGTGCCGCCCGCGCCGCCGATTCCGCCGGAGGGGATCGCGCAGGAGCTGATGGCGGCGTTCGGTCCGCAGGGCATCTGCCGGTTCGACCAGCGCGCGGTGTCCCGTCAGGGGGTGCCGGAGATTGTGGCGCGCACGCTGGTGTGGGCGGGACTGCCGGCCGATTTCGGGCCGTTCTTCTGGGCGCAGCAGCCGCAGCCGGTGGTGCCGACGCTGGCCGAACTCGCCGCGCAGCGGCAGGTGCGGGCGGCTTCCGACGCCGGGTCGTATCTGGTCGTGGGGAGCGACTTCGGCCGTGCGCTCTGTGTCCAGTACGGTACGGCCCACATCATGGCCGTACCGGTGGAGGCGGGTCCGGGCGGGCAGCCGGTGGCGCCGCAGTTCGTGAACACGGGGCTGCCGGAGTTCACGCGGTCGATGGCGCTGCTGGGGCGGATGTGGCGGCTGCGGTACGGGCTGACTCCTGAGCAGGCGGGCCGCTGGACGGTGGACTTCCAGGCGCAGCTCGCGGCGCTGGATCCGGCGGCGCTGTCGTCGCCGGAGAACTGGTGGTCGGTGCTGCTGGAGCAGATGTGGGACGGATTGCTGTGACCGTTCGTTGACGTCGCGGTGGTGGAGAGCGGTGGCCGCGCGGCGGTGACCGGAGAGCAGTGCCGTAGGGATGACCGGGGCGCCCCCGCTGATTGGCGGGCGGGCGCCCCGGTCGTATCCGGCGGTGGCCGGCTCTGGCTGTGTTGAAGGGTTGTGTGTCGCGTTGTGTGTCCGAGAGGGGCTGAAAGATGGGTGCTGCACCATTGTCGACTCATGGCTTCGCGTCCGTGTGGGGTCGGGGTTACCGGCCCGAGCAGGTTGATCAGCGGATCGCGGCGCTGGCCAAGGACTGCGAGGACGCCTGGGAGCGGGTGGAGCGGCTGACCGCTCAGGCGGAGCGGATGGAGACCGAGTCGGCGCTGCTGGCCGAGCGGGTCGCCGCGCTGGAGCAGCCGACGTACGACAATCTGGGCCGCCGGGCTCAGCAGATCCTGGCGCTGGCGAAGGCGGAGGACGAGACCGTACGGCGCGAGGTCCGCGAGGAGTGCCAGGCGGTTCTGGACGCGGCTCAGGAGTCGGCGCGGCGGCTGCGGGACGCGGCCAGGGAGCGTTCGGAGGAGATACGGGCGGCGGCGGAGGCGCATGCCTCCGAGGCCACGGAGCGTGCGCTGGATTCGGCCGAGGACATCCGGGGCGAGGCGCGGACGGAGACGGAGGCGCAGCGCGCCGAGTCACTGGACGCGTTGACGGATGTGCGCCGGCGGACGCAGCGGGTGATCGACGACCTGGAGAAGAAGCACGGCGAGATGCTGGCCGCCGATGACCGGGAGTTCGACCGGCGGGGGGTCGCGCTGGAGGCGGAGAGCGACGCGCTGGTCGCGTCGGCGGAGGCGCGGCTCGTGGAGACCCGCCGGATGCTGTCCGAGGCGGGGGAGCAGGCGCGGCACCGTCAGGAGGACGCGCAGGACACGGCGGCGGAGCTGATGGCGCAGGCGCGGGTGCGGGCCGAGCGGGTCATGCGGGACACGGAGCGGCTGGTGCGGGAGCACGAGGAGACGCGCGAGGAGATGCGGGCGCACATGGCGCACGTACGGAACAGCCTGGCGGCGTTGACGGGCCGGGCTCCGACGGCGGACTGAGCGCGGCGAACCGCTGTTGCCGGACGCCGGTTGCCGGACGTCGGCCGAGGGCCCCTGGGAGTCGACTCCCTAGGGGCCCTGTTCTCTGTGCTCAGGGGTCCTTCGGGGTCCGCCGGGGTTTGCCGGGGGCCGTTTCCTGGCGCCGGCCTTGCACCTTCCGCAGGGGGAGGGTGCAGAGTCCACCGTGCGGCTGTCAGGGGGCTCCAGCGGGGGGTGGAGCCCCCTAGGGGGGACTCCTTACTTCGGCCTGGGGACCGGTCGTACCGCCGGAGGAGGAGAAGGGCACCGGCCGCTCCCTATCGTTTTCTTACGGGGACGAGCGGGGCGGGGCACCGGCGGCGCCCCGGGGAGCGGGGGCTCGCCGGGGCCCGGGGGTGGGGGAAACCCCCGGCGGAAGACTGCGCCGGGCACCATCGTGCCGCACCCCCCGTGACCAGCAGACTCGGAGCGCGCGCCGGACAAACGTACGGTGCGTCCGGCGATATAGGAGACATACCGTGACAACGGCTGTGACCATCCCCAGGCACGGGGGTACGGGAGGGCGTACGGCCGTCGCGGCACGGGCGCGCCAGGTGCTGAAGGCGTACGGCGCCGGGGAGACCCGGGTGGTCGCCCTCGACCATGTCGATGTGGACATCGCCCGGGGGGAGTTCACCGCGATCATGGGGCCGTCCGGCTCCGGCAAGTCGACGCTGATGCACTGCCTCGCGGGTCTGGACACGGTCACGTCGGGGGAGATCTTCCTCGACGAGACCGAGATAACGACGCTCAAGGACAAGCATCTGACGCGGCTGCGCCGGGACCGGATCGGCTTTATCTTCCAGGCGTTCAATCTGCTGCCGACGCTCAACGCCCTGGAGAACATCACGCTTCCCATGGACATCGCGGGCCGCAAGCCGGACGCCGCGTGGCTTCAGCAGGTGGTGGACACGGTGGGGCTGGCCGACCGGCTGGGCCACCGGCCGACGGAGCTGTCCGGCGGTCAGCAGCAGCGGGTGGCGGTGGCGCGCGCCCTGGCGGCGCGGCCGGAGATCATCTTCGGTGATGAGCCGACGGGGAATCTGGACTCGCGGGCCGGCGCCGAGGTGCTGGGCTTTCTGCGCAGGTCGGTCGATGACCTGGGGCAGACCATCGTGATGGTCACGCACGACCCGGTGGCGGCGTCGTACGCGGACCGGGTGCTGTATCTCGCGGACGGCAGGATCGTGGACGAGATGCTCCGGCCGACGGCCGACGCGGTGCTCGACCGGATGAAGGACTTCGACGCGCGCGGGCGGACCTCGTGACCGTGTTCCGGACTTCGCTGCGCAACTTCCTCGCGCACAAGGGGCGGATGGCGCTCTCCGCCGTCGCGGTCCTGCTGTCGGTGGCTTTCGTGAGCGGCACGCTGGTCTTCACCGACACGATGAACACGACGTTCGACAAGCTGTTCGCTGTGTCGGCGCCGGATGTGACGGTCGTTCCGAAGACGGACGACGACGGCGACGGTGGCGGTGGCAACGGTCCGGGCGGTGGTAACGGCCGGCCGGACACGGTGCCCGCCGCCGTCGTCCGTACGGTGGAGAAGGCGCCCGGTGTGCGGTCGGTCGAGGGCGCTGTCCACAGCGAGAGCGTGACCGTCGTCGACTCCGACAACAAGAATCTGGGCAGCAGCAACGGCGCCCCGACGATCGCGGGCAACTGGACGCGCAACGACCTCCGTTCGATGAAGATCACCTCGGGTCATGAGCCGGCCGGGCCGAACGAGATGATGATCGACGCGGACACCGCCCGCAAGCACGACCTCAAGCTCGGCGACGAGCTGCGGACCATCACGCCGACGGGCGATGTGACGGCGGAGATATCCGGGATCGTGACCTTCACGGTGACCAACCCGGGTGCGACGATCCTCTTCTTCGACAGGGAGACGGCTCAGCGCGCGCTGCTGGGCGCCACCGGACGGTTCACCCATCTCAACGTCTCGGCCGAGCCGGGAGTCGGGGATGCCGAGCTGAAGCGGGATGTGGCGGCGGTGCTGGGGGCGGACCCGGGCTCGTACAAAGTACTGACACAGCAGGAGGCCACGGACGAGAACCGGTCGGACGTCGGGTCGTTCCTGGACGTGATGAAGTACGCGATGCTCGGCTTCGCCGGGATCGCCTTCCTCGTGGGCATCTTCCTCATCGTCAACACCTTCTCGATGCTGGTGGCGCAGCGGACCCGGGAGATCGGGCTGATGCGGGCGCTGGGTTCCAGCCGCCGGCAGGTCAACCGCTCGGTGCTGCTGGAGGCGGTGCTGCTCGGGATCGTCGGTTCGGTGGCGGGGGTCGCGGCCGGCGTGGGGATCGCGGTCGGGCTGATGAAGCTGATGTCGGCCATGGGCATGGAGCTGTCCGTGGACGATCTGACGGTGAAGTGGACGACGCCGGTGCTGGGGCTGCTCCTCGGTGTCGTCGTCACGGTCCTCGCCGCGTATGTGCCCGCCCGGCGGGCCGGGTTGATCTCCCCGATGGCGGCGCTGCGCGACGCGGGCACGCCGGCGGACGGGCGCGCGGGGCGTGTCCGGGGCATCGTCGGCCTCGTCCTGACGGTGCTGGGCGGTGCGGCGCTGCTGGTGGCGGCGCGGGCGGACAAGGCGGGCGAGGGCTCGGCGTATCTGGGGCTGGGGGTCGTCCTCACACTGCTCGGTTTCGTGGTGATCGGCCCGCTGCTGGCGGGTGGTCTGGTACGGGCGCTGAGCGCGGTCGTGCTGCGGATGTTCGGCCCGGTCGGCCGCATGGCGGAGCGCAACGCGCTGCGCAACCCGCGCCGTACGGGGGCCACCGGCGCGGCCCTGATGATCGGGCTGGCCCTGGTCGCCTGTCTGTCGGTGGTCGGCTCGTCGATGCTGGCCTCGGCGACGCAGGAGCTGGACCGGTCGGTCGGCGCGGACTTCATCGTCCAGTCGGACAGCGGCGCCACGATCGTCCCGCAGGCCCAGGAGGCCCTGGCGAAGTCCCCGGACCTCGACCATGTCACCCAGTACAAGTGGGTCGAGGCCAAACTGACCTCCCCCGACGGCAAGACCGAGAGCCTCGCCCTCTCCGCCGCCGATCCCACGTACCCCGAGGATCTGCGCCGCGAGACGGTCGCGGGCGATCTGTCCGCCGCGTACGGGAAGGACGCGATGTCGGTCGGCGACACCTACGCCGAGAGCCACGGCGTGAAGCTCGGCGACGAGCTGACCGTCGCGTTCAAGGGCGGTGAGACGGCGAAGCTGAAGGTCGCGGCGATCACCTCGGACGACACGGCGATCGACAAGCACTCGATGTACACGAACATCGAGACCGCGCGGCGGTATCTCCCGGCGGACAAGGTGCCCGACAACCTGCTCATGTTCGCCCAGGCGGCGGACGGCAAGGAGAAGCAGGCGTACGCGGCCCTCAAGGACGCGCTCGCCCCGTACCCGCAGTACCAGGTCCGCAACCAGGCCGACTACAAGCAGGAACTGCGCGACCAGGTCGGCCAGCTCCTCAACATCGTCTACGGCCTGCTGGCGCTGGCGATCATCGTCGCGGTGCTGGGCGTCGTGAACACCCTGGCCCTCTCGGTCGTCGAACGCACCCGCGAGATCGGCCTGCTGCGCGCCATCGGCCTCTCCCGCCGCCAGCTGCGCCGCATGATCCGCCTGGAGTCCGTCGTCATCGCCCTCTTCGGCGCCCTGCTGGGCCTCGGCCTGGGCATGGGCTGGGGCACGGCGGCCCAGAAGCTGCTGGCCCTGGAGGGCATGGGCGTCCTCGACATCCCCTGGCCCACCATCCTCACGGTCTTCATCGCCTCCGCCTTCGTCGGCCTCTTCGCAGCCCTCGTACCGGCGTTCCGCGCGGGCCGGATGAACGTCCTGAACGCGATCGCCTCGGAGTAGGACGATAGGATCAACCCTTCCGGCCTCGGTGGATGTCCTCCAACATCCACCGGGGCCGGACTCGCGTTCCGCCACCCGCCACCCGCCACCCGTTCACCTGCCGGCCGCATCGGCACTCTCGCCGGCCGCGCGCCGGAGTGGCTCAGGGCTCATGGCTAGAGTGCTCTGTCGTGGACGCTGCTGATCTTGAACACCGGGCCCGGACGCTGACGGGCTGCGTTCCTCCGCTGCTGGTGGCACGGCTTCTCGAACTCGGTCATGAGCGAGAAGTGGAGTTCCAGGCCGGCCGCGGCGAGTGGTTCTGCGCGCTGGAGTGGGCGCGGCTGCTCGGGCGCCGGGGCGAGCGTGAGCGGGCATTGGAGGTGCTTGATCCCTACACCGCCACGCACTGGTGGCCGGCGATCCGGGCCCGGGCAGAGCTGCTGGAGAGCTACGGCCTGGTGGAGGAGGCGATCGCGCTGTCCCGCCCGTACGCGGAGGCCGGGGACCGGCTGGTGCTGGTCTTCTTCGCGCGACTGCTGGCACGCCACGGCCGCGGCCGCGAGGCATTCATGCTGCTGCGCGCCGGCATCCAGGATTGGTTCCTCGCCGCATGCCTGGTCGACGTCGCCGAAGCGGCGGGCCTGGACGAGGAAGCGGCGGCCCTGTTGACGGCCCGGGTGGAAGCGGCGGTCCCCGCGTGCGACGACCCCGACTGCGGCAACCTCCGGTGCGAACCGTTCAACGCGGTCGAACTGCTCGCCATCATCCGGGAACGGCAAGGCCGGACCGAGGAGGCGATCGCCCTGCTGCACACCCGTGACTCCACCTCGGTCAACGACCGTGACCAGCTGGCCGACCTGCTGGCGAGGCACGACCGGATCGCGGAACTGCGCGCGTACGCGGCTTCCGAGCACCACGGGCACGCCGTGCGGCGCCTCGCCGAAGTGCTGGACGAACGCGGCGACACGGAAGGCGCGATCGCCGCCTACCGGACATTCGGTGCTACGCGGGAAGGCATGTGGCATGCGGCCGTTCCGCTGTCCCAGCTCCTGCTCCGGCACGGACGGAGCGAGGAGGCGATCGAGGTGCTGCGTACGCTCGCCGAACAGCCCGGCGGCGCGGAGGACTGGATCGTCCACGAGCTGTGCACCCTGTACGCCGACCATGGCCGGGCCCATGAGGGCCTCGCCCATCTCGACGCCCTCAAGGCCCGCCGCGGCGGGAAGGAGGACTGGGACTTCTTCCGTCTGCTGCTTCCGCTCATGGCCCGCTGCGGCCTGCTCGACGAAGCGATCGAGCAGGCGGGGGCACACCCCGAGGGCGGCACCTGGTACGCGGCATCGGCCCTCTCCGACCTGCTCGCCGGAGCCGGCCGCACCGAGGAAGCCGCCGCGGTCCTCGAACAGCACACGAGCTTCAACAGGTCTCTGCGCGCCGAGCGGCTCATCGACCTCGGCCGCGTCAAGGACGCCGTACGAGTCCTCCAGCAGCCGACGACCACTCCGACCGCACCTGCTTGGGGCGGCACCCACTCCGCCGAACCACCTTTCTGACAGCGCGGATTGGGATCGACCGGGCCGGGACCGGAGTCTCACCGGCCGGTCGGGCCGGCGGGGCCCGGGATTCGGTGGTGGATGTCTTCGAGCATGGTGAGCATCGACGTCTGGAAGATCTCGGCCTGGTGGCTGCCGATGAAGGCCGTGTGGCCGAAGACCTCCAGTGTGACCAGGCCGTGCAGATGTCCCCACGCGCTCAGGAAGAGCGAGGCCGCCGCCGGGGGCAGGGCGTCGGGGCCCTGGGGGCTCAGGCGTTCCAGGTGTGACCGGAGCGGGGGCGAGAGGGTGAAGGGGCCGGCCGCGGCGAGTTGGGCTGTGGTGCGGCCGGCGAACAGTTCGTTCTGGAAGAGCGCGCCCATCCGGCGCGTGGCCTGTGTGGTGGGGCCCTCGGCGGGGGCCTCGTAGCTTCGCAGCGGTGTTCCGTAGAGGAGTTGGAACCGTTCGGGATGGTCGACGGCCCATTGGCGGTAGCCCAGGGCGGCCACCACGAAGCGCGGCAGTACGGCCGTGTCGCCCGTCGCCGTGACGACGGCCACCGAGTCGCCCGGCGCCGTGTCGCCCGCGACCGCGTCGACGGCGGCCCGTACGGCCTCGGTCAGGTCGTCGTACCCCTTGGTGATGAGGACCGTGACCAGGGCGTTCCGGCTCGGGAAGTAGTGGTAGAGCGCCTGCACCGTCATCCCGAGGTCCCGGGCGACCGCGCGCAGGGACAGCGCCGCCGGTCCGTGCTCGGCGAGGTGGCGCTCGGCGGCGTCCACGATCTCCTGGACGGCTACGGCCCTGCGCCGCTGGCGCAGTGAGGGCGGGGCGGTGCGGGGTTCGGGCACGTGTTCGGCTGCGGTGGGCATGCGATGACCGTACGACGGCGGTGACGGTCGCGGTATCGAAGCACCTCGATCCATGAGGAAAATCTGACACCGTCAGGTAAATCTCCTACTGCTCAACAACCCGCCGCCTGGCTAACGTCGTTCCCGGCGACGAAGAGTGCGACACCGCGACACTGCCACCACCCGGCACCGCCACCACGCGACACCGCACGCGCCGACTCCCTTGCACAGCACGGTCTCTGACATGCCCTCATATCCCTCGGCGTGTCCTGTTTGTTCTTATGGTCCTAAGGAGAACGCACGTGTTTGAACGTCTGGCCGAACTGGCGATCCGCCGGTCCCGGCTGATACTCGTCGTCGCCACCGTCGCCGTCGCCCTCATGGCCGCGCTCGGCGCCGGTGCCTTCGGCAAGCTGCGCGGAGGCGGTTTCGACGACCCCGCCTCGCAGTCCAGCCGGGCCGCCCGGGTCATCGACGCGAAGTTCGGCGGCGAGACGAACCTGATCCTGCTCGTCCGCGCCACCGAAGGCCGCGTCGACGACCCGGCCGCCGCGCGGGACGGCGCGTCCCTGGTGGACCGGCTCAAGAAGGAGAAGAACCTCACCAACGTCGTCTCGTACTGGGAGACCAACAGCCCCGACCTGCGCTCCCGCGACGGCCGCGAGGCCATGGTGCTCGCCCATGTCACCGGCGACGACACCACGCAGCGGGACAACGCCAAGGAGCTGCTCGCCACGTACACCGGCCCGTACACCGGCCCGTACAAGGGCGCGCTGGAGGTCGGTGCCGGCGGCGGGGCCGCCGTGGGCAGCGATCTGGGGGCGCAGGTGGTCGACGACCTGATCCTGGCCGAGGCCATCGCCATTCCGCTGACGCTCATCCTGCTCCTGCTCATCTTCGGCAGCGTCGTCGCGGCCCTGCTGCCGCTGGCCATCGCCACCATCGCCATCGTCGGCTCGTTCGCCCAGCTCTTCGTCCTCGGCAGCGTCACCGACGTCGCGGACACCGCCACCAACCTCACCACCGCCCTCGGCCTCGGACTGGGCATCGACTACGCCCTGTTGATGGTCAGCCGCTTCCGGGAGCAGCTGGCCGCCGGGTCGAGCGTGGACGACGCCGTCCGCCGTACGGTGAGCACCGCCGGCCGGACCGTCGCCTTCTCCGCCGCCACGGTGGCCGCCGCGCTCGCCGCGCTCCTGGTGTTCCCGCAGTACTTCCTCCGCTCCTTCGGCTTCGCCGGTGTCGGGGTCGTCGTCATCGCGGCTGTCGGCACCCTGTTCGTGATGCCGGCGCTGCTGGCCGTACTGGGGCATCGCGTCAACAGCGGGCGGCTGCCGTGGGCGAAGTCGTCAGCGAAGCCGTACGCGAAGCCGTACGCGGAGAAGGACCGCTCCGGCGACCGGGATCCGCTGTACCGGGATCCGCTGTGGGGCCGGCTCGCCCGTACCGTCATGCGCCGTCCCGGAGTCACCGCGCTGCCCGTACTCGCGGTGCTGCTGCTGGCGGCGAGCCCGCTGCTGGGCATCACCTTCGGTACGCCGGACGAGCGCGTCCTGCCCGAGGACGCCGGGAGCCGGCAGGTCTCCACCGCGCTGCGGGAGAACTTCGACGGCAGCGAGGACGCGGCCCTCAACATCGTCATCGGTACGCCGGTGAGCAAGGCCCCACTGGAGTCGTACGCGACCGAACTGGCCGCGCTGCCGGGCGTCGCCCGCGTCGAGGCCAGTACGGGAACCTACGCCGGGGGTACGTCCGCACCACCCGGCCCCGCCAGCGCCGCCCTCGGCCGCCCCGACGCACAGCGGATCAGTGTGATCAGCTCACTGGAACCGAAGTCCGACGCCGCCCAGGCCCTCGTCGCGAAGGTCCGCGCGGTCACCCCGCCCGCCGGATCCCAGCCCCTGGTCGGCGGCAACGACGCCGCGCTGGTCGACTCCAAGGACTCCATCGGCGGCCGGCTCCCGATCGCCGTCGCCCTGATCACCCTGACCACCTTCGTCCTGCTCTTTCTCTTCACCGGCAGCGTCGTGCACCCGCTGCGCGCGCTGGTCCTCAACGGGATCAGCCTCGCCGCCACCCTCGGCGTCATGACCTGGATCTTCCAGGACGGCCACCTCTCCGGCCTGCTCGGCTTCACGCCGCAGCCGATGGAGATGGCGATGACGGTGCTGATGTTCTGCATCGCCTTCGGTCTGTCCATGGACTACGAGGTGTTCGTGACCAGCCGCATCAAGGAACTCCACGACCTGGGCGCGGACAACGAGACCGCCGTCATCGACGGCCTCGGCCACACCGGACGCATCGTCAGCGCGGCGGCCTTCCTGCTCGCGGTGAGCTTCTTCGCCTTCGGCGTCGCCAAGATCAGCTTCATGCAGATGTTCGGCCTCGGCAGCGGGCTGGCCATCCTCATCGACGCCATCGCGGTACGCGGCGTCCTGGTCCCGGCTGCGATGCGCCTCCTCGGCCGCTCGGCCTGGTACGCGCCCGGCTTCCTGCGCACGTTCCACAACCGCTTCGGCCTGAGCGAGAGCGGCCCGGAGCACACGGCGGCGGCGACCGTCGTGGCGCCGGCGAAGGACGCGGCGGGCGTCTGACTGCGCGAGGACAGCCACCCGCTGTGTGCCCGCCTCCACTGCGGAGGCGGGCACGGTTCGTGTGGCGTCGTCAGCTACTGGGAGGCAGAGGTGGCTTGAGTGGCGCAGGGGCCGAGGGGGCGCAGGCGGCGGAGGAGACGACGGTGGCGCGGGCGATCAGGGTGCCGATGTGCCCGGCGGTCGGGGCGTCGAGGATCCAGGCGTCGGCCTCGGCGAAGCCGGCGTTCAGGAGAAGCCGTTCCCAGGTCCCGGGGGTATGGCTGTAGCGGTACGTATAGCGCGCCGGGCCTGCGAAGCCGCCCTTGTACATGCCCTGGGGGCCGTAGGCGCCGGGGATGGCGGGCGGGTGGGAGAAGACCAGGACGCCCCCCGGGTTGAGCCGCTGGACGATCAGCGGAAGCAGTTCCTCCGGGTCGGTGAACCAGACGGCCCCGAAGATGGAGTAGACCGCGTCGTACGTCTCCGACTCGGCCCGCAGATGCTCCAGCACCTCCGCGCACACGAAGCGGACGCCGTCCGGCCCCCAGCGTGCGGTGGTGTGCTCCACCATGACCGGCGACATGTCCACCCCGGTCGCCCTGACGCCCTGCCGGACGAGGTGCGCCAGCGCCCGGCCCGTACCGCAGCCGATCTCCAGCGCGGTCCTGGGCGATCCGAGAAGTTCGGCGCCCGGCCCGTGGCCGGCGTACTGCGTCCAGCGGAAGACCGGTTCGGAGGCGAAGACCTTGTCCTTGGTACTCAGCGCGAAGGCGTCCCACAGCTCGCGCTCGTGGTCGATGTTGTGCTGTGCGGGCAACGTGTTCCTCTGGGCGGGTCGGTGAGTGGTGCGCGAAGGGGGCGCTCTCCGTCCTGCGGACGAGGACGGAGAGCGGCCCCGTACCTATCGGGGTCAGTGGCTGTCGGGAACCTTGTTGTCGCACGGGGAGCAGTCCGACGCGTCCACCGACCACAGCTCCTCATCCACCGCGAACCCGTTCCCGCGCAGCAACTCGGCGGTCCGCGTCACCGTGCCGTCGCGGCGCCGCTCGATGAGGGGAGCGTGATGCTTGTAGCGGCCGTCGTTGTACTCCTCGCAGAACGCGAAGTAGAGAGGCGTGTCCAGGATGAGCTGATGGACGCCGATGTCGACGGTGCAGCCGACACCCATGTCCGTGCCGGGGTGCTCCATGGCGGTCACCAGATACGCGACTCCCTGGCCGAGGATGCGTTCCGCCAGGCTGCGGACGGCCACACTGTCCCGGAGCAGCAGCCGGACCTCTCGTTCCCAGAGATCTTCCACACCGACGTCCGCGACGAGATGCGGAACCCGGTCCTGTAACGCGTTGAGGATGACCCGCGGGTCACGGGTCCTGAGCCTGACTGCTGTGCTCATGCGTACCTCCATGAGTCTGAGCCGTGGTCGTGTGTCGTGGCTCGAAGGTAGGAACTCGCGCACCGTCCGAGCAATGAGATTGCACAAGATTGCATGTGAATCACCCTTGAGTGTCAACCGAGTGTGCCGAGGGCCTCATGGATCAGGGCCCGCGCGGCGCTGCCGTGGACCGCCATCTGGGACAGCTTGCTGAACGCGCGCTGATACACGGTGACTTCGCCGGGGCGCTTGATGTTCATGTCGGCCGAGAGGGTTTCGACCTGCACCTGGATGTTGTCGTAGATGACAAAGCCTTCGAGTGTCCACATCTCGCGGACCGCGGTCCGGGGAATGACCCCGAGGGAGACGTTGGGCAGCGTCATGACGGAGAGCAGATAGGCGAGTTGCCTGGACATGACGTCGGCGTCCCCGAAACGGAAGTACAGGACGTCTTCCTCGATCAGCAGCGCGAAACGCCGTCGCGCGTCGTAGATGATCTCCGATCGTGCGACGCGCGCGATCGCGGCTTCCTCGGCGTCATTCGCGACGTTCTCGAATGACGCGATGGAGCTGAGGAGCGCGGTGGCGTAGCCCGCGGTCTGGACGAGGCCCGGGATGACGTTCGAGCAGTACACCCGCATGTGCTCGGTACGCAGGTACAGAGGTACGACGGAGTCCTGAGCCTTCTTGAGGCCGCGACTGTGGACCAGCTTCCACTCGCGGTACATCGAGTCGGCATGGCGTGAGGACGCGATGAGGTCGGGAATCTGCTCATCGGCGCCGCATGCGCGGCACCAGGCGCGTATGTCCTCGTCCGACGGCCGGGTGCGCGCGTTCTCGATACGCGACCGCTTCGACGCGTGCCAGCCGCACCGCTCGGCCAGCTCAAGTCCGGTGAGGCCCGCATCCCTCCTGATCGTTCCCAGCTGAGTGGCCACAGCCCTGCGGACCTCTTCGACGCTGTCGAGTGCTTCGGGGTGGTGCGAGTAAGCCATGGGTGGGTCTGTCCGGTCCGGTGATCGTGCTCAGATTCTGTAGTGGTCGTGGGGAGTCGCGAGGGCCCAGGCGGCTGCGAAGGCGCGTGCCGCGAGTCGCGCCACGGCTGGTTCCGTTCGGAGTTCGCGGCCCTCGGGTGACACCTCGCCGTCACCGGCGAAATGGTTGAAGAGAACCGTCTCCTCGTCGAAGAGCCAGAAGTCGTTGCCCGGCAGGGCCAGGGCGGACGCCTGCCGGCGCGGCAGCCACCGTACGTTCTCCCCGGCCCCGGTGTTGACGACGGTGCCGGCGTGCTCGTACCTGATGTAGTCCGAGACCGGCTCGGAGACGATACGGACCCGGCGGACCTCAACGCCACGCCGCACGGTGTCCTTCACGAGCGACACCCACGGCCCCCAGTATGCGGAGGCCGGGTCCACGTCCCGCTCGCCGGTTTGCCGCCAGTGCCGGAAGTCGTCCGCTTCGTCGCTCACCCCGTACGCGTCACGCATCTCCAGATGCACGGCCGCCCGCGTCGTCGCCGCCATGAGCTCCTCGAAGCTGGGCTGCTGCCCGCTCTGCCGCATCACACGCCTCCCTCAAGACTGAAATCATCCGGAACGGAATCCGGACCACGGTCTCGTCCGAGGGGATGCCCACGGCGTGACCCGGAACGTGGAATGCGGCGCATTCCCTTTCCAGTTCGGCGTCAGGCTTCCACCCCTGGAAGACCAGCTCTTCGGCCCTCTCTCGTAACCACACGGTTGGCGAGTTGGATGTGCCCGTCTCCGGGTCGATACCTACGAACCGCAGTTGCATGGCGTCCTCCCCATACGGAGCCGATTGCGTGCCATTGCACAGTGGCTTGCCCGTCGATGTCCAGACACCCTGGAGGCGGAACAGAAGGATTCGGCCAAGCGCAGGAGATGTGAGGGGGCGGCGCCTTTGGTGGTACGCACGCGTTCTGTGCGGGGCTGTATCACGAGGGGGTGGTTGTGGCCGCTCCGGTGCGGGCGCGTTGGTGGGAGGTTCACTCCTTCGAGGGGTTGTTGCGTAGTGCGATGGGTTGGACACTCAGAGTTATGGAAGGGCTCCCTGGTCGGAGTGGCCGGCCGGGGCATGGGTCCGCCCGGGAAGAGAGGGGACCGCTATGTCCATCATCACCGCACCGGCAACCGATGTGGAGGCGCCCGAGCTGACCAAGGGCGTCGCCGCCGGTGGCAATGTCGTTGACATCTGGCGCGGCTGGGTCAACTGGGGCGCGTACAGCGGCTGGGTCGACTACCCCATCACCTGGAGCGTGATCAACGCGAACTCGACGGTCCTCGTCGCGGCCAGCGAGATCGACGGCAACAGCGTACGGTTCCTGGGCGCCGCGCCCATCACGGTCGCGAACATCGTTCCCGCCGCCGGGATCGTGACCGTCAGGGTCAACGTCGCCTGGAGCAGCGGCCTCCGGGTCCGCACGGACCTGGTCGTCTTCAACTGACCGGGCTTGCGGGGAGTCACTTGCCGGCGTGGCTGTCTTGGTGAGCCCGGCGGCCCGGGCGGCCCGGGCGACCACTTTCTGTGGGGTTGTTGCCTGCGGGTCAGTACCAAGAGGTAACCGGGGTGTACGGGGGCGAGGCGCTGAACGCTTGGTGCGGGGTGGGCCGCCCCTCCTCCTGCCAGTGTCGCGCCTCCAGGGGAGGAGTAAAGGGCGCTCCTCCGTCGCGTCGGCTACGCCGACTCCGCTGCGCTCCGCCCTTGACACCTCCCCTTCCGGCGCGTGTACGGGAGAGGGGGCGGCCGGGGGGGGAGGGGGCCCGGGGGGTGGTGCCGTGCTGCCACTCGGTTCAGGGTCCGGCGGGCCGGTGGGCCCTGCGGGGCTACGCAGCAGAGGAATGGGGCGACTCGGCACCGGCTCAGCGGCCAACCGTCCGCTGCTGGTTGCGACCCAAGCCCGCTGGTCACCGAGTGTGGGTTGTGGGGTTACTGAGACGCGGGTGGCGGTGAGTGGGCCCCTGAAGGCCGTCCATGCGTCCAGGAGTGCCGCTAACGCACCTGAGGACACATGTGCCGCCCGAGAAGACCCCCAACCGCCCACCAAACCGGACCATTTGGGGCGGATCGGCAGGAGGGCGGCCCGCAGACCCGGCCGGACAGCAGAACCCACCCGCCTTCCGGGCACCACAACGCAACGGTGACCAGCGGGGCTTGAGTCTCAGCACACAGCGGACCGTCAGCCGCTGAGCCGGTGTCGGGCCGCCCCATTCCTCTGTCGCGCAGCCCCGCAGGGCCCACCCGCCCGCCGGACCCTGAGCCGAGTGGCAGCACGGCACCACCTCCTGGGCCCCCCTTCCCCCCGGCCGCCCCTCCCGCACCCGCACTTGCGCTGGAGGGCCGGGTGTCAAGGGTGGAGCGCAGCGGAATCGGCGTAGCCGACGCGACGAAGGAGCGCCCTTGATACCCGGCCCGGAAGCGCGACACTCAAAGCTGGAGGGGCGGCCCCACGTCCACAACCTCCGCCACCGACCCACCCCCGACAGAGTTCCGCTCTGACCCGCAGGGAACAGCCCACCCGCACCTACACCCCCTACACCCGCCCACAGGCACTCGTCAACGCCATCGTCAACGTCGGTCACCGTCATCCGCACAAACCCCCCTGAACCGTTTGCGCCCAAGGAACGGGCCGCGCCACTATGGGCGCCCGTTTGCGCCGTTGTACCGCTGTACCGCTACCGCGCGGTCCTAGGCGCCAGCCCAGAGGCGGAGTGGGAGAAACATGGCATCGGACCTCAGCATTTCCGTAAAGGACCTCAGGGCCTCGGCCGGAGCCGCCGACGACCTGGTCACCGATCTCAAACCGGTCCTGAAGAAGGCGGTGGACGAGTTGTCCACCGCCGCCGCGTCCTTACGCGGCTGGGACGCGGCGCCCCGGATGGGTCAGACCAGCGACGGCTGGGGCCGGGCGCTCGGTACGGTGTGCGACCGGCTCTGCGCGCACGCGTCCGGCATGCGGATACTGGCGAACGGCCGGGACATCATGGAGGAGGAAGTCCGCAGCTCCTTTGCGGGCTGGTGACACCGCCGTATGCCGGAGAAATTCGCTCAGCTCCTCGCGCAGGACTTCACCGACCTGGACGCCGCCACCGCCGCCTGGAAGAGACTCGCCACCACACTCGGAAGGACCAAGACCGGTAGTGGCGGGCGGGTGACCGGGCCGCTCCACGAGGCCGGCTGGACCGGGGTCAGCGCCTCGTACGGGTTCGACGCGCTGCGCGCCACCGAGAGCAAGCTCGGCACCGGGCAGGTGAACGCGCGGCTGATCAGCACCGTTCTCGACACTCTCCACACCAGAATGGCGGCAGCCCAGCGCACACTGCGGAACGCCGTGGCCGATGCCGAGGCGGCGGGGCACAAGGTCGCGGCTGACGGCTGGGTCGAGCCGAAGACGGCCGTCGACCCCAGGCACCGCCACGATCCGGAGTACGCGGAGATCCAGCGGCGTGCCAATTCCGGGCTCGGGGAATTCCGCGCCCGTATCGAACAGGCCGTCACCGAAGCCGAGACCGCGAGTTATCGGGCGGGAGAGATCCTGCACCAGATCGATCCGTTCGACCTCGGCAAACAGTACGGCGCGGACAACGCCCGCAAAGACGCGGCGCTGGTCGCCGAATTCACCGGCCTCAGCGAGAAGGACATCCCGGACGGAAAGAGCCCGCGCCGGTCAGCGCGCTGGTGGGCCGCGCTCGACGAGGACGTTCGCGACTTCTACCTCGCCGCGTTCCCCGAGCGGATCGGCGCACTGGACGGCCTGCCCGCCGGCACCAGGGATCTGGCGAACCGTGCCGTACTGGACATGCGCCTCAATGACTACGACCTGCGCGAGAACGGTCTCGGCCACCACGACAGAAGCAGCTACCGCGCCCTCCTCGACCTCAAGAGCCGTATGGACGCTACGGATTCGGGCGCCGCGCACAAGCGGATGTATCTGCTCGGTTTCAGCACCGAGAGCGACGGCCGGGCCATCGTCGCCATCGGAAATCCGGACACGGCCCGGCACACCGCCGTACTCGTTCCCGGGACCAACAGCCAACTGGAGAACTTCGGTGGCCAGATCGATCGGGTGAACAAGTTGCAGAACGCGGCGGGAGATCGAAGTGTGGGTAAGGGCCGCGATGTCTCAGTCATCGCCTGGCTGGGCTACAACGCCCCCGAGTACAACAACAGCATCGTCACCCAAGAACGGGCACTGGCCGGAGCCCCGGACCTCCGCGACTTCACCCACGGCCTCCGCGCGGGCCATGAAGGCGCCCCCACCCACCTGACCGTACTCGCCCACAGCTACGGCTCCACCACGGCAGGCGCCGCCGACGCCGGTGGCAGAGGGCTGGACGCCGACGACATGGTGGTGGTCGGAAGTCCGGGGCTGACGGTCGGCCGAGCCGAGCAACTCCACATCGATCCACGGCACTTGTGGGTCGGCGCGGCCTCGAATGACCACATCTCCAACCACGCGTCGGGCCTGACCTTGGGTCCGGACCCCAAAGATCCAGGATTCGGTGCCCAGAGAATGTACGTGGACACCGGCGGCCACAGCGGTTACTGGGATGACGGCAGCCTGAGTCTGGAGAACCAGGGGCGCATTATCGCGGGCAAGGACCCGCGAGACGGAGGACTGGGCTGATGCCGCGCGGGCAGACCGTCTCCTCATCCGTACCGCGCCGGATCACCACCGCCCTGGCCTTGACCTTGCTGCTGGGAGGCTGCATGTCCGACAACGGGATCAACGATCCACTGCCTCGCATGAGCAAGGTGAAGGCCGAGGAATGGGCCAGACACTGGACCGAATCCATGGCCCGCACCGCAAAGGCCGAGATCCAGCCCGAGACCGACCCCGAACTTTCCGCTGCGTCCTTCACCCACTGTGTGGGAGAAAGGGACGAGGTCGCGGGCGACGGGCGCTTCACTCTCCGCTACAGCGTGCGCGCCAAACTGCCCAAGAAACAGCACGCACAGGCGATCCGCGCGATCAGGGACACCCTCAAGCGGAAGGGGTTCGAGATCGTCGGCTATCGCTCCGATGCGAGCAAGAACCCCGCCAACCTGGTGGACGCGAAGCACCCGGAAGATCACCAGGCCATCTCGGCCGAGGACATCGACGACTCCCTCCTCGTCCTGATCGTCAACACCCCCTGCCTCCTCCCGCCCGGCGTCTCGCAGCAGCAGTTCTGATCCCCGCGCCCCCTCACCCCGCCGGAAGCAATGGTTCCGGAAAAATGGGGCGGATCGATGGGAACCATCCGAGGCTGTTGCTCATCTCCACGTCCAAGACGACAGCCCGACATAGCCCACCCAACTACCCAGTAGGGCGTTTTAGTTGGCGGTGCGAACGGGCAAACGAGGTGTGCACTCATCCTGGGGGGACGAGTTGTTCAGCAGCAGGAGCAGGAGTAACAACAGAAGCAGCATCAACACCAGCCGGAGAACCGGCGCAGCCATGGTCGCGGCGCTGCTCACCGCCGGGCTGGCCACCGGGTTCACCCCGGCGACGGCCTCCACGGCGTCCACGGGCGCGAGCACCGCAGATGCCGCCCGTACAGCAGATGCCGCCCGTACCGCCGCTGCCGCCACCGCGGCCGCCGGTGGCGCGCCCACCGTCGTCACCCTCATCACCGGTGACCGCGTCCACGTCGACGCCAAGGGCCGGGTGGGGCAGGTGGAGGCCGCCGAAGGGCGGGAAGGGATACGGATATCGGTCCGGTACGACGGGGGCGCGACCTATGTCGTGCCGGCGGATGCCGCCGCGCTTGTCGCGCAGGGGCGGCTGGACCGGCGGCTGTTCGATGTGACGCGGCTGATCGAGGCCGAGTACGACGACGCGCACCGGGCCTCGCTCCCGCTGATCGTGTCGTACGCGAAGGACGCGCGGCAGAAGGCGCGGGCGAAGGCGGCGATCGCGGACGCGGATGTCTCCGTACGCCGCAATCTGCCCGCCGTACGGGGTGAGGCGCTCACCGCGCCCAAGGGGGACACCGCCGATGTCTGGCACGCGCTCACCGCGCCCGGTGACCCGGGCGTCGAGGGGCGCGAAGTGGCGCCGGGGATCGAGCGGGTGTGGCTGGACGGCAAGCGCAAGGCGCTGCTGGACAAGAGTGTGCCGCAGATCGGCGCGCCGGCTGCGTGGCAGGCCGGCTTCGACGGTACGGGGGTGAAGGTCGCGGTACTGGACACCGGGGTCGACCAGACGCACCCCGACCTCAAGGGTGCCGAGATCGTCCAGAAGGACTTCTCCGGTTCCGGCAATATCGTCGACCACTTCGGCCACGGCACGCACGTCGCGTCCATCCTGGCCGGCTCGGGCGCCAAGTCGGGCGGGAAGTACAAGGGCGTCGCGCCCGGTGCGAAGATCATCGACGCCAAGGTTCTCGACGACAACGGCGGGGGCGATGACTCCGGCATCATCGCGGGTATGCAGTGGGCCACCGACCAGGGTGCCAAGATCGGCAACCTGAGCCTCGGCGGTCTGGACGGCGGGACGAACGACCCGCTGACGGCGGCCGTCAACGAGCTGTCCGCGTCGAAGGGCGTGCTCTTCGTCATCGCCGCAGGCAACGACGGCCCCGGTTCCGGGACCATCGACTCCCCGGGCAGCGCCGTCTCCGCGCTGACCGTCGGGGCGGTCGACCGCAAGGACCAGCTCGCCGGATTCTCCAGCGTGGGTCCGACGGTCACCGGCTCGCTGAAGCCGGACATCACCGCGCCCGGTGTGGACATCGTCGCCGCGAAGGCCGCCAAGGGCTTCATCGGTGAACCGGCCGCCGACGGCTACGTATCGCTCTCCGGTACGTCCATGGCAACCCCGCATGTCGCGGGCGCCGCCGCGATCCTCGCCCAGCAGCACCCGGACTGGAGCAGCCAGCGCATCAAGCAGGCGCTGATCTCGTCCGCCAAGCCGACCGCCGGGCTGACCGCGTTCCAGCAGGGCACCGGGCGCGCCGATCTGACGAAGGCGATCACGCAGACCGTCGTCAGTGAGCAGGCCGGGCTGAACTTCGGTGTCACACCGTGGCCGCACACCGACGACAAGCCGGTCACCAAGGAGATCACGTACGCCAACACCGGTACACGGGACGTCACCCTCGATCTGGCGGTGGAGGCCACCGGCCCCAAGGGCAAGGCGGCCCCGGCCGGCTTCTTCACCACCGGCGCGCCGCGGGTCACCGTCCCGGCGGGCGGTACCGCGCGGGTCGGCCTCATCGCCAACACCTCCGTGGGCACCGTGGACGGCGTCTTCACCGGCTCGGTCGTCGCCACGGCCACCGACGACGGCAGCGGCACCGGCAGCGGCGCCGGTCAGGTCGTCCGTACGTCCTTCGCCGTCGAGCGCGAGGTCGAGTCGTACGACATCACGCTGAAGTTCATCGGTACGAACGGCAAGCCCGTCGAGTCCTTCGCGAGCGTCGTCGACCGCACCCGTGACGTCCAGTACCCCGCCTGGGACTCCGACGGTGACGGTGTCGTCAAGATCCGTGTCCCCAGGGGCTCGTATCTGATCGACACCACGGTGAACACGCCCAAGGGCGACTCCGCGATGATCGTCCAGCCGAATGTGAGCGTGACCAAGAACGCCACGTACACCTTCGACGCCCGCAAGGCGAAGCCGGTCAACATCACCGCGCCGGAGTCCGCGAAGATCAACAGCGCGCTGATCAGCTACACCCTTCAGCGGCCCGACTTCGACTACGGCCAGGGCTCGATCATGCGGTCCTTCGCCGGTTTCAGGACCCTCCAGATCGGCTCGGGGCTGCCGGCGAAGCAGTTCAACTCGCTGGTCGGCGGCCAGTGGCTGAAGGGCAGCACCAACTACAACCTCCTCTACACCAAGGCGGGTTCGCTCTCCACCGGGTTCACCCACAAGACCGCCAAGAGTGAACTCGCGCTGCTGAACGTCAAGATCGGATCCCCGGTCAAGAAGAGCACCGTCTCCCTCGACGTCGGCTGGCTCGACAAGGAGGAGCGCGGCTTCAGCTCAAGCACGCGCTCGTTCGCCCTCCCGGGCACGGCGAAGACGTACGTCACCACGCCCAAGGGCATCGGCTGGGACGTGAACGTCTACCAGGAGGCGCGCAAGGGCTCGTACCTGTACCTCAACGACACCACGAACAGGGCCTACACGGCGAAGAAGACGTACAACAAGACCTATAACGTAGGGGTGTTCAGCCCCTCCGTGGACCGCAGCCGCTTCACCACGTACGAGCAGATCGGGCAGATGCTGTTCTTCTGCGTGGCGCAGCACTCCGACGGCGCCGGGCACCTCGGTTTCTCCACCGTCAGCAAGCAGCGGTCCACGGTCACCGTCGACGGCAAGAAGATCGCCGACGTCAAGGACGAGCTGTGCGGGGCGTACGAGGGCCTGCCCAACAAGGCGGCCAAGGCCAAGGTCACCACGGACGCGACCCGCTCCTCCACGGTGTTCCCGGTCACCACCCGGCACATCGCGACCTGGACCTTCAACACGAAGAAGCTCACCGGCGACAAGACCGCGAACCTGCCGCTCTCCTCGCTCCGCTTCAGCCCGAAGCTGAGCCTGGCGAGCACGGCCTCGGCCGGCAAGAAGCTGACCGTACCGCTGACCATCGAGGGCGCGGCCAAGAAGAGCCTCAAGTCCCTTGCCGTGCAGGTCTCCTACGACGGTGGCAAGAAGTGGGCGAAGGCTCCGGTCACCACCGCGAAGAGCGGCAAGAAGAGCCTGAAGCTGAGCCACCCGAAGAAGGCGACGTCGGTCTCCTTCAAGGCGAAGCTCGTCGACAAGAGCGGCAACAGCTACGAGGTCACGATCATCAAGGCGTACCTGCTGAAGTAAGCGCCTGAAGTAAGCGACTGAAGCAGGCAGGCAAACAAGCAAGCAGGCACGCATCGGCAGTACGTACGTCGGCCGCGTCCGGGCGGGGATCACGCACCACTCCCCCGGGCGCGGCCGGCGTCGTTCGGCGTCGTTCGGTTACGACACCACCGTCGCGCCGGGCGCCGGTGCCGTCGCCACCCTGGCCGTACGGCAGGTCCCCGAGGCGGTCAGCGCCTCGGCCACGGCCGCCGCGGTGTCGGCGTCCTTCGCCAGGAAGGCCGTCGTCGGGCCGGAGCCGGAGACCAGGGCCGCCAGGGCGCCCGCCGCCGTACCCGCCGCGAGGGTGTCCGCCAGGGACGGGCGCAGCGAAAGGGCCGCGGGCTGGAGGCCGTTGGAGCCGCCGAGGGTGGCCGCGAGCGCCACGGGATCGCCCGTACGGAGCGCGGCGAGGAGGGCGGGGTCGGCGGCCGGGAGCGGGACGTCCGTCCCCTCGGTGAGCCGGTCGAACTCGCGGAAGACCGTCGGTGTGGAGAGACCGCCGTCCGCGACCGCGAACACCCAGTGGAAGCCGCCGCCGACATCGAGCGGGGTGAGGTGCTCGCCCCGGCCCGTGCCCAGCGCCGCGCCGCCGATCAGGCTGAACGGTACGTCGCTGCCCAACTCGGCGCAGATGGCAAGCAGTTCGTCCTGCGAGGAGCCGAGCCCCCACAGGGTGTCGCAGGCCAGCAGGGCTCCGGCGCCGTCCGCGCTGCCGCCCGCCATACCGCCCGCGACGGGGATGTCCTTGTCGATGTGGATATGGACGGCCGGGTCGATGCCGTGCCGCTCCGCCAGCGCGAGGGCCGCGCGGGCGGCCAGGTTCGTGGTGTCGAGGGGGACCTGAGCGGCGTCCGGGCCCGCGCAGGTGACGCGGAGGGCGTCGGCGGGGGTGACGGTGATCTCGTCGTAGAGCCCGACCGCGAGGAAGACATTGGCCAGGTCGTGGAAGCCGTCGGGGCGGGCGGCGCCCACCGCCAGCTGCACATTGACCTTGGCCGGGACCCGTACGCGTACCTGCGCCGGTACCTCTGCCTGTGCCGGTACCTGTGCCGGCACCTGTGCCTCCGTCTGGGCCGACACCCGTTCCCGCCCCTGCTCCCGCTCGCGCTCCCGCTCCGTACTCACTCGCCCGCGCCCTTCGACTCCGCGATCCGCGCGAACTCCTCGACCGTCAGCGACTCGCCGCGCGCCTGCGGCGACACCCCCGCCGCGACCAGCGCCGCCTCCGCCGCCGGCGCCGAGCCCGCCCAGCCGGCCAGGGCGGCCCGCAGGGTCTTACGACGCTGTGCGAAGGCCGCGTCGACGACCGCGAAGACCTCGGTCCTGGCGGCCGTCGTCTTCAGCGGCTCGGCCCTGCGGACGAGCGAGACCAGCCCCGAGTCCACATTGGGCGCGGGCCAGAACACATTGCGGCCGATCGCGCCGGCCCGCTTCACGTCCGCGTACCAGTTGGCCTTGACGGACGGCACTCCGTACACCTTGTTGCCCGGGGCGGCGGCCAGCCGGTCCGCGACCTCCGCCTGGACCATGATCAGGGTCCGCTCGATGGTGGGGAAGTGCTCCAGCATGTGCAGCAGCACCGGTACGGCCACGTTGTACGGGAGGTTCGCGACCAGCGCGGTCGGCGGCGGGCCCGGCAGCTCGGTGACCCGCAGCGCGTCCGAGTGCACCAGCGCGAAGCGGTCGGCGCGCGCGGGCAGCCGGGCCGCGATCGTCGCGGGCAGCGCGCTCGCCAGGGTGTCGTCGATCTCTACGGCGGTGACCCGGTCGGCGGCCTCCAGCAGCGCCAGTGTCAGCGAGCCCAGCCCGGGGCCGATCTCCACGACGACATCGTCGGGGCGGACTCCGGCGGTGCGGACGATCCGGCGGACGGTGTTGGCGTCGATGACGAAGTTCTGGCCGCGCTGCTTGGTGGGGCGTACGCCCAGCACCGAGGCGAGTTCACGGATCTCCGCCGGCCCCAGCAGGGCGTCCGAGGCCAGGAGGGCGTCGGACGTCGGGAGGGCGTCGGAGACGGGCGCCTCAGGTGCGGTGTCGTCAGGGGCCGGAGACTCGGGTGCGGTGTCGTCAGGGGCCGGTGCGTCGGGCTCAGTGCTGCTCACCTGCTCAGCCTACGGGGGCGCCGTACCCGAACGCGCGCGCCGTGTTGTCCGCGAGCGCCCGCGCCATCGTGTCCTCGTCGATCCCGCGCACCTCGGCCATCGCGCGCAGCGTGACCGGGATGAGGTAGGGCGCATTCGGACGGCCGCGAAAAGGCGCGGGCGTGAGAAAGGGCGCGTCCGTCTCCACGAGAACGAGTTCCAGCGGCGCTATTGTGAGCGCGTCACGCAACGGTTGAGCGTTTTTGAAGGTGACATTACCGGCGAACGACATGTAATAACCGGCTGCCGCGCACTTCTCCGCCATTTCCACGTCACCGGAATAGCAATGGAAAATCGTGCGCTCCGGCGCGCCTTCTTCCGTCAGGATACGCAGCACATCCGCGTGCGCGTCCCGGTCGTGGATCACGAGCGCCTTGCCGTGGCGCTTGGCCATCTCGATGTGCGCGCGGAAGGAGTGCTCCTGGGCGGCGACGCCCTCGGGGCCGGTCCTGAAGTGGTCGAGGCCGGTCTCGCCGACGCCGAGCACCTGCGGCAGGGCGGCCAGCCGGTCGATCTCGGCGAGCGCGTCGTCCAGCGCGTCACTCGACGCGTCGCCGATGCGCGGGGCCTCGTTGGGGTGCAGGGCCACCGCCGCGTGCACGTTCTCGTACGCCCCTGCCGTCTCGGCGGCCCAGCGGGAGCCCTTGAGGTCGCACCCCACCTGGACCACCGTCGTCACACCGACCGCGGCGGCCTTCTCCAGGGCCTCCTCGACGGTGCCGTCCTGCATGTCCAGGTGGGTGTGCGCGTCCGCGACCGCCACCCGGAGGGGTTCGGGCAGCGGCGGCGGGGCTTGCTTCGCACTCATGGGAGCGATCCTACGAGGACCCCTCAGCGACCGCTCCCACCGGTCTCACCACTCCCACCGGTCTCACCACGCGCGACGGACCTCAGCCGCGGTGGCGGTGCTGGAACGGATGCAGCAGATCGGAGAGGTGCCAGTGGTGGTGGCCGTGGTCGGCCCCGGTCCCGGGGCCGTGGCCGTCGGCCACCGGGGATATCGCGCCGCCCGGCTCCCCGGCCTGCCGCGCCGCCTCCGCGGCCGCCGCCTCCGCGCCCGCCCGGGACGTCTTCGCCGGGTGGTGCTTCTCGTTCGTCAGCGCCCGGACGGACGAGACCTGTCCGGACCTCATGATGCGTACGACATGCCCCCCGCAGTTGACACAGGTCGGGCTCGACAGCGGCGACGGCACCCGTACCCCGTCCGCCTTGTACACCACGACCGTACGGCCCGCGCCGTCGACGAAGTGCGTTATGTCGAAAGACTGCTCCCAGCCGTGTCCACAGTGCATGCAGCAAAAGGCATATGCCTCGTGGGCTACGGCGGTGCCCGTGATCTCACTCATGCCAGCTCCTCTCCACTGACCCAGTGGACGCCTTTACGGGCGGGAGCGCATGGACCCTGTCGATTAATGGAGGGGTCTTGGCCTTCTCATGCCACAAAAGCCCGGCAAAAGGCACACCGCGCGGTCTGCGCTTTACATTTCAAGACGGCCCTTTGCCATTCCCGCCGCCCTCCCCGGCGGCCCGTGCCGCGTTCTTCGCCGCCACCACCGCGTCGAACACCTCGCGCTTCGGCACCCCGGCCCCGGCGGCGACCGCCACGATGGCCTCCTTGCGCCGCTCCCCCGCCTCCTCGCGCACCCGTACCCGGCGCACCAGTTCGGCCGCGTCCAGCTCGCCGGGTACGGGGGCGGGCGCGCCCTCGACGACGACGGTGATCTCGCCCCGTACGCCCTCCGCCGCCCAGGCCGCGAGGTCGCCCAGACCGCCCCGCTTGACCTCTTCGTACGTCTTGGTCAGCTCACGGCAGACGGCGGCCCGGCGGCCCGCGCCGAAGACCTCGGCCATCGCGGCGAGGGTGTCGTCCAGCCGGTGCGGCGCCTCGAAGTAGACGAGGGTACGGCGCTCACCCGCGACCTCGCGGAGCCGGCCGAGGCGCTCGCCCGCCTTGCGCGGCAGGAAGCCCTCGAAGCAGAAGCGGTCCACGGGCAGCCCGGAGAGCGCCAGCGCGGTCAGTACGGCGGACGGTCCGGGTACGGCGGTGACGCGGATGTCCCGCTCGACGGCCGCCGCCACCAGCCGGTAGCCGGGGTCCGAGACGGACGGCATGCCCGCGTCCGTGACCAGCAGCACCCGCGCGCCGCCGGCCAGCGCCTCGACCAGCTCGGGGGTACGGGCGCTCTCGTTGCCCTCGAAGTACGAGACGACGCGGCCCCTGGTCCGTACCCCGAGCGCCTGGGTGAGCCGGCGCAGCCGCCGGGTGTCCTCGGCGGCGATCACATCGGCGGTCTCCAGCTCGGTGGCGAGCCGGGGCGGGGCGTCCGTGACATCACCGATGGGCGTCCCGGCGAGCACGAGCGTCCCGGCGGCCCCGTCGGCGCCGGGCACGCCGGGCGCCCGGCCCGCGCCGTACGCCACGTCAGCGCCATCCGTACCGCCCGCATCACCCACATCGGACATATCGTCCGCTTCGCGTGATTCGTGGGGTTCTTGAGGTCCGTGAGTTCCGAGCATTTCCGTCACATCCGCCATCCTCGCAGGACGCGACGCGCCCCTCGCACAGCGGCGTTCCCTACGATGGCGCGGTGACGAGTACTGCGCCCACACCCCTCCAGGGGCACGACGCCGGGGACAAGCCGCCCTCATGGCCCCAGCGGCTCCGCCGATTCGGCCACGCCCCGCGGCGGGTGACCGGGCTGCGCGAACGGCTCGTGCCGCCGTACACCAGGCCCTCGGAGCGGCTGTGGGCCGTCCTCGGGGTGTCGCCCGCGCTCGCGGACCGGATCATCCGCTGGTCGGCGTGGGGCGGGCCGCTGCTGGTGGCGCTCGTCGCGGGGGTGCTGCGGTTCTGGAACCTGGGCAGCCCCAAGGCGGTGATATTCGACGAGACGTATTACGCCAAGGACGCCTGGGCGGTCGTCAACCAGGGCTACGAGGGCAGCTGGCCCAAGGACATCGACAAGCAGATCCTCAAGGACCCGTCCCTGGTGCCGGTCCCGTCCGATCCCGGCTATGTGGTGCATCCGCCGGTCGGCAAGTGGGTCATCGGCCTCGGGGAGCAGCTCTTCGGCTTCAACCCCTTCGGCTGGCGTTTCATGGTGGCGGTGCTCGGCACGCTGTCGGTGCTGATGCTCTGCCGGATCGGGCGCCGGCTCTTCCGGTCGACGTTCCTGGGGTGTCTGGCGGGCACGCTGCTGGCCGTGGACGGGCTGCACTTCGTGATGAGCCGGACCGCGCTGCTCGACCTGGTGCTGTCCTTCTTCGTGCTGGCCGCGTTCGGCTGTCTGCTGATCGACCGCGACTGGTCCCGGCGCAGACTGGCGGCGGCCCTGCCGGTGGACGAGGAGGGCCTGCTGCGCCCGGACGCCACCGTCGCGGACCAGCTGCGCCTGGGGTGGCGGCCCTGGCGGATCACCGCCGGGGTGATGCTCGGGCTGGCCTTCGGCACCAAGTGGAACGGCCTCTATCTGCTGGCCGCCTTCGCGCTCATGGCGGTGCTCTGGGACGTGGGCGCGCGCCGGGTCGCGGGCGCGCGGCTGCCGTATCTCTCGGTGCTGAAGCGGGACATCCTGCCGGCCTTCGTCTCGACGGTGCCGGTCGCGATCGTCACGTACGTCGCCTCCTGGACCGGCTGGATCCTCAGCGACAAGGGGTACTTCCGGAACTGGGCGACGACACCCGGCCAGGGCGAGGGCGGCTGGTTCACCTGGCTGCCGGACTGGATGCGCAGCCTGTGGCACTACGAGTACGAGGTCTACCAGTTCCACATCAACCTGACGTCGGGCCATACCTACCAGTCGAACCCGTGGAGCTGGATCGTCCTGGGCCGCCCCGTCTCGTACTTCTACGAGGACCCGGCGGCCGGCACGGACGGCTGCCCGGCGACGACGGCCGGCAAGTGCGCGCGCGAGGTGCTGGCGATCGGCACCCCGCTGCTGTGGTGGACGGCCGCGTTCGCGCTCTGCTACGTGCTGTGGCGCTGGTTCTTCCGCCGCGACTGGCGCGCGGGCGCGATCGCGTGCGCGGTGGCGGCGGGCTGGGGCCCCTGGTTCATGTACCAGGAGCGGACGATCTTCCTCTTCTACGCCGTCGTCTTCGTGCCGTTCCTCTGTCTGGCGGTGGCCATGCTGCTGGGCGCGATCATCGGCCCGCCGGGCTCCGACGAGCGTCGCAGGACGGTGGGCGCGGTCGGCGCGGGGGTGCTGACCCTGCTGATCATCTGGAATTTCATCTACTTCTGGCCGCTGTACACCGGGACGCCGATCCCCATCGACTCGTGGCGCGCGCGCATGTGGCTGGACACCTGGGTGTAGCTGGGTGAACGCACCACGGGGGTACGGCATGGCGCCGTACCCCCGTAATCGTTGTCGGTCGTTGGCGGTGGTCGTCGGCCACCCTTGGACGGCCCACAGGCGGCCCAACCCTGGCCTCCGTTGGCGGATATACAGAGCACTGCCTCCCGCTCTCCAACATGACCAGGGGTTGTGCCACAACTGCCTTACCTCGCACCTGCCTCGTTCACTACCAACACAACAGGTGAACCTCCTGCCGACTGGGATACGCACCTTTCGCGTCGATTCTGGTGAAGGCCGAGCAAAGAACCATCCCCTTGAGGTACGTTCCCGGAAGACATCGCATGTGCGGGCTCAAGGAGTGTGCCAGTGGACCGGATCACAGGTAGTTTCCTGCAAGAATTCTCTAGCGAGCGCCAGCTGAGCCACGAACCCGAGTCGGGGCAATTTGAGGCTTTTTGTGCATATTGCGTAATTTCTAGCGAGTTCGACGGCGAGTTCGATCCAGTCGAGATGCGAACCGGTGGCGGAAACGACCTAGCCGTGGATGCAGCAGCCCTGGTTGTCAACGGCGACATCATTTCAAGTCCTGAAGAAATTGACGATCTACGAAACAGGAATAATTACCTACAGGCACGCATTCTAATCATACAAGCAAAGACAAGCAGCGGTTTCGATGGAGCCCGCATCACCGACCTTGCAGACAACCTTTGTGATTTCTTCTCAAACGATCCCTCACTCCCCATGAGTAGCAACCTTAAGGAGTTTAAAGATCTAACCGAGCGACTCTACGAGAACAGTACAGCTTTCCGCAAGGGATCTCCCGACCTCGTCGTCAGATATGTCACGACAGGAAGCTGGACTGGCGACGCCCACCTCTCCTCTAAGGCGGCTGCAGCAAAGGCCAGACTCGAAAGCCTGAATATCTTTGAAACGGTAGAATTTGAGTGCCTAGGTGCAAGGGAAATCCAATCCCTCTATCGCAGCGCAAAGAATACTGTCGAGGCGGAGTTTCTATTTTCAAATCAGGTCCTACTCCCCGACATTGACGGCGTAGAGCAGTCCTATATCGGAACAGTCTCTGCAACCGAATACATGAAGCTCATCAGCGACCCTAACGGAAATATCCGAAAATCGCTGTTTTATGAGAATGTGCGCGACTTCCAAGACTACAACGACGTAAATAGAGGAATTCGCTCCACGCTGCAAGAGGAACGCCTGCGAGGCCGCTTCGTAGTACTAAATAACGGAATCACCGTAGTCGCACGCGAGATGGGCGTTGTCGGAAACAAGTTCACCTTGCGCGACTACCAAATCGTCAACGGATGCCAAACAAGCCACGTCCTCTTCGACGAGAAGGACGAACTGGAGGGCGTCCACGTCCCTCTACGCCTCATCGTCACACAGGACGAAGACGTGGCCAGTAGCGTAACCGCTGCCACGAACAAGCAAACTCTCGTCTCAGACGAAGACTTGAAAGCATTGGAGACCCTCCAGAAAGAGCTAGAGGCGTTCCTTGAAGCCCATCCGATCGAAAAGCGTCTCTACTATGAGCGCCGCTCAAAGCAATACAGTTCGATTCCCGGCCTAGAGAAAACTCGAATTATTACTCGCCCACAGCTAGTTCGCACTTATGCGGCAATGATGCTCGATGAAGCGTGGCGAGCAGGGAGATACTACAAAGAACTCCAGCGAATCCGCGGAAACGACATCTTCGCTTCAGCAGACTACCCGGACCCCTACTACGTAAGCGCTGTGGCGGCATACCGCCTGGAGTATTTCTTTCGAAATAACTACGTCGACGGAAAATACAAGCCGGCGCGCTATCAAATACTCATGGCTATTCGCCACTACGCCGAGCCGGCCCCAGTACCTAATAAGCGGCGGGATTTGGAGAAGTACTGCACCCGACTGGCCGATCGACTCTGGGATCCGCAAGAGGGGCCAGCTTTGGTGCAATCAGTTCTGCCAATCGTTGATTCCGCAGTGCGCGAGACCGAAAAGGATGGAATCCTCGATAGGGACACTGTTCGCACTCAGGCTTTCACAGACTTGATCCTCAAGGGAGTCAAAAATTTGAGACGAAGGTAATCCACTTTAGCGACGGGACCTGCCGTAACCAAGCCACGGCTGCACAGCATGGCGGCGTGCCCGTTATCACGTCGGCCCCCGGTCGGTCTGGTCCTCATCAAAGCACTCATGGACCGCCTGGCAGCTCCAGGATTTACAGTCGGAGGCAGGGCCGGAAAGGGGTACAACACCGAGACTTCAAGGAACGTGGCACGCTTGTCCACGATCACGCACAAGAGAGAGGAAGTGGGTGTGTCGCAGAAGGTCAGCCCTCGGGGAACTTTTCTAAAAATTGCCGATGCGGTGAAGTCTCAGATCGAAGCGAATCCAGAAATGACCGAGCTTCCGTCTGTCGCGAACCTCATGAGTGCCCACGGGATCTCCCGTGGGGTGGCGCTCAGGGCCTTTGGAGCTCTCAGGGAAGCAGGTATCGCAGAGCCAGTGGCTGGGGGCCGCTGGCGCGTGCTCAGAGGTTCCGACGACGCCGACCGCCGGCCGTTGGCCGATCGGATCGCTGAGATCTTCGTGACCGACGAACTGAAGGTGGGCGTGCCGTTCCCGAGCGCGTCCGCGCTGAGCGAGCGCTTCGGCGTAGCGCGCCCCACGGTGGCGAAGGTGCTGAACAAGTTCGAAGCCGCGGGTCTGCTGTCGGAGTCCCGGCAGGGGAAGCCGCGAACCGTGCGGGCTCTGCCCGACCGAGAGGAGCGTCCCGAACCTTGAGCACGAACGAACTGACCACATGGGCCTACCCGCTCGCAGAGTCTCTCCTTGCCGAGGCACTGCCGCGCCGGTGGGCGCATTCGCTGGGTGTGGCCGAGCGAGCCCGGTCGATCGCCCCGGTCCTCGGCACGGACGCCGACCTCATGGAGGCCGCGGCTGTGCTGCACGACATCGGTTACTCGCCCGACGTCGCCAAGACCGGGTTCCACCCGCTCGACGGCGCGCGCTACCTCCGGGAGGTGGCCCGTGCGGACGAACGGATCGTCTGCCTCGTAGCCCATCACTCCTGCTCATGGATGGAGGCGGAAGCCCGGGGTCTGCGGCATGAGCTGGAGAGCGAGTTCCCGCGCGAGAGCGCGCATCTCAACGACGCGCTCTGCTACTGCGACATGAACACCACCCCGGACGGCGCCCCCACCAATCCCGTGGACCGGGTGAACGAGATCGCCGGGCGGTACGGCGCCGACAGCCTCATCGGTACATTTATCCGGCGCGCCGAGCCTGAGATCCTGGCAAGCACATCCCGGGTGCTCGTACGGCTCGCCAGTGCGGCCCGTCAGCCGATGTAGGGCGCCGTACGGGCCCGGTCCATCGCGTGGTCGATCCTCAGGCGCATGGTGGGGTGGATGTCGAACTCCGACAGGTCCGCCGGCGCGACCCACCGGACGTCGGTCGTTTCGTCGCTCGTACGGATCTCACCGCCGACCGGCCGGGCCCGGAAGCAGATGCTGAACTGCTGTCGCACCTCGCCGTCGTCGTACTGCATGACGTGCCCGGGGTCGGTGTAGATCCCGGACATGTCGATGACTTCGGCCTTGATCCCGGTCTCCTCCCACACCTCGCGCACCACGGTGTCGCTGATGGACTCCCCCGCGTCGTGGCCACCGCCCGGAAGCGCCCAACGGCCGTTGTCGGAGCGGCGGATCACCAGCACCTCATCCGCCTCGTTCTGGACGAACGCCACAACGGACGGAACGACGGAGTTGGCCGGCGGCGCGGCGGGATCGTGGAGGTAGTCGATACGGCCCATGCTCATGCTCCCGTGATGTCGTGGTCGGTTATCGGGCGTGCGCTTCCCCAGGTCTGTTCGATGCTATTCGCGTACGTGTCGAAGAGCCCGCCGCCGGGGAGTCGTCGCAGGTGGAGCACGGGCGCCATGTACGCGCCGATGCCGTAGACGTGGGTGTTGACGAGCATCTCGTCATCGGAGCGGAAGAGCGAGTTGTAGAGCGTCGCGTCATGGAGCCGGAACCCGATGTCGGGGTGGCTGGCGAAGAGCGGCCGGTAGTTCACCAGGGCGTTGCGAATCTTGCCGTCCATGATGCGGTGGCCCTCATCTATGCCCCGCTGCTCAACCGCCGCGCACCCGGGCTCGCCCAGCAGGATGCGGACCTGGGCCGATGCCTGCACCTTCTCCTTGAGCAGGTCGTGAAACAAGGGATCCTCCGACAGCCAGAGGCCGGAGTAGACGAGCACGTCAAGGTGTGTTTCGGCGCGCGAGTAGATGTCCCGCCACAGTCCTGCGGGCACCATGTGCCGGTGCGGGTAGACCGTGACGATCTCCGCTTTGCTGAGGTCCGACGCGCTGTCGACCGCGCGGTCGTCGTTCCACAGGGTCGTCACGTCGACCTTGAGCAGGGACGCGGTGGCGTACTGATGCCGCCGGTACGGCACCTTCCCCTGAGTGATCCAGCGCTCAACCGTTTTGGGGTTGACGTCGATTGCCTCTGCCAGATCCTGCACGGTCATGCCCTGCGCGAGAAGGGCCGACCGTAAGCGCTCGTTGGACATCTCCACCTCCGATGGGACGTCTAGGGACCTCTTGAAGGTAGCCAGATGAATTCGAGCTGTCCACGTACGAGGTAAACAACGCCCCCCACCTGGGGCCATTCTGATGGTGCGCCAGGAAGTCCCGGCGCGAAGCCCAAGAAGTTCGCTGCGTGACTTGACGAGACCACCATGCGGGACCTGTAATACAGGTATCGCATCGGGCGGAAGTCCGGAGCGAGACGCACGACCGGAGAGGCCCTTCTTTGGGCTGCTTCGAACCGCACAACAACTGCACAGTGTGATCCACCGCAGTACGACGGCCGTGACAACTCCGGCCGGGGCGAGTGGAGACCAGTCGGTCGAGAAGGGGCCCCCGTCACACCGGGGCCCGACACCCCAGATGGGGGACACGCCACCGACTCGAAAGAACCGCTACGGCACACCTTGAAGCTGCCCCCTCAGACGTCCGGGACTTCGGATCTCCCCGGACCGAGCAGCGCCGTGCGAACACGAGAACCGAGCAACCGCACCCCCTCAGCCACCGCAGCGAAGGAGGGCCCCATGAACAAGCGACTACTCAGGGCGTTGCCCGCGCTGGACCGGCGCGGGTGACAACGCCCTACAGCGTCGGCGGCCGAGCAGTAGGGCCGCCTGATCGGATCGTGTTTCCCCGCGGCTATCGCGGGGCCGGTTGCCTCCCCCGCCCGTCCGGCTCGCTGCGTGCGACGCCGTACGGACGGGGCAGAGGGGAGCCGGAAAACCGGCACCAAAAGGCGCGCCGCCCGGAGCGGTAACTCCGGACGGCGCAGTACAGGCACCCTCTGGAGGTCCCTGTGAACGTCAGTCTGACAGACGAGGAAAAGCGAGCGGACCTGGATCGCAGGAACGCCGAACGGAACCGGGCCAGCCGGGACAACGCCCGCGCCAAGGGCACCCGATGAGGGGCCGCCAGCAGGAGCCGTCGAAGGCGTTCGCGTCCGGTAATGCCGCTGGTCACATCGCGCAGCCCGGTCGCTGACGGCTGCCCGATCCGCCCGTCTCGTACGGGCGGTGAGGGGAGCCGGACAGTCCGGCCCCGCTGCTGCTGAGGAGAACCAGCGTGCACGCTTCAGTCTTCGCCGCCGTGTTCATCGCTTTATGGGTCGGGCACTCGGTGGGTGACCACTGGGTCCAGACCTCTCACCAGTCCTGCACGAAGGGACTGCCCGGCTGGAGGGGCCGCCTCGCCGCCGCCCGCCATGTCGCCACCCTCACCGCCACCAAAGCCGCCTTGCTCGCCCCGGTCGCCGTACTGCTGGGACTGGACCTGTCCGTGACGGGTGTGGCTCTCGGTCTGCTGGTCGACGCCGTATCGCACGGGTGGGCGGATCGCCGGTCCACCCTCGCGTGGCTGGCCAGGGTCACCGGCCAGAGCGAGTTCTACTCGCTCGGCACCGGCGCGCACCCCGCGCACCCGGTCACCGCTGAGGGCAAGCCGTCCGCGCATCTGGGGACCGGCGCCTACGCCCTTGACCAGTCCTTTCACCATGTGTGGCTGCTGGTCGCCGCGCTCATCATCGCGACCGTCTGAACCAGGGGGCGTCGTCGTGAACAGAAAGAGAGCCGTACGGGAAGCCGCCGCCGAGATCCTCGACAAGAGCGGCCCCGCCGGGCTTTACGGGAAGCGCGCGAACGCGGCCAGGGGCCGGGCCGTGGCCCGTGCGCTCGCCGCCGGCGCGACGCAGAACGACATCCGCGCTGAGGTCACCCGACGGGCCGGACTCTGACCACCACCCACACCCACATCAACGGCGAGCGGCCCTGGAGTTGCACCTCCGGGGCCGCCCTGAGCCGTTACATCCTTCTTGGGAGAGCACGACTCATGAAGTTCATCGTTGCCGGTCATACGGCCGTTACGGCGACAGAGTTCGTCGAGCTGGCGCTCGGTACTCCGCTGGACCTGTGGCTCGGTCCGGACGGCGGGGAGAGCGAGGAGGAGCGCGCCGCCCGTATGGACGCGGCCCGCGACATCCTCGCGGATGATCCCAGCCTCTCGGACCGGGTTTCCCGGGTTGCCGTCGAGGCGATTGAGGCGTTCGCGCCGGGCTTGTTCGACGTCACCCCGCTGAACCGCCCCACCGCCCGCCGCCGGGCGCGTTTCGGGAAGGGGGCTGCGGCATGAGCACGGTCCTTTCCGCGCTGGCCGCTGCCGCGCCGCTCGCGGCCGGATGGTCGTTTCACAGCCTGCGGCTGCGCCGACAGGTCGATGCCGCCCGGCGCGATCCCCTGACCGGGCTGTGGACCCGCGACGCGTTCACCGAGCGCGCCGCCCGGACGCTGTCCCGGGGCCGTCGTGGCGCGGTCTACCTGATCGATCTGGACCGGTTCAAGGAGATCAACGACACCCACGGCCACGCGGCCGGGGACGCGGTCATCCGCGCGACCGGGCACAGGCTGACCGAGTGGGCCGACATCCACGCCGCCACGGTGGCGCGGCTGGGCGGGGATGAGTTCGCCGCCGTCAGCACGGTCCACAGCAGCACCGAACTGGTCTGGATGCTGGACGGGTTGACCCACTCGCTCGAAGAGCCGGTCCGCTACGAGGGACACGTCCTGACGGTGGGGGCGTCCATCGGCGCCGTCACCCATGATCCCGCCGTGGACGGCGTCGACTTGTCGGCGTTGCTGCGGCTCGCGGATGAGGAGATGTACCGGGCCAAGCGCACCGGCACCCCGTGGCAGATCGCATCGGACCACACGTCCGGCATGGGCACGGTCAACGGCCGTCGCGCCGGCCGTACGGGCACGCACGGCGCCACGGGGGCGACGTCATGAGCGAGAACATCGGACGGCGGGATGTTCCGCCGCTGACCCGGCCCGAACAGGCGCTGATGGGGCTGGCCGCTGTGGCGGCGGCCGGGGTCGGTGCGCTGGGGTTCGCGTCGTCGTTCAGCGCGGTTTCGGAGGCGGCGGCGCGGTGGGATTTCGCGGCGCCGTGGATGCTGCCGATCGGTATCGACATTGCGATCCCCGTGTTCACCGTGGCCCACCTGTTGTTGGTGCGGATGGACATGGCGTTGGCGTGGGTGCGGTTCGTGCCGTGGGTGCTCACCGGGGTGACGTGCTGGCTGAACATCGCGGCCGGTACGTCGGTGTCCGCGAAGGTGGCGCACGGGACGATGCCGCTGCTGTGGGTGGTGTTCTCCGAGATCATCGCGCACGTCTACGCGGTGAGGATCGGCGCGGTCACGGGCAAGCGGATGGAGAAGATCCGCCGCTCGCGTTGGCTGCTGGCGTTCCCCTCGACGTTCGCGTTGTGGCGCCGGATGACGCTGTGGGAGATCACCTCGTACGGCGACGCGTTGGCCCGTGAGCGGGAGCGGCAGTTGGCGCGGGCGGACCTGCGCGAGCGGCATGGTCGACGCTGGCGGTCGAAGACTCCCCGCCGCGAACGCGTCCTGTTGAAGCTCGGAGAACTCACCCCGACCACCCCGGTCACAGACCAGGATGAAACACCACGGTCTACCGTAAATCAGTCGGGGTCTGACCTGCGAGAGTCGACCCCCACCCTCGAAGCACCGACGGCCGGACTCCCGGCCGCCGAGTCGGCCGAACCGGCCCCAGCAGTCGAGTCGCTCCCGACGGCCGGTCCGGCACCGGTAGTCGAGTCCACCGGCCCGATGGAGTCGGCGGACGAGACGGCGGTGGTCGAGCCTGCCGTGCCCGCCGAGTCGGCCCCGGTGAAGCCGGTCGCTGTGGCGGCGCCCGCCCGCCGTCGGGCGACCGGCCGCGTACCTCAGTCGGCTCGTACGTCCCGGCCGGTCCGCACCCGCGAACAGCTCCTCACCGAGGCGCGGACCGCGACGGCGGGTTGGCAGGAGAGCGAGTTGACGGGTGAGGCGATCCGTAAGGCGGTCCGTACGTCGTCGGCCAACGGCCGGATCCTGCGCGACGCGCTGCGCATCGAACGCGGCACGGCGGACACCGCTGCTGAGGCGACGGCCGCCTGATGGCCGGGCGTTTCTGGGACCCGGACGGGTCCCGCTACGGCATCCCCACCTACCCCTTCCGCCTCGCCCCGGAAGGGCTGGCAACCCGCCGGTAGCTCCGGGCCGCCGGACTGCGGCCCGGCGGTCAGGAAGTAGCAGCGCAAGTGCTCTGGCACTCGCACCGCTACCGCCGCCCCGGTACTCCGCCGATCCGGTGCGCCTTCCTCTACCCCGTCGACCGGGCCCTTCCGGTCCGGCCGATGACCCCCGCCAAATGGGCCGCACTCGCCAAGGCGAACACCGCCCGCCGCACCTGCCCCGAATGCGGCACGGATGCGGGATACGTCATCCCCACCTCACTCGGCATGTGCGTGACCTGTGCATACCCCGAAGAACAACGCGCGGCCTGACCAGCACTTCCGCCCCGATGGTCGGAGGCCGGGTTCGACTACCGGCCGGGGCACGCACCGCACCATCCAACAATCCAAGAGGACACCATGACCTCCACCGAGACCGAGACGTTCGAGACCATCCGTTTCACGGCCGATGTCGTTCTGTTTGCCGAAGGCCGCGTGCTGCTGATCGAGCGCGGGTGGGACCCGTTCGAGGGCTGCTGGGCACTGCCCGGTGGACACGTGGACGAGGGCGAAACCAGCCTGGTCGCCGCCGCCCGCGAGTTGGCCGAGGAGACGGGCATCACCGTGGCTTCCGCCGACCTACGGCAGGTGGGCACCTTCGACGCCCCCGGCCGTGACCCGCGCGGCCGGTACGTCACGGTCGCCTACGCCGCGACCCTGCCCCAGGCCGTTGCGCCGGCGGCCGGTGACGACGCCACCGCCGCCCGCTGGTGGCCCCTGAGCGAGCTGCCCCCGCTGGCGTTCGACCACGGCGACATCCTCGCCAACATCCTGCGATCCGCCTCCTGACCAGCACATCCGCCCCGATGGTCGCAGACCGGGTTCGACTCCCGGCCGGGGCACTCGCACCACCGTCAAGCAGGGGCCCGGACGGTCGGCCCTACCAAAGCGCCGTCCGGACCCCTTTCCCACCCCACGTGTCCGGGAAGGACATTCAGTGAATCACGAGGATGAGAACGAGCTGTTCCCGCGGCTCGAAGCCGACATGACCACCCCCACCACCAACCCCGCCACCGACCCTGAGGCGGGTTCGGGTGCTGAGGTGGTCGACCTCGACAAGGCCCGTACCGCCCGCGCCGAGTCGACCCCCGACCCGGCCGACACCACCCCCGACGACGCGGACCCGACCCAGCGCGTGATGGTCGACGGCCCCGCGCCCACCGGGCCCGGCTACCTCGGCAGGCTCATGGGCGCCCGCCGCCGCGCTCTGCTGCCCGCGTGGCTGCGCTCGCGTGCCGAGTTGAAGACGGCGGCGCGGTGGGCGGCCGGGCACTACGGCCACCTCGCCGGATACCACGCGCTCCGCTCCCCCTACTACGCCGGCCGCCTCGCGTTCCAGTCCCCGCGCGGAGCGGCACGGTTCGTGGGTGGGTCGATGCGGTGGATGTCGGACCGTGAGGGCGAGCCCGTACGCCTCGCCGCCGTCCGCCGTGAGGACACTGCCGAGTACCTCAAGCTCTCGCGCCAGCGCGACGGCCGCGTACGGCTGCGGACGCTGGCCGGTGTGCTGGCCATGTTCACCGGGCTGGGGGCCGCGCTCGCCATCTACGTACTCGCCCCGGGCTGGCTGCAAGCCCTGTCCGTCGGCGCGCTGGTACTGGCGCTGGGGTCGGCCGGCACGCGGGCGGACGCACCGGTGGTGACGCGGGCGGTGGAGCTGCCGAACGCGCCGAAGCTCACCAGCGACATCGTGCTTCGCGCACTCGGGGCGCTGGGGATCCCCGCGATCAACCAGGCGCAGGGCAAGGGACGTGACGGGTTCCAGTTCACCGCCCCGATCACGCGCGACGGCCCCGGCTGGCGCGCGGAGGGCAACCTCCCCTACGGCGTCACGGTCACCGACGTCATCGAACGCCGCGACAAACTCGCCTCAGGTCTGCGGCGCACGCTGGGGTGTGTGTGGCCCGAAGCCGTTCCGGAGGAGCACACCGGGCGGCTGGTGTTGTGGGTGGGTGACCAGGACATGTCGACGGCGAAGAAGCCGGTGTGGCCGCTGCTCAAGGGTGGTTCGGTCGACCTGTTCAAGCCCGTAGCGTTCGGCACCGATCAGCGCGGCCGGTGGGTGGAGATCACCCTCATGTACATTGCCGCCGTCATCGGGGCGATCCCCCGCATGGGTAAAACCTTCCTCCTCCGGCTCCTCCTGCTGATCGGCGCGCTGGACGTACGCGCCGAGCTGCACACCTACGACCTGAAAGGGACCGGGGACCTCGACCCGGTGGGTGAGCGGGTCTCCCACCGGCACCGGGCCGGGGACGACGACGAGGACATCGAATACGCGCTCGCCGACCTGCGCGAACTGCGCAAGGAACTGCGCCGCCGCGCGAAGATGATCCGCTCGCTGCCCCGGGACATCTGCCCGGAGTCCAAGGTGACGTCCGAGCTGGCGAACAAGCCGACGCTGGGGCTGCACCCGATCGTGATCGGGGTGGACGAGTGCCAGGTGTGGTTCGAACACCCCAAGCACGGAGCCGAGTTCGAAGAGATCTGCACCGACCTGGTCAAGCGCGGCCCCGCCACCGGCATCGTCCTGCTGCTGGCCACCCAGCGCCCGGACGCCAAGGCACTTCCTACCGGGATCTCCGCGAACGCGTCGGCCCGGTTCTGCCTCAAGGTCATGGGCCAGCTGGAGAACGACATGGTCCTGGGCACGTCGTCGTACAAGCGGGGGATCAGGGCCACGATGTTTTCGTGGAAGGACAAGGGCATCCACTACTTCGTGGGTGAAGGATCCGACGCCCGGATCGTCTCCTCCGTCTACGTCGACGCCCCCACCGCCGAGACCATCGGCCAGCGCGCCCGCACCTTGCGCGAAGCGGCCGGCACCCTCTCCGGCCACGCGCTCGGGGAGGAGTTCGAGGCCAGTGACACGGCCGGGGACACACTCCTTGCCGACATTCTCGCGGTCATCGGCGCGGATGAGGCGAAGGTGTGGAACGAGACCGTGGTGGAGCGCCTCGCGGACCTGCGTCCGGAGCGCTATGGCGACTGGGCACGTATGTCTGGTGAGGAACAGACCGCGCACCTGACCACCGTCCTCAAGCCCTACGGCATCACGGCCGGTCAGGTGGGCCGCCGCATCGACGGAAAGTTCGTCAACAAGCGCGGCATCAAGCGCGACGACATCGCTGCCATGGTTGCGGAACGTGACGGAAAGCGGGACGCGAGCTGACCAATCGGGGCTGCTATCGATAGTGCCTGCCCCTGCTATCGATAGCAGCGCCGATAGCGGCCCAACATGCCTCTGATCAGCGGGCTAGTGGATAGCTGCTCAGCTGGGAAAACCTCTGAATCCGGCCTGGAGGCACCTTCATGACCCCCGTCATCCTCGCTATCACCTGCCTACTCGGCATCACACTCTGTTACGGCGGGTTGTGTGCCGTTTCGCCGTTCGGGAACTGCCGCAAGTGCCGTGGCTGGGGCCACGCCATGAAGACGGACCGCAAGGGCCGGGCCAAGCGAGGCAAGGACTGCCGTCGCTGCGACGCCACCGGCAAGCGCATCCGCATCGGCCGTCACTTCTACAACACCGCCGCCCGTCTCCACCGCGACGGCACCCGCTGACGGAAACAAAAGACCGGCGGTCGCCCGCCATAAGGCGGACCCCTCATCTAGCTGACGACAGGTTGGCGCGACCGCCGGTCCCACTCGAAACCCGCCCCCAAGGGCGAGCACCGCCACGCACTTTACCGCTCCCCGCCGGAGGTCCCTCATGGCAATCACTGTCTCGCTCGTCGCGCTCTTCGGACTCGTCCTGTTCTTCCTGCTCCGCTCCCACTCCCTCAGCTACGGCGCCGCGTTCGTCGCCATCGGCTTCGGGTTCTTCCTCGCCTCCACCGGCGCCGCCACCCCGATCAACCAGCTCGCCACCGCCGTCATCAACGCCATACCGAGCCCGTAGGAGAACCGGTCATGGACGAACCCCTCACCCACACAGCCGCGAAAGCCGCCCCGGTCATCGCCACCTCCACCGTGCTCATCCTGGGGCGGATCTGGAACGCCAACGGCGCCGAACACTCCACCGGCAACGCAGCGCTCATGGTCGTACTGGCCACCGGCGCCGCCACCGCCGGCGCGTTCGCATCGGCCGGACGCTCCGGCGGTGACGGGGTGCTCGCCGGTACTGCGTTCGCCACCTCCGGCGCCCTCACCCTCGCCGGAGTCGCCGGATACGCCGACGGCTGGTCACTGCCCGTACTGCTCTGGGCGGTCACCACGGCGGTGGCGTACGGGGTCGCCGCCCGCCACTGGCGCACCGACCGCCGCGACACCACCGCACACGAACGCGCCACCACGGTCCGGCGCGAGGATCACGTGCACGCCGAACGCGTCGAAGCGATCCGGGGCCGCACACAGATCGAAGTAGCCCGCGAGGGAAGCGCGTACGCACAGGCCCTCGCCGCCGCACTCACCGCACGGGCCGCCATGCCCGGCTACGACCCCACCGCCATCGAAACCACCGGACTCCCCCAACTCCTGCGCCACCCCGCTCACGACATCACCGAGGAGCACTGACCGATGCTCCCCATCCCCACCGGCCCGATCAACACCGCGCCCGTCGGCTTCGTCGGTGACGACGAACAGCACGCCGCGCTCATCACCGCCCTCGAAGCCGCGGGCGTCGAACTCGGCACCTACGACCACCGCATCGTCAACTGGCTCGCCGGATCCGACTGGCCCACCGTCGCCGTCATCACCAGCCTCATCCACCGCGCCGCCCACACCACCACCTCGTAAGGACACCGCCTGTGCGACTGCGCATCCACCGCACCACATGGCCCCGCCCGGCACTCGTCCTCACCGACACCCCCCGCCCCAACTGCCCGGACTGCCGAGGTGAGGGCGGCTGGGACGAGGACTACGGAGACGAGACCGGCGAGTACGCCGGAACCCACTCGTACCTCTGTCCCTGCTGGCACCCGGACCGCTGCTGGACGCTCCTGCCCCTCCCGCTCCTGCCCCGCCGCCGCACGGCTGGACAGGACCCGTGGGCCACCGGCGGATACAGCGACGAACCGCCCTTCTGACAAGCCGAGAGCGGCCCCCATCCGACCAAGAACCGGGGCCGCTCTCGTCTGCCAGCACTCTTCACAGAACTGGAGACACCCAGCATGACTCAACCTGTCCCGATCCGGCGAGTGGGCGACCGGCCGCGCCTGCTGGACCTGTGCTGTGGCGCGGGTGGCCTGTCCATGGGCTATCACCTCGCCGGATTCGACGTCGTGGGCGTCGACATCACCCCGCAGCCCAACTACCCGTTCACCTTCCACCAGGCCGACGCCCTCACCTTCCCCCTCGACGGGTTCGACCTGGTCCACGCGTCCTGGCCGTGCGAGCGCTTCGCCCGCGTCACCGCATGGCGCGGCAACCAGGACAACCACCCCGACCTCCTTACCCCCGGCCGCGAACGCCTCCTGGCGTCCGGACTGCCGTGGATCATCGAGAACGTCCCCGAAGCACCCCTGCGCCCCGACTACCTGCTGTGCGGATCGCAGTTCGGCCTCAACGTCCGCCGGCACCGGGCGTTCGAGACGTCCTGGGGCGGCGGCGGAGACCTGGTCGCACCCTGCTGGCACCACAAGAACCTCCTCCCCTTCGCCCACAAAGCGGAACGCGCCTACGCCGACGCCATGGGCTGCACCTGGATGAGCAGCACCGATGCGCGCAAAGCCGTACCCCCCGCCTACAGCGAATGGATCGGCCGCCAGTTCCTCACCCACGAGAGGAGCATCGCCGCATGAGCGCCCGTCGCGACCACCTTCGCACCGCGCTGGAACTGGCCACGGCCGGTGTGCCGGTGCTACCGCTGCGGGCCGGGAAGGTGCCGTTCGGCAACTGCCGTACATGCGCGGACCTCGCGTGCGGCGGGCGCCCCCACATGCTGACCCCGGGCAAGTGCGGGTGCCCCCGCCCTTGCCACGCATGGGCCGCCGCCACCACCGACCCGCGCGTCCTCACCTCCCCCGCATGGGCCGGAGCGTGGCGCGAGGCTCAGGCCATCGCCTACCACCCCGGCGGCGCCGGAGTGACCGTCGTAGACCTCGACAACGCGGCGGCCGTCGCATGGGCACGTCAAACCCTCCCCGCCACCCGGACCGTCCCGACCACACGCGGCGAGCACTGGATCTACCAGGGCACCACGCGCTCCGCGAACGCCGTACGTGACGGTGTCGACATCAAGTCCACGATGTCCTACGCACAGTGGCGCGGCCCCGGCGCTGGCACCATGACCGCCCTGCCCGACGTCGTGCGTGCCCTGGTCGTCAAGAAGCCGTCCCCGGCCCGGCCCGCGCCGCGCGCCGTCGCCGTGGCCGCGCCGGCCGGTGGCGGGGAATGCCGACACCGTACGCCCGCCTACCTGGAACGCGGCATCACCATGGCCGAGCAGCGCATCACCGGGGCGGCGGCCGGGGTCCACGCCACCGTGTACCGGACGTTCCTCGCCGTCCTGTCCACGCACGGCCGGTGCGGCTGCCTCACCGACACCCACATCACCCGGTTGTTCACCGCCGCACAGGGCATGGGCGAGAGCGGCCGGCACTGCAACGACGCGTGGACCAATGCCCTTTCCGCGCTGGGGATGTGAGCCATGTCCGAGGACGAGAAGACCCCGGCGCGTGAGGTCATCACCGACTACGCGCAGTCCCACTTCCGGTACTTTCGCACCGCCGACGGCACCGTCTACGCGCAGAAGAACGGCCACCCCGTCGCGCGTCCGATCCGCTCCCAGGGCACAACGGGCAGCCACCGCCAGGAACTCATGGTCGGCATGTTCAAGGACGGTGTCGGCGTGTTCAACGGCACCGCGCTCAAGGAAGCGCTGGACCTGATCGAGGCCCTGGCGTTGATCGAGACCACTCAGGCCGTGCACATCCGCGTCGCCCCCGGGTTCGACGGGGCGACATGGCTGGACCTGGGCCGCTCCGATGGGCAGTCCGTCCGTATCCACCCCACGGGGTGGGAGGTCACGGTTCCGGACCCGCGTGAGGTGTGCTGGCGGCGCACCCAGCTCACCGGGGAACTCCCGCTGCCGGCCAAGGACACTGACGGCAAGGGCATCGACCTGCTGATGCGGCTGTGCAACTTCGCCACCGCCGAGACCGAGTGCCTGGCCATTGCCTGGCTGATCGGCTGTCTGGGGCCGGGCGTGCCCGTCCCGGCCCCGTTCCTCACCGGGCCGCAGGGGGCGGGGAAGTCGACCGGCGGGCGGATGCTGGTGCGGATCGTGGAAGGCATGAGCGGCGACCTGCGACGGGCGCCGAAGGATGAGGAGAACCTGATCGCGGCCGTGGCCGCCGGATGGGTCACCGCGCTCGACAACCTCTCCCACATGACCCCTGACCTGTCCGACGCCATGTGCTGCATCGTTACCGGCGCCGAGAGCGTCAAGCGCGCCCTGTTCACCGACGGGGACGTCCACCGCGCCCGATACCGCCGCCCCCTGCTCCTCACCGGCATCGACGTCGGCGTCATCCGCCCCGACCTTGCCGAACGGCTCCTGCCCCTGAGGCTGGAGCGGCCCCGCGTCCGACGGACCGAGGCGGAGTTGTGGGCGGAGTACGCCGAGGTGCTGCCCGTCGTTCTCGGCTCGCTCCTCGACCTCACCGTCAAGGTCCGCGCCGCCGATGCCGAGACACCCACCGATCTGCGCATGGCGGACTTCGCCCACCTGTGCGCGCAACTCGACGCAGCAACCGGCCTCGGAGCGCTCAACGCCTACCGGGCCAGCCTGGACGACCTCAACGACGACGTGATCGAAGGCGACCTCCTCGCGCAAACCGTCCTCCAGCACGCCGCGACCATGGCCCCCGGCGGTGAGCAGCGAAAGACATCCACCGAGTGGCTGCACTGCCTCAGCCGCCTCTACAACGGCGACGAACTCCGCCCCCTGCCTAAAGGATGGCCGACCACGGGCAAGGTGCTCTCAGACCGCCTCAAGCGCCTTCAACCCACCCTCGCGGCCCGGGGCGTCCTCATCGACAGCGGACGCACCCGAGAAGGCCGCTACCTCGAAATGACCCGCCAAGGCGCGCCACCACCGCCCGAACAGGCGAAAGCGTTCTGACGACCGCCCGGTCACGGCACAAGCAAGAGGAGCACGCCGCGCCCGGGGTGCTCCTCTTGCTTGTCCGGCGGAACGCCGCGCCAAAGGCGTGCCGCGCAGCGGCTCCTTCTTCACGCCCGAAGGAGCACCGCACCACTACAGACACCCCCTTTTCTTTTTCCTAGGTAGGGAAGCTCTGCGTCACAGCGTCACGCACACCGGGAAAGCGGCCCCCGACCTGCTGCAACGGGCGTGACGCAGACGGCGGGTTCTGCGTCACCGCTGCGTCACCGCGTCACGCCGTGACGCAGCACATGACGCAGCCGTGACGCACTCCCACACCACTGCGTCACACAAAACCGCAGCTCACACCCCCGCATGACGCACGTGACGCTGTGACGCAGAAATCCGCACCTCGGACAGCACAGCCAAGGAGACACGTTGGCCACGGCGACTCCCGCAGACCCCCGAACCACCCTCCGCGCCGGACTCCCGGACCGCTACCTCACCCCCGACGACATCGCCGAGATCTTCGACGTGCCCAAAGAGACCGTCTACCAGTGGAGCAAGAAGCGCACCGGCCCGCCCGGCTTCCGCATCGGCAAACACCTCCGCTACGACCCCACCGCCGTCCGCACATGGGTCAACGACCGCATGGCCGACAACGCGGCATGACCATCCCGCACCAGCACCAGCACCAGCACCAGCACCCCGGCCGGTGGCGAGCACCCCTCGCCACCGGCCGCCGCCATTCGCAAGGAGCAGCCACCTATGGCCGGCCACATCCAAGACCGCTGGTTCAAGACCGAGACCAGCACCAACGGCAAGACCACCCGCGTCAAAACCGACCGCCACGGCACCGGCATGCGCTACCGCGCCCGGTACGTCGGCCCGGACGGCACCGAGAAGTCCAAGTCCTTCCCGGACAAGCAGAAGCGCCTCGCGGAACAGTGGCTCATCGCGACGGCGGCGGACATGTCGAGGGGGCAGTACATCGACCCCCGCGCCGCGCGCATCACCTTCCAGCAGTTCGCGGAGAAGTGGGTGGCCACCCACACCACCGAGATCAACAGCCGTGAGGCGGCGGAGCGTCGCCTCAGGTTGCACGCGTACCCGTACATCGGCACGCGCCCGCTCGCGTCGTTCCAGCCCGGTCACATCCGTACGTGGCTGGGTGAGCTGGAGTCGGCGGTTCCCGCGTCGTCCCACCGCCGGATCATCTTCGGAACCGTGTCCGCCGCCCTCAGCGCCGCCGTGGATGACACCTTGCTCGCCAAGAATCCTTGCCGTGCGCGGTCAGTCCAGATCCCGAAGGGGAGCCTGCCCCGGGTGACCCCGTGGACCGCGAAGCAGGTGTTCGGCGTACGGGCCGCACTGCCCGAGCATCTGCGAGCGACAGTCGACGTGGCCAGCGGCTGCGGTCTGCGGCAGGGGGAAGTGTTCGGTCTCTCGACGGACGAAATCGACTACGAGGGTGGGTGGCTCTCCGTGGACCACCAGCTCAAGCGCATCCGGGGCAAGTTCGTCTTTGCCCGGCCCAAGGGTGGCAAGGTGCGGAGCGTGCCCCTGCCCAAGGCGGTAGGCGCGGCACTGCGCGCGCACTCGAAGCGGTACGCGCCGGTCAAAGTCGCGTTGCCGTGGCGGACGCCGGACGGGCCGCTCGTGACCAAGACGCTCATCTTCAGCGGAGCGTCCGGTGACCACGTCCGGGTGAGCCACTTCAACGATTTCATGTGGAAGCCCGCTCTCGCGTCCGTCGGCATCATCCCGTACCCCGAGGATGGCAAGCGGTACGCGGCGGCCCCCGAGCACGGCATGCACGCGCTGAGGCACTTCTACGCCTCCGTTCTGCTGGACGCCGGCGAGAACATCCGGGCCCTGAGTACGTACCTCGGTCACAGCGACCCCGGGTTCACACTGCGGATCTACACGCACCTCATGCCGAGCAGCGAGGGGCGCACCCGTAAGGCCGTTGACACCCTGTTCGAAGCGTCACAGGACCATGATCACGGCCCGGAGACGGCCCCGTAGCCGTCCGGTGGCCCCGGCCAGCAGCGAACATGCTGGTCAGGGGAGAATGGCCCGAGATAGGCGAGGCTTCATCTATTTCTGGCCGCTGTACACGGGAACGCCGATCCCCATCGACTCGTGGCGCGCGCGCATGTGGCTGGACACCTGGGTGTGAGGTGTGGGCCGCGTCGCAGTCCGGCCACTCCCGCCCCGGGGGTCGCGGCGGTCCCGTAGAGTGCGGCCACCTGAGGACTGGGCTCTGTGGAGCGGAGGCTCCGGACTGGGGAGGGGAGACCGCGCTCATGCGCAGTGGGGCGAGGACCGCCGTGATCGGCGGAGTTTTTCTGGTGTTCGCGGGTGGGGTCGGGTACGGCGCGTACAACGTCTACGACGGGATCACCAACGACGGTACGGGCACGGGTGGTTCCTCCGTCTCCGCCGCGCGTGACGCCGGCAGCGCGCCGCTGACCGCCGCCGAGGTCGACCAGGCCGGCCGGGCCTTCCTCGCCGCCTGGGCGAACGGTGACGACGGCGCCACCGTGGCCCAGCTGACCAACGACCCGAACGCCGCGGCGACCGTCATCGACGACTACCGCGAACAGGCGCATGTGACGCGGGCGGAGATCACCCCGGGCCAGGCGTTCGGCACGAAGGTCCCCTTCACCGTCCGGGCCACCGTCGAGTTCGGCGGCCGGAGCGCGGCCTGGACCTACACGTCCGAGCTGACGGTGGTGCGCGGGCTGACCACCGGCCGGCCGCTCGTCGACTGGTCGCCGTCCGTCGTCCACCCGAAGCTGACGAAGACCAACCAGCTCGTCACGAGCGAGGCGGCGGCCCCCCAGATAGAGGCCGTCGACCGCAATGGCGTGGAGCTGACGAAAGAGAAGTACCCGTCGCTCGGGCCGGTCCTGGACGAGCTGCGCGAGCGGTACGGCGAGACGTCCGGCGGCTCGCCGGGCATCGAGCTGATGCTGCGCGGCGACAGCGACGGCGGTACGGGCGGCGGCGGTACGGGCCGGGCGGCCGAGACGCTGCTCACGCTCTCCGAGGGCACCCCCGGCCGGCTGACGACCACGATCGACGCGAACGCGCAGTCCGCCGCCGAGCGGTCGGTGAAGCAGTTCAGCGAGGCGTCCGTCGCGGCCGTCCAGCCGAGTACGGGCGAGATCCTGGCCATCGCCAACAACCGCGCCGACGGCTTCAACGCGGCCCTGCTCGGCAAGCAGGCGCCCGGCTCCACGATGAAGATCGTGACGGCGGCGCTGCTGATGGAGAAGGGCCTCGTCGCCGCCGACCGGCCGGCCGACTGCCCGGAGACCGCGACCTACCAGGGCCGTACGTTCCAGAACCTGAACGGGTTCTCGCTCGGCAGCCGGCCCTTCTCGGAGAGCTTCGCGCGCTCCTGCAACACCGCCTTCATCAAGCTGATCGACGACGTCCGGGACGACTCCGCGCTGGCCACGGAGACACGGGAAGTGTTCGGGATCGGGCTCGACAACTGGAAGACGGGCATCCCGACCTTCGACGGCAGTGTGCCGGAGACCTTCGGCGGCGAAGCGGCGGCGCAGTACATCGGACAGGGCACCGTACAGATGAACGCCCTGAACATGGCGTCGATCACGGCGACCGCCAAGAACGGCTCGTTCAAGCAGCCCGTCATCGTGGCGCCCGAGCTGGACGGCCGGGAGATCGCCACGGCCGCGCGCTCGCTGCCGTTCGATGTGGCGGAGCAGCTGCGCCGGATGATGGTGATCACGGCGACCACGGGTACGGGCGCGAACGCGATGTCCGGGCTGAGCGGCGACAAGGGCGCGAAGACCGGCTCCGCCGAGGTGGACGGCCAGGCGACCTCGAACAGCTGGTTCGTCGGCTACCGCAACGATGTCGCGGCGGCGGCCGTCGTCCAGGCCGGCGGGCACGGCGGCGACGCGGCGGGCCCGGTGGTGGCGGCGGTGCTGGGCGCGGGTGGGTAAGTGCGGAGCGTAGGTACCGGGGACATCGTCGGCCGTAATGCGGTACATCGTGCCGGACGTGGTTCCGGAGGTACGTATCTGACGGGGGCCGGCGGATGACCCCCCTGGTGGCCACGGCCGTCCTCATCGCCGCGCTGACGCACGCCAGTTGGAACGCGATCGCGCACAACATCAGCGACAAGCTGGCCGTGTTCAGCCTGATCGGCGGCGGCTCGGCGGCGATCGGCGTGGTCCTGGCCTTCCTCACCCCGTTCCCGGACGCGGCGGCCTGGCCGTATCTGGTGGCGTCGGGCGTGCTGCACGTGAGCTACATGCTGCTGCTGATGCGCTCCTTCCAGCTCGGTGACTTCGGCCAGATGTATCCGATCGCCCGGGGCACGGCACCGCTGGTGGTGACGGTGGCCGCCGCCGTCTTCGTCGGTGAGTCGCTGGACTCCTGGCAGACGGCGGGGGTCGCGGTCGCCTCGGCGGGGCTGGTGGGCCTCGCGGTGTGGGGCATCCGGGGGAGCGGGAAGGGCGGGAACGGCGGGAACGGCGGGAACGGCGGCGACAGCAGCAGGACGGCATCCCGCTGGCCGGCCCTGCTCGCCGCGGTCGCGACCGGGCTGTCGATCGCCGCGTACACCGTCGTGGACGGGGTCGGGGTACGGAGCGCGGGCTCCCCGCTCAGCTATATCGCCTGGCTGATGATCCTCCAGGGCGGCCTGATCCCGATATACGCCCTGTTGACCCGGCGCGGGCGGCTCCTGCCGCAACTGCGCCGGCACGCCGGGCTCGGCCTTCTCGGCGCGGCGCTCTCGATGCTCTCGTACGGCCTGGTCCTGTGGGCGCAGACCCGGGCGGCGCTGGCGCCGGTCTCGGCGCTCCGGGAGTCGTCGATCATCGTCGGCGCGGCCATCGGGACGATCTTCTTCAAGGAGCGTTTCGGCGTGCCGAGGATGGTGGCGGCCGGGTTGATGGTGGTGGGCATCGGACTGATGCTGCACGCGGGCTGACGTGTCGGCGGCGATTCACCGGCGCCTCGTGTTCTCATCTCCTCCCGGAGGTGCAAAATACGATGAACACACCCATAAGGGACACCACGCCCCGGCGCACCGTACTCACCGCCGCCGCACTGGCCCCCGTACTCGCCGGAGTGCCACTCCTGACCGCCAGAGCCGCCGAGGCCGCCTCAGCCGCCGAAGCGGCGGAGACCCCGGCGTCGTCGGCAGGATCGCGCCGCGGCGCCGATCCCGGCCATGACACCGAGCCCGTACGGCCGGTACCCAGCACCCTTGAGTACTGGCGGGGCGTCACGGCGGAGCTGGGCCGGCCGGGGACCCTGGGGAACAACAACACGGCGTACTTCACCCGCTACCCGCGCGGCGACCTGCGGCTGACCGCCCACGGCGTCCCCGTGTCGACCTCGCTCGCCCTCGGGTCGCACATCGCGTTCGTGCGGTACCCCGAGGACGAGGTACTGCTCATGGGCGATCTCACGATCACCGAGGGCGAGGTCCACGGGGTGCTCAGCGCCCTCCAGGACCACGGGATCGCGCAGACCTCGCTGCACAAGCATCTGCCCGCCCACCAGCCCGACGTCTGGTGGATCCACATCCACGCGCACGGCAAGGACCCGGTGGCCCTCGCACGCGGCGTACGGGCGGCGCTCGCGCGGACCGCGAGCCCGCCGCACACCGACCCGGAGCCGCCGCGGCCGATCGATCTGGACCTCGACGGAATCAACGCGGCGCTACGGAGCAACATCGGCCGGGACGGCGAGGTCGCCAAGGCCACCTTCGCCCGCCGCGAGACCATCGTCGACCAGGGCATGGTGCTGCCGCCGGGGCTCGGCTCGATCTCGGCGCTCATCTTCCAGCCGCTGGGCGGCGGCCGGGCCGCGCTCAGCGGGGACTTCGCGCTGATCGCGCCGGAGGTGCAGGGCGTCATCAAGGTGCTGCTGCGCGGCGGGATCGGCCTGGTGGAGCTGCACAACCACGGACTCACCGAGAATCCGCGGCTGTTCTTCATCCATGTGTGGGCGGTCGGCGACGCGGTCCGGCTGGCGAAGGTCCTGCGGGCCGCGCTGGACCTCACGAACGTGGTGCCGGTCAGCAACCCCCGGACCCCGGCGACATAGGCGGGGAAGCCGCCCGAGGAGGGGAGGGGCCGAGGGGCTGCCGTACGGAACCCCTCAGCCCGCCCCGCCCTCCGGCGCCACCACGCTCCGTACCGCCCGCACCAGCGCCTGCGCGCGCGGGTCCGCCGTCACGCCCTTGCGCATCCCGTTCGTCACGTACCCCAGCGCGATCCCCGTCTCCGGGTCCGCGAAGCCGAGCGAGCCGCCGCGCCCCGGGTGGCCGAAGGAGCCCGGCCCCAGCAGCGGCGCCGCCGGGCCGTGCAGCATGAAGCCAAGACCGAAGCGGGTGTGTACGACCAGGACGCGGTCGGGGCCCGCCGACTCCTCCGTACGGGCCAGGGTCAGCGTCGCGGGCGCGAACAGCCGGTGCCCGTCCACCGGGCCGATCATCGCCGCGTAGCAGCGGGCCAGCGCGCGGGCCGTCGAAATGCCGCCGGACGCCGGGAGTTCGGCCGCGCGGTACACCGGGTCGTTCTCGTCCGGCAGCGGGTCGATCACCCCGAACGCGCGCCGCGTCAGCGACCCCGGGTCGCCGTACGCCGCCGAGACGGACCGCTTCGGCCGCAGCCGCAGCGCGCCCCCGACGGCCGCCGGCTCCGTCACCGGCCCGATCCGGCCCACCCGGTGCGCCTCCTCGGCGGGCAGCCCGACCCAGAAGTCGAGCCCGAGCGGCCGGGCGATCTCCTCCGCGATCCACCGGCCGATGGACCGGCCCGTCACGCGCACGACCAGTTCGGACAGCAGCCAGCTGTAGGTCTGCGCGTGGTAACCGTGGTCGGTGCCCGGCTCCCACGCGGGCGCCTGCGCGGCGAGCGCGCGCGCCCCGGACACGCCGTCGACCGCCTGCGCGGGCGTGAGCGGCCGGTCCAGCACGGGCACCCCGGCGCGGTGCGACAGCAGATGCCGTACGAGCGCGCGCTCCTTGCCCGCCGCCTTGAACTCCGGCCAGTACGTGCCGAGCGGGGCGTCCAGGTCGATCTGGCCGCGCTGGTGCAGCAGCAGCGGTACGGCGGCGGCGATGCCCTTGGTCGCCGAGCGGACGATCTGCGCGGTGTCGAGCGCCCAGGGCGCGCCCGGACCGGCGTCGCCGCCCTCACCGCTGCCGCCCTCGCCGCCGCCGCTGCCCTCGCCGCCGCTGCCGCCGTCCACGTCGCGCGTGCCCGCCCACAGGTCGACGACCTTGCGGCCGTCCCGGTACACGGCGACGGCCGCGCCCCGTTCACCGAGCCGCTCGAAGTTCCCGGCGAACGCGTCCCTGACCGGCTCGAAGCCCGCATCCACCGTGCCCTGGACGTCCACGCCCGTACTCCCTGCCCGTCGTTCCGCCCTCGCCGCCGTCCCGTCCCCCACGGGGACGGGCGGTCCTTCTATTGCAGCACGGCGAGGGCGGCGACGATTTCCAGGGCGGTCCGGTGTACCCCGGGGTGCTACGAAGCGGCCTTCAGCTTGTACGCCTTCTTGACCGTCAGCGCGAAGGACGAGACCGCGTCCTTCCCCCGCACGCGCAGGCTCACATACCCGTCGCCGTTGACGTCCAGGTACTTGGCGTCCAGCGTGCTGAGCTTCGGGTAGCGCAGCAGCGCCTGCCCCTGGAGGCCGTCCTTGCCGTACCGTCGCACGGGCACCTTCTTCCAGGTGGTGCCGTTGTCGTACGACGCCTCGACGGTCAGCGAGCGCAGCTTGCCGCGCTCCTTGTCCTTGCCGCCGGTGCCTCCGACGCGCTGGACGGTGAAAGGCACCTTGGCGCGCCGGTTGTCCTTCGCCCGCGACTGGTTGTCGGTCGCCGGCTGCCAGCGGACGCTGCTGAGCGGCAGCCCGGCGGTCCGTCCGCCGCCGGGCGTGGCGCCCGCCGCGAACGTCCAGGAGGCCCGTACCTCCGTGGAGAGCGTGTACCAGAAGTCCCTTACGGCCGTGGCCTTCAGGGTGTACGTGTCGTTGCCGGCCGGGATGTCCCAGCCATTGATCCAGGAGGCGCGGGGGAACTCCTCGGCGCCTTCGCGCGTGCGGGGGATCCGCTTGCCGTCGCGGCTGAGGGTGTAGTCCACCGAGTCGACCAGGTAGTGATCGCCCACGCTGCGGTGGCGGGGGTTGGAGTCGCCGGTCAGCGGGAGATCGGCGGTGAGGGTGCTGCCCGTACGGGTGAGGGGGCTCGTGGCGCCCGCCACCAGGGCCGGGCCGCCCGCGACCGGGTAGTTCCACTTCTCGGTGCGCCGGGAGCCGCCGCGCAGCGTCTCGGGGGCGGTGTAAAGGGCGCCGTCGGTGCGCGGGTCGTCGCTGTCGTAGTTCTGCCAGGTCTGGCGCAGCTCCTGTGTCCAGGCGACATCGGGCGAGGCGGAGTAGTACTCCGTACGTGTGCCGGGCGACTTCACGTTGACCCGGCGGCCCCCGGTGTCGATCCCGGCGATCCGGGCGGTGACCAGCTTGCTCTTGAGGGGGAACGGGCCGTTGGCCCAGGTCGTCGCCTGTGACTGGGCGTAACGGGCGTCGATCCGCGCCAGACCTTCCGTACCGACCTTGCCGGTGAGCTTGGCCGGGACGCCGCCGCGGTGGGCGTTGGCGAGGTAGTAGACGGGCCCGGTAGCGGTGGGCTTGCTGTACTCGTCGTCGGTGGCGTACTCGTAACCCGCCGCGAGATCCTCGCGGTAGTACGTCGTGAAGTCGGACCGCTTGTCGCTGGTCCTCGACGGGACGGACCAGTAGGCGGGCGACCGGTGCTTGAACTCCACCGAGATGTCCGTGGAGATGGGCGTGGCGCGGCCGGGCGGGGCGCTCGGCTGGGTCTGCTTGAGGCCGGCCAGCTGGTAGATCCGCTGGACGCCCTTGGTCGGTACGGTGTTGCCGAGCCGGGTCGCGGTCTTCCCGCCCAGGGTGAGGGCGGTGTCCTTGGTGACGCGGACGTACGGCTCGCCGGTGATGAGGATGTCGCTCTCGTACCAGTAGTCGCCGCCGCCCCGGGCGATGATCGCCGAGACGCCGTACGAGCCGGTGGGGACGCGGACCTTGAGGGTGTCGCGGTCGGTGTAGCGGATGGGGCTCTCGAAGGGCTCCAGGTCGCGGTCGAGCGGGGTGACGCTCAACAGGGAGATGTCGGAGGCGCCTTCGCCGTTCTGGTCGAGGAGCCGCAGCGTCAGTTCGTGGCTCTCGGGTTCGAGGGTGAGCCCCACGGGGAGCAGTACGACGGCGGGTTCACCGATATCGGGACCGCCGGACTGCTTGGCGGTGACAACGGCGGAGACCGTACCGCCCGTACGTACGCCCTTGTCGTGCAGGACGACATCGGCCGACGCCTCGCCGTGCGCGGGCACGGTCAGGCGGTTGGTGGACAGGCTCAGGACCGAGCTGGGCAGGGTGCCGCGCGTCGACCGGACGGCGAGCGACAGATCGAGGGTGACGGGCGCGTCCGAGGCATTACGGAAGGTGGCCTTCCGGGTGGTCGGGGCCGCGGGCCGGGGCCACGCCTGCCGCCCGAAGTCCACGGCGGGGGTGGTCGCGCTGACCCGCTGGTCGATGGCGCGCTGTACGTCGATCAGGCCGGCGCCCTCGTCGTACACGGACTCGCCCGGGGTGCCCCGCGCGCTGGAGATGAGCGCCTGGCTGACCTGGACGGGCGTCCAGTCCGGGTGCGCCTGCATGACGAGCGCGGCGGCGCCCGCCACCGCCGGTGCGGCCATCGACGTACCGGACAGCCGGGTGTAGTTGTCGTCCACCGGCCCTTCGGGGCCCTCGCGCTCGGCGTCGCCTACGGGGGTGCCGGCGGCGCGCGCCGAGGTGACGGCGACGCCGGGGGCCTTCACGTTCGGCTTGACGCTGTAGTCGCCGTAGAGCGGCCCGCGGCTGGAGAACGTGGCCGTGGCGCCGTCGCCACCGGCCGCTCCGACGGAGAGCGCGCCCTCGGCCGCGGCGGGCGGGGTGACGGTGTACGAACCGGGGCCGCTGTTGCCCGCGGAGACGACCGGCAGCACGCCCTTGGCCAGCAGTGCGTCGGTGGCGAGGGACCAGGGGTCGGTGCCGTCGCTGAGCCCGGACGCGCCAAGGCTCATGTTGACGATGTCGGCGCCCTGTTCGGCGGCCCACTCCATGCCCGCGATGATGTGCGAGATCTGCCCCAGACTGCCGGAGAGCACCCGGCCGCTGATGATCTCGGCCCCGGGGGCAACCCCCGCGTACGTACCACCGGAGGCGGCGCCCGTACCGCCGACGATGCCGGCGACGTGGGTGCCGTGGCCGTCGATGTCGCTGGTCGCGGTCTCGTCGTCCCACTCGATGAAGTTGGCGGACTGGGAGACGCGGTCCTTGAGGTCGGGGTGCGAGGTGAGCACACCGGTGTCGAGGACGGCGACCTTGACGCCGGAGCCGTCGATGCCGCCGGCCCGGACGCTCTTGGCGTTGATCTGGCCGACGAGGTCGGAGACGGCGGTGTCGCCGTCGGGGGTGATCTCGGGCCCGGCGTGGGGCCTCGTGCTCCGCGCGTCGGTCAGTTGGGCGGGGCGGTCGAGCCAGACGGTCTCTACGGCGGGGAGGAGCGCGGCGGTTGCGGAGGGGGCTGCTTTCGCACCGGCCTTCGGGGTCGCCTTCGGGGTCGCGGCCTTGCCGTTGGCCGCGTCCTGGGAGAGCGCCTTCCAGAGGTCGCCCCCGTCGTCCTCCGGGACGCTCACGGCGGTGGAACCGATGGAGGTGAGCGGGACGATCTCCGCCCCGGCGACCTCGGCACGGGCGGCGGCGGGGAGGCGGGCGCCGCGGTGCTTGATGATCAGCGGAAGGCGGGTCCCGGTGGTGGTCGCTCCGGCGGTGGCACCAGCCTTGTGGGTGCTGCGATCCGCCTCCTGACCCGCCGTCCGGTCGCCCAGCCCCAGCCTGCCGAGTTCGCTGATGTTGAAGAGCTGGTCGTCCAGCTGCCCGGAGGCCACGAGCGGGGCCACATCCGCGGGTACGACGCTGACGTCGTCGCCCGTACGCGTACGGAAGAAGCCGACGCCTTCCCGGCCGGGGGCGGCCGAGACATCGATGTCGGCGGTGCCCTTGGTGGTGTTGACGCTGACGACGTCCCCGGTGATGAGGGTGAACCGCTTGCCCTGGAGGGCGGCAGGTACGGCGCCGGAGGCGGCCGAGGCAGGGGAAGCCGAGGCGAGAGAGCCGGCGGGAAGCGAGCCGGCGGCGGTGGATATCCCGCTCTGGGTGGTGACGAGCATGACGGCCGCGAGAGCGCCGCCCGTCCAGGTCGCGGCGCGATGTCTTATCACGCGAACTCCGTTCGGAGTGGTGGCTGATGGGCATGACAAATCAGGCCAACGCGGGCCGCCGAACAGCGGCCCGCGCCCGGCGGTGCGATGCACTGCGCAAAGGTAACGCACAACTTAGGCTTACCTAACTTTTTGCACTCTTGACCTGACCATGACATTCCCCTCACGATGGCTCCCCCCTACACAGGAGAACTCATGCGCCTCCGACCCTCAGGAAGCGGAATGCCAGGAAGCGGAACCAAACGCATCCGCCCCACCCGTCACACCCGTCGCGGCCGGACCGGCCCACTGGCCGCCCTCGTGGCCCTGGCCCTCGGCCTCACCGCCGTCGCGGCCCAGAGCGACTCGACCTCCCCGTTGCAGCAGGCCGCGGCCGGCCGTACCGCCGCCGTCGGGCCCGACACCACCGAGGACATCGAGCAGTACGAGATCCATCTGCACGCGACCCCGGCCACCCGCGCCGAAGTCACCTCCACCGGCGTGTCCATCGACGAGACGGACAGCGAGTCCGTGGTCGTCTCCGCCAACCCCGCGCAGGTCGCGAAGCTCAAGGCCATCGGCTACGAGCCGACCCCGCTGGGCGGCCCCCCGGACCGCCGGGCCGACGGCGAGGTCTCCATCGCCGACTTCCCCTCGTCGGACTCGGCGTACCACAACTACGCGGAGATGACGGCGGAGATCAACTCGGTCATCGCGGCCAACCCCACCATCGCGAGCCAGCGCGTCATCGGCACCTCGTACGAGGGCCGCAACATCGTCGCGATCAAGATCAGCCGCAATGTGGCCGTGGACGAGAACGAGCCCGAGGTCCTCTTCACCCACCACCAGCACGCGCGCGAGCACCTCACCGTCGAGATGGCGCTGTATCTGCTCAACGAGCTGACCTCGGGTTACGGCACCGACTCGCGGATCACCACACTCCTCAACACCCGTGAGATCTGGATCATCCCGGACCTCAACCCGGACGGCGGCGAGTACGACATCGCCACCGGCGCGTACCGCAGCTGGCGCAAGAACCGCCAGCCCAACTCCGGCTCCACCGCCGTCGGTACGGACCTCAACCGCAACTGGGCGTACCGCTGGGGCTGCTGTGGCGGGTCCTCCGGCACCTTCTCCTCGGAGACCTACCGGGGCACGGCGGCCGAGTCGTCGCCCGAGGTGAAGGTCGTGGCGAACTTCGTGCGCAGCCGGGTCGTGGGCGGCGTCCAGCAGATCAAGGCCGCGATCGACTTCCACACCTACAGCGAGCTGGTGATGTGGCCGTACGGCTACACCACGGCCACCACCGCCACCGGCCTGACCGCCGACGACCGGGACGCCTTCGCGACGGTCGGCCGCAAAATGGCGGCCAGCAACGGCTACACGGCGCAGCAGTCCAGCGCGCTGTACATCACGGACGGCTCGATCCCCGACTGGCTGTGGGGCACGCACAAGATCTTCAGCTACACGTACGAGCTGTATCCGAGGACGAGCGCGCAGGGCGGCTTCTACCCGCCGGGCTCACTCATCACCCGGGAGACCAGCCGGAACCGCGACGCGGTGCTCCAACTGCTGGAGAACGCGGACTGCATGTACCGGTCGATCGGGAAACAGGCGCAGTACTGCTGACGCTGAGGTAGCTGAGGTAGCAGGCCCCCGGACCGCTGCGCTGCACGCGGCGGTCCGGGGGTACGCACGGGGGCGCGGCAACCTCATATCCGCCCCCACCCCCGCCGACAGGGCAACTCCCCCACCGGCACGGTCACGAGAACCGACGCGCGGTGACAGTGGCAGGTGTACGCGTACACAGCGCCCGGCGCTTCGTCGGCGAGCAAGGCCCGTACCTCGTAGTCCGGATCGGCGGAGGACGACGAGGCCGCCCACAGGACGGTCACAACGAGCACCAGAAAGCTCACGCCGAGCGCGACGACCCCCCAGAGCCGCGCGTCACTGACGGGCTCAACCACCTTCTACCCCAAGGCCGTTGAGGACATCGAACTCGGCGAACACCGTCTTCCCCACGCTCCGAGGCTCCGTCCCCCACCGGTCCGCGATCTCCGCGACAATCCGGAGCCCCCGCCCAAAACACTCGTCGTCGGCGGCGACCCGAGCACGCGGCAGCCGCTCACCACGCGGATCACTGACCTCGACCCGCAGAGTGCTGGCCCGCAGAACATGGCGCACCTGGAACAGCCGCCCTCGGACGCAGCCGTACATCAGGGCATTGGTCCCCAACTCGGAGACCACCAGCCCCACGGACCAGGAAAGTTCGGGATACCCCCACTTGGCCACCAGCGACGCGGCACGGTGTCTGGCGAGGGTGACACTGCCGGCGACGGGACTGTAGTTGAGCCGGTCCTCGTGCAACACGGGCTCGAAAGGGGGCTCGGGGCAAGGGGTTTGAGGATCTGAGGCCATGGACGCGCGCACCTCCATGTGCGGTCGGGGCGTTGCCCGTACGGGGCGGATACGCGGCGGTGGCGATACCGAAGCCCACGCCTGCCGTTGGGCAGGGCGTGGCGGTGCACTTCCGCTGGGCGGTTCCGCTGTGCGAGCGGTTGCGTACACACCGTATTGGGGTGAATGGCTGTCCCGCAATATGGCGGACAGTCAACTCGCTGTCCGAGTTGAGTTCGACAGGGCCGAGACCTCAGAATGTGGCGACGCAACAAGGGAGGGCAGCATGGGTGGCACCAACCCCGACCGGGGCAAGACGGTCTCAACCGTCTTGGGGCGCAGGCTCGGTGGCGAGCTGCTACGCATGCGATTGCAGCGAAAGCAGGGCCAGGCCGCTGCGGCCAAGGCCCTGACGGCATCCGCGACCAAGGTCGCAAAGATGGAGCGCGGCCTGGTCCCCATGCGGGACCCGGACATCCGAGCGTTGTGTCACCTGTACGGGGAGCGGGACGAGACGGTCATAGAACGGCTGCTGGAGCTGGCGGCAGTCGACCGCGATCGACGCAAGGCGAAGGGCTGGTGGAGTCAACACCCGCAGTTGGCCTCACTGCTGGAATACGTCGCCCTTGAGGCCGTCGCGACGCACATTCGTACGTGGCAACACTCGCTCGTGCCTGGCCTGCTTCAAACGCCGGACTACGTGAGAGCCCTCGCCACCGGGGCAGGCTTCTGGGACGATCCCGCAGCTATCGACCCATTCGTCGAGAGCAGGATTGCCCGGCAGATCCGACTGGAAGGTGAGCAGCCGCTCCACCTCTCAGCGGTTCTTCACGAGAGCGTCCTACGCCAACACATCGGGGGCCGAGACGTGATGAAGCAGCAACTCAGCCGCCTGCTGGACGTGGCCAAGCAGCCCAACGTGACATTGCAGGTGGTGCCCTACTCCGCCGGCGCCCACCCGGCCATGACCAACGGGTTCAGCATCCTTTCGTTCGCTGAACCAGGCGCGCTGGACGTCGTGCATATGGACACCACACTGACGGCCATCTGGCTGGAAGACGAAATTGACACCCCTCGCCATGGCCGCTCCTTCGAACGCCTCACCGAGCTGACGCTCTCACCGCGTGACTCTGCTCAGCTGATCAACGCAAGCCTCAAGGAGTTGTAGCGGTATGGCCGCGTACAAGTTCATCAAATCGAGCTACAGCGGAGCCAACAACACTCAGGAGTGTGTCGAAGTCGCCCGCAACGTGCCCACCACCGTTGCCATACGCGACTCCAAGCACCCCACCGGCCCGGTCCTGCACGTTGCCCCTGCGGCCTGGCAGACCTTCGCCAGCTGCGGGCCCTGGGGCGTGCGGGTCAGTACCAAGAGGTAAGCAGGGGTGTACGGGGGCGAGAAGCTGAACGCTGGGCCGCCCCTCCTCCTGTCAGTGTCGCGCCTCCAGGGGAGGAGTAAAGGGCGCTCCTTCGTCGCGTCGGCTGCGCCGACTCCGCTGCGCTCCGCCCTTGACACCTCCCCTTCCGGCGCGTGTACGGAAGAGGGGGGGGCGGCCGGGGGGGAGGGGGCCCAAGGGGTGGCGCCGTACTGCCGGTCGGCTCAGGGTCCGGCGGGCCGGTGGGCCCTGCGGGGCTGCGCAGCAGAGGAATGGGGTGACTCGGCACCGGCTCAGCGGCTGACGGTCCGCTGTTTGCTGAGACTCAAGCCCCGCTGGTCACCGTCGCGCTGTGGTGCCCGGAAGGCGGACGGGTTCTGCGGCCCGGCCGGGTCTGCGGGCCGCCCTCCTGTCGATCCGCCCCATATGGGGCTGTTTCGCGGGAGGGTGGGGGTCCCTTCGGGCGGCTCATGCGTCCGCAGGTGCATTGGCGGCACTCCTGGATGCATGGAGCGGCTCCAGGGGGACTGGAGTGACGGGTGGGGCAGGGGGGGAGACGGCCGGACCGGCGGCGGGGCGAGAGGGGCGCGCCCCGTCACGTCACCGGGGGCGTACTGCTGGTTCGAGGAGTGACAGGGTTCGCTGCCCCGCGTCCAGGGCGGCGCGGATGCCTACCGGCATTGGCAGGTTGGGGCCGGCGTGGCCGAACTCGACGTTGCCCAGGACCGGGATGTCACGGTCACCCAGAACGTCGAGGACGATCTCGCGGAGGGTCGGGGACCCGTCCGTCCCGAGGCCGTCGATCGCGTGCGGGATACCCACGACCATGCCGGAAATCCGGTCGAGGATGCCGCAGTGCCGCATCACCTGGAGATTGCTCCACACATACGACGCGTAGCCGCCCATCTCTTCCCAGAACAGCACCGCGCCGTCGAACCGTTCAAGCGGCAGCGCATACGGCGTCGCCTGCGCCAGCACGATCCGGTTGATGACACCGCCAAGCAGCCGACCCTCGGCACGCCCCGCGCGCCAGCACTCCCACGACGGAGTGGTCGGCAGCGCACCGATCGGCTCGTCGCTGGTCAACAGCGTCGAGTAGAGCTGTTCAAGCACCGCCTGGCGCGCTGCGGGCGCGGCCTGCCAGTGCCCGCCGAGTCCGGGAGTGGCCAGGTCCGCATGGAAACCCACCAGCCCCGCACGCGCATAGAGCACCAAATGCAACAACGAGATGTCGCTGTAGCCGAGAATCGGCTTGGGATCGGCCCTGACCGCCTCAACGTCGATCAGGTCCAGGTAACCGAGCGCCGTCTGACCACCGTCATGCGCGACAATCGCGCGCACCTCCGGATCACGCAGCAACCCATTGAACTCCTCAGCAATCTCCACCGGCCGAGCCGCACTCCACCAAGACTCCGCCCCGCCTCAAGAAGCGGCGCCCGCCGCACACGAAACCCCATCCGCTCCAGCACCACCACCGCCCGCTCAAGATCAGGTTCATAGACGGCATGGAGCGGCCCGGACAGCGCCGCAATGACAACGAGATCGCCGGGACTCAGAGCACGCGGCCGAAGCAGTACCGAAGTGGTCACCGCCGCAGTGTTCCAACACGACGCGACAACACGCCACGCATTAACCGGCGCCGGACCGGCCACCCCCTGCCCCACCAGTCACTCCGGTCCCCCTGGAAGCGGTCCATGCATTCAGGAGTGCCGCTAACGCACCCCCGGACACATGAGCCGCCCGAGGAGCCCCTGCGGACCCCATCCGGGCAGCAGAACCCACCCGCCTTCCGGGCACCACAACGCAACGGTGACCAGCGGGGCTTGAGTCGCAACCAACAACGGACGGTCGGCCGCCGAGACGGGGCCGAGTCACCCCATTCCTCTACCGCGCGCCCCGCAGGGCCCACCCGCCCGCCGGACCCTGAGCCGAGTGGCAGAACAGCGGACCCCTCGGGCCCCCTCCCCCCGGCCGCCCCCCCTCTTCCGTACACGCGCCGGAAGGGGAGGTGTCAAGGGCGTAGCGCAGCGGAGTCGGCGCAGCCGACGCGACGAAGGAGCGCCCTTTACTCCTCCCCTGGAGGCGCGACACTGGCAGGAGGAGGGGCGGCCCATCCCGCACCAAGCGCCCAGCACCTCGCCACCGGCCCACCCCGGTCTACCCCTTGGTACTGACCCGCAGGCCCCCACCTATCGGCGGCGGCGCTGGCGCCGGGCGCGTATGACCAGGGCGGCTACGGCCGCCGTGGTCACCAGGCCGCTTGCCAGGTGGGTCCAAGCAGGGGCGGAGCCGAAGTTGGTTGCGACGTTGGCGGTCGAGCTGAGGACGACGACCGCCCACAGCAGGTTGCGTACGAGCCCGTCGCGGGACGCTCCGGCGGGCTGCTGAACCTGCCCAGCCTGCTGGGCGGTTGCGGGACGGTACGGTTCGGTGGGTGTCACGGCGGGGTGCTCCTCGGGTGGGTGTGAACGAGGTTGTGGATGACGTTCGTGGACGACGTTACGGAGCGTGGCGGGACCCGCCCATCCCGCGTACCGCCCGGTTCGCGGTACAGCAGGCTGTACCGTCCGGCCCCGAGGGCCACGTAAGGAGGCTGACGGATGGCTACGGCATCCCCCGCGACCGCAGACAGCAACGGCCGTAGCGACGGCAACGACGGCCGAGGCGCCGCCGCCCGCGCCCTGCGGCGCGCCGCCTCGGCCGTCGGGGAGCTTCTCGGTGGTCTCGGAACGGCCGTTCTGGCGCTGGCCGTTCTGGTTCTGCTGGCCGCGACGGCCGTCACCGCGCTCGTCGGGGTCGGGCTGTTCCTCGCGCCCCTCGCGCTGCGCGCCCTGCACGCTCTGGCCCGCCAGGAGCGTGCCCGGCTGGGCCGGCGGGGTGCCGAGGTCGTCGCGCCGGATCCGCCGCCGGCCGGGCTGGTGGCCGCGCTCGTGGACCCGACCACGCGGCGGGAGGCGCGCTGGCTCGTTCAGCACGCGACCTTGGGCTTTCTGCTGGGCGTGCTCGCCTTCTGGCTGCCGCTCTCCGCCGTACGCGACACCACCTTCCCCCTCTACTGGCGGCTGACGCCCAGCCCTCCCACCGCCACCTCCTTCGGCGTCGGTACGGCGCACACCTGGCTGGACGCCATCGCCGTGTTCCTGGTCGGTGTGGGCGCGATCGCGATGCTCCTCGGTCTGACCCCCGCCATGGCGCGGCTCCAGGCCGCCCCCGGCCGGCGGTATCTCGCGGCGGGTTCGGATGTGGATCTGCTGCTGCGGGTGGCAGAGCTGACCTCCACCCGCGCCGCCGCCCTCGATGCCCACGCCGTCGAACTGCGCCGTATCGAGCGGGCGTTGCACGACGGCACCCAGAACCGGCTGGTGTCCGTCTCCATCCTGCTCGGCGCGGCCCGCCGCCAGGTCGCCCGCGATCCGTCGCGCGCCGACGAGATCCTCGAACGCGCCCAGTCCGCCGCCGAACAGGCGCTGGCCGAGCTGCGCTCCGTGTCGCGGAGCATCATGCCGCCCGTACTGGACGACCGGGGGCTGGCCGGGGCGCTGTCCGGGCTCGCCTCGGAGTGCCCGGTGGACTGCCGTATCGACGTACAAACGCTCGAACGCTGTGCCGCCTCCGTCGAGGCGACCGCCTACTTCGTCGTGGCCGAGGCCCTCACCAACGTCGCCAAGCACAGCGGCGCCCGCCTCGCCACCGTAACCGTCCGTACGCGGGACGGGCGGCTCCTGCTGCACGTCACCGACGACGGCCGGGGCGGTGCGGAGGGCGCGAACGGCGCGGATGGCGGCGGTAGTTCCGGTAGTTCCGGTAGTTCCGGTGGCTCCGGTGGCTCCGGTGGCTCCGGTGGCTCCGGGCTGACCGGGATACGCCGCCGGGTGGCGGCCCATGACGGCACTCTCCGCCTGGCCAGCCCGCCCGGCGGTCCGACAACCCTGGAAGTGGATCTCCCCTGTGGCTCGTGAACTCCCCGAGGGCCCTGCCCCCTCCGCGCCGCGCGACCTCCCCGCCGACCGCAACGCCCCAACTCGCCCTGACGCCACCGCCGTCCGCGATCTGCGCATCGTCATAGCCGAGGACGACCCGCTGCTCCGGGAGGGGCTCGCCCTCCTGCTGCGCGCCGAGTCGCTCGACGTGGCCGCCACCGCCGGGACCCCCGACGAGGCGCTGGCCGCCATCGACACGTACCGGCCGGACGTCGCCATCTTCGACGTACGGATGCCGCCCACCCACACCGACGAGGGCATCCGGGCGGCCGTGGAGGCGCGGCGCCGTCACGCGGGGCTGGCCGTGCTCGTCCTCTCCGCGTACGTCGAACAGAGCTTCGCCACGCACCTGCTCACCGGCGGGGTCGGCGGCCTCGGCTATCTGCTCAAGGAACGCGTCGGCCGGGTCGAGGAGTTCCTCGACGCGCTGCACCGGGTGGCGGGCGGCGGTACGGCCATCGATCCCGAGGTCGTCGCGCAGCTCTTCACGCGCTCCCGCCAGGACACCCGGCTGGAGCGTCTGAGCCCGCGCGAGCGGGACGTACTCGCCCTGATGGCCGAGGGGTTGGACAACGGCGCTATCGCGGCCCGGCTCGTCGTCACGGACGGCGCGGTCCACAAACACATCCGCAGCATCTTCGCCAAGCTCGACCTCTCCCCCACCGACCGGGCCGACCGCGTGGACCGGCGGGTGGCCGCCGTCCTGCACTACCTGGAGGACACCCGGCGCCTGGTCTGAGTACGCCTACGACGGCTACGACGGCTACGGCAACTACCGCTGGTACAGCCTGCTGTACTCCGTTTCGGGGTGCCCACGGCAATGATCCTCGGCCTCGGGGCTGGTGTGCTGAACGCATCACATCCAGCCCCCTCCGAGAGGACACGCGGTGACCGTCCCCACCACCTCAGGCATCCGAGGCGCCTTCCAACGCGCCCCGCTGACCTGGTTCTTCATCCTCGCGTACGCATTGAGCTGGCTGGCCTGGACGCCGTACATCCTGTCGGAGAACGGACTCGGCGTCTGGGACCACGACTTCGGCGCCGGGGGCTCGGGCCAGATCCTGGGCATACTGCCGGGCGCGTACCTCGGCCCGATCTGCTCGGCCCTGCTGATCACCTCCCTGACCGAGGGCCGTCAGGGTCTGCGGAACTGGCGGGCCCGGATGGTCGGGTTCCGGGTCGGCTGGCACTGGTATCTGCTGGTGATGGTCTCGGTCCCCGCCGCGCTGACACTCGCCACCATCGCGCTGACGGACACAACGCCCGTACTGCCCGCCGCCATGATTCTCGCCGTGTACCTGCCTGGCCTGCTGATCCAGATGATCACAACGGGCCTCGCGGAGGAGCCCGGGTGGCGCGAGTTCGCGATGCCCCGGATGCAGAACCGCTACGGCCCGCTGGTCGCGACCTTCATCGTCGGCGTGCTGTGGGGCGCGTGGCACCTGCCGCTGTTCCTGACGGACTGGGGGGTCGCGGCGGGCATGGAGCCGCTGCGCGTGGCGGAGTTCCTGGTCACCGCGCTGGCCTTCAGCTACGTCATGACGTGGGTCTTCAACCGCTCGCGCGAGAGCATGCCGCTGGTCATGCTGCTGCACACCAGCGTCAACAACTTCTTCTCCCTGGCCTGGTCCGACATGTTCCCGGAGCTGACGGACAAGCAGGGCTCCCACGCGTTCCTGCTGGCCGCCGTCACGGCGGCGATCATCGTGCTGGCGGCCACGCGGGGGCGTCTGGGGTACGTGGCCGGGCGGTCCGTACCGCCCACGAAGCCGCCCACGAAGCCGGAGGCCGCGCAGCCCCCGGAGCCGGCAGCCGTCGACGGTCGCTGAGGGCAGCGGCGGCAGAGGGGAGCCAGCCCTCCGGCACCGCCACACGAGCTGCCCGAGCTACCCGTCGAAGCGGCTGCGCGCCGCCTCGATATGGCCGAGGTACTGGTGGGTCCAGCCGCACATCCCGTCCACCGTGGCGTGCAGGACGCGGCCCGGCTCGGTGAGGGTGTACTCGACGCGTGGCGGCACGGTGGGGTGGACCGTACGGTCGACCAGGCCGTAGCGCTCCAGCATGCGCAGGTTCTGGGTGAGCATCTTGTGGCTGATGCCCTCGACCTGGTTCCGCAGCTCGCTGAAGCGCAGGGTGCCCCGGCCTGCGGCCTTCCCGCCGGGAGCCTTTCCGCCCACGGCTTCGCCACCCAGCGCCTCGATGATCAGGAACGCCCACTTGTTGGCGACGTCGGAGAAGATCTCCCGCGCCAGGGAGTCCGCGCGTCTCAGGTCCGCGTCCTCGGGCGAGCCGCTGAACTGCTTGGTCACCATGAGGTTCCCCAGTCACTAAAAAGTGCGTTCTTCCAGGTCAGCGCTCACTCTTCTACGGTTTCCCAGTAACCGCAAGAGAGCACGTGCGCCCAGCACGCGCACCCCGCGGCCACACCAGTGAGGACACACACCATGGCCACCACCACCGACACCTTCAACCACAACATCCCGGCCGAGAGCGCGTTCGGCTACACGCAGGCGATCAAGTCCGGGGACCTGATCCATGTCTCCGGACAGCTCTCCCTCGACGACGCCGGAGAGTTCCGCCACGCGGACGCCTTCGCCGCCCAACTCAAGCTGACCTACGCCAACTTCGACAAGATCCTTGGCCACTACGGCGTCACCCGCAACCAGATCGTCTCGCAGGTCCTGTACGTGGTGGACGTGCAGCGGCACTCCGACGAGACCATGCGGGGCAACCTGGCGTATTACGGCGACCACCGCCCGGTCAGCACCGTGCTCGGTGTCACCGCGCTGACCTTCCCCGGCCAGGTCATCGAGATCAGCTTCATCGTCGACACCAAGCTGCCCGCCTGATCCCGTCAGGCCAAGGCCCTTTAACCGGGCTGAAGTTACCGGGCCGTGCCACTACCTTGAGCCGATGACAAGCCTCCACCACCCGCACCTGTCCGGGCTGGGCCGGAACCCGGCCGCCCCCGAGGACATCCTCGTGCGCCTCGCCGCGCACCCGGCCGGCCGGCACGGGATGGCGGGGCGCGGCGGCCCGCTGCCGGACGCCGTCGTCGAGGCCCTGCTGGCGCACGGCGACAACAGCGTCACGGTCGTCCGGCCCAGGGACCGGCTCTCCCCGGCGATGCGCCGCCGGATCGCCGGGCATCCCGATCCGGCGATCCGTGACGCGCACGCGGACTTCGTCCGCTCCATGGTCGACCGCGATGTGCCGATGGACATCGAAGACCTGGAGGACGCCTACGGCCGGCCCCGGACCGCGCTCGTCGGCGCGCCGAGTGCGCCGCTGCGCGCGGCGGTCGCGCGGGCCTGGCGCGACCGGCCCCTCGCCGTACACGTGGAGCTGCTCGCGGACCCGGATCCAACGGTCCGCGCGAGCGCGACCGGGCACGGGCAGCCGGCCGTCCCGCCCGAGTGGCGGGACCGTTGCCTCGCGGACCCGGCCACGCGGGCGAACGTGGCGCGTCACGCCCCGCTCACGTGGGACCAGTTCGTACCGCTCATGCGGAGCGAGGACGAGGAGACCCATCAGGCTGTCACCGAGAACCCGTGTCTGTCGTCCGCGATGGTGGCCCGCATCCTGGAGATGGACGCGGCCGGGGAGATCGACGATCCGATGGTGCGCGTCGCGGTGGCGCAGCACCGCCATACGGACGCCGCGACCCGGGACCGGCTGTACGCGCGCGTGGAAGCCGACCGCGCGGGCGGCAGCATCGAGGCCGATGTGGCGCTGAGCTGGTACGGAATCGAGCCGGACTGGCTGCGCGAGGCGCCCCTCGACGAGCGGCTGACCTACCTCGACTGCCCGCACAGCGCCTTCCGGCGGGTGCTGGCCTCCTGCCACGACCTGCCCGACGAGGCATGGCGCCGGCTGGACAGCGACCCGGAACTCACGGTCCGCCGCACCGCCGCCCGCCGCCCGGACGCTCCGCCGGAGGTACTGGAGCGGCTGGTCCGCGCCCACGGCGAGGTGTTCCACATCCGGCCGCTGCTGGTCGACCACCCCCGCTTCCCCCGGCACACACTGCGCACGTTCGTCGACGAACCGAGCCCGCACATCCGCTACGTAGCCCTCCAGGACCCGGCACTGCCCGTACCCGCCCTGGCACAACTCGCCGCCGACGCCGAGCACTTCGTGCGCCGAGGCGTCGCCCGTCACCCCAACATCACGCAGGAGCTGCTGACGCGGCTCCTGTCGGACCCGGCCCCCGAGGTCGTCGACGACGCCGCCGCCAACCCCGCGCTGCGGCCCGCCGAGATGTACGACATCCTCGCCACCCACGCGGAATGACCGGCTACGCGGGATGACCGGCTACGCGGCTCCGGAAGGGGCCCGTACCGTCGCCGGGTTGAAGCCGAAAGGCAGCTCCAGGCGGTGTGCGCGCATCAGTTGGTCGTCGGAGAGCAGCGCTCCCGTCGGGCCGTCCGCCGCGATGACGCCCTCGCTCAGGACGACCGCGCGCGGGCAGAGTTCGAGCGCGTACGGCAGATCGTGCGTGACCATCAGCACGGTGATGTCCAACGACCGCAGGATGTCCGCGAGTTCGCGGCGGGACGCCGGGTCCAGATTGGACGACGGCTCGTCCAGTACGAGGATCTCGGGCTCCATGGCCAGTACGGTCGCCACCGCGACCCGGCGGCGCTGGCCGAAGGACAGATGGTGCGGCGGCCGGTCCGCGTACTCCGCCATCCCCACCTGCCGCAGCGCCGCCACGACCCGCGCCTCCAGCTCGGCGCCGCGCAGCCCGGAGGCGGCCGGGCCGAAGGCCACGTCCTCCCGTACGGTCGGCATGAACAGCTGGTCGTCCGGGTCCTGGAAGACGATGCCGACCCGGCGCCGGATCTCCGCCAAGTTCCGCCGCTCCACAGGCAGTCCGGCGACCGCGACCGTACCGGCACCCGCCGTGAGGATGCCGTTCAGGTGCAGTACGAGGGTGGTCTTGCCCGCGCCGTTGGGGCCGAGCAGCGCCACCCGCTCGCCGCGCGCGACGGTCAGATCGACGCCGAACAGTGCCTGGTGGCCGTCGGGATAGGCGTACGCGAGGCCACGGACGTCGAGGGACGGCGGAAGCGGTACGGAGTCGGCGTCGGAAACGGGTACGGGGTCGGAAACGGACACGGGTACGGGTTCAGGCGCGGGTACGGGTTCGGGCGCGGCGTCGGGCGCGGGTACGGGTTCGGGCGCGGTCATAGCGCCCAGCCAAGCAGACACACCGCGAGCGCCGACACCGGGAGGGCCGCCGCGTACGTCCACTGCGTCCGGTCCGCGCGCACCTCGTCGATCACCGGCATGGTCCCGGCGTACCCCCGGCTGACCATCGCCAGATGCACCCGCTCGCCGCGTTCGTACGAGCGGATGAAGAGCGCGCCCGCCGACTTGGCGAGCACGCCCCAGTGCCGTACGCCCCGGGCCTCGAAGCCGCGCGAGCGGCGGGCGATGGACATCCGGCGCATCTCGTCGGTGATCACATCGCCGTAGCGGATCATGAACGACGCGATCTGCACGAGCAGCGGCGGCAGCCGCAGCCGCTGGAGGCCGAGCAGCAGCGCGCGCAGTTCGGTGGTGGAGGCGAGGAGTACGGACGCGGCGACGCCGAGCGTGCCCTTGGCGAGGACGTTCCAGGCGCCCCACAGCCCGGGGACGCTGAGCGACAGACCGGCGAACACCACCTGCTCGCCCGGGACCACGAAGGGCATCAGCACCGCGAACGCGACGAACGGGACCTCGATCAGCAGCCGCCGCAGCAGAAATCCGGCCGGGATCCGGGCGACGGCGGCGACCGCCGCGAGCAGCAGCGCGTAGAGCGCGAACGCCCAGACCGCCGTGCGCGGGGTGGAGACGACGACCAGGACGAAGCCGAAGACGGCGGCGAGCTTGCAGTGCGGCGGCAGCGCGTGGACGGGCGAGTGGCCCGGCCGGTAGAGCTTGTGGGCGTGCCCGGCGCCCATGTCAGGCGTTCCCGGCGGGTACGGAGGGATCCCCGTCCGGCCCGGCCCCGCCACCGACCGCCCCCTGACCTGCCCCCGCGCCCTCGGCCGTGCGCCGCCTCCGTACCGCCCAGAAGATCCCGCTGCCGACGGCGACCGTGGCACCCACCCCGATCACCCCGGCGAGCCCGCCGGAGAGCCGGCCGTCGGAGATGTCCGCGACGCCGTAGCCCGCGAGCGGGGAGCCGTCGGTGTGGTGCGCCTCGGTCTTCTCGTCGATGCCCTGGTCGGCGGCGACCTTCTCCAGTCCGTCCGGGCTGGACGAGGCGTAGTACGAGACGAACCCGGCGAGGACGAGCGCGGTGACCAGCCCGGCGATCCGGACGTTACGGGTGGACGCCGAAGCCGAAGCCGAAGCCGACCGCGCGGCGACAGGCTCCCCCGCCCCCGGAACCGCCGCGTCCACCAGCTCCCCGCCCACCCGCAGCTTCAGCGGCGCGGTGAGCCCGCGCGCCCCGTACACCAGGTCCGGGCGTACGGCGATGACGGCGCCGACGGTGAGCGCCGTGATCACCGCCTCGCCGATGCCGATGAGCACATGGACCCCGGTCATCGCGACCGCCACCCGGCCGATCGGGATGTCCGTCGTCCCCCCGACGGCGTACATCCCGGTGAAGGCGAGCGCGGCGGCCGGGACGGAGACCAGCGCGGCGACGAAGGTCGCGCCCGTGATCGAGCGGCGGGTACGGGGCAGGATCCGGACCAGCCCGCGGAAGAGCGCGTACGCGACGACGGTCGTCACGACGGCCATGTTGGTGATGTTCACGCCGAGCGCGGTGAGCCCGCCGTCCGCGAAGAGGATGCCCTGCATCAGCAGGACGACGGAGATACAGAGGACACCGGTGTACGGGCCGACGAGGATGGCGGCGAGCGCCCCGCCCAGCAGATGGCCGCTGGTCCCGGCGGCGACCGGGAAGTTCAGCATCTGGACGGCGAAGACGAAGGCGGCGACGAGCCCGGCCAGGGGCGCGGTGCGCTCGTCCAGCTCCCGGCGGGCGCCGCGGAGGCTGACGGCGACGGCGGTCGCCGCGACGGCGCCGGTGGCGACCGAGACGGGCACGTTGATAAATCCGTCGGGCACATGCATGGACCGATGATCGGGCCTCTTGCGAATGATTCGCAAGAGCGGACGGCATGCGAGATACGGCGCGACCAGCCGCGCGACATGCCAAGGAGCATCATTTGTACTATTAAGAGCGTTATGGCCTTACGTCCCCGCCCGGCCAGACGATCCGCCGAGGAGCAATGACATGTCTCCCGCCGTCGAACAGCCCGTCGAAGAGTCCGTCGAACAGCCCCCTGGGCAGCTCGTGGAACAGCCCGCCAAGGCCCGTCTCATCACGGACGCCCCCCAGTCCAGACCGGTCACCGTCACCCTCCGCCATGACGGCGCGGATCCCGGCACCGTACGGATCGCGTTCCCGCCCGAGGTCTCCGCCGACGGGGACGAGGTGGTCTGGGCGTTCGCCCGCACGCTCCTCGAAACCGGCCTGCGGCAGCCCGCCGGGGACGACGGCGACGACGTACAGGTGTGGCCGTGCGGCCGGGCGCAGACGGTGATGGAGTTCCACTCGCCGGACGGGGTGGCGGTGGTGCAGTTCGACTCGGCGCCACTGCGCAGGTTCCTGGCGAGCACGTACGCGCGGGAAGAGCGCGCGGAGGGCGGCCTGGTCCACAGAGCCTGACGAACAACAGAGCCTGACGAACAACAGGGCATGACGGGCAACAGGGCATGACGGGCAACAGAGCCTGAAGGACATACGCACACGTACAGCGGCCCGGTCCCACACCTCCCACCGAGGTGTGCGACCGGGCCGCGTGTTCCGCTCCGGCTCCCGTCCCCACGGTGCCGCAGCGATCCGGGGCCGCCACCCCGCTCAGGCGGCGGCTCCGGAGTCATGGGGGTGCGGGATCAGACCCGTACCAACTCCCGGTCCCCGTCCGGGCCCTGCGTCGGCGCCGTGTCGTGCTTGGTCAGCGCCTCGCCCTCGACGTCGACGTTGGGCAGGACGCGGTCGAGCCAGCGCGGCAGCCACCAGGCGTGCTTGCCGAGCAGCGCGAGCACGGCCGGGACGATCGTCATCCGGACCACGAAGGCGTCGAAGAGGACGGCGATGGCGAGACCGAAGCCGATCATCTTGATCATCGACTCACTCGCACCGATGAAGCCGGCGAAGACCGCGATCATGATCGCCGCGGCGGCCACGACCACCCGCGCGCTGTGCCGGAAGCCGGTGACGATGGCCTCGCGCGGCTCCTCGCCGTGGGCGAACGCCTCGCGCATCCGGGTGACGAGGAAGACCTCGTAGTCCATCGCGAGACCGAAGACGATTCCGACCAGGAAGATCGGCATCATCGCCATCACCGGACCGGTCTGATCGACCCCGAAGAGGCCCGCGAGCCAGCCCCACTGGAAGACCGCGACGACCGCGCCGAGCGTGGCGACCACGGAGAGCAGGAAGCCGAGCGCCGCCTTGAGGGGCACCAGGATCGACCGGAAGACCAGCATCAGCAGCAGGAAGGCGAGACCGACGACAAGACCGAGGTACGGGATCAGCGCGTCGTTCATCCGCTGGGCGAAGTCGATGTTCATGGCGGTGTTGCCGGTGACCAGAACGTCCGCGCCGTTGTCGGACTTGACGGTGGCGCCGGTGTCACGGATGGAGTGGACCAGTTCCTCGGTGGAGGTCGAGGAGGGCCGGTCCTTGGGGATCACGGTGATGATCGCGGTGTCGCCCGCCTTGTTCAGGGTGGGCGGCGCGACGACGGCGACATGGTCCAGCTTGCCGACGGATTCGACGACCTTGTCGGCCGCCTCCTGGGCGTTGTTCCGGGACTTGCCGTCGACGACCACCATCAGCGGCCCGTTGAAGCCGGGGCCGAAGCCGTCGGAGAGCAGGTCGTACGCCCGGCGCTGGGTGGTGCTGGTCGGCTGCGAGCCGTCGTCGGGCAGGCCCAGCTCCAGCGAGGTGGCGGGGATGGCGATCACACCGAGGCCGACGACCGCGGTGAGCATGACGGCGACGGGACGGCGCAGGACGAAGCGCGCCCAGCGGGTGCCCATGTTGGGCTTGCCCTCGGGCTGCGTCCCGGCGGCCGCCTTCTCGTCCATGGCCTTGCGCTCCTTGCGGCCGAACACCCGCTTGCCCGCGAAGCCGAGGGACGCCGGGACGAGCGTGAGGGCGATGAGGACGGCGACGACGACCGCGCCGGCCGCGGCGAAGCCCATCTTGGTGAGCACCGGAATGTCGACGACGACCAGGCCGGCCAGCGCGATCACGACGGTGAGACCGGCGAAGACCACGGCGGAACCGGCGGTGCCGACGGCGCGTCCGATGGCTTCCTCCCGCTCGCGGCCCTCGGCCAGTTCGGAGCGGTAGCGCGAGACGATGAACAGGGCGTAGTCGATACCGACCGCGAGGCCGATCATCGTGGAGAGGCTGGAGGAGCTGGTGCCCAGGTCCAGGGGGCTCGCCAGCGCGGTGATCGCGGCGAAGGAGATACCGACCCCGATGATCGCGGTGAGCAGCGGCAGCCCGGCGGCGATCAGCGATCCGAAGGTGATGACGAGGACGACCGCGGCGAGGGCCACCCCGATGGCCTCGGAGGACGCGGCGCCCTCGGGCTCGGCCTGGAGGGCGGTACCGCCGATCTCGACCGTCAGCCCGTCGGCGCGCGCGCCTTCGGCGGTCTCCGTGAGCGCGTCGCGGCTGGCGTCGGTCACCGTGGCCTGGTCGACCTTGTACGAGACGGAGACGTAGGCCGTGGTGCCGTCCTGCGAGACGGCGTTGGCGGTGTACGGGTCGGTCACGGAGGCGACCTGGTCCGAGCCGCTCTGCAACTCGCCGACGATCTTCCCGACCTCCGCCTTGTGCGCGGCGTCGGTCATCTTCTCGCCGTCGGGCGCCTTGAAGACGACCCGGGCGGTCGCACCGTCGGCGGTGGCGCCCGGGAAGCGCTGTTCAAGCAGGTCGAAGGCCTTCTGCGCCTCCGTACCGGGTATGGAGAAGGAACTGGCGGGGGCGGTGGCCGCGGAGACCGCGCCGACCCCGGCGAGCGCCAGCAGCGCCACCCACACGAGGGCGACGAAATTGCGGCGCCGGAAGGAGAACCGACCGAGCTTGTAGAGGAACGTGGCCACGAGGGCGTACTCCCGGGTCTATGGAACGAACAGGGCATGGGGAGCCGGCCCGACGGCAGAGCGGTACGCGTCAGGTATTACGGGGTGTTACGGGCACAGCGGGGTACGCGACCGCGACGGGTGACCGCGGTGACGCGTGCTGCGGGAGTGCTGCGTGCTATGGGGAGGGGGACTCAGACACCGAGGGCGGGGAAGACGACGGCGTCGATATAAGAGCCGAGGAACGCCTGGTCCGGCGGCACATCCTCGATCAGCTGCCGGGCCGCGAAGGCCCCGACCAGCATGTGGACGACATATTTCAGCGCGGGGCTGTCCGCGGGGATCTCGCCCCGGTCCACGGCCCGCTGGAGCAGCACATTGAGTCCGTCGATCTCGGGCTCGATGAGCAGTTCGCGCAGCGCCTGGAAGAGTTCGGGATTGTCGTGCACGGCGTGGAACAGACCCCGCATCAGCGCGGTGTCCTTCTCCACCTGACAGTCGTCCGTGTCCGACACCATGGCGAGGAAGTCCCCGCGCAGCGAACCGGTGTCGACCTGGGTCGTGTGCAGCGGTTTGTTGCTCCGCATCGCCCGGACGACCAGCTCGGCCTTGCTCCCCCACTGGCGGTAGAGGGTGGCTTTGCTGGAGTGGGTACGAGCGGCCACGGCGTCCATGGTGAGGGCGTCGTAACCGACCTCGCGCAGCAGATCGAGCACGGCACCGTACAGCTCGGCCTCGCGTTCAGGCGTGAGTCTGCTGCGTGCCATGTTCCTCGACCTTCCGAACGAAACGGTTTCGTACAGTACGAAGATAACCCCGCCCCCGAACGAAACGAAACCGTTTCGCTTGTGTCCTACGCCACACCGCCCGGCCGGGGTGTCCCGCCCGGCCCCCGGCCCCCGGTCTCCCCGCCCGGCGGACCGCACCAGAACCCGCGTTCAAGAGGCGCGGCACCCCCGACGAGTGCAGCATGGGGGAGGTGAGTGACGAGACCGCGTACCTTCGCTTCCCGCACCTGCACGGCGACTCCCTGTGCTTCGTCGCCGAGGACGACCTCTGGGTCGCCCCGCTCCCCGGGGCCGGGGAGGAACCCGGCCGGGCCTGGCGGGTGACGGCGGACCGGACCCGGCTCGGCCATCCCCGCTTCTCGCCCGACGGGCGGCACATCGCCTATACGAGCTGGCGCAGCCTCGACCCCGAGATCCACCTCGCGCCCGTCGGCGGCGGCCCCGCGCGGCGGCTGACGTACTGGGGCGCCACCGACACCCGCGTCTGCGGCTGGACCCCCGGCGACCGTACGGACGGCGAGCCGCAGATCCTCGCCGTCTCCTCGCACGGCCAGCCCTTCTCGTACTTCGCCTGGGCGTACAGCCTGCCCCTCGACGGCTCCCCCGGCGGCGCGCTGCCCTGGGGCCCGGTGACGGACATCGCCGTCGCGGACCTCGACGGTGAGCGCCGTACGCTCCTGCTCACCGGCAAGCCGCCGCACGAGCCCGCCGCCTGGAAGCGCTACCGGGGCGGCGCGACCGGCCGCCTCTGGCTGCACGGGGAGCGGCTGCTCCCGGACATCGGCGGGCATCTCGACTCGCCGATGTTCGTGGCCGGGCGCATCGCGTTCCTCTCCGACCACGAGGGCGTAGGGAACCTCTACTCCTGCCTCCCCGACGGTACGGACCTCACCCGCCACACCGACCACGACGCCTTCTACGCCCGCCACGCCGCCTCCGACGGCCACCGGGTCGTCTACCAGTGCGCGGGCGACCTCTGGCTGGTCGACACCCTGACCCCGGACTCCCGGCCGCGCAGGCTGGACGTACGGCTCGGGGGCCCGCGCGCGGGCCGGCGCGGCTATCAGGTGCCCGCCGGCCGGCACATCGACGGCCTCTCGGTGGACCTGACGGGCCGCGCGAGCGCCGTCTCCGTACGCGGCAGCCTCTACTGGCTCACCCACCGCGACGGCCCCGCCCGCACCATCGCGGACACCCCGGGCGTACGGGTCAGAAACCCGGTGATGCTCGGCAGCGGCGGCCAGGTCGCGTACGTCACGGACGCGGACGGCGAGGACGCCGTCGAGATCGCGTACCTCCCGCGCGCGAGCGGCGACCGCGCCCCGCGCAGACTGGCGTCCGGGCGGCTGGGCCGCGTACTGGAGATGGTCGCGGACCCGGACGGGGAACGGATCGCGATCGCGTCGCACGACGGGCGGCTGCTGCTGATCGATGTGGCGGACGGGGATGTGGGGACGCCGGTGGAGCCGGAGGCACCCGAGCAGCCCGAGCCGCCAAAGCCCCCCGAGCCCCAGGAGCCACAAGAACCCCAGGAGCCGCCCGAGCCAGAGGCGCCGCCCGAGCCTTCGGAAGAAGCGCAGCCCCCCACCCCCGATCCAACCCCAATCCCAACCCCCGATCCCGTCACCGAACTCATCCGCTCCATCAACGGCCCCGTCACCGACCTCGCCTTCTCCCCCGACGGCGGCTGGCTCACCTGGTCCCACCCCGGTATCGGCCGCTCGCTGCGCCAGATCAAGCTCGCCAAGATCGCCGGCAGCTTCGCCCGTACCGTCGTCGATGTCACCAACGGCCGTTTCGAGGACGAGAACCCCGTCTTCACCAGCGACGGCCGCTATCTCGCCTTCCTCTCCTGGCGCGGCTTCGACCCGGTCTACGACGTGCACACCGGCGCCCTGTCCTTCCCGCTGGGCTGCCGCCCGTACCTCGTGCCGCTCTCCTCCGCGACCCCGTCGCCCTTCGCGCTCTCCCCCGACGGCCGGCCGGCCGCGGGCGGGCTCGATCCGACGCTCGGTGAGGACGGCGAGGGTACGGTCACGGTCGAGGTCGAGGGGCTGCCGGACCGGGTCACGCCGTTCCCCGTGACCGCGTCGAAGTACTCGGCGCTGCGCCCGGTCAGCGGCGGGGGGCTGGTCTGGCTGCGCTGGCCGATCTCGGGCGCGCTGGGTGAGACGTTCGCGAACCCGGCGGACATGTCCGGGCGGCCGACGCTGGAGCACTTCGACATCGCGAAGGCGCGCAAGAGCGAACTCGTCGCGCATCTGGACTGGTTCGCGACGAGCGGCGACGGGAGCAGGCTGGTGGTCGTGGACGACGGCGAGCTGCGCGCCGTACCCGCGACCGAGCTGGGCGACCTCGATACGACGGTCTTCCTCGATCCCCGGCGCATCCTGCACGACGTCGATCCGGAGGCGGAGTGGCGGCAGGCGTACGCGGAGGCGGGGCGGATCATCCGCGCGTACTTCTGGGAGCCGCGGATGTGCGGCATCGACTGGGACGGGGTCCTCGACCAGTACCGGCCGCTGGTCGAACGCGTCGCCTCCCCCGACGAGTTCGCCGATCTGCTGCGCGAGGTCCTCGGCGAGCTGGGCACGTCGCACGCGTACGTCACACCGGCGAGGCGCAACGAGGGCCCGGCGCACTACCAGCGGGCGATGGGGCTGCTGGGCGCCAACCTCGTTTGCCGGGAGGGCGAATGGACGGTGAAGCGCATCCTGCCCGGCGACTCCTCGGACTCCCGGGCGCGCTCGCCGCTGGCGGGTACGGGCATCCGCGAGGGCGCGGTGCTCACGCATGTGGACGGGCGGGCGGTGGACCCGCTGACCGGCCCGTATCCCCTGCTCTCCGCCGCCGGGGGCACGACGGTGGAGCTGACCTTCCGCCCGGCGGCGCGCGAGGGCCGCGAGACCCGCGAGGACCGGCCCCGGCGCGTCGCGGTGGTCCCGCTGATCGACGAACGGCCGCTGCGCTACCAGGACTGGGTGTCCAAACGCCGCGAGGCGGTACGGGAGATCAGCGGCGGCCGGTGCGGCTATCTGCACATCCCCGACATGGGCGGCTCCGGCTGGGCGCAGTTCAACCGGGATCTACGGCTGGAGGTCTCGCGCCCGGCGCTGATCGTGGACGTCCGGGGCAACGCGGGCGGCCATATCAGCGAACTGGTCGTCGAGAAGCTCAGCCGCCGCATCATCGGCTGGGACCTGACCCGCGACGCCCAGCCCGTCTCGTACGCCTCGAACGCCCCACGCGGCCCGGTCGTCGCACTGGCCGACGAGGCGACCGCCTCCGACGGCGACATGATCACCGCCGCCTTCAAGCTGCTCGGCCTGGGCCCGGTCGTCGGCCAGCGCACCTGGGGCGGCGTGGTCGGCATGACGGGCCGCCACCGCCTGGTCGACGGCACGGTGATCACGGTGCCGATGAACGCGGCCTGGTTCGACGCGTACGGCTGGTCCATCGAGAACCACGGCGTCGCCCCGGACGTCGAAGCCCTGCGCACCCCCCTCGACTGGGCCGAGGGCCGCCACGCCCAACTGGACGACGCGGTCTGGATGGCCCTGGACCTCCTGGCCGGCACCCCGGCCGCCACCCCACCCGACTACAACGCAGTCCCCAACCTCCGCCGCCCACCACTCCCCCCACGCACCCAACCAATGTGACACCACCGGTGCCGCGACAGCGGTTGACTCCCGAAGGTATAGCTTTCACTATACTTGGACGTATGGACAGCGAGTGGGAGATCTTCCTGGTCGACGAGGTGCGCGACTGGATCGATGGCCTCGACGACCTGGCGCATGCACGAGTGGTGCAGGCACTGGATGCCCTGTCGGAGGGAGGCCCGGGGCTCGGGCGTCCACTGGTCGACACCATCCATGGCTCGACGATGGCGAATATGAAGGAACTGCGCCCCGGAACGGTGCGCATCTTGTTCGCCTTCGATCCGTGGCGCTGCAGCATTCTGCTGGTGGCGGGAGACAAAGCGGGGCGGTGGAACGAGTGGTACCGGGAAGCGATTCCGCTGGCCGAAGAGCGCTATGAGACCTACGTGAAGGAACGAGCCCAGAAAGAAGGAGGACGATCGTGAGCGGCTACACGCGCTGGCAGGACATTCGCGCTGAGCATGTTGCCCGCGCCGGAGGCGAGGAGGCTGTACAGGCGGGCAAGGAGCAGCTTCTCGCGGAGACAACTGGCCGCCGCCTGGCGGAACTACGGCGGTCCCGAGGGCTGACCCAGCAGGACGTGGCCGACCGTATGGGCGTCACCAAGGGGCGTGTGTCACAAATCGAGCGCGGACACGTCTCCGGCCAAGACGTCATCGCTCGATTCGCTGTGGCTTTGGGTGGGCGTCTGCATCAGGCCATCTATTTCGATGACGGGGACATCGCGGCTATCGCCTGACAGCCTCATCCGCCACCCGCGGGGCCCGAGCCGCAGGGCCCGAGCCGGTCGCCCCGGGCGGACACGCCGGAGGACACACCGAAAGGCGCACCCGGCGGGCCGGGTGCGCCTTTCCAGGACCGTCTCAGCGGCGCCGTGTCAGTGGTCGAAGCGGTCTTCCGCTTCGTCGCGGGCGTCCTGGGCCCTCGACTGGCCCTGGTCGCGGGCGTCCTGCGCGCGGTCCTTGGCCTTTGACGGGTCCTTGTTCTCGTCCATCTTGGCCTTGGCCTGGTCGGCGAGCTGCTGTGCCTTGTCCTTGAACTGGTCGGAAATGCCCATGGAATGTCACTCCTGAAGTTGTGGAGCCTTGGGATGAGGCCCGGAACCCCGGATGCGGGGTGGGGCCTCGATCAGACTGACACGGCGCGACATTCCACGCATTTCGATCAAGGTGCGATCAGTTACGGAGCGTGCGCCCCCGTTCGTCCGCCGCGCCGCCCGCGCCCACCAGCCCCCTGCGCACGCCCGCGCCCGCGCCCCCCGGACGGCCCGCGAGGCGCGCTTCGAAGAGGCGCATCTCGCGCTGTCCGGCGGTGGCGACGACGCCGGGCACATAGCCCCGTACGCCCTGCATACCGCGCAGCCACCACTGCGCGTACACATGCGGCGCGCGCCGCTCTATGCCGGCGACGATACGGTCCACCGCGGGGCCGAGCGGGTACGTACGGTTCGCCGGCCAGGGCAGCCGGGCGCGCAGTTCGCGCAGCGCCTCGTCCTCGTCGGCGCCGCGCACCATGTCGGTGTCCGTCCAGGACAGATAGCCGACGCCGACACGTACGCCCTGGTGCGCGACCTCGCCGCGCAGGCTGTGCGCGAACGCCTCGACGCCGGACTTGGACGCGCAGTACGCCGTCATCAGCGGCGCCGGCGTGATCGCGGCGAGCGAGGCTATCTGGAGGAAGTAGCCGCGGCTGCGGCGCAGATACGGCAGGAACGCCCGCGCCGTCACCGCGCCCCCGATCAGATTGACCTCGACGACCCGGCGCCACGCGGCCGGGTCCGAGTCCTCGAAGGGGCCGCCCGCCGCCACACCCGCGTTCGCCACGACGATGTCGACCCGGCCGAAGCGTTCCTGCACCTCGCCCGCGACCCGGGTCATCGCGGCGTCGTCCGTGACATCCGCGTACCAGTGGCCACCCTCCGCGTGCAGCCGCCCGGCGACACGCTTCAGCTCGTCCTCCTCCAGGCCCACGAGCGCCACCCGCGCGCCCCGCGCCGAGAGCTTGCGCGCCAGCAGCTCACCGACCCCGCGCGCGGCGCCGGTGACAACGGCGACCTGTCCGTCGAGGTCGCGGAAGCCGCGCGGGCGGCCCGTAAGCGGCAGTGTCCGGTTCGTCGTGGTTCGGTTCTTCGTGCTCACGCCGTGTCCTCCTTCGCCCCGAGATGCGCCGCCGTCAGCTCCCGTATCGCCTCGCCCACGGCCTCCGGCGCCTCCACCGGCCCCATGTGCCCCACGCCCGTCAGCACGGTCAGCCCGACACACTCGGGCAGCGCGGCGGCCAGCGACCGTGACATCGCGGGCGGGGTCATCCGGTCCGCCGCCCCGGCCAGTACGGAGGTCGGCACCTTCAACTCCGGTACGTTCGCGTCGAGATCGAGCCCGTCCAGCACCCTCGCCCACCCCGCCCGGGTCACCGTGGGACAGGCTTGCACGATGCGCGCGCACGCCGTGACGCGCTCCGGCGCCGTACCGGGGCCCATCGTCCCGTACCGCAGCAGCCGCTTCGAGAGCGGTGTGACCGGGCCCAGCGGCAGCCGTGTGCCGAGGATGCTCCGGGTGATCCGGTCGCGTGCCCGCCCGGCGCGCAGCGGTACGACCGCCATGTCGGTGACCAGCCGCGAACTGCCCGTGTTGCAGAGGAGAACGGCCGCCGCGTGCTCCCGGAAGACGGGTCTGCGGGCGGCGGCCATCACCGTCATACCGCCCATCGAGTGGCCGACCACCACCGCCTTCTCGCCGGGCGCGAGGGTCGCGGCGAGCACCGCTTCGAGGTCGTCGGCCAGCGCGTCGACCGAGAACGCGCCCGGTCCGCCCCGTCCGCCCGGATTGGCCGGTACCGGCGAACGGCCGTGTCCGCGCAGGTCGTAGACGATCACCCGGTGGTCGACCGCGAGATCCGCGAGCTGCGCCGCCCAGTACTGGATGGAGCAGGTCCAGCCGTGCGCGAGGACGACGGCGGGCCGGCCGTCCTCGCCGTGGATCTCCGCGTGTATCCGGGTGCCGTCGGCCGAAGTGACGGCCACCTCCCGCTCCTTGGGGATGTACGGACGCCCCGGGCGCCGCGCCTGGCGCCCGCGCCCTGCCGCCCCGTTCACCGACCCGCTCCCCGAACCGTTCACCGACCCGCTCACTGAACCGCCTCCTTCTCCCGCTCGGTGCCCCGCGCGGACCCCGCCGCCCGGATCACCTCGTACTCCGCGAGGTTCACCTCCCGCGTCGCCCGCCGGAACTCGGCCGTCGTGCCCGGCCAGAGTGTGGTGTTGTGACCGCTCTCGTCGAGATACCAGCTGGTGCAGCCGCCGGTGTTCCACACCGTGCGTTCCATCCGGCGCTGCACCCGTTCGTTCCAGCCGCGCACGGCCGCCGCCCGGGGCACCAGCGCCACCCGCCCCCGGCCCGCGTCCCGGCCGCCCAGTCCGTCCAACTGCCGTAGATAGTCGGCAAGATAGTTCAGATGGGACTCGATCATCAGGACCATCGAGGAGTTTCCCAGCCCGGTGTTCGGGCCGACGATCGTCATCCAGTTGGGGAATCCGGCGGCGGTCGCGCCGCGCAGCGATGTCACACCGCCCTTCCACACCTCCGCGAGGGTGATCCCGTCCGCGCCGATCACCCGCTCCGCGATCGGCATGTCCGTCACATGGAATCCGGTGCCGAAGACGATCGCGTCGGCCTCCACCTCCGTACCGTCCGCACCGACCAGTGTCGAACCGCGCACCTCGGCCAGCCCGCCGTCGACCACCTGCACATTGGGCCGCGCGAGCGCCGGATAGTACGAGCTGGAGAGCAGGATCCGCTTGCAGCCGATGCGGTACGAGGGCGTCAGCCTGGCCCGGAGCGCCGGGTCCTTGACCGACCGCGCGATATTGGCCTTCGCGAGGGTCTCGACCAGACCGAGTTCCTTCGGCCGCTTGGTGAACGCCTGGACCTGCAACTCCCGCACCGACCAGAGCAGTTGACGGCGCAGCGCGGCGGTCACGGGCAGCGCCCGGTGCAGCCGCCGCTCGGCCGCCGTGATCGCCCGGTCGGCGCGTGGCAGCACCCAGGGCGCGGTCCGCTGGAAGAGCGTCAGCCGGGACACCTCGGGCTGGATGGCGGGGACGATCTGTATGGCCGAGGCGCCCGTACCGACGACGGCGACGCGCTTGCCGCGCAGGTCGTAGCCGTGGTCCCAGCGCGCGGAGTGGAAGACCTTCCCCGGGAACTCCGCGAGCCCCGGTATCTCCGGGACCTTCGGATCGGAGAGCGGACCGGACGCGGAGACGACCACATCAGCGGTGAGTGTGGTGCCGCCCGTGGTCTCGATCTCCCAGCGCAGGGCGTCGTTGTCCCAGCGCATCAGCAGCACCTCGTGGTGGAAGCGGAGATGCGGCCGGAGCCCGAAGGTGTCGGCGACGTGTTCCAGATACGCGCGGATGTGGCGCTGCCCGGAGAAGGTGCGCGGCCAGTCGGGGTTGGGCGCGAAGGAGAAGGAGTAGAGGTGCGAGGGTACGTCGCAGGCGCAGCCCGGATAGCTGTTGTCGCGCCAGGCGCCGCCGACGGAACCGGCCCGTTCCAGTACGACGAAGTCGGTGATCCCCTCCCGTCGCAGCCGCACGGCCGCCCCCAGGCCGCCGAATCCGGATCCGATCACCGCGACACGTACATGCTGACCCATACCGCCTCCTGACCCACCCACCGAGCAAGAACGCGCCAGCGATCACTGGCGCAATTCGGAGCGTAGAGCAGCACCGTACTGATGGGTAGGGGTCGGACCGGGGCAAGTTACCCGCGGTACGACGCGTACGACATAAGCTGCCCGGCATGGAAGAGGGGCAGCGACGGGAGCAGGACACGGCGGTCCGCGAGTACCGCATGGCCGAGCTGGCCCGGGAAGCCGGCATCACCGTCCGCACCGTGCGCTTCTACCGCGAGCGCGGGCTGATCCGGCCGCCCCGCCGCGAGGGCCGCATCGCCTGGTACGACGACGGGCACCTGGCCCGGCTCCGTACGATCGCCGCCCTCCTGGAGCGCGGCCACACCCTGAACGGCATCGCCGACCTCGCCGCCACCATCGAGACCGGCCGGGACATCGGCGAAGTCCTGGGCCTGGGCGCCGACTTCGAGGAGACCCCGGTCCGGCTCTCCCCCGAGGAGCTGGCCGACCACTTCGAGGGCGAGGTCACCCCCGCGAACCTCGCCGCCGCCCTCGACCTCGGCTATCTCGCCACGGACGGCCCGGACATCGTGCACGTCAGCCGCCGGCTGCTGGACGTCTCGACGGCGCTGGTACGGGAGGGCGTACCGCTCGCGGCGGTCCTCGAAGCGGGCCGGAGCGTCCGGGTCCATACGGACGCGCTGGCCGCCATATTCGCCGCGGTCCTCCGCGACCACATCCCGGGCACGGACCCGGCCAAACTCAGGCCCCTGGCCCAGAGCGTGGTGACGGCGGAGGTGTCACTCGCCCTGGACCGCCACCTCCGCGCAGAAGCCGCCGAAACCGCGGAAGCCGCCGAAGCCCCGGACGCCTGAGGGCCCCTGTTACGACGCGTCCGCCGCCGGCAACCTCGGTACGCTCGCCAGCAGTTGCCGCGTGTACGGATGCGACGGCGCCCCCAGCACCCCGGCGGTGTCACCCTGCTCCACCACCCGCCCGTGCTCCAGCACCACCGTCCACTCGCAGAGCGCGGCCACCACCGACAGATCGTGCGAGACCATCGCGATGGTCAGCCCGCGGGTCTCCTTCAGCTCGATCAGCAGATCGACGATCCGGACGCGCGTGGTCACATCGAGCGCGCTGACCGGCTCGTCGGCCAGCAGCACACGCGGATCGCAGACCGTCGCCCGCGCGATCGCGATGCGCTGGCGCTGACCGCCGGAGAACTCGTGCGGGTAGCGCCCCGCCACCTCCGCCGGCAGCCCGACTGCCTCCAGCGCAGCCCCGACCCGGGGATCATCCCCACGCGCGCCCCGCACACCCCGTACAAGACCGGCCTCCGGCGCGAGCCCCAGCGACCGCAGCGGCTCCGAGACGATCCTGCCCACCCGCTGCCGTGGATCCAGCGACGAGTACGGGTCCTGGAACACACTCTGCACACCCCGCCGGAAGCGCCGCATCTGCTCCCGGTCGCGCAGCCGCAGTTCGGCGCCGTCGAAGAGGATCCGCCCGCTGGTGGGCCGGGTCAGACCGAGCAGCAGCCGCAGCACGGTCGTCTTCCCCGCGCCCGACTCACCGACCAGACCGACGCTCCGTCCCGCCGTGATGTCGAGCGAGACACCGTGCAGCACGGGCGGCGCGCCGCGGTACGCGAACCCCGCGTCATCGGCGGCCAGAACGGGGGCCGCGGAAGGGGCCGCGGAGGGAACCATCGGAGCATCTGACGTCATCGGACAATCCGTTCCAGCGCGCTTTCGAGGTGCCGGGCGCTCCCCACCAGGTCCCGGGTGTACGGATGCGACGGCCGCCGCACGATGTCGTCCACGGTGCCCGACTCGACCGCCGACCCGTCCTTGAGCACCAGGACATGGTCGGTCACGGCCGAGACCACCGCCAGATCGTGGCTGATGAAGAGCAGCGCCATCCCCCGCTCGGCGACCAGCCCGTCCAGCAGCGCGAGCACCTCCGACTGCACGGTGACATCCAGCGCGGTGGTCGGCTCGTCCGCGATCAGCAGCGCCGGTTCCCGGGCCAGGGCCATGGCGAGGGCGACCCGCTGGCGCTGGCCCCCGGAGATCTCGTGCGGATACGCGCGGGCGATCCGGTCGGGCTCGGGCAGTCGTACGCGGTCGAGCGCGTCCGTCACCGCCCGCCGCAGCGCGGGACCGCGCAGCCCGCGCCCATGGGTCAGCCGCAGGGCCTCCGCGATCTGGTGCCCGGCCCGCATCAGCGGGTCGAGGGCGGTCAGCGGCTCCTGGAAGACGACGGTGGCCGCGCTGCCGCGCAGCCCGTTCAGCCGCTGTTCGGACGCGCCGACGACCTCGGCGGCCGGCCCGGCGGCCGAGGGCCTCAGCCGGATGCTGCCCGACGCGCTCATCCCGCGCGGCAGCAGCCCCATGACGGCGAGCGCGGTCAGCGACTTGCCCGAACCGGACTCCCCGACCAGCCCGAGCCGGGACCCGGCCCGGATCGAGAACGAGACGTCGGAGACGAGGTCCCGCCCGTCGTCCGTACGGACACCGAGCCCCTGAACTTGCAGTACGTCGCTCATCGGGACCTCCGCCGCGTCGGATCGAGCGTGTCGCGCAGTCCGTCCGCGATCAGGTTCATGCCGACGACCAGCATGACCAGCAGTACGCCCGGCGCGATCACCCCGGTCGGCGCGGTGAAGACGGTCGCCTGCGCCTCCTGGAGCATCCGCCCCCACGAGGCGTTCGGCGGCGGCGCGCCGAGCCCCAGGAACGACAGGCTCGCCTCGGCCATGACGGCGAGGCCGAACTGGAGGGCGAGGTTCACCACGAGCGTCGGCCAGATGTTGGGCAGTACATGCGCGCTGACGATACGGGGCCACGAGGTGCCCGAGGTCCGGGCGGCGGTGATGTAGTCCTGCGCCAGCACCCGCTTGACCAGCACTCTGGTCAGCCGGGCTACCACCGCCGTCATCGCGAACCCGATCGCCAGGATCGCCGAGCCGAGCGACGCGGAGCGCGCCGCCACCATCAGCATGGCCAGCAGCAGGGTGGGGAAGGCGATCAGGACATCCAGCAGCGTCGACAGTGTGTCGTCCAGCCAGCGCGTGGCGAATCCGGCCGCGAGCCCGGCGCACACCCCGAGCCCGGCGCCGATCGCCGTCGCGCCGAGCCCGGCCCGCAGGGCGATGCCCGCGCCGTTCATCAGCTGCGTCAGCAGATCGCGGCCCAGCTTGTCCGTGCCGAGCAGATGGTCGAGCCCGGGCGACACGAGCCGGCCGCCGGAGGTGTCGTCGGGCGGATACGGCAGCCAGAACGCCGACACCACCGCGATCAGGACGATGAACCCGACGAGGACGAGCCCGGTCACCAGCGCGGGCGAACGCCGCCGCCGTCGCGTGGTCTTCTCCGTAACCGTGTCCCGCACCGTGGTGTCGCTCATCACGACTTCGCCCCCCGTCGACCGGACGACAACCGACCAGACGACATCCGGCCCGACGCCAGATGGCCGCGCAGCCGCGGATCGACCAGCCGCTGCGCGATATCGCTGAGGAACCCGATGACCAGCACCGCGAACGTGGACACGAACAGCACGCCCTGCACCACCGGATAGTCGTGCTGCGCGACCGCCTGCGCCAGCATGCTCCCCAGCCCCGGCAGCGCGAACACCGTCTCCACGACCACCGCGCCGAGCAGCGTCGTCGCCAGCTCGATACCGAGCACCGATATCACCGGTACGGCCCCGTTGCGCAGCCCGTGCCGCCACATCGCGCGGGTGAAGGACGAGCCGAGCGCCCGCGCCGTACGGAGGTAGTCGCTGCCGAGGACGTCCAGGGCGGCGGAGCGTACGTACCGGATGAGCGACGCGGACATCACGAGCGCGACCGTGATGACCGGCAGCGCCAGCGATCTCAGCGCCTCCCCGGGCTCCGCCCAGCCGTCCTGGGGAAAGCCCCCGGCGGGCAGCACACCGAGGCGCAGCGCGAAGACGGTGATGAGGAGCATGCCGACCCAGAAGACCGGGACGGCGATACCGAGCTGGGAGACCCCGCTGATGAGCGTGCCGAAGCGGGTGTTCGCGCGGAGGGCCGCGACATAGCCGACCGGTACGGCGACCACCACGGCCAGCAGGAAGGCCAGCAGCGTCAGCGGCACGGTGACGTTCAGCCGGGAGGTGATCTCCGGGCCGACCGGCAGCGAGCTGATGAAGGAGGTGCCGAGGTCGAAGGTGGCCAGCTGGTGCAGCCAGTGCCCGAACTGCTCGGGCAGCGGCCGGTCGGACCCTATCTGGTGGCGGGCGGCCTCGATCTGCTCCGGGGTCGCGCCGACCGAGAGCAGGGAGTTCGCCGGGTCGCCCGGCAGCAGCCGCAGCAGCAGGAAGAGCACCACGCTGGCCAGGAAGAGCGAGCCGACGAGGAAGGCCAGCCGCCGTAGGAGATAGGAGAGCATCAGGAGACCGAACCGATCGGGGGAAGCGGGTATTCCGCGGGACGGCCGGGGACCGGGCCGGAGAGCCGAAAAGCCCCGGCCCGCCCCGCGGAACAGCACATCAGCAGAAGCGCGCGCGTCAGCTCTTCTTGATGTCGTACGCGTAGAACTGCGAGTTCAGCCCGTTCAGCGGGTAGCCCGACAGCTTCGTGTTGGCCACCACGATCTGCGGGTAGAGGTACAGCCAGTCACTTGCCGCGTCCTCCGCGATCTTCGTGTTGACCTTCTTCAGCAGGGCCGTCTGCTGCTCGGTGGTGTCCGACTCCTCCGCCTGCTTCACCCACTCGGTGACCTGCTTGTTGTCGTAGCCCCAGTAGAAGTCGGGGTTTCCGTACCAGACGATGTCGCGGTCGTTGACATGCTCCTGGAGCGTCGCGCTGAAGTCGTGGTTCTTGTAGACCTTCGTGTACCACTCGTCCGGCGTAATGATGTTGATCTTGACATCGATACCGACCTTGGCCAGCTCCGACTTGATGAAGGTGGCGGCGGTCGGGTGCGGGTCGTAGTTCGGTGTGTCGAGCGTGAAGCTGAAGCCCTTGGCGTAACCCGCCTTGGCCAGCTCCTTCTTCGCGAGCGCCACGTCGTACGGGTTGACCTTGGTCAGATCCTCGTACCAGGGGTCGGTGGGCGGGACCATCGAGCCGATCAGTGTGCCGTGGTCGCCCCAGACGGACTGGAGGAGCTTCTTGTTGTCGATGGCGGAGGTGACGGCCTTGCGCACCTCGACGTTGTTGAACGGCTTGACCCGGTCGTTGAAGGCCAGCAGCAGCTTGGTGGTCGAATTGCCGTCGTTGACCTTGTAGTTGCTGTTGTTCTTGAACTGGTCGAGCGCGTCGGGGCTCTGCTCGCTGGTCACCACGTCGACGGCGTTGGTGAGCAGCGCGTTGTTGAGCGCGGTCGCGTCCTTGTAGTAGTGGAAGACGACCTTCTCGTTGGTGGCGGGCGTGCCCCAGTAGCCCGGGAAGCGCACCAGGCTGAGCGCGGAGCCGCGGGTCCACTTGTCGAGCTTGTACGGGCCGGTGCCGTCCTCCGACGTCTTGAGGTTCTTGGCGTCGGCGTTGATGATCCAGACGTAGCTGAGGTTGTAGACGAACGAGATCGACTTCGACGACAGCGCGATCTTCACCGTGTCGGCGTCCGGGGTGGTGATCGACTTCACCACGTCGAAGCTGCTCTTGCGCGCCGACTGGGAGTCCTTGGCCCGGACCTTCTCGATGCTGTACTTCACATCGGCGGAGGTGAGGGTCTTGCCGGAGTGGAACTTCACGCCCTTGCGCAGGGTGAAGGTGTAGGTGAGGCCGTCCGGGCTGACCTTGTAGTCGGTGGCCAGCAGGTTCTCGACCTTGCCGTCGTCCGTGAGCTTGAACAGGCCCTCGTAGACGTTCCCGTTGAGCGCCTCGGTCACGCCCTGGCCGCCGCCCCCGGTGTTGTCGAGGTTCTGCGGCTCGTAGAGCGATCCGATCCCGATGGTCGCGTTCTTGTCGTACGAACCGGAGCCGCCCGAGGAGGACTTGCTCCCGCCGCCCCCGCCGCAGGCGGAGAGGGCGAGGGAGAGGCTGACGGCGAGGGCGCCGCCGCCGAGAAGCCGTGCGGACGTGGATCTCATGACGTTGTTTCTCCTGCTGTAGGCCGGGACGGGTGCTCAGTCGCTCGGGTGCTCGGTCGCCCGGTCGGACGCGGTCACCCGGCCGATCGGTCGCTCAAACGCTCAGTGAACCGTGTAGCCGCCGCGGAAAACCGGAACCTTCTCGCCCGCCTCGACGGGCACATGGATCCGGTTCTGCCGCGGCGGCAACGGACAGTTGTACTGGGCGGAGAAACCGCACGGCGGCACGAAGGCGCGGTTGAAGTCCAGGACGACGGTCGAACTGCCGGACTCGTGCGGTACGAAGAGGAACCGGCCGGCGCCGTAGGTGTCCACCCCGTTGGTCGGGTCGCCGAAGACCAGCAGAAGCGTTCCGTCGTCGTCGAACGCCGACAGGACGTACGCGACACCGTCGATCGTCACCCGGATGTCCCCCGGCACGACCAGCTCGCGGCTGCCGCCACTGTCCCTGATGTGCTCGAAGGGCACCCGCCGGCCGCCCTCGACCGGTGTGAAGCCCGCCTCGACCACCCAGTCCGCCCGGTACGGGAACGTGTCGATCCGCTCGAAGTTACGGACGGCCGGAGCGTCGGCGTCCCAGAAGCGCAGCCCGTGCTCGGGCTCCCCGGTGTGCAGATTCGTCCGCCGCACCGTGGTGACCGTCACCCCCGCGCCCGCCTCGGCCTCGGCCTCCGCCCGCGCCTGCTTCCAGGCGACCTCGGCGTCCACCCGGGGCGGCAGCCAGCGCGTCTCGACCAGCGCCAGATTCCCGGTGCCCGCCACCACGGCGTCCCGCCGCGCGGCCTGCCAAACATCATGATCGAACTGCGGTGAAGACATACGAGGCCAGCTCCGGTCCGTGCGGGGACGACGATTCGATCCGGCGCACCGTCGCAGCCAGGTCTGTAACGGAGGAATCGTACATACAAGGGAGCATTTCCGGCCACGAAATGACCAAATACCGAGACACCCGTCTCATTAATACCCCGGCACCCCTCACCCACTACACAGAGTGAATCTCTACGGAGTGCTCCGCCGCACACCCCCGTACCCCCCGCACCCTGCGCGCCCCCGAGCACTACCGTTCCACGCCTTCCGGCCACTTGGTAACGAGTGGGATATTCGCGACGAAGGGGTGTTCCCCTCCAATTCATGACAAGACTCGGGGAAGCGGTGACGTTCAGATGCCACAGGAACTCGATCTGCACATAGCGGTGTCCAATCAGCCCGAGGGCCTGCTCACGGCCGTGCCCGGCCGACCACGCCTGGAGGGCCCGTCCCCCGGCTCGGAAGGGCTGGCGCCGGGCGGATCCGACGAGGGTGTCGAGGCCGTGGACGGCTTCCGGCTGCCCACAGCGGTCCCGCCCGCGCCGGACGAATCCCTGCGGGACATCGGCGAGGCGTCGTTCGGTCCGCCGGCCGCGCCGGAGACCGTCCACGGGCCGGACGACCGGGTCCAGATCACGAACACCGATGTGTACCCGTGGCGCGTGCACTGCTTCCTGGAGATCACGGCGGCCGACGGATCCCGGTGGATCGGCACCGGCTGGTTCCTGGGTCCGCACACCATCGCCACCGCCGGGCATGTGGTCTTCATCAAGAACAGCGGTGTCGCCGGCCGCGACGGCTGGGTCCGCTCCATCACGGTGTGGGCGGGACGCAACGGCGGCTCGGCCCCCTACGGTTCCGTCACCAGCACCGACTTCCGTTCGGTGAACGGCTGGACGGCGAACGGCGACGAGAACTACGACTACGGCGCGATCATCCTCCCCAACGACCTGGGCAGCACCACCGGCTGGTTCGGCTTCGGCGTGTGGTCCGACGCCGATCTGGTCGCCTCCGTGGGGAACATCGCGGGCTATCCGGGCGACAAGCCGTACGGCACCCTCTGGTACGACGCCCGCAAGATCGACTCGGTCGGTCCCCGCAAGGTCTACTACGACATCGACACCTACGGCGGACAGAGCGGCAGCGCCGTCTACCGCATCATCAACGGCAGCGACCGCTACGGCGTCGCGATCCACGCCTACGGCGGCGCCACGGTCAACTCCGGGACCCGCATCACGACCCCGGTCTACGACAACTACGTGGCCTGGAAGGCATGAGAACCACTCCATGAGCCCGACAAACCCAGCTCCCCGCCCCGCGGGGGTGATCCGCGGCATCGTCCTCGACGCCGCGGGCGCCCCCGCGCCCGGCGTGCGCGTGGCCATCACCGACGGGCCGGTCCCCGTGCCGGACGTCGCCGCCCTGACCGACGGGGACGGCCGGTTCGCCCTGGCCGCGCCCGCCGACGGGACCTACTCCGTGAGCTGCTACGACCACTCCGCCACCGGCCCGGCGGGCACCGCGACCGCGCGGGTCACCGTCATCGCCGGGGCCGCCGTCGGCCCGGCCGACACCGAGGTACGCCTGCGCCTGGGCCGCCCGTAACCCGACACCGGAGACGATCACCCGCGCCCCACCTACAGCTCGAACACCGCCGTCACCGGCGCGTGGTCGCTCCACCGCTCCGCGTGGCTGGCCGCCCGCTCCACGTACGCCTTGACCGCGCGGTCCGCCAGCCCCGGTGAGCTGACGAGGTAGTCGATGCGCCAGCCCGCGTCGTTGTCGAACGCCCGGCCGCGGTACGACCACCACGAGTACGGCCCGTCCTGGTCCGGGTGCTGGGCGCGTACGACATCGACGTAACCGGCCTCGTCGAAGACGCGGCCCAGCCAGGCGCGCTCCTCGGGCAGAAAGCCGGAGGACGTGCGGTTCGCCTTCCAGTTCTTGAGGTCGGCCTCCCGGTGGGCGATGTTCCAGTCACCGCAGACCACGACCTCCCGGCCGTCCGCCGCCGCGCTCGCCCGCAGCCGCTCCAGGTACGGCAGGAACTCGTCCATGAAGCGGATCTTCTCGTCCTGGCGCTCCGTGCCGACCTCACCCGAGGGCAGATAGAGGCTGGCGACCGTGACCCCCGGCAGCTCGATCTCCGCGTACCGCCCGCTCGCGTCGAACTCCTCGCTGCCGAACCCGATCCGCGTACGGTCCGGCTCCCGCCGCGAGTAGACGGAGACACCGGCCCGCCCCTTCGCGGTGGCCGGCGCGTGCAGCACATGCCAGCCCTCGGGCGCGCGGACCTCGTCGGGCAGCTGATGGGGCTCGGCCCGTACCTCCTGGAGGCAGACCACATCGGCGGAGGTGCCGGCGAGCCACTCCACGAAACCCTTCTTCGCGGCGGCGCGGAGTCCATTCACATTCACGGTTGTCACGGTGAGCATCCCGGCACAGTACCGGGCGGAGCTGGCCGCGCGGGGCGGCCAGGACGCCCCGGACCCACTAGTCAGAATTGCAACTAGTCAAAAAGGCCGTCTACTCATAGACTCAACGACTGAGCGGAGAGAAGGCGGGCGCATGACGGAGAATCCGGCGGACTGGCAGACCGGCTGGCTGCGTGGCGTGCTCGAACTCGCCCTGGCCGCGGTCCTCACCGACGGCGCCGGGCACGGGTACGCGCTGGCGCGCCGGCTCGACGAGCGGGGTTTCGGCAAGGTCCGGGGGGCCGCGCTCTATCCCGTACTGGGCCGGATGGAGCGGGACGGGACGGTGACCGCGACCTGGGAGCCCGGCGAGGGCGGACCGGGACGCAAGGTCTACGGCCTCACTGCCGCGGGCCGGGAGCGGTTCGCGGAGCAGCGGTCGCAGTGGGACCGCTTCTCGGTGCTGATGACCGGCCTGCTGGACGCCGCTCCCGCCGCACCCGACGCACCGCGCGAGACGTGACCCGTCCGATATGGCCGACCTGAAACAGGGGGAACGATGACGAAGACACCCACACCCACACCCACGGACGGGACAGGCGAGACGGACGGAAACAGCGAGCAGCAGTGGCTGGACCGGCTGGAGCTACGGCTCGCCCTCGCCCCGGGCATGACACGCGAGATCACCGAGGACATCCTCGCCGAGGTCACCGCGCACTGCGCCGAGACGGGCCAGCACCCCGAGGACGCCTTCGGCCCGGCGGACGAGTTCGCGGCGCAGACGGCGCGCGAGCGGGTCCCCGTCGCGGAACGGGCCCGGCGGGACCGGTCCGACCGGCTGCCCGGCGACTTCTGGAAGGCGGGGCTGACCACCCTCAGCGCACTGCTGGGCGTGTACACGTACAACGTCATGCGGCACGACGGCCTCTGGTTCCATGTCACCGCGGCGGGCCTGACCGGGATCCTGCTGCTGGCGGCGACCGTGCAGGCCGTCTGGATGGCCAAGGGCCTGTACGCCGCAGGCCGGATCCGGGCCACCGCCCTCGCGGGCGCCGGGACCGCCGTACTGATCGCGGGGGCCTTCGCCGCGTTCGCCCTGCTGCCGGACGCTTCGCTGGCCCGGCTCCCCTCGCCGCTCCTCGCCCTGGCGGCGCTCGCCCCGCTCGGGCTGCTGTGGCTGCTCAACCGCAGGTCGGCCGCCGCCGTAACCGGCCCGGAGGACACGACAGCCCCCACCGACCCCATCAACCACGATGGCTCCACCGACCCCACCGACCCCGAAGACTGGCTGCGCCTGCTCGGCGGACTGCTGACCGGCCGGCACAAGGTGCCGGGCCGCCGCTCCCGCGAGCTGGTCGCCGAGGCCCGCGGCCATCTGGCCGCCACCGGCGGCTCGCCCGCCGAGGAGTTCGGACCGGTCGAGGTGTACGCGCTCCAGCTGGCCGAGCAGTCAGGCCCGCGGGTGTGGTGGTCACGGGCCTCGTGGCAGACCGCGCTGCTCACGGCCCTGCTGCTCGCCTATGTCGTGACAGCCACCGTCAAGGGCGACTTCGGCTGGCGGTTCTGGGTCGCCGCCGTGGGACTGGCAGGCTCCGCCCTGTTCCTGGCGGCCGAACTGACCGGCGACAAGAAGGACGCCTGACCGCGGCGGCTAATCGACCACGGAAATCTTCGTGCCCAGCGCGCCGAACTTCCATATCGCGCCGCCCGCCGTCGTCGCGACCCGTATCCCGCCCGTGCTCACGCCGGGCGCGGGGCTCGGCGCCGCGCCGTCCACCGCGTTCGAGAACGCTATGGACATGCCTTCCTTCACCGCGAAGTAGACGATGTGCTCGATGGACACCCCGTCGGAACCGACCCCGTCGTCCCGCCGGAAGGAGACCGCGTACGACCCCTTCTCCGGGCTGATCGTGCCCGGCCACACGGCGAAGGAGTCGTCGTAGTTGTTGTTGGGATCGACCAGCCACACCCGCTGCTCACCGAGCGAGTACACGATCCGCCGCCCCTCGCCGGACGCCGTCGGCACCTGGTGCTTCACGTCCTCGCCGAGCCCGGGGGACGCCGCCGCCTTCGGGCTCGGGCTCGCGGTCGGTTTGACCTGTGCGGTGGGTGCGGTGGCGGTCGGGCGTGACCCGTTTCCGGCCTCCACGGCCAGGAAGGTGACGGCCACGAGCGCGCCAGCGGTCAGCGCGGTAACCCAGGCCCACGAGGGCAGTCGGCGGCCATGCACAGGTGTGGATCTCCTCAACTCTCCTACCAGCAACGACAATGTAGCGGCTGTCCGACGCGCGCTTCTTCCGGCCCCCATGAAGTTCGTCACTTCCGGCCCCGGGAACCGACCGGGATACTGGAGCACCCGCGACCGCCCCACCCGGCGCGCGAGCGTCGGGTGAACACGAAGGAGTCCCCCGTGCCCCCCGTCGTCGCGCCCGCGACAACCTCCACAAGCGCCGCCACACCCGCCCCCGCGACCGTGCGTGTCTTCATTCTCGACGACCACGAGGTCGTCCGCCGCGGGGTGCGCGATCTGCTGGAGGCCGAGGACGGTATCGAGGTCGTCGGCGAGGCGGCCGACGCGCGCGAGGCGCTGGCCCGGGTGCCCGCCGCCCGGCCCGATGTGGCGGTGCTGGACGTACGGCTGGGCGACGACCGGGGCGGCGACCACGCCGGCATCGAGGTCTGCCGCGAACTGCGCGCCGCCATGCCGGAGCTGGCCTGTCTGATGCTGACGTCGTTCGACGACGACGAGGCGCTCTTCGACGCCATCATGGCGGGCGCGGCCGGCTATGTGCTGAAGCAGATCAACGGCGCCGACCTGGTGGCCGCCGTACACACCGTCGCGGCCGGCACCTCCATGCTCGACCCGCGTACGACCTCACGGGTCATGGCCCGGCTGCGCGGCCCCCAAGCCGGCCCGCGGACCGGCCCGCACAGCGGCGGGCGCGGCGGCCCGGTCGCCGCGCGGAAACCGGCGCCCTCCGAGCTGGACGCGCTCGCGCCGAGGGAGCGTCAGATCCTGGACCTGATCGGTGAGGGCCTGACCAACCGCGAGATAGCCGACCGGCTGTCCCTGGCGGAGAAGACCGTCAAGAACCGCATCTCCTCGATCCTGGCCAAACTCGGCGTGGGCCGCCGGGTGCAGGCCGCGGTGATAGCCGGGCGGGTACGGGCCCGGGAGGCAGCCCCCGGTCATGCCCCCGGTCACAGCGGTCCCAGTGGCCCCAGCGGTTACGGCCCGGACCGCCCCCGCCCGTAACCCGGCACCGTACGGGCCTCACCCCGGTGGCAACGGCACCCGCCACCGCACCCGCGTACCGCCGTCCTCGGGGGTCTCCAGGGTGAGGGCGCCGCCGTTGAGCCGGGCCCGGGTGCGCATGTTCGCCAGCCCGCCGGTGTGCGGCGGCTCACCGCCCGTACCCGAGCCGGCCCCGGCCGAGCCGTCCCCGGCCGGGCCGCGCATCCCCACCCCGTCGTCCGTGACCGTCAGCGTCACCGTGTCGTCGTCGGCGACCGTCAGCGCGACCTCGATCCGGCGGGCCCGCGCGTGTCTGGCCGCGTTGGAGAGCGCCTCGGCGGCGACCGCCAGCACCTGTTCGGCCAGCTCGTCCGGGATATTGGTGTCCACCGGCCCCTCGATCCGCAGCGCCGGCCGGAAGCCCAGCGCGCGGGCGGCCGTCTGCGCGGTCTCCGCCATCCGGCGGCGCAGCCCGGACCGGCCGGGCCGGTCCGCCGTCCGCAGGTCGAAGATCGTGGACCGGATGATGCGGATGGTGGTGTCCAGATCGTCCACGGCCCGGCTGACCCGTTCCGCCGCGGCCGGCCGGTCCGCGATGGAACGGGTGGTGCTCTGGAGGGTCATCCCGGTCGCGAAGAGCCGCTGGATCGCGACATCGTGCAGGTCCCGGGCGATCCGGTCCCGGTCGTGCAGGACCGCCAGCTCCTCCGACTCGGCGCGCCGCCGGGCGAGTTCGAGGGCGATCGCGGCCTGGTCGGCGAAGCCGGAGACCAGCTCGATCTCCGTTTCGTCGAACGGCGGGCTCCCGGCCAGCCGCCCCAGCCGCAGCGCGCCGAGCGCACCCGTGTCGATCTGGAGCGGTACGGCCACCACCGGCCCCAGGCTGCCTTCCACACCGTCACCGAGCGGATGGGCCCGCGGATCGGACCGTACGTCGGCGCTGGCCACGGGGGTTCCGGTACGGGCGGCCAGCCCGGCGAGCGAGCCGGCGGCCGGTACGGAGACACCCCGGACCCGGTCGGCCCCCTGGCCGCGCGCCACCTCGACCGTCAGCAGGTCCGCGGGTCCGGCGCCCTCGTCCGGCGGGCCCTCCGGGTCCGCGGTGCCGGGTTTCGGCAGGAGGACGGCGGCGCAGTCGGCGCCCGCCACCTCCATCGCGCGTTCCGCGATCAGATGCAGCACCTCGCCCGCGTCCGTACCGGACAGCAGCGAGCGCGTGATCTCGCCCAGCGCTTCGAGGCGCCGCTCCCGGCGGCGGCTCTCCTCGTACAGCCGGGCGTTCTCGATGGCGACCCCGGCGGCGATGGACAGGGTGGTCAGTACGGCCTCGTCGTCCGCGTCGAAGTCGCCGCCGCCGCGCTTCTCGGTGAGGTAGAGGTTGCCGAAGACCTCGTCGCGCACCCGGACGGGCACCCCCAGGAAGGTGTGCATCGCGGGGTGGTGCGCGGGGAAGCCGTAGCGGCTGGGGTGGGTGGTGAGGTCGGTGAGGCGCAGCGGCACCGGGTGGCGCATCAGCTCGCCGAGGAGCCCCCGGCCGCAGGGGGTCGGGCCGATCTCCGCCGCGACGGAGTCGCTGATGCCCACGGAGATGAACTGCGCGAGCGTCTGGCCGTCACCGACGACGCCGAGCGCCCCGTACCGCGCGTCGGTGAGGGTGACCGCCGCTTTGACCATGCGCCGTAGCACTTCGGGCAGTTCGAGCCCGTGGCCGAGGTTCATCACGGCGTCCAGCAGCTCGCGCATCCGGTCCGGGCTGCCGGACGGCGGCGGGGACGGTGCGGGCGGGTGGACGAGTTCGGCGGTCGGCCGACGGGGACAGTCGTCCGGCGATTCGTCCGAACGTCCCGAACTGTCCGTCGTCTTGACCAACGCGTGCTCCCCGGTCCGGTCTCCCTCTCGGCAGCCTACGACAGCCCTCCGACCTGCCCATCTTCCGCCCGGGGCACGGAAGATGGAAGCGCGGATAGGGCCGGTTGGCCCGGGGAGGGGGCTGTTCGGCCCTATCGGCGGGGCGGGGCGCCGCTGGATGATGGTGGAGCCGGGAAGTTCTGCGTCATGTCCCCCGCAGCCGTCGGACCTTCCCGGCACATCGCGCCGTACGGAGCCGGACACGCCAAGAGGCCCGGCCGCCGCGTACGGAACGCGGGGCCGGGCCTCTGCGGGGATCAGTGGTTGCCCGCGCCGTTCCCGGACAGGATCGGGATGTTGTCCAGGATGTGCGAGAGGGCCTCGTCGCCCTTGGCCTGCGTCGAGTTCTCGACGCACTGCTGGTTCTGCGGCGACGACAGGACGTTGATGTCCTGAACGGCGATCGGCACGAGGCCGATGAGCGAGCCGACGTTCGCCTTGAGCGGCAGGCCGACACAGGGCTTGTTCAGCGAGCCCTGGACCAGGCTCAGCTGGGGGCTCATGTCGCCCTTCGTCGCCTGGTTGCCGAAGGCCTGGCTGGCGCCGTTGCCGCTGAAGGAGATCGGGCCGTCGTCGTTACCGATGGCCAGCGCCGGCGACGCCGCGGCGGCCGTGGCTCCGACGATGGACGCCGCTACAGCAGCGGTTGCCCACAGCTTCTTCATTTTAATGCCTTTCCAGAAAGTCGGATTCCACCGGTGGAATCCGAGCTGCTCAACTCATCGGCAGCTGGATTAGTTTCGGGGGTTCCCCCGAATGGAGTAGCACGCTTTTCGGGAAAAAGGCCGGCCCACCGCGGAATTCAGCGGTGGGCCGGCCCGGTCGGCCGGCTTCTCAGCGGTTGGCCACACCGTTCCCGGACAGGATCGGGATGTTGTCCAGGATGTGCGACAGGGGCTCGTCGCCCTTCGTCTGCGTCGAGTTCTCGACACACTGCTGGTTCTGCGGCGAGGACAGGACGTTGATGTCCTGGAGACCGATCGGCACGAGGCCGATGAGGGAGCCGAGGTTCGCCTTGGCCGGCAGCGCGATGCAGGGCTTGTTGAAAGAGCCCTGGATGAGGGCGATCTGCGGGCTCATGTCGCCGTACGTCGACATGTTCCCGTACTGCTGGGTGGCGAAGTTGCCGCTCGCGGACGTGGGTCCACCGTCGTTGCCGATGGCGAGCGCCGGGGCCGCCGCGGCGGCGGAGACGCCGACGACGGAGGCGGCGACGGCCGCGCCGGCCATAACCTTCTTGATCACGATCTGAGTCCCCTTCTGACGGATGCCCCTAAGTTCCCGGAGCCCTCTGAGCAACTCCCCACCCGCCTCTTTGGTTCTGACGGGACCCCCCTCTTCACTCCAATGGCCTATTACTCACTCCGGTCGCGCGGCAATGCCACGCCGACCCGCAAGCCGTTCGGGTGAAGCATCGGAACCAAACAGCGAATGGATGGTTGTTCAGGTCGCTGCATTGCTGCATCGCTGGATCTGCTTTTTCTTCACCATCAAAGGAACACACCGTGATCAAGAAGATTATGGCCGGCGCGGCCGTGGCCGCCTCCGTAGTCGGCGTTACCGCTGCCGCCGCGGCCCCCGCTCTCGCCATCGGCAACGACGACGGCCCGATCTCCCTCAGCGGGAACGGCGCCGAGAGCGCCTTCGGCAACTCGACGACCAAGGGCGACCAGAGCCCCCAGGCCGAGCTGATCCAGGGCTCGCTGAACAAGCTCTGCCTCGGCGTCCCGGTCAAGGCCAACGTCGGCGCGCTGGTCGGCATCCTCGTGCCGGTCGCCGTCCAGGACGTCAACGTCCTCGCCAACCCGCAGAACCAGCAGTGCGCGGACAACTCCACGCAGGCCAAGCAGGACGAGCCGCTGTCGCACCTCGTCAACAACATCCCGGTGCTCTCGGGCAACGGTGTGGCCAACGGCTGACCGGGGCTCCCCGGCCGACGGACCGGCCCGGCGCAATGACGCACCGGGCCGGTTCGCGTTTCCCGGCGACTGCGTCAATTGAGTGAACCCGACGTACCACCCAATTCGGGGCAGTTTCCTCGTAACGTCACATTCGTTGGACTTTTCGCAGCGGACGTAAAGAGCTGAGAAAGCGGATGCTCACGTGCCACGACCGTCGTGCGGACGTATTCGCCGCTGCGGAAAGGGCTACACCATGAAGAGCATGAAGGCCGCGGCCGTCGCCGCGGGACTGGTCCTGGCGCTGGGCGCCGCGGCCCCGGCCATGGCCGACTCGGACGCCGGTGCCGTCGCCGTCGGCTCACCCGGCGTCCTCTCGGGCAACGTCGTCCAGGTGCCGCTCCACATCCCGATCAACATCTGCGGCAACAGCATCGGCATCATCTCGCTGCTCAACCCGGCCTTCGGCAACACCTGTATCAACAAGTAACACGGTGTCCCGGGCCGGTTCCGGAGCGCGGTATCTCCGCGCTCCGGGGCCGGCCTCGGCCGTCGTGGCGATCAATCAGGAGAACCACGTGCGAGACCTCATCAGCAAAGGGCTGCTCACCGCCGCCGCGGCGTCGAGTGTGCTGTCCCTGAGCGGCGGATCCGCCCAGGCGGCGGACGCCGACGCCGTAGTCGCCGGCTCCCCCGGCGTCCTCTCGGGCAACGGCGTCCAGGTGCCCGTCGACATCCCCGTCAACCTCTGTGGCAACACCATCGACGTCATCGGTCTGCTCAACCCCGTCTTCGGCAACACCTGCGTCAACTCGTCGGGCTCACCGAAGGCGCACCACAGCGGTTACGGCTCGCACGGCGGTTACGGCTCGCACGGCGGTCACGGATCCACCGACGCGTACGGCTCCCCCGACGGATACGGAGGCGGGCGCGGCAGCCACAGCGAGGGCGCCAGCTCCACCGCCCTCGTGACCGGTTCGCCGGGCGTCCTCGCGGGCAACGGCCTCGAAGTGCCCGTCGCCGTCCCGCTCAACGTCTGCGGCGACTCCATCGACGTGGTCGGTCTGCTCAACCCGGCCTTCGGCAACACCTGTGTGAACGGTACGCCGGCCGCCCCCGGCCGGCCCCCGGTCCGGCCCGTGACCCCCGGCTCCCCCGACGAGGAGAAGGAGGTGCCCCCGGTCTCGCCCCCGACCGACGGCCGCACCGGAAACCCGCCGTCCACCTCCGTCCCGCCGCACACCCCGAACACCCCCGAGACCCCCGGCACCCCCGGCACCCCGAACAACCCCGTGCCCCAGACCGAGGCCGTCAAGCCCGTCGTCAAGCCGGTCGCCGCGGCGCCCACCGCCCCCGAGGCGTCGACGCCCGCGCGCACCGACGAGCTGGCCGCCACCGGCGCCGGCTCCCACCTGCTCACCACCGGTGCGCTCAGCGCCGGCCTGCTGATCGCGGGCGGCGTCCTCTACCGCCGCAACAGGCCCGCCGCGCGCGTCTGACACCGAACCGGCCGGGAGAAAACCACGGGGGATCCTCCCGGCTGCACCGATCCGCATCAGAACCGATCAGTTCCGTCGCCGTGCCGTGCGTGCCGTGCCGTGCCGTGCCGCTCAGGACACCGCCGACGTCGGTACGGTCTCCCCCTCGCCCCGCCGCTGCCGGACCGTCACCCGCGGCCCGCTGCCGCCGCCGCCCGCGCCGAGCCGCCGCCGTACCCCTCGTACCAGCCGCTCCGCCGTGTACGAGGCGCCGTACACGAAGCGCATCGACGGGCCGAACGACGGAGCGCTCAGCAGCCCCGCGAGGAACAGCCCGGGGTGCGACGACTCGAAGACCGCGCTCGCCTCGGGCGCGCTCGTGGGCCCCACCGTCCGCAGCGAGCCCGCCAGTTCACCGTCGAGCAGCCCCAGCCGTTCGAGGCCGGGCGTGAAGCCGGTGGCGGCGATGACATGGTCCGTCTCCAGGGTCTCCACCCGCCCGGTGTTCGCGATCAGCTCCAGCCGCAGCCGCCCGTTCGCCGGGACCGCCGCCGCCACGCTCTCACCGAGCCGAACCTCCACCGCCGGCTCGAAGCGCTCCCGCAGCCACCAGGCGCCCGCCGGGCCGAGCGCCGAGGTGAAGACCCGGGCCCGGGTCTCCTCCGGCAGCCGGCGGAAGAGGCCGGGGGTCTCCGCGTACAGCCAGTTCTTCCAGCCGCAGCCCAGACCGGTGTGCGGGGCGCGCGCCGACTGGCCGAAGGGGCGCTGCCGGGGCGGCGGCAGGGTGTTCCAGTTCAGCCGGCCCGACCGGGCCACCACCCGTACGGTGGTGCCCTGTTCGGCGAGGAGCGCGGCCGTCTCCAGCGCCGCCTGGCCCGCGCCGATGACGGTCACGTCCTGCCCGGCGAAGCGGGTCAGATCCGCGTGGTGGCTGCTGTGCGTCGCCTGCTCGGGCGCCAGTCCGCGCAGCGGGGCGGGGATGTCGATGAACGGCATGACCCCGATCGCGAGCGCCACCGTACGGGCGAGGACGGTCTCGCCGTCCTCCGCGGTGAGCCGGAACCCGCCCGGGCAGGGCCGTACGGAGGTGATCGTCCGCTCGTCGACCGGCGGCGCGGCCCGCTCCGCGAACCAGAGTCCGTACGCGGCGAAGAAGCCCACCGGCAGCGGCACCCCGTGCCGGGCCTCGACCCCGCGCGTGGCGGCGTAGGAGGCCAGGCCGAAGGAGCGCTTCGGGTCGGAGAGGTTCGAGGCCCAGGGCTCGGACTTGAGGAACATCCCGGGCGGCATGTGGTCCCGCCACGAGGCCATCGGCCGGCCGAACACCCGCAGATCGAGGCCGGCCGCGGCGGCGTGTGCCGCGATGGAGAGTCCGTAGGGGCCGGCGCCCACCACTACCAGGTCGTGCATCGTGTCTGTCCCGCTCTCTGTTCCGGAGGTATGGGGCGTGGAGCGTGTAGTCGTTGTCGTGCCGAAGACGCCGGGGCTGCCGGGGCCGCCGAGGGGCACGGGGTTCGTGTCGCCGGTGCGGCTCATCGGGTCCGCCTCGGTACGGGCCCACCCGGCGTCGTACGGTCCGAGCGATCCGGGCGGTCGGGGCGGTCGGCGCGATCCGGGCGGTGCGGCCGGTCGGGCCGGTCGGGGCTGCCCCGTCGCTGCCGTACCGGGGGCGTCCGCGACCGCCCGCCGCCGCCCGCACGCCGCCGCGACGGCAGCGCGCGCCGGAGCCGGCGCCAGCCGCGCCGTACGGCGTGCAGCGCCCAGGCCACGGCCATCGCGCCGGCGGGCCACGGGTCGTCCAGCGCGCACCACGCGGTCTCGGTCCCCGCCGCCGCGGCCCGCGCCCCGGACGGGGACGGCCTGGGGGCGGCCGAGCGCGCCGAGGCGAGGACGGAGAGCAGCGCGTAGTTCTCCACGACGAACGTCCGCCCGTGCGCCGCCTCCTGCGCCGGTACGGTCCGGCCCGTGAGGTCCAGATGGAGCGCGCGGACGACATCGACGCCCGCCCGGTCGGTGAAGAGCCGGAACTGCGCTCCGGGCCGGGGGTTGAAGTCGAGCAGGTGGTACGCGCCGGAGGCGGCGTCGCGGCGGAAGTCGAGATCGAGGATGCCCCGGTAGCCGAGCGCCGAGACGAGCTGACGCGCCGTCCGCTCCACCTCCGGATTGGGCAGCCACCGGCCCACCGCCGTCAGCCCCGCCCCCACCGGCCAGGCCCGCTCCTTGCGCCCGGCGGCGCCCAGGAAGCGGCGGCCGGGACCGCCGCCGTAACCGTGGAAGAACCAGTCCAGGTCGGGCCCCGGCGCCAGGAACTCCTGGAGCAGCAGCCCGCTGCCCGCCTCCGCCGCCCGCCCGTACAGCTCCCGCGCCTCCCGCGGGGAGCGGACCACCTGCGTACTGCGCAGCCCCGTGCCCTCGGGCAGCAGCCAGGGCCGGCTCCACTTCGCCACCACCGGCAGCCCGAGCGACCAGGCGGCGGCAGCCGCCTCCGCCGCGCAGCCGGGCACCACCGTCCGGGGGTGGGGGATGTCCAGCTCGCGGCAGATCCCGGCCAGCTCCGCCTTGTCGGCGACCCGCTCGGGCAGCCCTGACGGCTGCTCAGGCAGGAGATAACGCCCGGTCAGGCGCTCGCGGAGGCGCGCCACGGCGATCGCGCTCAGATCGTCCATCGGCACCAGCACGGCCGGCCCGGCGAGCCCGTCCGCGATCCCGAGCAGCAGCCGCGCGGTCCCGTCGAAGTCCGGAGCGGGTGTCAGATCCGGTCCCCGGAGCGGCCGTAGATGGGCCCGGTGCAGATAGCGGGAGCGTCCGACGGGGCTGCGCGCGGACTCGACGACCGCGTGCACCTCGATCCCGGCCCGGCCCAGCGACCGGACGGCGCCCAGCGTGCCGTGGTGGAACGGGTTCCGGTCGAGCCGCAGCAGGACGGCGGGGACACGGGTGTCGAAGCTCGGCACGGTGGGGTCCTTCAGATCGATACCCCATGCGGGGGATGAAATTCACGGATGGACTACTGGAGCGCCGGGCCAGGTTCCCGATCGGCTTATTAGAAATACTTTTACGCTCAACGTGGCTGCACGATTCCGGGTCGCGACCGCGGAAACGGGTTCGAATCACGAGGAGCTGACATGCCATCCAGACGTCGAAGGCTGACGACCACCTGCCTGGGGGCGGTCACAGCCGGTCTCCTTGTCTCCGGCGCGGCGCTTCCGACTCCGGCCGGTACGGCGGAGGGACAGGAGAGCGCGGGAGCACTGAACGGCCCCGAAAGCGCGGAGAAGCGGAAACCGCCCCAGGCCGCCTCGCCCGCGCTCGGCGCGTATCTGGATTTCGGTCCCAGTGGCGTCCAGCGCATCGCCGCCATGGAGAAATGGCTCGGCGGTACGGAGCTGCGCGTGGGCCACACCTATCTCCCCGGGGACGTGTGGTCCAACATCGAGGGAAGCCCGGGTTTCCTGGAGGACTGGGCGGCCTGGCGCAAGGCCAAGGACGACCGGCTGTTCGTCCTCAACGTACCGATGCTGGAGCGCACCGAGGGGCGGGTGCCCGACCGGCTCGTCCGCCGTGAGCTGCGCAGAGGCGCGTACGGACAGTACGACGGCCACTTCACGGCGCTGGCCCGGCGGCTGGTGGACCTCGGCGTCCCGGACACGGTGATCGTGCTCGGCTGGGAGATGAACGGCACGACGTACACCCATCGTTGCGGGCCCGACCCACAGGCGTGGAAGAGATACTGGAACCGCATTGTCACCGCCATGCGTGCCGTTCCCGGGCAGAAGTTCCGTTTCGACTTCGCGCCGAATCGCGGACGGGACGCCGTTCCGTGGACCGCGTGCTATCCCGGTGACGATGTCGTGGATGTCATCGGCATGGATTCGTACGATCAGCCGCCCGGCCGGACTTTTGACGAACAGGTGAATGAGCCTCTCGGGCTTCAGGAACACGTGGACTTCGCCGCTGCACACGGAAAGGTTATCTCCTATCCGGAGTGGGGCCTCTTCCGCAACGGAGACAACCCCGAATACATGCGGCGCATGCTCCAGTGGATCGACACGTACAAGCCGCTGTACAACACGGTCACGGATTACTGTCCGCACGGCATCTGGCAGTGCGAGAAGAATCCCGAGTCGTCGAAGGTGTTCCGGTCCATGCTCTCCGCACGCGAGCCGGATCCCACCCCGACGCCGACACCGGAGCCGACACCGGATCCGACGCCGCCGGTTCCCACGCCGATTCCCACGCCGGATTCCACGCCGGACCCGACTCCGCCGCCGGCACCCGACCCCGAGTCGACGCCGAAGCCGACGCCCGACCCGACGCCGGACCCGACGCCCGAACCCGAGTCGACGCCCGCTCCCACTCCCCCGCCCAGCCGCCCGCAGAACTGCACCCCGCTCAACCTCGGCCCGCTGGTCGAGAAGTGGCTCGGCGGCAAGCTCTGTCTGCGGCTCGACTGGTGGGGGGAGCGCCTGCGGAAGTGACGCGGCGCGGCGCGCCCGGAGGACGGCGGCGTCAAGGAGAGAGGCACGGTCGAGGTGACGGTCGAGGTCACGAGCGTCGTCGTCCCTGTCATCCCTTGTCGCCGCCTTCCTCCGTCTTCCGCGCCCGCTTGACCAGCGTCGCCGCCCGCTCCCGCCCCGCCGCCCGCGCCAGCAGCAGCCACAGGGACGGCGCGAGATGGGGCCGGGCCAGCAGCAGCCGCTGGTTGCGGACGGTCTCCGGGCGCCAGTGGTGCTTGTACGGTTCGTCGCCGCGCAGCATGCTCAGCGTCGCGCGCCCGTGCGCGCCGCTGTCCCGGGCCCCGGCGCGCAGCAGCATCGTGGCCACGTCCGCCTTCCGCGCGCGCAGCACGGGATCGGCCCCGTACAGATAACCGCCCGCCAGCGCGCCGGACATCAGGGTGAGATCGGCCGCGACCACCGCCCCCGCGAGCCGGAACTCCGTCAGCCGGGCGTCGCCGCTCGCGACCATGGTCCGCGCGGCCCTGGTCAGATGCTCGGCGAAGCGGGCGCTGAGGTGCTCGGGGGTGACACCGCGCCCCTCCCACTGGAGCCGGTGCAGCTCCAGCAGCCGGCCGACCGCGACCGGCACCTCGTCCGCCGGGACCTCGCGCTCCTCGATACCGAGCGCGTCGAGCTTGCGCAGCTTCGCGCGGACGCGCTGGGCGCGGGACGCGGGGAGCCGGGCGAGCAGCCCTTCCATCGGTACGGCGGGCAGTTCGAGGCAGGGCGAGTCGGCGAGCCGGCGGCGCGGGCCGGTCCAGCGGGCGTAGACGCGCTCGGCGGCGGCTCCGGGGCGTACCTCGCGGAGATCGATCACGGCCGTGCCCGCCAGTTCGGCGAAGGCCCTCGCCAGCGCGGTGACGGCGGCCTCGGTCTCCTCGTCGGTACGGGACTCGTCCAGCAGGACATCGGAGAAGTCGGTGATGGTGCCACCGAGCGGTACGAGGACGGGAAGCGGCCGGAACAGCAGCATCAGCGGCGCGGCGGCGACGAGTTCCCCGCCCCGGCGGACCAGGACGACCCGCAGCCTGCCGCCGCCGCCCGTCCCGTACGACTGCCACCAGGAGTGCAGCCAGGCGTGGCTCTGGAACGGGGTGGCCGTACGGGAGGCGCGGTAGAGGGCGTCCCACTCCGGGGCGATCGCGCCGAACCGCGCGGCGTCCGCGCAGATCTCCGTGGTGAAGGCCCTGCCGGACCGGGAGACGGTGAGCAGGGCGGCCACCGGTACGGAGGAGACCGGCGCGCGGAGGGCCGGGGCGGTCCGCGACCGCGTGGGGGATCCCATCAGACCGTTTCCGGGTGCGGTTTGGCGGCAGCGGAGGCGGAGGAGGAGGTTACGGAGGCACCGGAGCCGGACGCCGGTCCCGGGACGGACGCGGACCCGGCGGGCGCGTCCTCCCGGCGGCGCTTCGGGCGTACGAGCAGCCCGAGCCCGCCCAGCAGCCCGCCCGCGCAGCCGCCGACGAGGGCGGACAGCCCGGCCGACGGGGTGACCGGGCCGGTGGGCGCGATCGCCCGGGAGAACTGGAGCACCCGTACGTTCGTACTGCCCTGCATCTGTGTGCCGCTGACGACCAGCGAGCGCGCGACCCCGTTCGCCATGTCCACCGCCGTCGACGCCTTGGCCGAGGTCGCCGTCACGGAGATCATCGGCGCGTCGGGCGAGGTCGCCGTCCGTACATCGCGCTTGAGCGTGGCGGCGGGCACCCCGGCCCAGGTCGGCGCGTCACCGACCAGCGCGAGCTGGGGCGCGACCCGGCCGAACGCCGTCGCGAACCCCTGCGCGGCGGCCGGTTCCGTGGTGTCGAGCGGGACGACGACGACATAGCTGGTCGCCGCGTACTCGGGCGTACGGAGCATCCCGTACGCGCCGCCCGCCAGCGCCCCGGCCGTGACGGCCAGCGGCACGATCCAGCGCACGGGCAGGGCCCTGACGCCGGACTTGCGGAGGGTCTTCGGGGCTCGGAGCCGGTTCTGCGGGGTCATGGGCAACTCACTTCTCGGAGGGAGGCCGACCGGCCTCGGGCGGCGTGCTCGTAGACGGCCATGAGCTGGGCTGCGCTGCGGGAGATGTCGTAGTGGAGTGCGGCGGGAGCCACCGCCCGGGGCGCTCGCGCGGCGGGCGTCTCCTGGAACCGCCGCAGCTCATCCGCGAGTCCGGGTACGGAGCCGCTGATCCGGCGGGCCTCCGGCGCGGACTCGGGGGGCAGGTCCTGGAGGGCGGGGCAGGTGACGTAGAGCACCGGCAGCCCGGCGGCGAGCGCCTCGACCGCCGCGAGTCCGAACGCCTCGTCGTGGGAGGTGGATACGGCGACGTCCATGGCGGCGAGCAGCGCGGGCAGCCCGAGGCCACCGGCCGGAGACCCTCCCGTACGGGACAGATCCTTGTACGGCGGCGGGTCCTCGCACGCGCCGTACAGCAGCACCCGGTCCGCCGCGCCCAGCTCCTCGGCGAGCCGCCGCAGCCGCGCGCGCTCCGGGCCGTCCCCGACCAGGAGGAAGCGCGCCTCGGGCAGCCGCGCGACGGCCCGTACCAGCCGGTCGAAGCGCTTGCCGGGGGTCAGCCGGCCCACCCCGCCGGCCACGAAGGCGCCGGCCGGCAGCCCCAGGTGCGCGCGGGCGGCGCGGCGGGCGGCCGGATCGAAGGCGAAGCGCCCGGCCTCGATGCCGTTGGGGACGACGTGGATACGGTCGCGCCGTACCCCCCAGCGCTCCAGCCGCCGCGCGACCGTGGCGGAGACGGCGACGGTCGCCGTTCCCGCGCGCTCGCCCGCGAGATAGAGGGCGCGGGCGCCGGGGGTCAGCGGCCGGCCCTCGATCTGGGCCTCGCCGAGGGAGTGTTCGGTGGCGACGATGGCCCGGACGCCCGCGAGCCGGGCCGCGAACCGCCCGTACAGGCAGGCGCGGTAGAGGTGCGTGTGCACCAGGTCGTACCGGCCCTGGCGGATCAGTCCGGTGAGCCGGGGCAGCGCGCCGAGGTCGCGGTTGCCGGCCATGGCGAGGTTTCGGACGGAGCCGCCGTCGGCGACGATGCCGTCCGCGACGGCGCCGGGGTTGGTGAGCGTGATGACATCGCCATCGGTGGGCAACTGGCGCAGCAGGAGCCGCAGTTGCTGCTCGGCGCCGCCGATGCCGAGACCGGTGATGATGTGCAGCACCTTCATGACGGGACCGCCGTGTCCGGAGCGGCGGAGTCCGGAGCGGCCGTGCCGGGAGCGGTTGTGCCGGGCATGGTCGCGTCCGGAGCGGTCTTGCTCTGCGCGGCCACGTACGCCGCGTACTGCGTGTAGGCGGCCGTCGGTACGGGCTCGCGGCGCCGCCGGTGCAGCAGCTGCTTGAGGAACAGCCGCGCCCCCGTGTCGGACTGGCCGACATGGATACGGGGCAGGGCGAGCACCCCGGTGAGCGGGCCGGGGCTGATGGCGCAGGCGTATCCGTAACCGGCGGCGCGGACGGCTTCGACGGCGCGCGCGTCGACCGTCCCGTACGGGTAGCAGTAGCCCGCCACCTCGCGGCCGGTGATGGAGCGCAGCAGCTCGCGGCTGTGCGCGGTGTCGCGCGCGAGGTCCTCGTTGTTGGCGGTGGTGAGGTCGGTGTGGCGCAGTCCGTGCGAGCCGATCTCCATGCCGGCGTCGGCGGCCGCCCGGATGCCGTCCTCCGTGAGGAGGGGCTTGCGGGGGCCGAGGGGGTCCCATTCGTTCGTACCGCCGAGACGGCCGGGCAGGACGAAGAGGGTCGCGGTGCAGCCGTGCCGCCGCAGCAGCGGTACGGCCCGCTCCACGAAGTCGGCGTAGCCGTCGTCGAAGGTGAGCGCGACGAGCCGGGCGCCCCGGCCGGCGGCGCGGGCGCGCAGCAGTTCGTCCATGGAGACGCCCCGCAGGCCCCGGTGGCGGAGCCAGCTCAGCTGCCGTTCGAGCCGGGCGGGGGTGACCGTCACCTGGTAGGGGTCGTCGGCCGGGCCGGTGACATCGGCGACCGAGTGGTACATGAAGGCCCACAGGGGACCCGGACGGGCGGCGGCGGACGGGGAGACCGTGTCAGCGGACATGCGGCGGCTTTCGTGAGGCGGGGCGGAGGAGGGTGCGGAGTACGCGGAGTACGGGGTCGAGAAGACTGTCGATCTCGGGTGCCCGGAGGGCCCGGGCGAGGACGAGGAACACCGCGGCGATCACCGCGCAGGCGGCGGTAGCGGCGGGCGCGGGGGAGGCGACAAGGGCTCCGCAGAGCCAGCCGGCGCCGGTCGCCGCGGCGGCGGCGGCGCTGAGTTTGGTGAGGCCGCCGGCCATGAACCGGGCGTCGAGGGGCACACTGTGGCGGGCGAGGCCGGCCAGCATGAGGGCGGCGGTGAGGGTGATGCCGAGGGCGTTGGCGGCGGCGATGCCGCGTACCCCCCAGACCTGTACGAGCAGCGAGCCCGCGACGGTGGTCAGCCCGAGCCCCGCGATCATGGCGACCGCCGGGAACCACAGCGGGCGCGCGGCCGAGAAGTAGCAGCGTACGAGCGCCCCGACCAGGGTGTGGCCGAGCAGCCCGAGCGCGTACACCCGCATGACGGCGGCGGTCGCGGCCGTGTCGGCGGCGGTGAACTCGCCCCGCTGGAAGAGGACTTCGATGAACTGCGGGGCACAGGCGATGATCGTCGCGGCGCCCACCAGCACGATCGCCCCGGCCAGCGCGAGATCCCGCTCGACGCGCCGCCGCGCCCGGTCGGTCTCCCCCGCCGCCATCGCGCGGGCGACGACGGGGAAGGTGACTGTGCAGAGCATCAGGGAGAGCGTCATCGGGATCTGCGCGACCTTCTGCGCGTAGTTGAGATGCGAGATGGCCCCGGCGGGCAGCGGCGCGGCGAGGAAGCGCTCGATGAGGACCTGTGACTGGCGGCTGAGCGCGAAGACGATGACGGGCGCGAGAAGACCGAGAGCGACGGGCGCGGTGGCGGCTGCGGTAGTGGTAGCGGTCGCAGTCGCAGTCGCAGTCGCAGTCGCAGTTACGGACGCCGTCGCGGTCGCCGTCGCGGGAGTGCCCTGAGCGACGGCGGCGGTTCCGCCCACGGAGTCGGCCCCCGCACCGGCCGTCTGCCGTCCCTCCGCCAGCCGCCGCCACAGGCACGGCAGTTGGATCAGCACCATCAGGACGCCGCCGACCGCGACCCCGCCCGCGGCCACCTCGACGCCCCACCGGTCCCGTACGACCAGCATCGTGCCGATGATCCCGACGTTGGACGCCACATAGATCGCGGCGGGCGCCACAAAGCTGCCGTGCGCGCGGAGCACGGCGCTGCAATATCCGGCGAGCCCGTACGTGAAGACCGATGTGGCGGTCAACCGAGTGCAGTCCACGGCGAGTTGTGTCTCCGGCAGCCCCGGCGCCAGCAGCGCCACCACCCAGGGCGCGGCCACCGCCAGCAGCGCCGCGGCGGCGCTGAGCGCGAGGAAGAGCCGGGGCAGCGTCGACCGCGTGAGCAGCCGTACGGGATCAGCGGCCGTCCCGGGTACGGCGGCGGCCCGGCGGGCGAGGGCGAAGCTGAACGCCGGTACGAGGATGAGCGCCATGGCGTCCTCGATGAGCAGCGTGGCGGAGACCTCGGGGATGGTCCAGGCGACGAGGAAGGCGTCGGTGCCGGGCCCGGCACCGTACAGATGCGCGATGGTCTGGTCCCGGACCAGCCCGAGGACCGAACCGGCCGCCGTCAGCAGGGCGGTGACGAGCGCGGCGCGCGCGAGGAAGCGCCCGGCGGGGCCGGAGGTGAGCGAGCCGGTGCCGCTCTCCACCTCCGGAGGCGGAGTCTGCGCGGGGACGACGGTGGCGGGGGGCGCCGGGAGGGCGGACCGCCGGGTATCGGTCATGCGCGGGCGACCCCGTCCGAGACGACCCCGCCCGGCGTGGCTCCACCCGGCACAGCACCCTCCGGCACAGCACCGTCAAACGCGTCACCGTCCGGCCCGGCCCCGAGCGCCCACCAGGCCGCCAGTCCCAGCATCACGGCCGTCAGCACGGTCGAGGGCCCGCCGATGTCCGCGTACCCGAAGTCCACCAACTGCCAGACCAGCAGCCCGATGACGACAAGACCACACCCCCCGCCACCCGCACGGCGGCCGGTACGGGAGCGCCACAGCGCCCGCAGCCCCAGCAGAAGCAGCGCGGCCCAGCTGCCGACCAGCGCGAGAACGCCGAGCAGCCCCTGTTCGCTGAGGACCAGCAGGTACATGTTGTGCGGGGAGAGCAGCGGCTGACGCTGGAAGCCCAGCCCGGCGCCCGCCGTATCGCTGCCGGAGGAGAGGGCCAGCGAGGCGTGGCTGTCGCGGTGTTCGGGGAAACCCTTCAGCCCGACGCCGGTCAGCGGTCGCGTACGCCACATGTCGGCGGCGGCGGCCCACATCGTGTACCGGTCGGTGACGGACTGGTCCGGCGCGTCGGCCACGCGCGCGATGGAGTCGACGCGCTCGGTGACGAGCTGCGAGCCGATGCCGAGCCCGCCGACGAGCACGACCCCGAGCGCGCCGGCCGCGAGCAGCGCCGCGGCGGCGCGGCGCGGCCCGGAGAGCACGAGCTGGCAGACGACCGCGACCGCCGTGGCGATCCAGGCGCCGCGGCTGAAGGAGAGGAGGAGGGGTACGGCCAGCAGCCCGGCGCAGCCGAGGGCGGCGAGGCGCGCCCCCGTCCACGCGCCCGGCCGACCGGCCCCAGTACCGCCCTTGCCGCCCTTGCCGCCCTTCCCGCCCTTCCCGCCGACGGCGAAGCCGACCGCGATGACCAGCCCGTACGCGACGACGGTGGCCATCCCCATCACATCGGTCGGTCCGAAGGTGCCGACCGCGCGGACGTCCTCGCCCTTGTACGAGGCGCCCGTACCGGTCAGGTACTGGCCGACGCCGACCGCGCCCTGGACGAGCGCGACCGCGACCACGGACCCGGCCAGCAGCCGGAAGTCCCAGCGGTCGCGCAGGAGCAGCAGCAGCGCGGCGGGCACCAGCACGAAGATCTGGAGGTAGCGCGCCAGGCCGGGCAGGCTCACCGCCGGGTCCTGGGCGGTGAGGGACGCGACGGTCACCCCGAGCACCGGGAGTCCGAGGACGAACGCCGCCGTACGGGTCAACGGGCGGGCCCGGTCGCGCAGTACGCGGACGAGGCAGTGGAGGACGAGCAGCGCGGACGCCACGTCCGCCGGGCTCCCGGAGCCGGCCGTACCGTCCCCGGCGGGCGCCACCGGTACGGCGAGCAGGACGACGACGGCGATCGCGGGGAGCAGCGGGGCGGCCCGGCGCCACGGGAGGGGCGGCCGGGCAGCGGGCCGTACGGGCGCGTCGGACACGGCGGCAGCCGTATCCAGGACCACGGCCGTGGCCATCAGCTGCCCGCCGGCCGGACGAGGGACACCGCGGTCCGCACGATGATGCACACGTCCTGCCAGAGCGACCAGTGGTCGATGTAGTGGTTGTCGAACCGGGACCGCTCCTCGATGGAGGTGTCCCCGCGCAGCCCGTGGACCTGCGCCAGGCCGGTGATACCGACGGGCATCCGGTGGCGGGCCGCGTAACCCGGGTGGGTCTTGCTGAAGTTGGCGACGAAGTAGGGGCGTTCGGGCCGGGGGCCGACGAGGCTCATGTCCCCGCGCAGCACGTTCCACAGCTGCGGCAGCTCGTCCAGGGAGGTGCGGCGCAGCAGATTGCCGACCGGGCTCATACGGCGGTCGTTGGCGATGTTCCAGCGGGTGGCCGACTCCTGGTCGTCGGAGGGGCGCAGCGTACGGAACTTCAGCAGGGTGAACGGGCGGCCGTGCTGCCCGACGCGCTCCTGGCGGAAGAGCACCCCCGGCCCGTCGCCGAGCCTGACGGCGAGCGCGCAGAGCAGCAGCAGCGGCGAGACGGCCACCAGGACGGGCGCGGTGAGCAGCAGGTCCAGCAGCCTTTTGGCGAGGGCGCCCCGGCGGCGCCGGGCGGTGGCGGGCGGCTCCACGCGGTGGTAGCCGAATCCCCACAGGTGCCGCTCCATGACGGCGCGCGGGGCGACGAGGTCCCAGGGCCCGGCGCCGACGAACCAGGTGGCGCAGCCGTACGTGTGGAAGAGCGCGACCATGCCTGCCCGGGCGCCGGGGTCGCCGCCTTCGGTGAACAGGGCTTCCTGGACGCCGTTCTGGATGACGGCGCGGTGGATGTCCTCGGGGGTGGTGAGAACGGGCAGCGCGGGCGCGTCCGCGCTCAGGCCGGCACCGCTGCCCCCACCGTCGCGCGTCCCCTCCTTCTCCCGCTTCTCCCGTACGGTGCCGACGCCGACGCCGTCGTCCTTCGCGGGCTCCCCCGGCGCGCAGGCCGTGGGGGAGGCGACGCCGACGGGCCGCAGGCCGTACTCCGGGTGCTGGGCGAGCAGCGCGGTGATCCGCCGTACGGCCGGGCCCGCGCCGACGACGAGCGCCGAGCGCAGCCGGTTGCGGGCCGCCGAGCGGCGGTGCGTGTGGAGGAGCGAACGGCCGCCGCAGGCGACGGCGAGCTGTACGGCTCCGGCGCTCAACAGGGCGGTGAAACCAAGGGCGTTGGCCGGGAACACCGCGGCGCACACCGCTGCCGCCGCGCACCAGGCCACCGCGATCCGCGCGGCCAGCGCGGGCAGTTGGTCGAGGCCGGAGAGGACGACACCGTGCCGGTACAGCCCGGCGAGCGCGTTCAGCGCGGTGACGCAGAGGAGGAGGGTCAGGAGCTGGAGCGGCAGGACGGCGTCCGGCTGCCCGTCGGTGCGGACGGCGGTGGCCAGCAGCGCGGCGAGCACATCCGTCGCGAGCAGCGGCAGGGCGAAGCGGAGCGCGGAGCGCCGCGGCCGGCGGCGGGCCGGTGGCGCGAGGCGGTCGGGGAGTTCGCGTACGCCACGGGTGTCGCGGGGCGGCGCGATCGGCACGCGCCCCGGGGCGGTCCGCCCGCGTACCGCCTGGCTCACGGCGGTGGGCCGGCCGGTGGCCGCCGTACCGTCCGGGCGCCGTGCCGTCGTCGCCGTCCGCTCACGCCCGGACGGCGGAGGGACGCTGGTGCTTTCCGTGGTCACTGGGGAATCGGCTCCCTGCGCTCGGGGCGCGGCACCGCGGCCACGGCGCGGTACACGTCCGCGATGGCCCGCGCGGTCTGCCGCACGTCGTGGGTGTCGAGTACGTGCTGGTGGCCCTGGCGGCCGATGGCTTCGCGCAGCGGCCCGTCGTCGAGCAGCGTGTTGATGGCCGCCGCCAGCGCGGCCGGGTCCTCGGGCGGGGCGAGACAGAGCGCTTCCCGGCCGGGCGGCAGGGACTCGCGCGCGCCGTCCACATCGCTGAGGACGACGGCCCGGCCGCTCGCCATGGCCTCCAGGGGTGCTACGGCCATCCCCTCCCAACGGGAGGGCAGAACGACCAGATCGGCCGCCCGGTACCAGGGCGCGGTGTCCGGTACGGCACCGGCGAAGAGCACGGAGGGCGGCGCGGCGGCGCGCAGGGCACCTGCGTCGGGCCCGTCGCCGACGAGGACGAGACGGGCCCCCGGGAACCGCCGTACGACGGACGGCCAGGCGCGGAGCAGGATGTCCTGGCCCTTCTGACGGCAGAGCCGGCCGACACAGACGACGACGGGAGCGTCGGGGACATCAGGAAGGACCGGCGGGCGCCCGGCGAGCAGCGGCAGGGCGGCCCGAGCGTCGGCCCTGGCCCGGCCGTCCGCCCGCCGGGTCCCCGCCGCGCCTCCGAAGTCGCCCCGGTCGCCGAACCGATCGACCTCGACCCCGTTGCGGACGACCGACCAGACGGCCTCGATGCCCGCCCGCTCGCCGGTGCGCCGCTCGGCGTCGCTGACGCACACGATCCGGTCGGTCCACCGCACCGCCCACCGCTCCCAGCGCCCGGCCAGCCGCGCGGTCACCCCGCCGACCGCCTCGAACGACCAGGCGTGCGGCTGGAAGACGGTCGGGACACGGCCCCGTACGGCCAGCCGGCCGGCGAGTCCGGCCTTGGCGCTGTGGGCGTGGACGAGATCGGGCCGTACGAGGCGGACCAGCCGGGCCGCGTCCGCGATCTCCCGCGGCAGCGCCGGCCCGGGGGCGCGGGTGGCCCGCCAGACATGGACCTCGGCGCCCCGGCGGGCCGCGGCGGCGGCGAGCGGTCCCTCCGCCGGGCAGCCGACGACCGCCCGTACCCCCGCGGCGACTTGTGCCGCGACCAGGTCCAGGACCACGCGGGCCACTCCGCCGTCGACCGGCTGGACGAGGTGGAGCGCGGTGAAGCCGGTCCCTGGCCGGTGCCGTTCTGGCTGCACGCGCAACTCTTTCCACTCGTGGACATCGGAAATCGAGACGCAGAGCACGCGGACCGTTCAGAACTGCGTCAATCAGAACTGCGTCGCTCAGAACTGCGCGTCGGCCTCTACGAAAAACGCACCGATCCAGAAGGAGTCACGCTCGGTGCCGAATCGAACGCTAAGCCGGTCGGCGCCGGATGCCAGTGCACCACGCAGGTCGAACACGTCGGAGTCATACCCAAGGGTGTTCGCATAGTCCGGCTCGCGCTTCATCGCACGGGAATCGAAGTCCGTGATGCTGGAATTCATCACATCATCGGAAGGGTTATCTTTATTACTGAGAAGAACGCCTTTCCCCTTCCCCGTTTCCACGGCGAGCGTGTCCCCGGTGACCCCGCGGTCACCGTCGTACGCGACAACTCCCAGCCGCCCGGAGGCCCGTTCGGGAATGGGCATCGCGCCCAGGTCGACGCGCTCTTCCTCATGGCGCGCGTCGAGCAGATCGAAACCGTCCCAGATCGACAGATGCCGCAGCGGATCGTCGTCCTTCTTGTACGCGACGACCAGCGTCCAGCCGCCCCAGGCACCCGCGCCGGAGCGCCCCATGGCCACATTGAGCTGCGCCACGGTGTACATCCCGGGACCGCTGTCCTTCACCAGCGTCGTCACATCCGCGGACGCCTGGTAGGCGTCGGCCCCGCCCGCGATCCGGTGGCCGATCACGGTGTCGGCCAGGATCTCCTTGTACCGGCCGCCCGGCTCGGCGATCAGCACCCGCCCGTTGTCCGCGGCCGGTTTCTGCTCGCCGACCAGCAGATTGCCGCCCCAGTAGAGGCGCGCGTAGCTGACCCGGGCGCGGTCCGGCAGCCGCAGTTCGGCGCGGGTCGAGTTGTAGGTGTTGGGATCGTCGTCGACATCCGAATAGAACATGTCGAATTGCTGATTGGCCGCGTCCCCGCCGGCCCGCGCGGCCGCACAGGCCGACGTACGGTCGCCCTCCTCGGCCCGGCAGCTGATGGCCGCGTTGGCCGCCCGTACGATCCCGCCGTGCTGCACGGCGTACCAGCGGGCGGCGAACGGAATACGGGGGTCTTCCCTCGCACCGGCGCGCGGAGCGAAGTATGAAGGGACCACCGGTGGGTATACCGCTGCGGACAGCGAGAGTACGGCCAGACCGCACAGCACGCCACGCCCCACCGCACGAACCGCAGAATTCCGCATACGGGCTCTCCGCCTCCAAGTCCGAAACCAGAACGCACCATTACAGAGCGCGGACTGAAAATCACGCCAGACGCGCTGAAAGCTGCTGAACGTACAGTTGCACGTATATGAAGGGGTGACCGGAAGAATCCCTCCCCGATGAACTCTCGCGATCCTCGCGAACCCCCACGAGCAGCGCACCGAACGTGGATTCACCCGTTCGGGCCCGCAACCTCCGGGGGTCCTCGGCGTTGATGCATGAGTCGGGCAATCGCGCCCGGCGCTTACGTCATCTTCATACGACCGAGGAGCCTTTCCCCTATGTCGCGTATCGCCAAGGCCGTCGTCCTCTCCGCCGCGGCCGCCGCCGCTGTCGCCGGTGCCTCCGGCGCCGCCTTCGCCGACTCCGACGCGTCGGCCGCGGCTGTCGGCTCCCCGGGCGTCATCTCCGGCAACGTCATCCAGATCCCGCTGCACGTCCCGATCAACCTGTGCGGCAACACGATCGACGTCATCGGCATCCTGAACCCGGCGTTCGGGAACGTCTGCGTCAACAACTGACGTCGTCGTATCGAAGAGCCGTCCTTTCCCCCAGGGGAAAGGACGGCTTTCCGCGTTTCCACGGCTTCGTTGGCCGCTCGTTCGGGTGGCCCGCGCAGAATTCGACCGGTACGGAGTTTCCGCCGCGCCGAGAAGTCGTTAACGATAGCGGGATCGCCACCGGAAGAGGGGAGATCCCCAAAGCCCGGGCGTGAGAAGTGAGTTGCGCCGCGCGGGGAAAGCGGAATCACCAGAGAAGGATTCACCGATGAAGCCCACCAAGATCACCGCCACTGTCGTCGCCACCGCCGGTTCCGTGCTGGCGCTGGCCGGAGCCGTCACCCCGGCCCTCGCCGCCGCCGCGCCCGCCGCCGGACCGGCCCCCACCACCTCGCTCAGCCTGAACGGCGGCGTGGAGGACATCCTGGCCCAGGGCCTGCGCGACCCCCAGCCGCTGCACAGCAACGCGCTGGACACGGAGCGGCCGGGCTCGGTGCTGCACGCGGTGAATCAGGTGACGCAGGAGCTGAACAAGCCCCGCCAGGGCGGCAGCGGCGGCGGCCAGCTCCTCGGCGGCATGCCGCTCGGCAAGTAGCCCCTCCGCCCGTACCGCACCCGGAACAGCCGCCGCCCCTCACGGCCGAGAAAGAAGCCGAGAGGGGCGGAGAGGGGTCGAGAGGCGAGCGGCCGGACCGGAACAAGACCGCTCAGCCGGTCCAGAAGTCCCACCACCGGGTCAGGACGAGCATCCCGATGATGCCGATGTGCAGCACCGGCAGCACCCAGGTGAACTCCCCGAGGAGCCCGCGCACAACGGCCGGCGCGGGCAGCAGCCCGGCCCGCACATTGCGCGAAGTCACGTACCAGAACATGACGATGGTCGCCGCCCAGGCCAGACTGCACCAGAGGCAGAGCGAGCCGATGCTGTACAGCGACTGATACTGGAGCCAGGTGCAGAAGCCGACCCCGAACAGCATTCCGCCGTTCAGCCCGAGCCAGAACCACGGCCGGTAGCGCGCCCCGGCCAGCAGCCCCGCCCCGGCGGCGATCACCACCGCGTAGGTGACAAGCCCCAGCATCGGATTCGGGAAGCCGAAGACCGATGCCTGCGCGCTCTTCATGATGTTGCCGCACGAGACCACCGGGTTCAGACTGCACCCCGGAGTGAACCCCGGATCCTCCAGCAGCTTGAACTTGTCGAGGGTGATGACCCACGCCGCGAGCGCCCCCGCCGCGCCCGTGATCACCAGCAGCAGCGCCAGCGCCCCGCCGTCACCGCGCACTTCGCCGTCGCCGCCGGCCCGGCCGGCGCCGTCCAGAGCCGTCGCGTCCTGCTGCGCCAAGGTGGTTGCCATGTCCCGTCTCAGCCTCGCAGGCTGCGTACGGGCACCACACAGTGCGCGGCGGCGGCGAGCATCTCCGGGTCCCCGGCGAAGGCCCGCAGCCGCTCCTCGTCCACCGGCCGGCCCGGAACCGCCTCGGCCCACGGCCGGGTGGCGACCACGAAGTAGACCTTCCCGGTCTCGCGGGCGTCCCGCTCCCACTCCGGGGGCACGGGGCACTGCGCGTTCAGATACGGCATGGTCAGCACGGCCCGGCCCGCCTCCACGAGCAGCTTGACCGAGACACCGCCGGGCTCCTCCGTGAGGTCGACCACCTCACCGGGCCGCAGCCCGACCTCACCGAGAACCGCACGCATGGTCTCCTCGACGACCCCGGGCCCGCCCCGGCCGTCACCGAGCGAATAGGCGAGCAGATAAGGAGAGTTGCGTTCACTGTCGGTGGGGTCGCTGGTCCAGGGAATCACCGAGAGAGTGCCCAATTGGGAGATGTACTGGGCGCTGTTCGACGCGGCGTTGGTAGTGGTCATACTCCGGCACAGTACTGGCCCGCGTCGTATATCCGTGAGCCCCGTTCACCCGACCGGGTTACCACTGGGGCGACTTCACTTCTTCATGCGTCCAATCCGCTTTCTCATAATGAATATAAGATGCCTGAATGAGAATTCTGATGGTCGGTGCGGGAGCTTTGGGACAGGTCTTCGGCTTGTGGCTGACCAAGGCCGGCGCGTCCGTAACGTACGAGGCAAGACAGAAAACGACCAACAGTGACATAAAAACCCTTTATCGCCTGCGAAGGTTCGCCCGCCCGGTGCCCGAAGAACTCCGCGCGCGACCGTACCCGGCTGACGGGGTCTGGGACGCGGTGTGGCTGTGCGTGCCCTCCCCCGCCCTGCACGAGCCGTGGGTACGGGACCTCCGCGAGCGCGTCGGCGCCGCGACCGTCGTCACCATCGGCCAGGACCCGCGCGATCTGCCCGCCCTCGCCGGGATCTGGCCGGCCGAGCAGATCGTCCAGCTGGTCCCGTCCGTCCTGGCCCACCGGACACCGGCGGGCATCGCCTACTGGTCGCCGCCCGGCACCGCGCACACCGTCCACGGCACGGACGACCGGGCCCGCCCCGTCGTCACGGCGCTGCGCGCGGCGGGCGTACGGGTACGCCGCGCCCGGCGCCCCGGCACCGCCGAACTGGGCGCCGCGCGGATGATCCCGTACCTGGCCGCCCTGGAAGCCGCCGACTGGTCCCTGCCCGCACTCCGCGCCGACCTGACCACCCCCGCCACGGCCACCCGCGAGGCGGTCACCGTGACCGCCGCCCTCCTCCACCGCCCCCCACCCCGCCTCAACGTCCCGGCCCCCGCCGCGAACCTGATCCTGCGGGCCCTCCCCGCCCTGGCCCCGTTCGACCTGCCCCGCTACCTGCGAACCCACTTCACCAAAGTGGGCACCCAGACACGGAAAATGCTCGACACCTGGATCACGGAGGGCACATCACGGAACCTCCCGGTAACAGCCCTGACGGCACTGCGCGAGTCACTCCCCCACCACTGACCCAACGGGGCCACCCGCGCCCCACTCGCGTTGCCGAGCGCCACAACAGCGAAGTCCCGCCCGATCAACCGATCGGACGGGACTTCGCTGTTGTTGTTGTGGACCTGAGGGGATTTGAACCCCTGACCCCCTCGATGCGAACGAGGTGCGCTACCAGTCTGCGCCACAGGCCCTTGCAACGAGTGAAACTTTAGCACCCTCGGGGCCGTGCTCGGAAATCCGTTGGGTGCTGGTCACGGGCCGGGGGGGGCTCGGTGTGGAGGGGGCGGTCATTCGTTGGCGGCGCGGGGGCGGGTGGTGTCGTCGTACTGGTCGAAGAGGGGGGTCCGGCCGCGGTCGCGGTGGCGGCGCGGGGGCGGGGGGGCCGTGGCCGGGGGGGCCGGTTCCGGGGCGGGTTCCGCTGTGGAGGAGCGGGCCGCGCTCCAGGTCTCCGGGTCGGTGACGTCCACGCCGCCGGTGGCGCGGGGGGCGACCGGGGCCGTGACGTAGGTGGGGAGGGGGACCGGGACCGGTTCCCAGCTGTCGCCGCGGGCCGGGCCGCGTTCGCGCTGCTGGTCGACCCACTCCGCGTGGTCGGTCTGCTCGACCAGGGCCCGGCGCCCGGCCTCCTGTGGGGAGACCGCGGCGACCGGCTCGGCGGCGGGGCCGGGGCACGCGGCGGGGTCGGGCTCCTCTGCGGGCTCGCCGGCCGCCGACGCGGCGGGCTGGTGGCGGCGGGGACGGTTCTCGCGCAGGCGCTGGGCGGCGGCCTCGGCCCTGCGCCGGTCCATCGTGAACGCGAAGCGGCGCCGCTCCTGGCCGCGCAGATGCACGATGTACGTGCTCAGCAGGACAGCCGGCACAGCGGGGGCCCAGAGGAAGCCGAGGCCGCCGACCGCGGCGACGACGGCGCCGAGGGTGAAGGCGAGGAAGAGGACCACGGTCGTACGGCGACGGCGCGCCAGGACCTGCGAGCGCTGTGCGCGCCGGGCGCGTTCGGCCGATGCGCCGGTGGGGCGCTCACGCCGGTCGCGGCGGTCACGCCGGTCGCGACGCTCAGGCCGCCGAAGCGTCTCTCGCGTATCGCGCCGCTCGGGGCCGCGCTCCGGTTCGGGTGCGGGTTCCGCGCGGGGTGCGGGGCGCGGGGCCGGGGCCACGGGGATCTCCATCCGTACCTCTGTGTGCTCCCGAGGCGCGGAGAAGGCCCGGACGTCGACGGAGCTGATCGACTCCGCGTGACGGTCCGGCTCCGCGTCGGTTCCCGCCTCCTCGGCGCGTCCCTGAAGCTCCTTGGCGTAACGGCGCTCCATGGCCGCCCTTCCGGACAGCAGCCGGATGGCGGTGCTGAAGCGTTCCGTCGGACGCGCCTCGTTCAGCTCGTCCTGCCTGCGGAGCCACATCGGCACCAAGTAGGCGGCCCAAGCCCCGACGATGACTGCGTAGATGAGGCCGCTGCTGCTCACGGTTCACACCGTAGAGGGGTTCGCACGACGGCATACGCCAATTGGGCCGGTGTGTCGCACGATCTAGCTGATATCACGGACTTTTTTTATGATCTTTCGGATCAGTTTATGACCTTATGGAAACCAATATCGAACACTTATTTCATTTTCTGGTTGTTCCCGGGCCGTGTCCGCTGCCAGCGGTGCAGCAGTCCCTCCGGCACCTCCTCGGCCGTGAGCACATAGACGAGATGGTCCCGCCAGGCCCCGTCGATATGGAGGTAGCGCGGGCGCAGCCCCTCCTCGCGGAAGCCCAGCTTGTCGACGACCCGGCGGCTGGGCCCGTTCTCCGGCCGGATGCAGACCTCGATACGGTGCAGCCCGACCATCCGGAAGCAGTGGTCGACGGCGAGCGCGACGGCCGTCGGCACCACGCCGCGCCCCGCCACCTCGCGGTCCACCCAGTACCCGACATGCCCCGCGCACATCGAGCCCCAGGTGATCCCGGCGACCGTCAACTGGCCCACCAGCCGCCCCTGGTACTCGATGACGAACGGCAGCATCCGGCCCGCGTGCGCCTCGGCGCGCAGATGCCGGACCATCTGACGGTACGTGGGGCGCTGCGCGGCCGGGGAGCCCGGCGGCGGGGGCGGAATCGTCGCCTCCCAAGGGCGCAGCCAGTCGCGGTTGCGCCGGTTCACCTCGCGCCAGGCGCGCTGGTCGCGCAGTTTTATCGGGCGCAGGACGACATCGCCGTACGCCAGGGTCGCGGGCCAGGCCGGGGTCATCCGGCGGTACGCGGGTGATCGCCGCCGTGGATCTGGTCCACGGCGTGGACGAGCAGCCGGTCGAGGACGGCGAGGCCGTCGCGTACGCCGCCGGTGGAGCCGGGCAGGTTCACGATCAGCGTCCGGCCGGCCACGCCCGCCAGGCCCCGGGAGAGCGCGGCGGTGGGGACCTTCGCGGTGCCCTGCGCGCGGATCGCCTCCGGGATGCCCGGGATCTCCTGGTCGAGCACGCGCCGGGTGGCCTCCGGGGTGCGGTCCGTCGGCGAGAGGCCGGTGCCGCCGGTGGTCAGGATCACGTCGTACGCGGCGGCCACGCCCGCGCGCAGCGCCCGTTCGACCGGATCGCCGTCGGGGACGACCGTCGGCCCGTCGACCGCGAAGCCGAGCGCGGCCAGACCGGCGGCGAGGATCGGGCCGCCGGTGTCGGCGTAGACCCCGGCCGCGGCGCGCTGGGACGCGGTGATCACCAGGGCGCGGCGGGGAACGGGGGCGGGCGCGGCGTCCGTACTCGGGGCCGTATGGGCGTCCGTACCGGTGTCCGGCGGTCTGTGGCCCGCGCCGTCCCGTGCGGGTGGCGTGCTCATGCCGCGCCTCCCGCCGCGTCCGCCGCGCCCTCTGTGTCCGCCGCGTCCGCCGCCGTCCCCGGGCGGGTCCAGGTGCCGGACTTGCCGCCGGTCTTCTCCTCGACCCGTACGTCCGTGATGACGGCGCCCTTGTCGACGGCCTTGACCATGTCGACGACCGTCAGCGCGGCGACCGAGACGGCGGTCAGCGCCTCCATCTCGACGCCCGTGCGGTCGGTGGTCTTCACCGTCGCCAGGATCTCGACGGCGTCGTCGGCCACCCGGAGGTCGAGCGTCACGCCCGAGACCGCCAGCGGGTGGCAGAGGGGGATCAGGTCGGGGGTCCGCTTGGCGCCCATGATGCCGGCGATACGGGCCGTGGCAAGGGCGTCCCCCTTGGGCACTCCCCCGCCCCTGAGCAGCTCCACGACTGCGGCCGAGACGAGCACCCGGCCGGACGCGCGCGCCACGCGCGCGGTGATCTCCTTGGCCGAGACATCGACCATACGGGCCGCGCCCGACCCGTCGAGGTGCGTCAGACGGTCACCGCCCCGCTCGTCGGGGGGCTGAGGGGGCTGGGATCCGGGGGTCTCCCCCCGGGAAAACACGGTCATTCGCTGCTGGCGCTCCCGGTCCGGGCCCGACAGGGCCTGTGTGGGCAGACACGGTACCGCCACCGGGCGGCTCTCAGCCGATCAGGACCACGTCGACCTCCGCGCCGGGCGCCAGGGAGACGGTCTCCTCCGGGACGACGATCAGCGCGTCGGCCTGGGCGAGGGCGGCGACCAGGTGCGAGCCGGCGCCGCCGACCGGGGTGATCGCGCCCGCCTCCGCGTCGTACGCGCCGCGCAGGAACTGCCGCCGCCCCGCCGGGGACGACAGCGGCCCGTCGGCCGTCAGCGTCGCCCGGACGACGGGCCGGTGCACGTCCTCCAGGCCCATCAGCACCCGGATCGCGGGCCGTACGAACAGCTCGAAGGAGACGTACGACGACACCGGGTTGCCCGGGAGGGCGAGCAGCGGGGTGTGGTCCGGGCCGATCGAGCCGAAGCCCTGCGGCTTGCCGGGCTGCATCGCGAGCGTACGGAAGTCGATGCCGCTGCCCTCCTCGTCCTCGTCCCCTACGGACGAGAGCGCCTCCTTGACCACGTCGTACGCCCCGACGCTGACGCCGCCCGTGGTGACGACCATGTCGGCGCGGATCAGCTGGTCCTCGATGGTGGCGCGGAGGGTGTCCGCGTCGTCGGTGACGGCGCCGACGCGGTAGGCGATGGCGCCGGCGTCCCGGGCGGCGGCGGTGAGGGCGAAGCTGTTGGAGTCGTAGATCTGGCCGGCGCCCAGCGGCTCGCCGGGCTGGACCAGCTCGCTGCCGGTGGAGAGCACGACCACGCGCGGGCGCGGGTGGACCCGCACCCTGTCCCGGCCGATGGCGGCCAGCAGGCCGATCTGGGGCGGGCCCAGGACCGTACCGGCCGCCAGGGCCAGATCGCCGGCGCGTACGTCGCTGCCGCCGGCGCGGACATGGGCGCGGGGCTCCGCCGAGCGGTAGACCCGCACCTCGCCGTCGGAGCCGTCCCGGCCGGGGCCGGCGGGGCGCATCGAGGTGACGGCGCCGCCGCCCGTACCGCCGTCGGTCCACTCCACCGGGACGACGGCCTCGGCGCCGGGCGGCAGCGGCGCGCCGGTCATGATGCGGGCCGCCTGCCCGGGGCCGACCTCGGGCAGGGCGCCGCTGCCGGCCGCGACATCGCCGATGACGGTCAGCACGGCCGGAAACCGCTCGGTGGCTCCGGCGAGATCGGCCGTACGGACCGCGTAGCCGTCCATGGAGCTGTTGTCGAACGGCGGCAGGGCCACCGGCACCGTAACGTCCTCGACGAGGACGCAGCCCTGGGCGTCGGGCAGTTGCAGCTCGATGGGGTCGAGCGGGCGGACGGCCGCGAGGATGTCCGCCAGGTGCTCGTCCACCGACCAGAGCCGGCCGGGACCTGCCGTCGCCTCGGCCGTCGTTGTCGCCGCTGCCGCCGTCGTCGCAGGTGTCGCTGCCTCAGGTGGCGCCGCCGCTGTGGCCGCTGTCGCCGACTGGTCCGGTGCCGGGTCTGCCGTGCTGCTCAAGTGCTACATCTCCTCGCTGACGTAACCGCGGAGCCAGGTCCGGAAGTCCGGGCCCAGGTCTTCACGTTCGCATGCGAGTCTGACAATGGCACGCAGATAGTCACCGCGGTCCCCGGTGTCATAGCGGCGGCCCTTGAAAATGACGCCGTGGACGGGCCCGCCGACCTTCTCGTCCGCCGAGAGCTGCTGGAGCGCGTCGGTCAGCTGGATCTCGCCGCCGCGGCCGGGCTCGGTCCTGCGCAGTATCTCGAAGACGGCGGGGTCCAGCACATAGCGGCCGATGATGGCGTAGTTGCTGGGGGCGTCGGCCGGCTCGGGCTTCTCCACGAGGTCGTGGACCTTGAAGACGTCCGCGTCGGCGGTGGGCTCGACGGCGGCGCATCCGTAGAGGTGGATCTGTGCCGGGTCGACCTCCATGAGGGCGATGACGCTGCCGCCCTCGCGCTCCTGGATCTCGACCATGCGGGCGAGCAGCGGGTCGCGCGGGTCGATCAGGTCGTCACCGAGCAGGACCGCGAAGGGCTCCTGGCCGACGTGCGGGGCGGCGCACAGCACGGCGTGGCCGAGACCCCGGGGGTCGCCCTGACGCACGTAGTGCATGGTGGCGAGGTCGCTGGACTCCTGGACCTTGGCGAGGCGTTCGGTGTCGCCCTTGAGGGTGAGCGCCTGCTCCAGCTCGTAGTTCCGGTCGAAGTGGTCCTCAAGAGGGCGCTTGTTGCGGCCGGTGACCATGAGGACGTCGGAGAGGCCGGCGGCCACCGCCTCCTCGACCACGTACTGGATCGCCGGCTTGTCGACGACCGGCAGCATCTCTTTCGGGGTTGCCTTGGTGGCGGGCAGGAACCGGGTGCCGAGGCCCGCGGCGGGGATGACAGCCTTGGTGATCCTGGAGGGCGAGTGAGTCATACGACGAACCCTATCCATCAGGAATGGGCGGAAGATGATACTCCGGTTAACTTTCGGCTCATAAACTCTCATGTGTGAGGTTTACGACACTCTGTCGGCCTGAATTGAGCCGTCGTCAGTCAGAAAGCGGGCCGCCAGGTGAGTCAGCACACGTCCGGCAAGGCGGCCCTGCGCCGTGAACTCCTCGCGGCGAGAGCCCTGCTGTCCGATGAAGACGCGCGGCGGGCCGGATCGGTTCTCGCGCGGCACGCACTGGATCTGCCGGAGCTGACCGGCGTCGGCACGGTCGCCGCGTATGTGTCGGTCGGGCGGGAGCCGGGCACGCGCGCGTTGCTCGACGCGCTGCGGGCGCGGGGGGTACGGGTGCTGCTGCCGGTGCTGCTCGCGGACAACGACCTGGACTGGGCGAAGTACGAGGGCGCCGAACGGCTCGTACGGGCCGCGCGCGGCCTGCTGGAGCCCGCCGGTGCGCGACAGGGCCCGGAGGCCGTCCTGACGGCGCGTACGGTCCTGCTGCCCGGTCTCGCGGTGGACGCGCGGGGGATGCGGCTGGGGCGCGGCGGCGGCTCGTACGACCGCGTCCTGGCGCGGCTGGCGGCGGCCGGCGCGACGCCGGCGCTGGTGGTGCTGCTGTACGCGAACGAGGTGGTCGCGCGGGTCCCGGAGGAACCGCACGACCACCCCGTACGGGCGGTGGTGACGCCCGAGGGCGTCACGCGCTTCGCGTAGCGCTTACCGCGTCCGCTGTCTACTTCGCCTACTTCGTCAGCGTCAGCGTGTCCGTCGTGGCGCTCTTCACCGCGTCGTCGCCGAAGGACCAGTCGAGCAGCTCGCCGTTGGCCCACTTGTCCGTCTGATCGGTGTAATGCGCGTTGTAGGCGTGCCCCGAGGCGCCGGTGAGGTTGATCCAGCGGGACTTGTCCCAGTCGCCGACGTTGACGACCATCCGCATCGAGGGCACCCACACCACGTGGTAGCCACCCGCGGCGTTCCAGCCCGTCGCGTTGACCGTGGCCTCGCCGCCGCCGAGGTTCCACGGACCGCGGTTGAGCATCTGCTTGAGGATGCCGGGGCCGCTGGTGCCGAGGGTCTGGTTCTCCAGTTGCAGCTGGTGGAGACGGCCCCAGCTCCAGCTGGAGACGTCCTTGCCGAGCTTGGCGGTCAGCTCCCAGCGCGCGTCCGCCATGGCGCGGGCGAAGAGCTGGTCACGGGTCTGGGTCGCCTCGTCCTTGCGGGTGGCCGGGGAGGTCCACCAGGGGCTGTTCTCGTCCTTGATGATGTTCTGGACGACCTGGATCCAGCGGTCCCCGCCGTCCGGCTGGGCCTGGTCGGCGGCGCGCTGGCCGCATTCGCGCACCAGCCGCTGATTGTCGTCCACCGGTCCCGAGCCGTTGGCCGGCCGTACGTTGAGGCACTCGCCCTTGACCCGCAGCTCCTTGGGGAGTTTATTTCCGAAAGCGAGCATAAGGATGTTGCGCCAGACCGCGTTGAAGTAGGCGGCGGCCCCCGAGTCGGAGTCCTGGGTGTAGTCCCAGCCTTCGAGGAGCTTCTGGGCCTCGCGGACGGACGGCTCCGTGATGTCCGCCTTCAGCAGATGGGGCATCAGCAGCTTGGCGATCTGACTGCTGTTGTCCATCTGCATGGACTGCATGTCGTCGGTCGAGATCTTCCCGCCGTCCTTGATCTTCGAATCGATCAGGTCGACGATCCGCTGGCTGCGGGCGCCGTAGCCCCAGTCCTCGGTCAGCGTGTACGGGTACTTCTTGGCGTCGATGACGGCCTGGTTGGCGGTGACGATGTAGCCGCGCTTCGGGTTGTACTCGTAGGGCAGCTGGTCGAAGGGGATGTACCGGTCCCACTTGTACGCGGGGTCCCAGCCGGGGGCCGGGGTGCGGCCGTCGAAGCCCTTGGAGCGGACCGGGATCTTCCCGGGGGCCTGGTAGCCGATGTTGCCCTTGGTGTCGGCGTAGATCAGGTTCTGCGAGGGGACCTCGAAGTGCTCGGCGCCCTTGCGGAACTGGTCGAAGTCCGCCGCCTTGTTGATCTCGAAGACGGCGTCCATGGACTTGCCGGGTTCGAGCGCGGTCCACTGGAGCGATACGGCGTAACCGTCACCGCGGTCCGGGGCGACATCGCCGACCGGGGCCTTCTCGCCGACCTTCTTCAGCTCGCTGTTGCGGTCGGAGACCACCGGGCCGTGCCCGGTGGAGCGGACGGTGATCTTCCGGCTGGCGCCGCCCGCGACCTTGATGGTCTCCTCGCGGGTCTTGAACTTCACTTCCTTGTCGCCGTACAGGTACGTGTCGCCGCTGACCTTCTCCAGGTAGAGGTCGGTCACGTCGGCGCCGAGGTTGGTGAAGCCCCAGGCGATGTTCTGGTTGTGACCGATGATCACACCGGGCATTCCGGAGAAGGTGTAGCCGGCGACGTCGTACTGGCAGGACGCGGAGACCGTCCGGCAGTGCAGGCCCATCTGGTACCAGAGCGAGGGCAGCTGGGGCGCGAGGTGCGGGTCGTTGGCGAGGAGGGGCTTGTCCGTCGTCGTGTACTGGCCGGCGACGACCCAGGAGTTGGAACCGATGCCGCTGCCGCTCGGACCGAGCAGGGCGGGCATCTCGTCCAGGGTGCTGGTGAGGGCGGCGAGCTGGGAGGCGAGGCCCTCGGTGGCTTCGGAGGGGCTGTAACCGACGTTGGTGCCGGTGCCCGTGCCGGTTTCGGTACCGGTCTCGGTACCGAAGCCCGTACCGGTGCCTGTTCCCGTGCCGGTGTCCGTGCTCGGGTTCGTGCCCTGGCCCTGGCCCTGCCCCTGTTCGGTGGAGTCGCCCGTGCCGGTGTCGCCGCTCGTGTCACCCGGCGCCTCGCTGGAGGGCTCCGCCGCGGGGTCGTACTTGCCGGTGGCCGGGTCTATCCCGCCCGCGCTGACGATGGGCTCGTTGCGGCTGTACGGATACGACGGGTACAGCTCGTCGATCTGCTTCTGGCTCAGCCGGCTGGTCATCAGCGAACGGTCGATCTCGTCCTGCATGTTGCCGCGCAGGTCCCAGGCCATCGCCTTGAGCCAGGCCACGGAGTCGACCGGGCTCCACTTCTCGGGCTTGTAGTCGTTGGTGAGTTTCAGCGCGGCGTACTCGACGGAGATGTCCTTGCCGTCACGGCCTTCGAGGTAGGCGTTCACCCCGTCCGCGTACGCCTGGAGGTTCTTCTTGGTCTCCGCCGAGAGCTGGGTGTCGTACTCCTTCTGCGCGACTCCGCGCCAGTCCAGGGTGCGCAGGAAGGTGTCGGTCTTGACCTGCCCCTTCCCGAACATCTCGGAGAGCCGCCCGGCGGTGAGATGGCGGCGGACGTCCATCTCCCAGAAGCGGTCCTGCGCCTGGACGAAGCCCTGGGCGCGGAAGAGGTCCTGGTCGGTGTCCGCGTAGATCTGCGGGATTCCGTAACTGTCGCGCCGGACCTCCACGGAGCCGGACAGGCCCGCGAGTTTGATCGTCCCCGTGGTCTGGGGGAAGGAGGCACGGACCGTACTGACGCCCCAGAACGCGCCGTATCCGACACCCGCGACGAGCGCCAGCACCAGGACGATCACGATCAGACGGGCGCGTCGCCCCTTCTTTTTGCCGGAAGGGGGGGCTGTATTGGCGGGCATCGCTGTCCTTCGAGGGGCAGGGTGGTCCTGGGAATGCTGGAGCAACCATAGGCGCAGCACTTCACCGCGCCGGACGCGGTGTCATGCAGTACGACTCATCAGTCGATCACATCGCGATTCACACCGGTCTTTATGGGCCGATTCGCACCTTGACCGCGACGGAAATCACATCACCTCCTCACCGGAAGGCGCTCATCCCTCGTGACCAGGGCCGCAGTTCAGCCGGAAGTTCGGCTCGTACTGGCACTCGAAAGCGTCAAGGAAGCGTTAAAGATTAGGTAAGGTAATGAAGTACCGGCTACCGGAGAAACGATCCGGGACGCGCGCGAGGGGAAGGATCGGCCGCTGACTGTCCACCATCTCAATGAACTCCTGCTGATCAGCTCCCTCGTCCTGCTGATCGCGGTCGCCGCTGTCCGGATCTCCTCGCGCAGCGGCCTTCCCAGCCTGCTGCTCTATCTCGGCATCGGGGTCGTCATAGGGCAGGACGGTCTCTTCCACGTCAAGTTCGACAACGTCGAACTCACCCAGGTCATCGGCTATGCCGCGCTGGTGGTGATCCTGGCCGAGGGCGGCCTGGGCACCAAGTGGAAGGAAGTCCGGCCGACGCTGCCGGCGGCAGCTGTGCTGTCGACGGTCGGCGTCGCGGTGAGTGTGGGTGTGACGGCCACCGCCGCGCACTATCTGATCGGTCTGGACTGGCGGCAGGCGCTGATCATCGGTGCGGTCGTCTCCTCGACGGACGCGGCCGCCGTCTTCTCCGTCCTGCGCAAGGTGCCGCTGCCGTCCCGGGTGACCGGGGCGCTGGAGGCCGAGTCCGGGTTCAATGACGCGCCCGTGGTGATCATGGTGGTCGCGCTCTCCGCGTCCGGCCCGGTCGAGCACTGGTACGTACTGCTCGGCGAGATCACGCTGGAGCTGGCGATCGGCGCCTGTGTGGGGCTCGCCGTCGGCTGGGCGGGCGCCTTCGGGCTGCGGCGGGTCGCCCTGCCTGCCTCCGGGCTCTATCCGATCGCCGTGATGGCCATCGCGGTCGCCGCGTACGCGATCGGCGCCACCGCCCACGGCAGTGGCTTCCTCGCCGTCTATCTCGCCTCGATGATCCTCGGGAACTCCAAGCTGCCGCACGCCCCGGCCAACCGCGGGTTCGCGGAGGGGCTGGGCTGGATCGCGCAGATCGGCATGTTCGTCCTGCTCGGGCTGCTGGTCACCCCGCACCAACTGGGGGACGACTTCCTGCCCGCGCTGATCGTCGGACTCGTCCTGACCGTGGTGGCCCGGCCGCTGGCGGTCCTGGTCAGTCTGCTGCCGTTCCGTATCCCCTGGCAGGAGCAGGCGCTGATGTCCTGGGCCGGGCTGCGCGGCGCGGTGCCCATCATCCTGGCGACCATCCCGATGGTCTCCGGTGTCGAGGGCAGCCTGCGGATCTTCAATATCGTCTTCCTCCTGGTCGTGGTCTACACGCTGATCCAGGGCCCGACACTGCCCTGGCTGGCACGGGCGCTGAAGCTCGGCTCCTCCTCCGACGCCGCCGATCTGGGCATCGAGTCGGCGCCGCTGGAACGGCTGCGCGGGCATCTGCTCTCCGTGGCCATCCCCGAGGGGTCCAAGATGCACGGCGTGGAGGTCGCGGAACTGCGGCTTCCCGCGGGGTCCGCCGTGACCCTGGTCGTACGGGACGACAAGAGCTTCGTGCCCCTGCCCGCGACCGTGCTGCGCCGCGGTGACGAACTGCTGGTGGTGGCGACGGATCCGGTACGGGACGCGGCCGAGCGGCGGCTGCGCGCGGTGGCGCAGGGCGGCAAGCTGGCCGACTGGCTCGGCACGGGCAGAAGGAAGGACCGCGGTGTGGGCGTCGGTGGCAAGCTCTCCTGATCGGAGGCGGGCAGCCACCGCGCTCGGCCTTTCCCAGGCGGGATGCGCTTCTGTGCCTGTACGATAAAGGCGCACTTGATCGAACCAACTCTGCCTGACGCAGTGCTGGCGCGACCCGTATGGCGGCCGTGGCGCTCCTTTCAGTGGGCCCCGGCATCTACCGCAGTTCCGCGCAAGAGGACAGCTCTCGGCCCTGCCCGGATCCCCGGGACGCGCTACCAGGCGGCGGAAAGGCAAGGCCGTGTCCCGCAACACGGTCAGCAAGGCCCATAAGGCCGGCACCCACCAGAAGAACACCGCCCAGCAGGCTCCCCGCCCCGGATACGGGCGGCTGCTGCGCACCCCCGGCGTCCGGTCCTTCCTGCTCCCCGGGTTCGCCGCCAGGCAGCCCTTCGCGATGCTGACGATCGGCATCGTGCTTCTCGTCCAGCACACCACCGGCTCGTACGGCAGCGCAGGCGCCGTCGCGGCGGTCACCGGCGTCTCGATGGCGCTGTGCGCCCCGCAGGGCGGCAGGCTCGCCGACCGGTTCGGGCAGCGCGCCGTGCTGGTGCCGGGCGTGCTGCTGCACACCGTGTCCGTGGGCGCCCTGGTCGCGCTGGCGCTGGCCGGCGCCCCGCTGTGGGCGCTGTTCGCCGCCGCCGTCCCGACGGGCGCCTCGGTCCCCCAGATCGGCCCCATGGTCCGCTCCCGCTGGGCGACGGTACTGGGTGACGGATCCGGCCCCCGGGCATCACTGCTCCCCACGGCGGCGGCCTTCGAATCCGTGACGGACGAGTTCACCTTCGTCATCGGGCCGGTGCTCGCGACGGCGCTGTGCACCGGGGTGCACCCGGCGGCGGGGCTGCTCGCCGAGGCCACGCTGACCCTCGTCGGCGGTCTGCTCTTCGCCGCGCAACGCAGCGGCCTGCCGAGCCCCCGCCACCCGCGCGGCGCCGGCACCCCCGCCGAGCGGCGCGGCTCCGCGCTGTCCGTTCCCGGGGTGAAGGTGCTCGTGGTGGCCTTCCTGGGCATCGGTTCGGTCTTCGGTGGCATGCAGGTCTCCCTCACTGCCTTCGCCGCGGAGATGGGCAACCCCGGCGTGAACGGTCTGCTGTACGGGATCTTCGCGGCGGGCAACATGCTCGCCGGGATCGTGTGCGGCACCCTCGCCTGGAAGACCGGGCCCCGCCACAGGCTGCTGTACGGCTATGTCGCGCTGACCCTGGCCACCTCCGCTCTCTGGGCCGTGCACTCGGTGCCCCTGCTCGCCGGTCTCGGCCTGCTGGTGGGGCTCTGTATCGCGCCCGCGCTGATCACGGGCTACACGCTGGTCGAATCGCTGGTGCCCGCGTCGGCCCGTACCGAGGCGTTCACCTGGCTGACCGGCGCCGTCGCGCTCGGCCAGGCCGCGGCGGTCACCGTCGCCGGGCAGCTGGCCGACACCTACGGTGCGCGCGCCGGATTCGTGGTGCCCCTCGCGGGCACGGCGCTGGCTCTGGTCGTCCTGCTGGCGCTGCGTTCGCGGCTGGCGGCGCCGCGTGCGGCCAGAACGGTCACCCACGGTCCGGCGCAACGCGAACCTGTCGCGGTCGGAAGGACGTGACGTGCTGGAATATCGCTTCGTTCGGCGCGGAACGGGTCGCTGTGACCCGGCCGCCCGAGCGGCTTCTCACCCGGACGCGGAGGCCCTCATGGCGGTCAAGCCCTGACCGATGCCTGTGAGCATGGTCATGGAGGCTACTCCAATCGCAGGTGACACAGGTTAGTATGGACGATCGTTAGCACTCATCGAGTCAGAGTGCCAGGAGGAATCAGTGCCGACCTACCAGTACAAGTGCACCGAGTGCGGCGAGGGCCTCGAAGCGGTGCAGAAGTTCACCGATGACGCCCTCACTGTGTGCCCGAATTGCGAGGGCCGCCTGAAGAAGGTGTTCTCCGCGGTCGGTGTCGTCTTCAAGGGCTCCGGCTTCTATCGCAACGACAGCCGCGGTTCGTCGTCGAGCAGTGCCCCCGCCACGGCAAGCTCCTCGGCCGCCAAGCCGTCCTCGTCGTCCGAGGCCAAGGCCGGCGCGTCCGCCGCGTCCTCGTCCTCCTCGTCCTCAGGCTCCGGTTCCTCCTCCTCGGGTGGTTCGAGCACCGGGTCGGGCTCGGGATCCGGCGCGAGCGCCGGATCGTCCAGCGGCTCTTCGGCCGCCTGACCTTCTCGTCCTCCCCGCTCTCTGTCCGCCGGGACCCCGCCGTTTTCACGGTCGGGGTCCTTCGCGTGCGACCGTGCGACTGCGGCTACTGTGATCGGATGGCGAACGCAGAGATCGGTGTGATCGGTGGCTCGGGCTTCTACTCCTTCCTCGACGATGTGACCGAGGTCCAGGTGGAGACCCCCTACGGGCCGCCCAGTGACTCCCTCTTCCTCGGCGAGATCGCCGGCCGTCGGGTGGCGTTCCTGCCCCGGCACGGACGCGCGCACGGCCTGCCGCCGCACCGCATCAACTACCGGGCCAATCTGTGGGCACTGCGCTCCGTCGGAGTGCGGCAGGTCCTGGGACCGTGCGCCGTGGGCGGTCTGCGGCCCGAGTACGGACCGGGCACGCTGCTCGTGCCCGACCAGCTGGTGGACCGCACAAAGGCCCGGACGCAGACCTTCTACGACGGACTGCCGCTGCCCGACGGCAGCGCCTCCGAAGTCGTGCACATCTCGCTCGCCGACCCGTACTGCCCCGAGGGGCGGAGCACGACCCTCGCCGCGGCGCGCGGGCACGGCTGGGAGCCGGTGGACGGCGGAACGCTGGTGGTGATCGAGGGACCGCGCTTCTCGACACGCGCGGAGTCCCGGTGGCATGCGGCGATGGGCTGGTCGGTGGTCGGGATGACCGGTCATCCCGAGGCCGTGCTCGCTCGTGAACTGGGTCTCTGCTACACCTCCATGGCACTCGTGACGGATCTGGACGCGGGCGCGGAGACCGGTGAGGGGGTCTCCCACGAAGAGGTCCTCAAGGTCTTCGCCGCCAATGTCGGCCGGCTGCGCACCGTGCTGTTCGACGCGGTGGGCGGTTTGCAGCCGAGCGAGACACGGGACTGTCTGTGCTCGCACGCGCTGGACGGAATCGATACCGGGCTCGAACTGCCCTGATCACGAGTTGCCCCCGGCCCCGGCGTGCCATGCGCCGGGGCCTCGGAATTTCCCCGGCAGCGCCCTGAACCACTCGCGCGGGTGAGGGAGTTGTCCACAATCGGGAGTTGACCCACAGGCCCCGGCGGGATCGTGGCGGACCGTGGATCGTGAGGAGCGAAAGCAGCGATTCCTCACGTCAGGCGGTGGTCAGCATGGCCCGTTCCTTCCCGCACGATCCCTCCTCCCCCACTCCGTCCCCTCCCCTTCCCGTGCCCGCGCCGGAGCCGCGCGGAGTGCCTCCGTTCGCCCCGCTGCGGGTGCGCGGCTCCGGACAGCGGCTGCGCCGCGCGCTGCTCCGGCGGCGCCGGGCTACGGCGGCCGGGCTGGCCATGACCGCGGCGGCGCTGGCCGCCACCGGGGCCGGCGGGGCGGTGGGCGCGGCCGGGGCCGGGGCCGAGCCCGGGAGCGACGCCCGGGCGGAGGCCGCCGCCCGCGCCATCGCGGCGGGCCCGCCGCCCGCCCGGCGCCGTGCGCACCGGCCGGCGGGGATGGTGTCCGCTCCCGTACGTATCGCGGACGCGGCGACGGTGCGGCTGCTGCGCCGGGGCGACCGCGTCGATGTGATCGCCGGGGCGGACGGTGAGTCCGAGGCCCGGGTGGTGGCCGAGGGTGCCCGGGTGGCGGAGATCCCCCGGGTGCGGGAGGGCCTCGCGGACGACGGGGCGCTGATCGTGCTGTCCGTGCCGCGCGATACCGCGGTGGCGCTGGCGGGCGCGGGGGCCATGTCCCGGCTGGCGGTGACGCTGTGCTGAGACGTGCCGCGCCGGGTCGAACGGGTGAGCTGTCGCGTCGCCTGATCGCGTACGCGGATTGGACAGCGCGGGCACTCGCTGCCGTAGGTTTCGCAGCAGTTTGTCATTCCTACGGCACATGTGAAGAAAGGCTCACTCGTGAGCAAAGAGAAGGAAAGCGTGCTGGCGGGCTTCAAAGCCTTCCTGATGCGCGGCAACGTGATCGACCTCGCGGTCGCGGTCGTCATCGGCGCGGCTTTCACCAACGTGGTGAACTCGCTGGTGAAGGGCGTGATCAACCCGCTGGTGGGCGCCTTCGGCACGAAGGACCTGGATCACTACAGCTCCTGTCTGAAGGCGCCGTGCGTGACGAAGGGCGGCGAGGCGGTCAGCGGCATCCCGATCATGTGGGGATCGGTGCTCAGCGCCGTGCTGACCTTCCTGATCACAGCCGCCGTCGTCTATTTCCTGATGGTGCTGCCGATGTCGAAGTACCTCGCCCGGCGGGCCAGGCTCCAGGCGGCCAAGGAAGAGGTCAAGGAGGTGCTGGAGGTCAGCGAGCTGGAGGTGCTGAAGGAGATCCGGGACGCCCTGGTCGCCCAGCGCGGGGCGCCGGGGCCGGGCGGGCCGGGACGGGCCGCTCCGTAACGGCGGTGCCGGCCCGGCGGGGTCAGAGGTGGTGGGGCGGCTTCTCGTCGAGGAAGCGCGCGAGGTCGGCGGCGCTGTCGCCGCTCGCGGCGGGCCGCTCGCCCCAGCCCCGGTCGGTGTCGTCCGAGGACGGCTGGTCCAGCGGGTCGTCGAAGATCAGCGCCGGACTGGGGCGCGGCGGCTCGGGGGTGGGGGCGGTGCTCATCAGTCCAGGGTACGGGCGCGCGCGGCCGGCCGGGCGCTGTCCCGGCGGCCGGGGCCCGGGGCGCTGGTCGCCGGCCGAGCCGAGGCGGCCTCTCGGCGCCGGGAGTTGTCGTACCCGCGTGGTACGCATGGGAAGTATGACGAGGAATGACGCACTGACCGATGTGGCGGGGCTGCGGGTGGGTCACGCGCGGGTGGCCGGGGACCGGGCGCTGACGGGGACCACGGTCGTCCTGGCGCCGGAGGGCGGCGTGGTCGCGGCCGTGGATGTGCGGGGCGGCGGTCCGGCGACGAGGGAGACCGAGGCGCTCGATCCTCGCAATGTCGTCCAGCGGATCGAGGCCGTCGTCCTGACGGGCGGCAGCGCGTTCGGGCTTGACGCGGCGGCCGGGGTGGTGGCGTGGCTGGAGGAGCGCGGGCGCGGGGTGCGGGTGGGTCCTGAGCCCGAGCAGGTGGTGCCGGTCGTGCCGGCCGCGGGCGTCTTCGATCTGGGGCGCGGTGGCGACTGGCGGATACGGCCGGACGCGGCGACGGGGCGGGCGGCGGTGGAGGCCGCCGCCGGGACGGCCGTCGGGGCGCCTGTCGAGGAGGGCGCGGTGGGCGCGGGGACGGGCGCGCTGGTCGGCCCGCTGAAGGGCGGGACGGGGACGGCGAGCGCGGTGCTGGCCTCCGGGGCGACGGTGGCCGCCCTGGTCGTGGCCAACGCGGCGGGTTCGGTGGTCGATCCGCTGACGGGGGTGCTGTACGGGCGCTACTTCGACGGCCGGGCGGAGTATCCGGCGCCCGAGGTCCACCGGGCGGCGTGCGAGCGGCTGGCCGGACTGAGCGAGCGGAACGGGCCCGCTCCGCTGAACACCACGCTGGCCGTCGTCGCCACCGACGCCGAACTGTCCCGTGCCCAGGCGCAGAAGCTCGCGGGGACGGCGCACGACGGCATAGCGCGCGCCGTCCGTCCGGTGCATCTTCTCAATGACGGCGATACGGTATTCGCTCTGTCGACCGGTCTTCGCCCGCTCGACGCGACGGATCAACTGGCGCTCAATGAGGTGCTGGCGGCCGGTGCGGACGTGGTGACCAGGGCAATAGTCTCGGCCGTCCGCGCGGCGAAGGGCGTGGACGGGCCCGGCGGGACGTTTCCTTCGTACCATGATTTGTACGGACTCGACTGAGGGGCGCGGACGGCGGGTTGACCGGGGGCGCGGAAGAACTTTGTGTGCGCCCCCTTCGTTTTCCCAAAGGGGGGACGCGATGTCAGCCCTAGGCACTACGTTATGCAATCACCAAGTGACATGTGGCGACGGCCTGGAGACCCATCTTGAACGATCCCTACGAGACAACCGAGACGCACCTCGAGCGACTCCTGGGTCGGGCACTCAACTCCTTCGACCTGCCTGACACGTTGGTCGAGGGACTCGACCGTGCGCTGGCGCACGCCAGCTCGCTGTGTTCCGCGCACCACAGTGCGGGGCTGCACCGCGAGACGTACCGGCACACCTATCTGCTCGACGACGGCAGCGCGATCAGCCTCTGGGAGCTGGTGCACAACACCGGCCGGGACGGCGCGCGGCTGCACGAGCTGTACGGGGAGGAGTCCGACGCCCAGCTCGCCGCGGCCCGGCTCGGCCGCATCGGCGGGGAGGGGCCGCTGTGCTCCCCGTTCGCCGGGGAAGGCGGGGAGGGGCCGGCGGACGCGGCGTATCCGGCCGTCCCCGAGGCGGAGTCCCATACCGGCGATCCGGCCACGGACGATCTCGCGGCCGGACTGCTCGCGGAGCTGGAGTCGGAGCGTACGGCGGAGATCGACGCCCATCTCGCCCTGCTCCGCGCGCTGCGGGCGCTGCCCGCGCCGGCGCCCGCGACACGGCACCGGATGTACTCACCGGACAACTCCCCCGACCACGCGCGCCGGGTGCTGCGCCGGGCGGAGAACGAGGACCGGCCGGGCGAGGAGACCGGACGGATGCTGAAAACGGCGTTCGCGCACCACATCACGCAGGTCTTCGGCCGGCAGTGCCAGGTCGAGGGCAAGGACGCCGGGTTCATGCTGTACGAGCACGCGTTCCTGCTGATCGACGGCAGTGAGACAAGCCTCTGGGAGGTCGAGCACACGGCGACGCGGGACGGCCGCCATATGTGCGAGGTCTACGAGACGGAGAGCGCGGCGCGCGAGGCCATGGAACTCCGCGCGCAGGTGAGATGAGGCCGGGAAGACATGGGTGTGGGTCGTACGGCCGCCAGGGGTGGACGGGCGTACGACCCACGGGGTGGACGGCGGTCAGACGGCCACCGGCACCTTGGTCCCGGACGGGGCCGCGGCCTCGGTGTCACCGGCGGCTATCGGCTCCTCCGACCGGGCGGGACCGCCCGTCCTGCGGGCGCCCTTCAGCAGGATGACCAGCCCGGCGCTGACGGCCGTACCCGCCGCGATGGCGATCACGTAGAGGACCGGGTGACCGATCAGCAGGATCACGAAGGCGCCACCGTGCGGGGCGCGCAGGGTGCACTCGAAGAGCATCGAGAGCGCGCCGGTGACAGCCCCGCCCGCCATGGCGGACGGGATGACCCGCAGCGGGTCGGCCGCCGCGAACGGGATGGCCCCCTCGGTGATGAAGGAGGCGCCGAGCACCCAGGCGGCCTTGCCGTTCTCCCGTTCGGTACGGGTGAACAGCTTGCCGCGCACGGTGGTGGCGAGCGCCATCGCGAGCGGCGGGACCATGCCCGCGGCCATGACGGCGGCCATGACCTTGAGGCTGCCCGGGTTGGGGTCCGCGAGGCCGCCGACGGCGAAGGCGTAGGCGACCTTGTTCAGCGGGCCGCCCAGGTCGAAGCACATCATCAGCCCGAGGATGACGCCGAGAACGATCGCGTTGGCGCCGGAGAGACCGGACAGCCAGTCGGTCAGGGCCTTCTGTAGCTCGGCGATCGGTTTGCCGACCACCAGGAACATCAGGAAGCCGACGGCGATGGACGAGAGGAGGGGAATTATGACCACGGGCATGATCCCGCGCAGTACGGCGGGCACCCGGACTCGTTGAATGGCCATCACGGTGCCACCGGCGATCAGACCGGCGGCCAGGCCGCCAAGGAAGCCCGCTTCGATGGTGGAAGCGATCATGCCGCCGACAAAGCCGGGCACCAGTCCGGGACGGTCGGCCATGCCGTACGCGATGTAACCCGCCAGGACGGGCACCAGGAAGTCGAAGGCCAGGCCGCCGATCTGGAAGAGCAGGGCCGCCCAGCTGACGTGGTCCGTCCAGACGAAGTGCTCGGCGACCGACGGCGCCTTGTCGATGGTGTAGCCGCCGATGGCGAAGCCGAGGGCGATGAGGAGGCCGCCCGCCGCGACGAACGGGACCATGTAACTCACCCCGGACATCAGCCACTTGCGCAGCTTGGTGCCATAGCCCTCACCGGCCTCGCCGGCGCTCTCGACGGGCGTGGGGTGGCCGGCGGGAGCGGTGGCCTCGCCGCGGGCCGCCTTGCCGCGTACTTCGGTGATCAGTTCGTCGGGGCGGTTGATGCCGGCCTTGACGCCGACGTCGACGGTGGGCTTCCCGGCGAAGCGCTCCTTCTCCCGTACCGGCACGTCGTGGGCGAAGATCACGGCGTCGGCGGCGGCGATGACGGCGGGGTCGAGGCGGTTGAATCCGGAGGAGCCCTGCGGCTCGACGGTCAGCTCGACGCCCGCCCGCTCCCCCGCCTGCTCCAGGGCCTCGGCGGCCATATAGGTGTGGGCGATGCCCGTAGGGCAGGAGGTGACGGCGACGATACGGAACGGCTCGGTGGAGCCGGCGGCCGCGGGAGCGGGCGGCTCCTCCGGCGCGGGCACGGCGCTCTTCGGGGCGCTCTTCTCGGCGCTCTTCGGGGTTCCGGGCGTCTCCGAGGACACCGCCGAGGGCGTCTCGGAACGCGCCTCTGAGGCCGTTTCGGCGGTGGCAGGTCCAGCGGTAGCCGCCGGGGTCTCCTCGGGCTCCTCGCCGCGGATGAGGGCCGCCGCCGACGACGCGTCGGTCGCGGACCGCAGCGCCGTCGTGAACTCCTCGTTCATCAGCCGGCGGGCCAGCGCCGAGAGGATCGTCAGATGCGCGTCGTCCGCACCGGCCGGGGCGGCGATCAGGAAGATCAGGTCCGCCGGGCCGTCGGGGGCGCCGAAGTCGATGCCCCGGGCCGATCGGCCGAAGGCGAGCGTCGGCTCGCTGACATGCGCGCTACGGCAGTGCGGGATCCCGATGCCGCCGTCGAGGCCGGTCGGCATCTGCGCCTCGCGCGCCGCCACATCGGCCAGGAAGCCGTCCAGATCGGTGACCCGGCCCAGGGTCACCATGCGCTCGGCCAGCGAACGGGCCGCTGCTTCCTTTGTCTCGGCGGCCAGGTCGAGGTCGACCAGGTCCGCGGTGATCATGTCGCTCATCGCGGGCTCCTTTGCTCGCTTATCGCGCGGTGGGGAGGAAGGGGAAGGAGGGGAGAAAGGGAAAGGGGGTACGGGAGGGGAAGGGAACTGAAGCTCGGGCTCATGAGGCGGGCTCCGTGAGAAGGCGGTCCAGCGGGACATCCGCGGTCACCGTGACCGCCGACAGGTCCAGGTCTCCCGGTGACGGCATCACGCTGCCCGGCAGCTGTACGGCCGCCGCACCGTGCGCGACGGCGGACGCGAGCGCCGCCGGGCCTTCGCCGCCCGCCGCCAGGAACCCGGCGAGCGAGGCGTCCCCCGCGCCCACATTGCTGCGGACCGAGGTGACCGTGGCGGAGCCGAAGTAGGTGCCGGTCTCCGTGACCAGCAGCTGGCCGTCCGCGCCGAGGCTGGCGAGGACCGCCGCGGCGCCGTACGTCCGCAGCTCCTCCGCCGCCTTGACCGCGTCCCCCACCGTGGCGAGGGGGCGGCCGACGGCCTGGGCCAGCTCTTCGGCGTTCGGCTTCACGACGTCCGGGCGCTCGCGGAGCGCGGCCAGCAGCGAGGGTCCCGAGGTGTCCAGCGCGATCCGGGCCCCGGCCTCGTGGGCGCGGGCGACCAGTTCGGCGTACCACTCCGGGGCCAGCCCGCGCGGCAGGCTGCCGCAGCAGGCGATCCATGTCACGGCGTCGCCGTCCCGGCCGGTCCCCGCCCCGGCGCCCGCGTGGGCGCCGATCCGGGCGCGGACGGTGGCGAGCAGCGCCTCCGACTCGGCGCCGGTCAGCTCCGGACCCGGCGCGTTGATCTTCGTCAGGGTGCCGTCCGGCTCGGCGAGCGCGATATTGGACCGGGTCGCCCCCGCGACCGGCACCGGTGCGACCTCGATGCCCTGCTGGGCGAGGAGTTCGGCGACGAGGGCGCCCGGCGCGCCGCCGAGCGGCAGTACGGCGACGGTGCGCCGGCCGGCCGCCGCGACGGCCCGCGAGACATTGACGCCCTTGCCGCCCGGGTCCATGCGCTCGGCCGTGGCGCGCAGCACTTCGCCGCGGTCCAGCGCCGGGACCTCGTACGTACGGTCGAGACTGGGGTTCGGGGTGACGGTGAGGATCATGCGGCGGCGCTCCTAAACACTCAGCACTTCGGTGCCCGCGGCCTCGACCGCCGCGACATCCGAAGGGCTGAGCCCGCTGTCGGTGATGAGCAGGTCGACATCGGCGAGGCTGCCGAAGCGCGCGAAGTGCTCCTGGCCGTGCTTGGCCGAGTCGGCGAGCAGCACCACCCGCCGGGCGGCGCCGACGAGCGCGCGCTTGACGGCGGCTTCGGCGAGGTCCGGGGTGGTGAGGCCGCTCTCGGCCGAGAATCCGTTGGTGCCGAGGAAGAGGACATCGGCGCGGATCTCGCTGTACGCCCGCAGCGCCCAGGCGTCGACGGCCGCACGCGTACGGTGCCGGACCCTGCCCCCGACCAGGTGCAGATCGATCCCCGGGTGGTCCGCGAGGCGGGCGGCGACGGGCAGCCCGTGCGTGACGACGGTGAGCCCGCAGTCCAGCGGCAGCGCCGCCGCGAGCCGCGCCACGGTCGAACCGGCGTCGAGGATCACGCTGCCGTCGTGCGGCAGTTCCGCGAGCGCCGCGTGGGCGATCCGGTCCTTCTCGTCGGCGGCGGTGGACTCGCGCTCGGCGAGATCCGGCTCGAAGTCCAGCCGGCCCGCGGGTATGGCCCCGCCGTGCACCCGCCGGACGAGCCCCGCGCGGTCCAGCGCCTTGAGATCGCGCCGCACGGTCTCGGCGGTGACCTGGAACTCCTCGGCCAGCGACAGCACATCGACCCGGCCGTCCTCGCGGGCCAGGCGCAGGATCTCCTGCTGACGCTCCGGTGCGTACATGTGGTTTTACGTCCGTTCCGTGCCCGAACCTGTGGTTTCGACGGAAGGCTACGCCGACATTTCCACAAAGTAAACAGATCCGGGCATGGTGCGGACATGATCAGGCATCATGTGGACGTTCGGTGGACATGTGGTCCACGAGACAGGGGGTAGAGCAGAACGTGAATGGGTACGCGATAGCGCTGAACGCGACCGTGATGGTGCTCGCGGGAGCGGGCGGAGTGGCCGCGCTCGCGACCGGCTGGGTGTTCCCGCCGTTGCGCAAGCGGTTGGTCCGGCCGCAGTTGTACGGCTATGGGCTGCTGGTCGTGGCGGCGGCCTTCGCGCTCCAGCTGGCCGGCGGGCTGCTGGTCGACGACCAGGCCACGGAGCTGAGTTTCTTCACCATTCCGACCGCGGTCGGCCTGGTGGCCGGTCTGGGGCTGACGGTCTTCGCGCAGATCGCGCCGCGCCGGCGCTGAGGTATCCGGGAGCGGAGGTCTCCGGCGCCGTACAGGATTTCCCATACGGAACCGGAGACCTCCGCCCCGGCGCGGTCAGACCGCCGCCGCCTCCTGGTGATCCGCCTGGTCCTCGTGCGGCTTCGGCCGGCCCGGCAGTGCGAACATCACCGCGAAGATGACCGCGAGCACCGCCACCACCCACCACATCGCGTGCTCGAAACCGGCCGCGAAGGCCCCGCCCACCGCGCCGGACCCGCCCGCGAGCCGGTCGTCGACCACCCCGAAGAACACCACCGACACCAGCCCGAGCCCGAGCGCGTTGCCCATCTGCTGCACGGTGTTGATCAGGCCGGACGCCGACCCCGAGTGCTCGCGCGGCACCCCCGACAGGACCGCGTCCGTCAGCGGCGCCACGATCAGGCCCATCCCGAGGCCCATCACCACCAGCGGCGCGGCCATCTGCCACGGGCGGATGTCCAGGCCGTACCGGTCGGCCTCCGCGATGTAGAGCAGCAGTCCGGCGATCATCGTGAGCGCGCCCGCCTGGAGCACCTTCCGGCCGAAGCGCGGTACGAGTTTCTGTACGGAGAGACCCGCCGCCACCGACACAGCGATCGAGAACGGCACCCCGGTCAGCCCCGCGCGCAGCGGGCTCCAGCCGAGTCCGGTCTGCATGTAGAGCGTCCAGACCAGGAAGAAGATGCCCAGCGCGACACCGAAGGTGAGCTGGACGGCGATGCCCGCGGCGAAGCTCTTCACGCGGAACAGCGACAGCTCGATCAGCGGCGAACCGTCCACCCGCGCCTTCCGCCGCTCGTACGCCACGAGCACCGCCACCACACCGACGCTGCCGATCATGCAGAGGTGCCCCCACAGCGGCCAGCCCAGCTCGCGCCCGCGCGTCAGCGGATAGACCAGCATCAGCATCGCGGCCGTCACCAGCACCACACCGACCAGGTCGAGCCGGAGCGCCTTGGGGGCCCGGGACTCGGTGATGAACCGCCGGCCCAGCAGCACACCCGCGATACCGACCGGCAGGTTGATCAGGAAGATCGGGCGCCATTCGAGGCCGAAGAGGTTCCACTGCGTGAGCAGCGCGCCGAGCAGCGGCCCCGAGACGGCGCCCAGCCCGACGATCGCGCCGAACATCCCGAAGACCTTGCCCCGTTCGTGCGCCGGGAAGGTGACATGGATGATCGCGAGCACCTGCGGCACCATCATCGCGGCCATCGCGCCCTGGAGCAGCCGGGAGCCGACGAGCATCTCCGGGTTGGCAGCAAAACCGCAGAGGGCGGAGGCGATAGTGAAGCCGGTGATACCTATCAGGAAGAGCCTTTTACGGCCGTAAATGTCGCCGAGTCGGCCACCAGTGATCAGGCCGGCGGCGAACGCCAGCGCGTATCCGGCGGTGATCCACTGGATCGCCCCGAACGAGGCCCCCAGGTCCCGTTCCATGCTCGGGACGGCGATATTGACGATGGTCACATCGACCAGGTCCATGAAGGCGGCCGTCATGACGATGGCCAACGCCAACCAGCGCCGCTTGTCGGGCGCCGATTCAGGCGTGGAGCTGTCGGGCGTGGCGCCCGGCTCCGCGCGTGGTGACGCGGGCCGGGGCGGTGTCGGTTCCAGGGCGGGTTCGGCGGTGGCGGAAGAACTCATGCGGCAGAAGTTATGACCCATCTAGGCCAGAACGTGTCCTCAATGGCGCGCACGATGGTCCTATGACCGATACCCCGGCCCGGCTGCTCAGCCTGCTCTCGCTCCTTCAGACCCCGCGCGAATGGCCCGGCAGCGAGTTGGCCGGGCGTCTCGGGGTCAGCCCCCGCACCATCCGCCGCGACATCGACCGGCTGCGCGCCCTCGGCTATCCCGTCGAGGCCACGATGGGCGCGGTCGGCGGCTACCGGCTGGTCGCGGGGACGGCGATGCCGCCGCTGCTCCTGGACGACGAGGAGGCCGTGGCCATCGCCGTCGGGCTGCGGGCGGGCGCGGGCCATGCCATCGAGGGCGTCGACGAGGCGTCCGTACGGGCCCTCGCCAAGCTGGAGCAGGTGCTGCCGGCCCGGCTGCGGCACCGGGTGTCGACCCTCCAGGCCGCGACCGTCCCCCTCACGCGCGGCGACGGCGCGACCATCGATCCGCGCACCCTGACCGTCCTGGCCGGCGCCGTCACGGGCACCGAGCGGCTGCGCTTCGGCTACCGCTCGGGGGACGGTACGGAGACCAAGCGCCAGGTCGAGCCGTACCGCCTGGTCTCGACCGGCCGGCGCTGGTATCTGGTCGCGTACGACCTGGGGCGGAGCGACTGGCGTACGTTCCGGGTCGACCGCGTGGGCGAGCCGTTCGCGACCGGCGCCCGTTTCGCGCCGCGTGAGCTGCCGACGGGCGGGGACGCGGCGGAGTATCTGAGCAGGTCGATGTCGGGGATGAAGCCCCGGCTGGAGCTGGACGTGGTCTTCCGGGCACCGGCGGCGTTCGTCACGGCCCGGCTGCCGCGCCACCTCGGCGCGCCGGAGGAGACGGGGCCGGACTCCTGCCGGCTGCGCGGCACGGTGCACGATTCGCTGGAGTGGCTGGCGCTGCGACTGGCGCTGGTGGACTGCGAGTTCACTGTCCACGCGCCGGCCGGGCTCACCGACTACCTGAGCGAGCTGGGCCAGCGGCTGACCCGCGCGGCGACCCGCTGGGAGCGAAGCCCGGAGCGGAGTCCTGAACAGAGCCCGGAGCAGAGCCAGGCGCGAAGCCAGGAACAGGGCCAGGCGCGAAGCCCGGCACAGAGCCCCGAGCACGATCCGGGGCAGAGGTGAGCCCCGGCACCTGGGGGGGGTTGGTGCCGGGGCTCGTCTTCGGGGGCCGACGTATCGGCCGTCCCGTACCGCGCTCACGGGGAGCGCTTCGATACGGGCTAAGGGGGACACTACGGCTCTCGGGCGCTGACGTCACGCCGCCGCGTCGAAACCTGTGTCCCGAGCCATCTTTTTCAGCTCCATCAGAGCATGCTTCTCGATCTGCCGGATCCGCTCGCGCGTCAGGCCGTGCTGCTTGCCGACCTCGGTCAGGGTGCGCTCGCGGCCGTCGACGATTCCGTACCGCATCTTGATGATCGAGGCGGTGCGCTGGTCGAGCTTGCCGATCAGATCCTCCAGCTCCTCGCTGCGCAGCAGCGTGAGGACGGACTGCTCGGGCGAGACGGCGGAGGTGTCCTCCAGCAGGTCACCGAACTGCGTGTCGCCGTCGTCGTCCACCGACATGTTCAGGCTGACCGGGTCACGGGCCCAGTCGAGGACGTCCAGGACGCGCGCCGGATTCGAGTCCAGCTCGGCGGCGACCTCGGCGGGCTCCGGGTCCCGGCCGTGCTCCCGGTTGAACTCGCGCTGCACACGGCGGATCCTGCCCAGCTCCTCCACCAGGTGGACGGGGAGCCGGATCGTGCGCGACTGGTCGGCTATGGAGCGGGTGATGGCCTGGCGGATCCACCAGGTCGCGTACGTGGAGAACTTGAAGCCCTTGGCGTAGTCGAACTTCTCGACCGCGCGCACCAGGCCCGCGTTCCCCTCCTGGATCAGGTCGAGCAGGGGCAGGCCGCTGCGCGGATAGCGCCGGGCGACGGCCACCACAAGGCGGAGGTTGGAGCGGATGAAGACGTCCTTGGCACGCTCCCCCGCCTCGTACAGCGCCTCCAGCTCCTCCTTCGAGGCACCGGCCGAACCGCTCTCGACCTCCCCGTCGAGTATCTTCCGGGCGTAGACCCCGGCCTCGATGGTCTGGGACAGCTCGACTTCCTTCGCGGCGTCGAGCAGCGGTGTGCGCGCTATCTCGTCGAGGTACATGCCGACCAGGTCGCGGTCGGCGATCTCCCCGCCTCCAGCGCGAACACTGCTTGCCGCTTTCGTCCCACGGGAGCCGGAACCGGAGGCACCGGAGGCAGAGGTGGAACGACGGGCGACGGCACGGGTTGCCATGCTGAGCTCCCTTGCTGAACTGAGTAGTCGCGACACCCTCCCGGGTGCCCTGCATCCGTTGGAAACAACGACTGGAATCCGGACAGAATTCCCCTCCGGTGCGGAGATTTTCTGATCATGCAGTACCCTGTGCCGCGAACCGGGGAGAACAGGTGTCGTACGTACGTACAGAAGTGCAGGTCAGGCCGGGCGAGGAAGCCGATCTTGAGGCGCTGACCGACCTCTACAACCACTACGTGCGTGAGACTGCCATCACCTTTGACACCACCCCTTTCACCCCCGATCAGCGGCTTGGCCGGCTGCGCTCTCACCCGGAAGACGGGCCGCACCGGCTTTTGGTTGCTCAGGATGTCGCGTCTGCCCGCATTCCGGGATACGCGACCAGCAGCGCCTTCCCCGGCCCCGGCGGCGCCGCTCTCAGTTCCGGAGGCGCCGTCCCCGCGTCCGTCACATCGGCACGTACGACGAGGCGGGGCGGAAATTCGACGGGTACGGGGATGCGGCGTGGTACGGGAAGCGCCCCGGCGCCGCCGCGCCGGTCAGCCGAACTGCACTGATCTCTTCGCCATCCCCATCCAGAATCCGTCGATGACGCTCCGCCCGCTGCCCAGCTCGTCCTGCGACGCGCCGAGCGTGACGAAGAGGGGGGCGAAGTGCTCCGTGCGCGGATGGGCCAGCCGGCCGGCCGGGGACTTGTGCTCGAAGTCGAGCAGCGCGTCGATGTCCTGGTCCGCCAGCGCCCGCGCGCCCCAGTCGTCGAACTCCGAGGACCAGCCGGGCACCCCTCCGCCGGTGTGCCGCAGCGCGGCCAGGTTGTGGGTGAAGAAACCGCTGCCGACGATCAGCACGCCCTCGTCCCGCAGCGGCGCCAGCCGCCGCCCGACCTCAAGCAGCTTGCGCGGGTCCAGCGTGGGCAGGGATATCTGGAGCACGGGGATGTCCGCGTCGGGGAACATCTCCACGAGCGGTACGTACGCCCCGTGGTCGAGCCCCCGGTCCGGCACGTCCTGTACGGGCGTCCCCGGGACGCGCAGCAGCTTGCGCACGGAGTCCGCGAGCCCGGGCGCGCCGGGCGCGTCGTACCGCACCCGGTAGTAGTGCTCCGGGAAGCCCCAGAAGTCGTACACCAGCGGTACGGGCACGGTCGCGCCGAGTGCGAGCGGGGCCTCCTCCCAGTGCGCGGAGACCATCAGGATCGCCTTGGGGCGGGGCAGGTCCGCGGACCAGGCGGCCAGTTCGCCGGGCCAGACCGGGTCGTCCGCGAGCGGCGGGGCGCCGTGGGAGAGATAGAGGGCCGGCATGCGCGTCGGCGCGGGCTCGGCGTCGGTGCGCGCGGTGGCGGTACTCATGGCGGTCATGGCGACTCCCCGGTCCGGATTCTCGGCCCTGCTGTCACGGCCCTCAATGGCTGTAGACAGCTATGGGCAGCTGTTGACGGGGCCTATACTTGAATCCTCAAGCATTGCCCCGCGCTCACCCTATCCGCATTTAATTTAACTTTCAATGACGAGTAGAGTGGAGAGCATGACCATGGCATCCACCGGCAGCGACAGCGACCAGGAGCCGCGCTGGCTCAGCGACGAGGAACAGCGTGTCTGGCGCGTATACCTCCACGCGACCACGCTGCTGGAGGACCATCTCGACCGGCAGCTCCAAAGGGACTCCGGTATGCCGCACATCTACTACGCACTGCTCGTGCATCTCGCGCAGGCGCCGCGGCGTCGGATGCGGATGACGCAGCTGGCGATGGACGCGAAGATCACCAGATCGCGGCTCTCGCACGCGATCGCGCGGCTGGAGAAGCACGGCTGGGTGCAGCGCGAGGACTGTCCCTCCGACAAGCGCGGCCAGAACGCGTTCCTGACGGACGAGGGCGAGAAGGTGCTCCAGCGCGCCGCGCCCGGCCATGTGGCCGCCGTACGGCAGGCGCTCTTCGACCGGCTCTCGCCGGAGCAGCTGGGGCAGCTCGGGGAGATCATGCGCGTGATGGCCGACGGGCTCCAGCCGGAGGGTACGGGCGCGGATCTGCCCTGGCGCCGCTGAGTTCGCGGCCGTACCAGGGCAGATCCGGTTTCTGTTCTGTTGTTGTTCTGTTGTGCCGTGCTGTTCAGTTACGTACGTACGGTGCCCGTCCGCCGTGCCGCCGTCGCCGTCAGTGCATCGCCACCGGCAGCACCAACTCGTCCTCGGCGCCGTCGCCCGCTCCGCCCGAAGCGGCCGGGGAGGTGCCGGGGCGACCGGTGTTGATGAAGGTGACCGCGATCGCCGAGGCGACGACCAGGATGCCGACGGCCCACCAGATCGCGCTGGAGAAGCCGGCCACCAGGCCCTGGAGGGCGAGCAGCTTCTGATCGTTCGCACCCGCCGCGTGCGAGGCGAGGTACGAGGTCGTGGCGGACGCGGCGATCGTGTTCAGCAGCGCCGTCCCGATCGCGCCGCCCACCTGCTGCGAGGTGTTCACCATCGCGGAGGCGACGCCCGCGTCGCGCGGCTCGATGCCGTGCGTGGCCAGCGACATGGCCGGCATGAACGCCGTACCCATGCCCAGTCCGAGCAGCAGCTCCGCCGGCAGGATCAGGGTCGTGTACGAGGAGCCGATCTCCAGCTGGGTGAGCAGCAGCATGCCGACGGCGGCGACCAGGAAGCCGGGGCCCATCAGCAGCCGCGGCGGGACGCGGGTCATCAGCCGGGCGCCGATCTGGGTCGAGCCCGTGATCATGCCGACGATCATCGGCAGGAACGCGAAGCCCGTCTTGACCGGCGAGTATCCCTCGACGACCTGGAGGTAGTAGGTCAGGAAGAGGAACAGGCCGAACATGCCGATGATGGCGAGGCCCAGCGAGAGGTAGACACCGGCGCGGTTCCGGTTGGTGACCACGCGCAGCGGCAGCAGCGGGTTCTTGACCCGCGACTCGACGGCGACGAAGAGGCCCAGCAGGACCGCGGAGGCGACGAAGAGCGAGATGGTCGTGATGTCGCCCCAGCCGTCGGACTCGGCGCGCGTGAAGCCGTACACCAGCGAGACCAGACCCAGCGTCGACAGGACGACACCGGGGATGTCCAGCGCGGAGCGGTTCCGGCCGCCCGCGGGCTCCCGGATCACGAAGTACGCGCCGAGCGCGGCCACGACGGCGAACGGGATGTTGACGAAGAACGTCCAGCGCCAGTCCAGGTACTCGGTGAGGAAGCCACCGAGGATCAGACCGACGGCGCCACCGCCACCGGCGATCGCACCGAAGATGCCGAACGCCTTCGCCCGCTCCTTGGCGTCGGTGAAGGTCACCGCGAGCAGCGACAGCGCGGCCGGCGCGAGCAGCGCGCCGAAGACACCCTGGAGCGCGCGGGCGCCGAGCAGCACCGCCTCGCCGTTGGCGGCGCCGCCGATGGCGGACGCGGCGGCGAAGCCGATCAGGCCGACGACGAAGGCGCGCTTACGGCCCCACAGGTCGGCGATACGGCCGCCGAAGAGCAGCAGACCGCCGAAGGCGAGGGCGTACGCGGTGATGACCCACTGCTTGTTGCCGTCCGATATCCCCAGGTCCTGCTGGGCGGAGGGCAGCGCGATGTTCACGATCGTCGCGTCGAGCACGACCATCAGCTGGGCGACGGCGATGAACACCAGCGCCTTCCAGCGGTTCGGATCGGGAAGCGCGGCTCCCGCGTCGGGGAGCCTCTTCTCGGCTGTTTCTGACATGGAGGTAGCCACCTAAGGGTACGGAAGGGCGAAATAGGTACGTAAGTACAGGCGACGCTGCGGGACTTACGAAGTCATGGCGGGGCCGTGTCGAGGCCGTGACGGGTCATGGAACCCGCGCTCATCGACTCGTCGATTCGTCAGCTCGTCGACTCAGCCGCGCGGGTTCTCTACGGGGCTCGCACACTTGTGCGTGCTCGTGTGTTTCGTGTGGCTCATGGGCTCACCTCACCGGGCGGTGGGCAGCAGGTCCTCCGTGGTCGCGGCGGTTCCCGGCAGTACGGAGCGGGCGGGGGCCGCCATACCGTCGAGAAGCAGCTGGATGTGCCGGTGGGTGAACCGGTCCAGGTTCAGGCACGCCGAGTCCGGCAGCGGGCGGGTGAGCTGGGACAGCGCCATCATCACGTCGGTGACGGTGACATCCGTACGCAGCTGGCCGGCCACGCGCGCCCGCTCCATCAGACGCTCGGCGAGCCCTTCGAGCCGCTCCCGCTCGGCTCGCGTATCCGGGCGGTCCTGCTCGAAGGTCTCCGAGAGCATCGGGCAGAGCGCCCCGATCCGCTCGTCGGCCGACGCGTGCACGAAGCGGCACAGCGCGCCGAACGGGTCGGGCCGCTCGGACGCCGCGTCCTCGGCGAGGAGCCGCTCCGCGATGTCGGCCGTACGGGACATGACCGACCGGACGACGCCGTGGATGAGGGCACGACGGTCGGGGAAGTGGCGGTACAGGGTGGCGTTGCCGATGCCGGCGCGCCGGGCGATCTCGTCCAGCGGCGCCTCTGAACCGTACTCCACGAACATCTCGCGTGCCGCCGCGACGATCCGCTCCCGGTTGCGCAGGGCGTCCGCGCGCGGCCGGGTGACGCGGCGGGCCGCGGCGGGCGCCGCCGCCTGGGACGCCGCTCCGGACGCCGCCTCTTTGGACGCCGTTCCGGCTGCCGTGGTGTCGCTGACGGTGGTCACGTGTCGCGCTTCCTTCATCCTTCGGAGTCTTCGTCAAGCTTCGGTGAACCCTTGGCAATGCCCAGGTAAACGGGGAACACCTCCCCGTTTCTCGGGGACACAGGTGCAAACGGGGAGCCCCTCCCCGGATATTTCACGCCCTCATGTGATCTGGATCACAAGGGTGGAAGAACCCACGATCGGCGCACCCAGCGGGCGCCGACACGCCGACCGACGGAGGGTGATCGAACGGAGAGCAGTCAGAACCGCCGACTGCCGCGCGACCGAAGGCGGCCGGATGCAGCAGAGGCGTGGGATAGGCAGAGCCGGCGGACGTGCCGGCGGCGAGTGGACCAAGAGAAGTGACCACGACAGCCACAGCGCGGGCAGTACGCGCAGCACCCGCAGTACGCACACCACCCGCAGGCTCGGCGCCCTCGCCGGCCTCACCGCGCTCGCCCTCGCCGCCCTGACCTCGGCGAGCGGCACCCTCCCGCACCCCACCCGCGCCTCCGCGGGCCCCGGAGGCAGCACCGGCTCGGCGCTCGGCCCGTGCCGTATCGCCGCCGCCACCGCCGTCCAGATGTCGGAGGGGCTGCCCACCCCGGCCGGCTACTCCCGCTCCACCGGGCGGATCCGCGCCCTCAACCTCATGATCGACTTCCCGGACGCGGTGGGCCCGGTGAAGGCGACGGAGCGGCTCGCCGAGTTCTTCCCGCAGACGTCCGAGTGGTTCAGGACCAGCTCGTACGGGCGGCTCGACTACCGCGCCGAGGCCCCGGTCCGGGACTGGCTGCGGATGCCGATGCCGTTCGCGGAGTACGGGATCGAGCGCGGGTCACCGTACGAGCCCGGCTACCGGCGGCTCGTCGAGGACATCGTGGCCGCCACCGACACGGACGTGGACTTCAGCGCGTACGACCTGGTGAACATCCTGGTCACACCCAACGCCGGGCCGTCGGCGCTGGACACCGTCCTGTCCGTGACGTTCTCCGGCAACGCCGACGCGCCGCACGCGGACGGGGTGCCGCTCGCCAACACGTCCTTCGTCTACAGCCGCCAGGACGACGGCTCCGGCTCGTACGTCGACACCGGCTACCGGGTGCTGCCGCACGAGAACGGCCATGTCTTCGGCCTCCCCGACCTCTACACGGCGGAGGGCGGCGGCGCGGTCGGGCACTGGGACATCATGTCCGAGGACTGGGGCGCCAACAACGATCTGCTGGGCTGGCACAAGTGGAAGCTCGGCTGGCTCGACGACGAGCAGATCGGCTGCGCCTCGGAGCGGGGTTCGAGCGACTTCCTGCTCTCCCCGCTGGCGCTTCCCGACGGCCCGAAGATCGTCTTCGTACCGGTCTCCAAGGAGTCGGGGTACGCGGTCGAGGTACGGACCCGGGCGGGCAACGACGAGGCGGTCTGCGCGCCGGGCGTCCTCATCTACCGCGTCGATTCGGGCGTGGACACCGGGCGCGGCCCGGTGACGGTCTCGGACAGCAGGGAGAACAGCGGCGGCTGTACGCGGCGGCCCAACGTGCACGCGGAGCTGTCGGACGCGCCGTACGGTCCCGGGACGTCCTTCACCGACAAGGAGAACCGGGTGCGGATCTCGGTGCTTTCGCGGGAGCCGGACGACAACTTCCTGGTACGGGTGGAGCGTTCCTGAGCGTTCCTGAGTGCCTGAGCGATCCTGAGGGATCCACGGCCCTCCGTCCGGCCGCTCGGAGGGCCGTGGCCGTCAGTCGATGACGCCCTTCAGGAACTTCGCCGCGATCGGTCCGGCGTCCTTGCCGCCCGAGCCGCCGTCCTCCAGCAGCACCGCCCACGCGATGTCCTGCTCGCCCTGGTAGCCGATCATCCAGGCGTGGGTGCGCGGCGGGGTCTCCTCGCCGAACTCGGCCGTGCCGGTCTTGGCGTGCGGCTCGCCCGAGAGGTCCTTCAGCGCCGCGCCCGAGCCAAAGGTGACCGTCGCGCGCATCATCTCGCGGAGATCCGCCACGACCGCCGCGTCCAGGGCGGCGGGGGCCTCGTACGGCTTCTTCACGCCGTCGGGCACGAGCACGGGCTGCTTGAACGTGCCGTCCTTGACCGTCGCCGCGATGGAGGCCATCACCAGCGGGGACGCCTGGACGCGTGCCTGGCCGATGGCGGAGGCGGCCTTGTCGTTGTCGCTCGTGGCGACGGGCACGCTGCCGTCGTACGTGCTGATGCCGACGTCCCACGCGCCGCCGATGCCGAACGCCCCGGCCGTGTCGTGGAGGGCCGCGTCCGAGAGCTTGGCGCGCGAGTTGATGAAGAAGGTGTTGCAGGACTTGGCGAACGAGTCCTTGAAAGTGGCGCCGTCGGGCAGCGTGAACTGGTTCTGGTTCTCGAACTTCTGGCCGTTCACCTCGGCGAACTTGGGGCAGTCGCCCGGGTCGGCCGGTCTCAGGCCCTCCTTGAGGAGCGCGGCGGCCGTGACGACCTTGAAGGTGGAGCCGGGCGGATAGCGGCCTTCGAGGGCGCGGTTCATGCCGCCGGGGTTGTTGGCGGCGGCGAGGACATGCCCGGTGGAGGGCTGGATGGCGACGATGGCGGCGTTCTTCGTGACGCCGTCCAGCGCCTCGGCGGCGGCTTCCTGGACCTTCGGGTCGATGGTGGTCTTCACCGGCTTGGCCTCGGCGCCCCCGACCTCGGTGAGCCGCCGCACGGCCTCCCCGGACTGACGGTCCACGATCGCGACGGACTTGGCGCCGCCTCCGCCGCCGGTGAGCTGCTTGTTGTACCGGGCCTGGAGTCCGGAGAGCCCCTTGCCGCTCTCGGGGTCGACCGCGCCGACCAGGGAGGGCGCCCGCAGTTCGTCGCCGTTGGTGTCGAGCACGGCGGCGCGCTTCTTGGACTGGAGGGCGAGGGTCTGTCCGGAGGTCAGCTTCGGATGGATCATGGGAGAGGTGAACTCGACCTCCCATTTCCCCTGCTTGGGGACGACCTTGGCCTCGGACTCCCATGTGTAGCCGCCGGCGTCGGGGATGGCCATCTCGACGGTGAAGGGGATGTAGACCTCCCCTTCCATCTTCTTCCCCGAGCCCGCGGAGATGGTGGTCTTCGACGGCTTCAGATTGGTCATGACGGACTTGATGAGCGATTCCGCGTTGCTGGGCGTGTCCGTGAAGGAACCGGCCGCCTCGGCGTCGCCCGACTCCCACGCGCCGAGGAACTTCGTCAGCTGGTCGGTGGCCGCACGGACCTCGGGGTCCTCGCCGGAACCGCCCGCCAGGGCCACGTATCCGCCATAGCCGACTCCCGTGATCGCCGCGACCGCCACCAGCGTCGCTATGAGGGGACGACGGCGGGAACGCGACGCGTCACTCCTGGAACGGTGGTTGCGGTGATCGCTCTCGTGCGCCATGAGAAGCAGACTAATCGCCCGCTCCCTCTTGCCACTCCCGAACAGGTGATTCAAGACAGGCAATCCGGGATTCGAGACAGAACCTGTGCTGTCCGAGGCTCGTGCGCACCGGAAGCCCGGTTACCCGATCGTCAGTGCGGCGAATGCCTCGTCCAGGAGGTCGACGAGGTCCAAGTCGCCGTCGGACACGATCCAGTGGTCGAGGGCCGTGTTCAGACACTCCAGCGCCGCACCCGCCCGTACCGACAGCGCCACCGTGAACGGCCGTGCCGGGTCGGTGCGTTCGGCGAGGGCGCCGACAAGGAGCGGGCGCCAGCTGTTCTGCTTCTCGCGCTGCCGTGTGCACAGGGCCGGGGTGCCCATGATGAGGCGGGTGGTGGCGAGCGCCTCGGCCGGGTCCAGGCGGTACGGCTCGACGAGGACGTCGAGCGAGCGCCGCAGCGCCGTCCAGTCGTCCTCGTCGGCCGGGCGGTCCCGCAGGGCGTCGGCGAGCTGCTCGCCCTGCGCGTCGAGGGCGCCGAGGACGGCGTCCTCCTTCGTACCGAAGTACCGCAGGAAGGTGCTGCGGGACACTCCCGCCGCCGCGGCCAGATCACTGACGGTCACCTTGTCGAAGCCCTCGCGGCGGATCAGGTCGTAGGCGACCTGCGCCAGCTCCGACCGCACGGCGGCCCGTGCGATGTCTCTCGTTCTCGTACGCGGTCCAGCGTTCACCTCGCGCATCCTACCTCTCACCCGGATCCGGCTCGCATACGTGAGCTACAGTAGCCAGTATGACACTGAGTTTCAGTTATCGTCATTGAGTCATTACTGAAGCACTGACGCAGTACGCCGTCGGTGTCATCGGCACCATCGCAATGGAGGCATGAAGCCATGACCAAGACCCTCGGACTCATCGGCGCCGGCAACATCGGCAGCGCGCTGGCCCGGCTCGCCGTCGCCGCCGGACTGGACGTCGTCCTGAGCAACTCCCGCGGCCCCGAGACCCTCGCGGACCTCGTCACCGAACTCGGCCCGCGGGCCCGCGCGGCCACCCCCGCCGAGGCCGCCGAAGCCGGCGACCTGGTGGTGGCGACCGTCCCGCTGAGCGCCTACGACAGGCTTCCGGCCGCCGCCCTGGCCGGTAAGACCGTGATCGACACGATGAACTACTACCCGGACCGCTTCGGCCCCATCGCCGCGCTGGACGAGGCCGGCCCGGCCGCCCCGGCCTCCAGCGTGCTGGTGCAGCGGCACCTCGCCGGGGCGAAGGTGGTCAAGGCGTTCAACAACATCGACTTCGTACGGCTGTTCACCCTCGCCCGGCCCGCCGGTGCCGCCGACCGCAGCGCCCTGCCGATCGCGGGTGACGATGCCACGGCCAAGGCGGAGGCGGCGGCGCTGCTGGACGTCCTCGGCTACGACTCGGTCGACATCGGCACCCTCGCCGACAGCTGGCGCAGCCGGCCGGGCACCCCGGTCCACGTCGACCCGTACTTCACCGCGAAGCCCGCCACGGGGCTGAGCCAGGAGGAGATGTACGGCTGGTACGTGAAGACGCCCGGAACGCCGGTCCCCGCCGAGCGGGTCGCGGCCCTGGCCGACGCGGCCGTCCACCCGGCGGCTGTCGACCCCACCGCCCCCGGCCAGGTCTGACCGGCGCGGAGCGGGCCCCGGAACGTACCGCGATCGCGGTACGGCGGGTGTCCACGGTGAGGCGACGCCCGAGGGGCCCCCGAGAGGCGTACCGCGCCGGACCGGCTCCGGCGACGAGGCCATGCCGACCGAGCCCCTCCCCGGTCTGTCCCGGCTGGGCCAGCTGCTCGAATCGTTCACCTCGGCCGGTCTGGCCATCCGGCAGCGGACGGCCGGGCGGCCCCGCCCACTGCCGCCCGCCACGGATCCGGCCGCGTACCGGATCATCCAGGAGGGCCTCACCAACGCGCACAAGCACGGCCGGGACCACGAGGTACGGCTGCTGCCGGCGTACGGTCCGGGCGCGTTGGACATCACCGTCCGCAACGCGATGCGCGCCGGACCGGCGCCTGCCGGCGGCACCGGGCTCGGGCTGGGGCTGACGGGTATGCGGGAACGCGCCCGTGCGACCGGGGGTTTCCTGTCCGCGGTGGCGCGCCCGGCGCACCCCGGCATGGACCGGCTCACCAAGCGGGAGCGCGAGGTGCTCGGGCTGGTCGCCGGCGGGCTGTCCAACGACGACATCGCGCGGCGGCTGTACGTATCGCCGCACACCGCGAAGACGCACGTCAACCGCATCATGACCAAGCTGGGCGCGCGCGACCGGGCGCAGCTCGTCGTGGTCGCGTATCAGACGGGGTTCACCCGCTTCTGTCGTCACCTCTGGCGTCCCGGGGTGTAGCTGGCTACACCCCGCGTCGGAGCTGGGCTACACCCCGGGTTCGGGAGGGTGGTCCCTCGTGGCGGAGCGCGCGGAACGGGATCGTAGAGACCAGTGAGGCACGGCGTCCCCGGTCCTGGACCGAGGCGGACGGAACGCGCCTCCCCGACTTCTTCTGCGCTGTCTTTCCCCGTTGCTGTCCTTCCCCGTTCTTGTTCCGCCGATGTGGAGGCTCCTGACCGCCATGGCTACTGTCCTGTATCACGTAGGCCGTATCGCTTTCCGGTGGCGATGGTTCGTCACCCTGCTGTGGGTGGCCGTTCTGGGGGCCGTCGGTTTCGCGGCGACCCAGGCGTCCGAAGCGCCCGACGACGGGTTCGCGATGCCGGGGATCGAGTCGCAGAAGGCGTTCGACCTCCTCGACGAGCGCTTCCCCGGATCGGGGGCGGACGGGGCGAGCGCCCGGATCGTGTTCATCGCGCCGAACGGGGAGAAGGTCACCGCCGCGAAGAACAAGGCGGTCATCAACGACCTGGTCAAGGACGCCGCGGACGGCCCGCAGGTCGCCGGAGCCGTCAACCCCTTCCAGGCGAAGGCGGTCAGCGAGGACGGCACCACCGCGTACGCCACCGTCTCCTTCAAGACCGCCGCCGACGACCTGACGGACGCCGGCAAGGAGCATCTGGAACGCGCCGTCGAACAGGCCCGGGACGCGGGTCTGACGGTCGAGACAGGCGGGGACGCCCTGGCGACCCAGCCCGCCGCGGGCGGCTCCGCCGAGGCCATCGGTATCGCGATCGCGGCGGTGGTCCTGCTGATCACCTTCGGGTCCATGGCCGCGGCCGGGCTGCCGCTGCTCACCGCCGTCATCGGTGTCGCCGTCAGCATGACCGCCATTATCGCCCTCGGCACCACCTTCGGGCTCTCCCTCACCAGCGGCACCCTCGCCTCGATGCTCGGCCTCGCCTGCGGCATCGACTACGCCCTCTTCGTCGTCTCCCGCTACCGCGAGGAACGCGCCAAGGGCCGCGCGCCGAGGGAAGCCGTGGGCATGGCCGTCGGTACGGCCGGATCCGCCGTCGTCTTCGCCGGTCTGACCGTCGTCATCGCGCTGGCCGGCCTGGCCGTCGTCGGTATCCCCATGCTCACCAAGATGGGCCTCACCGCCGCCGGAGCCGTTCTCGTCTCCGTCGTCATCTGCCTCACCCTGGTCCCCGCGCTCCTCGGCTTCTGGCCCAACGCCGTGCTCTCCCGCCGGGTCCGCAAGGGCAAGAAGCCCCGCCGTACGAAGACCGACAGCGCGGGCAACGTCAAGAACGCCAGCAGCCGCTGGGCGAGCCTGGTCGTACGCCGCCCCCTGCCCATCCTCATCCTCGGCGTCGTGGGCCTCGGCGCCCTCGCCGTCCCGGCCGCCGACCTCCAGCTCGGGATGCCGGGCGACGAGGCCAAGCCCACCTCCACCACCGAACGCCGTGCCTACGACGCGCTGGCCGACGGCTTCGGGCCCGGCTTCAACGGCCCGCTGGTGATCGTCGTCGACGCCAAGGGAGCGGACGACCCCAAGGCCGCCGCCGCCACGGTCGGCAAGCGCATCGCCGGAACGAGCGGGATCGTCTCCGTATCGCCGGCGCAGTTCAACCCGGCCGGTGACACGGCGATCATCTCCGCGACCCCGTCCACCAGCCCCACCGACTCCAGGACCATCGACCTGGTCAAGTCCATCCGCGCCGAACGCGGCGGCATCGAGGCCGAGGCCGGCGCGACGTACGAGGTCACGGGCAGCACGGCGATGAACATCGACGTCGCGAAGAAGTTCCAGGACGCCCTGATCCCGTATCTGATCGTCGTCGTCGGACTCGCGATCGTGCTGCTCATGCTGGTCTTCCGCTCGATCCTCGTCCCGCTGAAGGCGGCGGTGGGCTATCTGCTCTCCGTCCTGGCGGCCCTGGGCGTGGTCGTCACCGTCTTCCAGAACGGCCACGGCGCGAGCCTCCTCGGTGTCGAACAGACCGGCCCGATCATGAGCATGATGCCGATCTTCCTCGTCGGGATCGTCTTCGGACTGGCCATGGACTACGAGGTCTTCCTCGTCTCCCGTATCCGCGAGGCGTACGTGCACGGCGAGCGGCCCGCGGAGGCGATCGTCTCCGGGTTCCGCACCAGCGGCCGGGTGGTCGTCGCCGCCGGACTGATCATGGTGGCGGTCTTCTCCGGATTCATCGGCGCCAGCGAGTCCATGATCAAGATGATCGGCTTCGGTCTCGCCATCGCCGTCCTCTTCGACGCCTTCGTGGTCCGCATGGCCATCGTCCCGGCCGTACTCGCCCTCCTCGGCGACCGCGCCTGGCACCTGCCGCGCTGGCTCGACCGGCTCCTGCCCAGCATCGACGTCGAGGGCGAGGCAATCACCCGCAAGCACCCCGCCCCCACCGACCAGGGCGACGGACAGGGTCGGGGCAACGACCACGACAACCCTGAGCGCACGCTCACCCTGACCCACTGACCGACTGACCACCTCAGTAACCAACTGACCACCCAGACCGGGGCCACCATGGCGGTATCGGCCCCGCACTCGCCGAACCCGTGGGGACGGGGAACGGCGAGCCCCAGGCCCGGCGGCGAGCACTTGACTCGCCGCCGGGCTTACGGGTGTCAGCGGGCGGGGACACCGGGCGGCCGGCCGGCTCCCCCAGCGGCTTGAGGGCGGCCACGGCAGGCATCGGCGGTGGTGGCGGTGCCCTTGGGAGTGGCGGTGCCCGTGGGGGTGGATGAGGTCGTCGAAGTGGAACAGCAGCTCCTGGTCCAGCCACTCGCCTGCGGAGGAGGCCGAGTTGGGCCCGCCGCAGGGGAGGTCTCCCCCACACCGGGGCTCGGGCGGCGGCAGTTGGGGGTACGGGGTTGGGCGTACGGGGGCCGGGTTCCAGCCGTAGGGACGGCGTGGGTGCGGCGGAAACGTAACTCGTCAGGTGCCTGGCAGGCCCCTGGGTTCCCGATCTCCGCAACCGGCCTCAGGTAGCGCGCCGCCTCCTCGGCTGCCGCCGTAGTACACCGCGAGGATCAGCCGCTCCGTGGCGGGGTCGAGAGGCGAGGACGGACGGGCCGATAGAGCAACAACGGGCCTATCAGGTAAGGGCGTTCACGGTCCGATGTGGACATGGGCCGCCCACGGCAAGGGCGTGGCAGGGGTGTCGGTCCCTGGCCTGGGACACGGCGTCCCGGCTCGCCCGTACCCCGTACAGGAGGAGCGCGTCGGGCAGTATCCGGGGCAGCAGGCCGGCCTCGGCGTCAGCGCCGGGCGGCGGCGGCGTCCCGGGCGCTTCGGGGACCGAGAACAGCAGAAAGCGGGCGGCGCGCCCGGCGCCCGGGCCCGGAGCGCGAGCGGGGGCGCGCAGCGTCGGGGCGTACGAGGAGACCACGCGGGCCTCCTGCCCGATGCTCCCCGGACGAATGTGAGGCTGCTCTACGTCATACCCGCGCTGTGGTGGCGCCGGCCGGGCTCATCGTGCCGATCACCTGGGCGGGCGCCTGGCGCCAAGGCCGCCTGACTGTGGGCGACTTCGCGGACCTCGTGGAATCCGTGGTCGACCTCCACGGGCGCGACCCGGCCGTCGCCTTCGGGTTCCCCTGCGAGGCCCGACCGGACCGGGAGACCGGCCTGGAGTTCACCCGTACGCCCCGCAAGGGGACCTGCCAAGCGGTGGCCGTAGCCACAGCCGTAGCCATGGCCGATCGGACAGGGACACCTCGCTGAACCGGGATGGACGGAACCGCCCTCTCACCGTCCGCCGGGGCCTGGCTCCGGCCGACGGCGAACACGTACAGCCGCAGCACCAGAAAGCGTCCGATGCCCGCGAGCCCGGAGGCGCCGAGGTAGACGGCCTGCTCGCGCAGCGTTCCGGCCGACGGCTGCATCAGGTGCAGGATGAGCATCGCGACGGTGGTCACCCCGTACGCGGCCGAGGCCGATCCCGCCGACTGAAGGTGCTGCCGCCATCCGGCACGGCGCCCGGCCCCGAAGGTGAAGCGGGCGTGGAGTTCCGTGCACAGGACGGTGGAGGCGACCGTGATCAGCGCGTTCGCGACCGCCCAGGGCATCAGCGCGGCGAGCGGGGAGACGGCGAAGCTGGAGGCGACACCGACGCCGCCACCGAACAGTACGAACCGGGCGAAGGAAGCGAACGGACCGGGCGCGGCCGGGGCTGCCGAGGCTGCGGCCAGAGCTGCGGCCGGGGCTGCCGGGGTGGCCGTGGCCCGGTGCGACTTCATGGGATTTCCTTCCGGCACGATGAACGGTGAACCTCGCGGATCAACTGCGTTCAACGGTGCCGTCACCCGCCCGCCGGTACGAGGAGTGTCACTCCCGAACCCATGGTGTAGCGGGCTACACCCCGAACCGGGTGCCCGCTCTCCCGCCCCCGGGTGAAGCGAGGAATTAGCCTGATCAGCATGCGAAACACAGTGCGACAGGCGGCTCGGGCCACAGTGCAGCTCGCGGGAGCCACGGCCCTGGGCTTCTTCTCGTACCTGTTCGTCACCGTGCTGCTGTTCTCGGCCGCCGGCACCCTGCTGGTGGTGGGTGCCGGGCTGCTGCCCGAGGCGGTGCTCCTGGTGCGCCGGGTGGCGGGCGCGAAGCGGACCCAGGTGGAGGCGTGGACGGGGAAGAAGATCCCCGAGGCGTACGCGCCCCTGACGGGTCCGCTCCGGGAGCGGCTGCGCACGGCGGTCCGCGACCCCGGTACGCGCAAGGATCTGCGGTGGATGGCCGCCTACTACGTCTACGGTCTGCTGCTGTTGCTGGCGGTGCCTCTGTGGCTGGCGGGGCTGCTGGTCGACGGCGTGCTGTGCGGACTGCTGCGCCGGAAGGCGGTCGTCCTGCCGCTGATCAGCCGGCTCGCGGACCTCGACGCCGCGTGGTCGACCACCCTGCTCAAGCCCTCGCCGAGCGCGCTGCTCGCCGAACGCGTCGAGGAGCTGACCGCCACCCGGGCCGGCGCGATCGCCGCGCACGGCGCCGAACTGCGCCGTATCGAAAGGGACTTGCACGACGGTACGCAGGCCAGGCTGGTATCGCTGTCCATGCGCATCGGGCTGGCGAAACGCGCGTACGACCGCGACCCGGACGGCGCGCGCCGGCTGCTGGACGACGCGCAGCACCAGGCCGAGGAGGCACTGACCGAGCTGCGCCACGTCGTACGCGGCATCCACCCGCCGATCCTCACCGACCGCGGCCTCGCCGGCGCGGTACGGGCCCTGGCCGCGAGCAGCGGTCTGGATGTCACCGTACGGGTCCAGGGCCTGGAGGACGGCGCCGAGAGCGGCGCCCGCGTCCCGGCGGCGGTCGAGGCGGCGGCGTACTTCGTCGTGGCCGAGGCACTGACGAACGCGGCCAAGTACAGCGGCTCCGCGACCGCCGAGGTATGGCTGGCCGGCACCCGTACCGGCCTGGTGGTCATGGTCCGCGACGAGGGCCGCGGCGGCGCCGACGAGACGGCCGGCTCCGGCCTGGTCGGCATGCGCCGCCGGGTCGCCGCACTCGACGGAACGGTCACGGTGACAAGCCCGGCGGGAGGCCCGACGGTGATCGACGTGGAACTCCCCTGCGTATGGTGACCTCCTGCGCGAACAGGTCCAGCAGACGAAGCCGTTCATCCCGCAGTCACGTACCCGGCCAAGGCCGAGCCGGCCGAACCACCAACCACCGCAACACCACCCCACCCCATCCGCTACGCTGTCCTGGGCTGACCTCAGCGGCAGCCCGGGACCTTGCTCAAGCGAGACGGAATATCACCCAGAGTATTCCTCCACGCTCCACGCAAGCCCCGCCTTCGTAGCTCAGGGGATAGAGCACCGCTCTCCTAAAGCGGGTGTCGCAGGTTCGAATCCTGCCGGGGGCACACGGTGAAGTTGCAGGTCAGAAGCCTTTCCGCGGGTATGGGCGGAAAGGCTTCTGCGTTCTTGTGGGCTGTGGGGGTTCTGGGTTCAGGGCTCGTGTGGGGGTTACAGCGGTTGTTTGCGGCCTCGTAGGAGGATGCATGTGGTCAGGGCCGCGGTGAGGGTCAGGATGATGGCGGCGCCCAGGTACTGCATGGTGGGCATCTGGGAGATCGGCAGGTAGTCCTTCCAGAGGCCGACGATGTCCTTGGCCTGGAGGCAGGCGGTGCGGGCGGTGTCCTCGGTTTCGCTGAGGCAGGTCATCCAGTCCAGGCGCTCGCCGGAGCCGGTGAGGAAGCCTGTGCCCTCGCCCGTCTCCACGGCGCCCGAGGGTAGTTTGGGGTCCGGGAGTTCCTGGCCGGCGGTGCCGCGGGACTCGGCGGTGAGGATGGTTCCGAGGTCCAGGCGGAAGCGGGACCACACCACCTGGAGGGCGGCGACGATGCCCAGGGTGGCCACCATCGACACCAGGGTGCGGCGCAGCACCAGGCCCGCCGCCGCGCCCACGGAGAAGGCCAGCAGTGCCAGGGCCACCGGGACGATGCCCGTGTTGTCGAAGAAGGTGCCGCTGGTGAAGCTCATCGTGTCGCGGTGGCTCACGGGCCGCCACCACCAGCCGAATACGGCCGACAGCAGCGCGGTCAGCGCGGCGACCACGACCCCGGTCAGCGCGAGCTTCGTGACGATCCAGCGCGTACGGCTGACGGACTGCGCCGTGACCAGCCGGGCGGTGCCCGTCTCCAGGTCGCCGGCGAAGAGCGGGGCGCCGATGAAGACGCCGATCAGGAGCGGCAGGTAGCCGAGGTACTCGCCGACACTCCACATGCGTTGGGCGTGCGACTCGAAGGAGTCCGTCTGGTCGGGGGTCGGGGCCGAGGTGTTCTCGCTGGCCAGGAAGCCCATCAGGTCCGCGCGCAGGTACGCCATCAGGCCCACCGCGACGGCGGTCACGGCGATCAGGGTCAGGAACGCGGCCCGGTGCTGGCGCCAGACGAGCCACAGCATGCCGGCGAGCCGGGCCGGGCCCCGCTGGACGGCGGTCGGGACGGTTCCGGTGGGGCCGGTATTTCTGGTGGGGCCCTTGGTTCCGGTGGGCTGCTGGTTCTGGCCGCCCTGCCTGGTGTCGGTGCTCATGCGGCCGCGTCCTTGGTCGTCGGGTTGTTGGCAATGGCGTCGGCTATGTCGCCCACCCGCGCGCTGGGGCAGATCAGCGGCGGCGCCTCCGGTGAGCGCAGATAGCCGAGGAGCAGGTCCTCCAGTCCCGGCGTCCGGCCCGCCCGGGAGGCCGGGGGTACGGGTGGCGGGCCCTCCAGCCGTACGAGAGTGACCGCGCGGCCCGCCGCCCCGCTGGTCTCGACCACGCGGTGGCCGCCGACCGCCGCCGGGACGTCCGCCGGGCCGCCGTCGATCAGCGTGTGCGCGGCGAGCAGCTCGTGCGCGTCGCCGGCCAGTCGCAGGGAACCGTCCGCGATGACGAGCAAGTAGTCGCACAGGTCCTCCAGTTCGGAGAGCATGTGGGAGGAGATCAGCACCGTGGTGCCGTGCGCGGCGGCCTCCGCGGCCAGGGCCAGCGTCAGCTCCTTCCGTACCAGCGGATCGAGATCGGCCATCGGCTCGTCGAGAACCAGCAGGTCGGGGCGCTTGCCGAAGGCCAGGGCGAAGGCGACACGGGTGCGCTGGCCGCCGGAGAGGGTGCCGACCCGTGCGGTGAGGGGTACGTTGCCGGCCCGGACGATGGCCTCCGCCGTCGCCCGGTCCCAACTCGGGTTCAGCCGGGCGCCCATGAGCAGCGTCTCCGCCACGGTGAAGCGCCGGAACAGCGGCTTGTCCTGCGACAGGAAGGCGGTCCGTAGACTGCCGTCCGGCGAGTGCGCCTCCGCGCCGAACACCCGCAGCCGCCCGGCGGTCGGCCGCGCCATACCGGTCACAAGGCTCATCAGGGTGCTCTTCCCGGCGCCGTTGGGGCCCACGAGCCCGCAGATCCGCCCGGCCGGAAGCCGGAAGGAGCAGTCCCGCAGCGCCCAGCCGCGCCGGTACTCCATTCCCAACCCGTATGCCTCCACGGCCGGTTCACTCCACCGGGGCCGCGTCGTCGGCGCGGCGGCCCACTCGGTCCGCCCGTCCCACTCAGCCCGTCCGTCCCACTCGTTTCTCTCCGGTGGATGGATCGGGTGGCCCGAAGGGGGGAGAGCGCTCATGTCATGCTCCTGCGTGTGATGGAGAACGGAACCGGGGTCCGCCCGACAGAGACGACTCTGCCCGCGCGCCGAGCGCTACGGATCCGGCGAAAGACAGATCCCTCGCGCTCCTCTACGACTTTCGGCCGAGCCCGAGCCCAGCCGCGAGCGCAGCCGCCGAACGGCCCCGTCCTCCGCTGGACCCGCACGGGGCTCCTGCTGGCCCGGGGCGGATGGCTGCTCTGGCTGGCCGTGGTGGGGACGGCTCTGGTGTACGACTACCGGACCGCGCGGTTCGGTCCGTACGACGCCGACCTCATCAAGCTGTCCCTCGTCCTGGCCGCCGGGGCGGTCGTCGTCGTGTCCCCGTGGCTCGGCGCCCGGGCGCTCCCCGCGGTCGCCTGCGCGGTCGGGGCGGCGTCGCTGGGCTTCACCCTCGCCATGTACGCCCTTGACCGTGTCTCCCCCGGCTTCCCCTACTTCCACAGCCCGTACGGACTCGCCGAACCAGCCGCGCTGCTCTGGCTGTTGCTGGTCGTTCCCGTACGGGCACGACGGGAGTGGACGGGATGGATCGCCCCTCCCCTGCTGTGGACGGCGATCATGCTCCGGCCGCTGGCGCTCGGCCTGGGCGGCGACCGGATGATCACCATGGTCACGATGTTCGCCTTCGGCTCGACGGCCGTCCTCGGTATCGGTGTCACCTGGCGGCTGGTCATGACGGAACAGCGGCGCCAGGCGTCGACGCTGCGCCTGGAGCAGCGCACCGAGTTCGCCCGCGACCTGCACGACTTCGTCGCCCACCACGTGACCGGCATCGTCGTACAGGCGCAGGGCGCCCTCGCCGTCGCGGAGCGGCGGCCGGAGCTGATCCCCCCGTCGCTGGAACGGATCGAGCGGGCCGGCACGGAGGCGCTGACCTCCATGCGGCACATGGTCGGCATGCTGCGCGACACCGAGGGGCAGCCGGCGCTGGCGCCCCTGGCCGGGATCGACGAGATCGACGCGCTGGTCGAGGGGTTCGCCGGGGTCGGCGGCGCACGGGCCCGGCTCGACCGGGAGGGCACGTTCGGCGATCTGCCGGTGGAGGTGACCACCACCGCGCACCGGGTGGTGATGGAGGCCCTGACCAACATCCGTAAGCACGCCCACGGTTGTACGGAAGTGACCGTACGCGTGGCCCGGTCCACGGCCGCAGAAACGGGAACCGGCGGCGGTAGCGGCAGCGACATTCTCACCGTACGCGTCACCGACAACGGCCGGCCGCGTCACACCGTCGTCGGCGGCGTGGGCGGCAGCGGCGGCGGTTTCGGTCTGCGCGGGCTGGCCGAGCGCGTCGGTCTGATCGGCGGCCGTATCCAGGCGGGCCCGGTCACGGGCGGCGGCTGGGGTGTCGAAGCCGTCCTGCCTGTCCTCTCCTCTTCTTCAGTCCCCTCCCACTGACCCACCGGAGCCGCCCGATGACCATTCGCGTACTGATCGCCGACGACCAGGCCATGGTCCGCGCCGGATTCTCGATGATCCTCGCCGCCGAGGACGACATCGAGGTCGTCGCCGAGGCCGCCGACGGGCTGGAGGCCGTCGAACTAGCCCGCCTGCACCGCCCCGACGTCGTCCTGATGGACATCCGCATGCCCCGCCTCGACGGCCTCGAAGCGCTCCGCCGTATCAACCGGCCCGGCGCCGTCAACCCGCCGAAGGTCGTCGTCGCCACCACCTTCGACGACGACGAGTACGTCCACCGCGCCCTCCGCGACGGCGCCGCCGGATTCCTGATCAAGGACTCGGGCCCCGCCCTGCTCGTCGAGGCGATCCGCGCCGCGGCCTCCGGCGAGGCGCTGGTCAGCCCCTCCATCACCGTACGGCTGCTGCGCGGCCTGCACCGCCCCGCGACCGATGCCCGGCGGGCGCAGAGCCCGCTGTCGGCCCGCGAGCTGGAGCTGGTACGCCTCGTCGCCCGGGGGCTGACCAACGCGGAGATCGCCGCCGAACTCTCCATCTCCATCGGCACGGTGAAGACCCATCTCGGCAACGTGCAGACCAAACTGCCCGCCCGCAACCGCGTGGAGATCGCCGCCTGGGCCTGGGAGACCGGCGTCCTCGACCGGACGTGACAGGTGACAGTGACAGTGACAGCAGGTCCGTACCATACGGCTCACGCCGCCCGGCTCACATCACCGCCGCGCCCGGCCGCTTGAAGACCTGCCGCCCGTGCCAGACCACGAACTCCTTCGATACGGGCGGATGTCCCGGCCGGGTCGGCGCGACAGGGCGGCCGTGCAGGGCGTCCACCGCGCGGCCCGCCTCGCTCCTCGTGACGTACAGCCGCGACACCTGGATCCGCGGTCCGGCGGACGGGCCGGGGACCAGGCCCAGGACGCCCAGGTCGAGGAGTGTGTGGTGCAGGGAGCAGAGGGCCAGCCCGTTGTCGACGGCGTCCGGGCCGTCCTGGCTGTGCCAGCGGACATGCGCGGCCTCAAGTCCGACCGGGTGACGGCCCAGCGCGCCGTCGAAGCCGCAGAAGGCACAGGCGTAGGCGTACGCGTGGAGCACCTCCTCGGCGAAGCCCGCCCGCCGCGCCCGTCGCGCCGGACGGGACAGGCCGGACAGGCCGGACGGAGCGGACCTGCCGGACGGGTCGGACAGCGGCGGTACAGCTGCGTACATCTCCTCGTCCAGCCCCGGCAGGTCCAGGCCCGCCGCGTCGCGGACGAGCGCCTCCAGCGCCGGGGTGAAGTGCTGTTCGAGCAGTTGCCGGGCGGCAGCGGCCAGTACGGCGGGGTCCGCCACCAGCGCCTCGACCTCCGGGCGGAGCCGGCCGTGCGCACCGCGCGCCCGGAGCTGGCCGCCCCGCTCCGGCGCGTCCGTGCCGATCGCCTGCCCCGTCGCGTCCCGCAGGTCCCACAGGGAGCGCTCCAGGTGGACGAAGGGCATCGCCGCCCGCTCCCGGGCCCGCGCGGGGCTTGTCACGGCCGGGCCGAAGTCGTTGATCAGCCGGCTGACCGGCTCCTCCGCCTCGTCGTACGTGACGGCCGTACCGCCCGGCGTACCGCCCGAGGCGGCGAAGCGGCCCAGCAGCCAGAGCAGCAGCAGGGGCTTGTGCGGAGCGCGACGGTCACCGATCCGCGCGCGGCGCAGGCCGGCCAGCTCACGGTTCAGTTCGTCGCGCTTCACTTGTCCGACTTCTGCTTTTCTGGACTTTCGCTTTTCCGGGCATCCGCTTTCCGGGCCGCTGATTCTCAGGTATCCGCGCCGCCGGTCGAGCTTTCCACTAGGTGCAGTTGATCTTCATCTGGGCCGCCGCGTGGTGCGCGCCCGTGCGTTCCTCGCTGCCGAAGTCCAGCCCCCGGTCCACCATTTGGACCGCGAATGTCCGGCCCTTTGCCGGGTAGCTGCCCACCCGCACCAGACTGCCGCGGTGCTTCGTCTGGACCACGGCGAAGCCGTCGTAGCCTGTGGCACTGTTCGCCGGGTCCTTGAGCACGCTGTAGACGGTCGGGTTGCCGGCCACATCGCGGGCCCGGCCGCTGTCCGGTACGTACACGGCGACGGCGCACCTCTCGTACGCCTTGTCGAGCGTCCAGGACCAGGTCGCGGTGGAGCCGGAGTCCTGGTCCTGCCGACCGGACATCGGTACGGCGGAGAATCTGCCGTCGCAGTAACTGCCCTTGTATCCGCCGGACTTCACCGTGTACCAGGCCGCGTCGCCGTTCTCGACCCGGCCGTGCTCGCGGTAGTGGCCCGTACTGCATCCGGGACCGGCCCACTCCTCGTACGCGGCTGCCCCCGCCCCGCCGGGCGCCGCCGAGCCCGCCTCCGAGCCGACGCCCGCGCCCGGGCCCGGTTCGGCCGAGGCGTCGCCGGACGGGTCGCCCGCGTTCGTCCCCATGCCGGCGCCCGGGTCCGCGCCGTTGCCCGTACCGTCGCCGACACCGTCACCCACACCGTCGCCGTCACCGGGGACGACGCCGGGGTCGATGCCGCCGCCTCCCAGGCCCGGCAGCTGGGGCGTATCGGCGCCGGGCAGCTGCGGGTTGGCGGTGCCGGCCACCGGGCCGTTGCCGCCGCCGGAGCTGTTGACCACGGCGACCGTGACGCCCAGGCAGCCGAGGGCCAGCACGGCGACGGTGATCAGTACGCGCTTGCGCGAGCGGCCCCGGCTGTACATGCTCCCCGGCGGGAAGTCCGGCGAGAACTCCGAGAAGACGCCCGCCTCCTCGCTCGCCGCGAGCGCCCGCTCGCGGTCGCGCGCGCGCTCGCGCGAGGCGTCGCGCTTCGACCGCCGCCGGACGCCCCGCCCGTTGCCGCCGCGTTCGCGGTTCCCGCCGCTCTCCGACTCCGCCCCGGGGACGCCCTGTTCGCCCAGCCGCGACGACTCCGCCAGCTCGTCGAAGGCCCGGCCCAGGGGCTGGCCCGGCATCTCATCGGGTATCTCGTGCCGCCTGGGGCCGGGCGCGACGCTTGCCGCCGCGGCGGCCGTCCTCGGCATCGTCATACCGGGAATCGGCGTCGAGCGCGCCTCAAGGCCGGTCCAGGCCGCCTGCGTGGCACCGGCGTCGGACCAGGGCCGGGTGTCGGCGGCATCGTTCCAGGGCTCCGAGCCCCCGGCGCCGCACACCTGGCACTCCGTGCCGGGCCGCGATTCTCCCCGGTCACTCCCGCACCGTTCACACCTCATATCGCATCACTATGAGGGATCGCGCCGTAACCCGAAAGCAAAAATGGATGATTGACGGTTTGACCTTTCTCTCTTTTGACCTTGGCCCCGCCATTGAACTCAACCTCGGTCCTGCCCGTGGTCCCGCCTCCTGTCGCGCGGACGCGCTTCGTTCGTACGTACGCTCCGGTGTTTGACCTTGTCCCAGGGGCAAGGCGCACGCTCTCCCCATCGGGCCGACAGCGGCCCGATGACGGAGGATGGGACCTCGTGGAACTGCTCACGATCGGTGACTTCTCGGCCCGTTCACGCCTCTCGCCGAAGGCACTGCGGCTGTACGACCGGCTCGGTCTGCTCGCCCCCGCGCGGGTCGACCCCGCCACCGGCTACCGCTGGTACCGCCCCGACCAGGTCGAACAGGCCCGGCTGGTGGCGCTCCTGCGGCAGCTCGACATGCCGCTGGCGCGCATCGCCGAGGTCGTCGCGCTGCCCGGTGACCGGGCCGCCGACGCGCTGGAAGCGTACTGGACGGACGTCGAGGAACGCCACGCGGTCCGGCGCGTGCTCGCCACCCATATCCGTGACCGACTCTCCGGCAGGAGTAGCCACATGTACGAGATCAGGACCATCGACGTGCCCGAGCGGACCGTGCTGGCCGAGCGCCGCCAGCTGCTCTCCGACGAACTGCCCCGCTGGATCCCGGCCGCCATCGGCCGCCTCACCGAAGCCGCCGCCGCGTACGGGGGCGTGACGGGCGTGCCGTACGTCGCGTACCACGCGGAGGTCGGCCCGGACAGCGACGGCCCGGCCGAGGCGTGCGTACCGGTCGCGAAGAGCGCGGCGGACGACACGGCGGCCGTCGCGGCGAACGGCACGGCGGCCGTCCCGGGCGCCACCGTACGCACCGAGCCCGCGCAGCGCCTGGCCTACGTCCGCATCACCAAGGCGCAGGTCGCGCACCCGCAGATCCTCTCCGCCTTCGAGGCGGTCGAGAAGTGGATCGACCGGCAGGGCCTGACCATCACCGGCCCGTGCCGCGAGATCTACTTCGCCGACTGGGACGCGGCCTCGGCCACGGACGAGGTCTGCGACGTGGCGTTCCCGATCGGCTGAGCCCCGGCCCGGTCCACTCACGCCCCGTCAACATCCGTTCGCTCTTGGCTACATAACGCCCTTGACACCTTCACCGGGAGAGCAAATGATCTTCATGAAATGATCATGCATGTGAAGAGAGAAGGCACTGTGCTCCGTTCCAACAAGTTGAAGCCCGCCGCCGTGGTGACCGTCGTCGCTGCAGCCTGGCTGCTCTCGACGGCTGGCCCCGCCGCAGCTGCGGCAACGACCCCCGGCGCGGTGTGCGGCTCCGGATATAAAGTCATCAACTCCAAAGACCTGGGCCCTGCGGTCATCTACCTGACCTACAACAGCAGCAACGGGTACAACTGCGTCACCACGATCTTGGATTCGTCGACCGGCGCAGCGATGTGGATGGGCGCCTCCATCCAGAAGTCCGGCGGGAGCGAGATCAAAGATTTCGGTGGGTACACCAAGTTCGCAGGACCTGTGTACGTGTCTGCGGCCAACACCTGTGTCAAGTGGGGCGGCGGTGTCCAAGATGTTGTCTGGAAGAGCGGTTGGGAGCACTGCGGCTGACAAGCCGCCGAGAGCTGCCATCACCTCCCTTTCGGTGGCATTGCAGCGGGTGCAAGACAGGGCGTGGTGGCCCGTGAGGGCTCCGTTTGCGGCCCCGCCCGCCAAGTGAATCGGCGAGCCGCCGAAGTGCCAGTGGTTCCGGGCCCAGCACAACGGCGTCACGCTCTTCCGTGATCACGACCCATGGTGATGCGGTCGTGACCGGACGGCGGAGCGTTGACACCCCGTCGTCGTACCGGCTACCGCATCTCCTCCGGGCACCCCGTGCCCCGCGGCAGCCGGTACGGCGCCGCCAGTCGGTAGACGCCCGGCCGGGGGGCCAGCAGCTCCGTCCACTCGTCGCCGTCCCCGTTCGCCTCGGCCTTCATCAGGCAGCCGTTGGGGTTGGTGAAGACCTTCGGGCTCTCCGGGTCCGCCTTCGAGGTCTCCGTCTGCTGCGGCGGCAGCACACTCTTGCCGTCGCTGTCGACCAGCCCCAGCCACGGCGAGTACGGGATCCGGATCAGCACCCGGCCCGCCGACCGCACCTGGATCGTCAGCTCGCCCGCGCCCGCCCGGTCCACCGTGGCCGGCGGGTCGGCCAGCGGCATCGGGTCCTTCACCGCGAAGAGCTGCCAGTTCGAGTCGCCCCAGAGGCGCTCCAGATACGGCAGCCCCTCCTCCACCAGCTGCGCCTCCAGCCCCGCGCCCGCGTCCGGCCGCCCCTTCGGCAGCACCACGTAGTGCACGGCCCAGCGGTCGAGCCAGGCGCGGTAGCTGTCGGGGGTCAGGGTGTCGTCGTAGAAGAGCGGGTTGCGCTCCATGTCCGCCTGCCGGTTCCAGCCGCGGGCCAGATTGACGTACGGGGCGAGCGCCGACGCCTCGCGGTGGCTGCTGGCGGGGACGACCTCGACCCGGCCCTTCTCCGCCTTCACCCGCTGCAACTGGTACACCAGCGGCGCCAGCTCGCGTGTCCACGAGGCGGCGGGCGCCGTACGGACGATGTCGTCGACGCCCTTGAAGCCGATCCAGAAGTTGAGCCCGACGACGGCGAGGACCAGCGCGTACCAGCGGCGCGAGCGGGGCCGTGCGTACGGGAGGGCCGCGAGCAGCACCACCCCGCCGATGATCATCGCGAGCCGCGAGACGTTGGAGCCGATCTGCGAGTCGATGACGTACGTGAGCAGCACACCGATGCCGTAGACCGCCGCGGCGGCCCGGACCGTACGCCACTCCTTCGGTACGAGCAGAAACGTGACGACCGAGAAGATGAACGGCAGCGACGCCGTCCCCACCGACATCGGCTGCGTCCCCGAGAACGGGAACAGCCACGCCGAGAGCGCCACGACGGCCGCGGGCGCGAGCCCCAGCGCGTACGCCCCCGGGCGCCGTTTGTTGAGGAAGAGCGCGGCGGCCACGACACCGAGGAAGAGCCCGGCCACCGGGCTCGCCGCCGTCGCCAGCGCGGCCAGCGGCGCCGCCGCGACCCCCTTGAGCCAGCGCTTGCGGCGCCAGCGGTACGGCCAGCAGAACACCGCCGCGACCGCGCCGACCGCGAACATCACACCGAGCCCGAACGTCACGCGCCCCGACAGCGCGTTGCACAGATACGCGAAGACCCCGACGAGCGAGCACGCCACCGGATTACGGACGGCCCGCACCCGGACCAGGATCAGCGCGGTGAGGGCGGCGCCGACGGTGCCGACGATCATCATCGTCGTCCGGACACCGAGGACGGACATCAGATACGGCGAGACGACGCTGTACGAGACGGGGTGCATCCCGCCGTACCAGGCGAGGTTGTACGCGGAGTCCGGGTGCCGCCCGACGAACTCGGCCCAGGCGTCCTGGGCGGCGATGTCGCCGCCGCTGTTGGCGAAGAAGAAGAACCACAGCACGTGGACGGCGCCGGCGACGACGGCGGTGAAGAGGACGGGGTGCCGCAGCACGCGGAGCCGGAGGGGTTCGAGGCGGGTACGGATGCCGGTACGCGGGTCGCTGTCCCTCGGCGGTACGTCGCCGGTGTCGCCGCTGGGCCGTGGCGCCGGGACGTCTATTCGCGGAGCGACGGGCGGGCTGCCGGCCACGGCCTCGGGCATGGCGTCGGCGTCGGCGTCGATTGTGGCATCGGACACAGCATCGGACGTGCTGCCGGCGCGCGTCGGCTCAGCGGTGGTCACTGCGGCTCTCCGTCTCCCCGTCTCACCGTCGTCTGCCCGGCTTGCCGCCCCCCGGCAGTCCCAGGGACGCCGCCCCGCCTCCGAAGGTTGCCCGATCGGCGCATCGGGGACCGCGACGGGCAGATGTCCGTTTCGCGACGCTAGCACGCGTGGGAGGGATGAGCGGATCGATTTCGATCCGTCACTGATCGGCTTCGCTGCGCACCCGCGCCTTCGCGCGAAAACGCCTGTGTGCCCGCCGGAAGCACCGACGGGCACACAGGCGGTCGCGGGCCGTCAGCCCAGACGCGTCAGCTTCGCGCCGAATCCGGGCTCTGCCAGCGCGGACTGGAGCGCCACCGGAACGGACTCCTTGCCCGCGGTCACCCTGCCCACCACGGTGCCCGCCGCGGCGGAGTGCGGAACGGTCTCACCGCCCTCGTCCAGGGCGACCTTCACCTTGAAACCGCCCCAGCCGACCGCCTTGAGGTCCTTGGTGGCGACCACGGGGGTACGGGTGCCGAGCCCGTCGTCGACATAACCGACGACATCGCCCTTCTTGAGGACGGTCTCCGAACGGACCCCGGCCTGCGCGGCCTGGATCAGCTTCAGGCTCTCCTGCTTGGCGAGCGTGAGCTTCTCGTCGAGCGTGCCGGCCTTCTGCATACCCATCACTACGCCGAGAATCCGGCGCGGCTTGCCATCGATGACCGTATTGGCGGACCAGAGGAGGTTGCCGCCGGCCGGAGTCGACGAACCGGTCTTGATTCCGCCCACCCCCGGCTCCAGCAGAATCGTGTTGTTGTTGTAGATCGTCTTGCCGATCCCCGGGATGTCGGCCTGCGGCATGTCGACGATGGCCCGGAAGACATCGTTCTGCATGACGGCCCTGGCCAGCTTGATCTGGTCCAAGGGCGTGGACACGGTGGCCGCGTCCAGGCCACTGGGGTCCGTGTACGTCGTGTCCGTCATGCCCAGTTCCTTGGCGGCGGCGTTCATCTTCTCGACGAACGCGTCCTCGGAACCGGAGTCCCAACGAGCGAGCAACCGCGCGGCGTTGTTCCCCGAGGGAATCATCAGGAGTTGCAGCATCTGCTTCTCCGTGTACTTCTGGCCCGTCTTGATGGGCGCCACCGACTCGTCCGGCCGGTCGGCCTCCTCGCCCGCCTTCTTGTCGACCTTGATGTCCGGGCCGTCCTGCTCGCCCTTGATCGGGTGCTCCTTGAGGATCACGTAGGCCGTCATCGTCTTGGCGACACTCGCGATCGGCGCGGGCTTCTGCTCACCGAAGGTGCCGATGGCGCCGACACCTTCGACCTCGACGGCGCCCTGCCCCTCGCCGGGGTACGGCATGTCGAGCTTCTCCCCGTCGAAGGTGAAGCCGGCGTCCGCCGAGAGCGTCAACTCCGGCGCCGGGAGCGGGCGTACCGCCTGGATGATGACGAAGACGATCGCCGCGAGCACGACCAGCGGCGTCCAGATCTTGACCCGGCGGACGGCCTTGCGGGCCGCCGTTTCCGGGGTGTTGGTCAGCTCGGCCAGCAGATCGAGCGGCGGCATCGGCGGCATGGGCTGCTGCCGGGTGCGCTCGGCCTCGGGGAACGCGGCGGTGGCCGCGGCGGGCGGTGTCGGTACGGGCGAGGTGACGGCGGGGGCGGGAGTGGCGGGCTTCGCCTTGCCGGGGGTGGTGCTCGTGGCGGCGGCCGGGGCCGGGGTCGGCTTGTCGTCGCGGCGCAGGGGGACGAACGTGCTGCTCTTCGGCTCGTCCGGCTTGGGCTCGTCGGCCTTGTGCGCCTCCGGCTTCGCCTTGTCCCGCAGGCTCGGGGGGATCTTGAGCGCGGTGGTGGGCTGGTCGACGGCGGGGCGCGGCAGGGCCTTGAAAACGGTGGTCGGCCGGTCGATCGAGTCGGCCGGCTTGTCGCTCTTGTCGCTGGCTTCGCTGACGGATTCGCCGCTGGATTCGGCGCCGGATTCGGCGTCCGTCTTGCCGTCCGTCTTGTCGTCCGCCTTGCCCTCGGGCTCTGCGGCGGGCCGGTCGGCATCCGCTTCGGGGTCCGGAGCGGGCTTGGCGGGGTCCTCAGCGGCCTCGGAGCCCTTGGCGGGGGCAGGAGTGCTTTCGGTGCTCTCTGGGGCCTCAGGGGCGCCTGAGGCGTCTTCGCCGGAAGTGGTGGATGAGGCGGGTGAGGCGGGTGCGGTTTGTGAGGCGTCCGCCTCCGGTTCGGCCTCCGGTTCGGCCTCTGCCTCCGGTACGGCGGCGGGCTTGGCCCAGGAGGGCGCCTTCGCGTCCGCCTCCTGCTCCTTGGCCTCTTCGACCTCTTCAGCCTTGGGCTCCTCCGCCTTGGGCTTGGGCTCCTCGGCTTCTTCTTCCTTGGCTATCGGCCCGCCGTCCGACTCGTCGGAGTCCTCGCCGGCCCCGCCGGCCCCGCCGGGCGTCTCGGGCTCCTCCGTACGATTTGCGGTCGCGACCATCACCGACACCGCGGAACCCGATCCGGAGCCAGGACCGGATTCGGCCTTCTCGGCCGTTCCGCTCCTCTCCGTCGCCGTTTCACGGAAGACTGAGAGCCGGGGATCCTGCTCTCCCGGGGCTGACTCCCCCGATGACTTCCGCTGCTCCGACTTACCGGGGGACTCGCCCGCCACCGCGTCTCCTTCATGTCTCATCCGACGTACCGCACTGTCCGAAGCATCTATCAGTGTCCTGCTCTGAGACCTCGGCCCACGTGCTAGACGAGAACGACATACATAACGGTTCCCACACAAAGCACCCAGGCACCCTCGACAGACCATTGTGAGAGGGGTCACCCTGTCATTCATCCACGCGGGGAGGCATGGATGGGCAGGAGCCGCAGAACAATTCCGGAGGAGCTTCTGTTGCTCGCTCTGGACCCGGCCACGGGTACCACAGCGCAGCCGCAGTCGCTCGACCTCGGCCTGGCCGGAGCACAGCTAGTAGAGCTGGCTCTGGCAGGACGGATAGCCCCTGATGGGGATCGTATCGCCGTGGTGATGCCACGGCCGACCGGAGATCCGACTCTGGACTCCGCACTGGAACTGCTGCGCAGACGCGGCAGTCCGGTCCGGGCCGTCCATTGGATTGGCGGGCCCCGACTGGGACTTCGCCAGACCTATCTCTCGCATCTGGAACGGTGCGGCATGGTGCATGCCGTGGCGGGCCAGATGTGCGGGGTGCTGCCGACAACGCGCTACCAGGCGACGGAGACGGCGATCAGCCGGGAGATCAAGACCCGGCTGGACAATGCGATCCGCACCGGCGTTCCGCCGGACCCGCGGACCGCGGCGCTCGCCGCGCTGGCCCATGCGGTCGGACTCGGCAAGCACCTCTACCCCGGGAACGAGGGGCGCTCCTCGCGCTCCCGGCTCCGGGATCTGATCCGGCACGACCCGATGGGCGGCCTCGTGGCACACGCCGTGATGGACGTCCAGAACGGCGCGGGCGCTCAGCCACGCCGTAACCCCGCCCAGGGCGCCGTCGGCGTTCCGGGGGGTGGCAGGCCGCCAGGCGGCGTGCCGATGCAGCCGCAGCGCGGTGGCATGGACCGGGTGCCGGCGCACTGAGCGGTGCGTACGCGTGCGTCCCGGCGCGACCGTACGACCGCAGCACACCGCAGGACCGTACGACCGCAGGACGCACGAACCGCTCGAACCGCAGCACCGCAGTCCGCCGTATCGCAGTCCGCCGTATCGCAGTCCCCAGACCCGGTCCGGGAGCCGCACAAGACGCGCGGGGTGGCCGGAAACCATTCGGCCACCCCGCGCGTTGTGCGTTCACTCGACGGGTGGCCCCAGGCGGGCTCACGCGGCCTCAGGCGGCCCCAGGCGGGTCTCACGGGCCCGCGGACACCCCGGGGGTCGGCCCCGTACCCGCCCCGCACCCGCAGGGGGCGCCAGGGCGCGCGGAAGGGCGTGCGGCGTCCGGGGCGCAGACCGGCGCATACGTCTCTGTGGCCGTTTCCCAGCGCAGTTGGGACCTTTGGTGGCAGTCTGCTCAGCAGTAGATACGTACAGCTACACCAGTTACGCAGCCGGAGGTGCAGTTTCCCGTGGCGTCCAACGTCAATCCCACCGTCAGGCGACGCCGATTGGGCCAGGAGTTGCGTCGGCTTCGCGAACTCAAAGGCATGACCGCCGAAGAGGTGGCGGAGCGCCTGCTCGTGTCCCAGTCGAAGATCAGTCGGCTGGAGAACGGCCGCCGCTCCATCAGCCAGCGCGATGTGCGCGACCTCTGCGGGGTGTACGAGGTCGAGGACGCCCGGATCGTCGACTCGCTGATGCAAATGGCCAAGGACTCGCGCCAGCAGGGCTGGTGGCACGCGTTCGGCGATATCCCGTACAGCGTCTACATCGGTCTGGAGACGGACGCGGCGTCACTCCGCGTGTACGAGCCCCAGGTCGTCCCGGGGCTGCTCCAGACCCGCCCGTACGCCGAGGCGCTGATCAACGGGGCCCTGCCGGAGGCGCCGGCGCCGGACGTCGAGAAGCGCGTCGGGGTACGGCTCCGGCGCCAGGACCGGGTGAACACGCCCGACAATCCGCTCCGGCTCTGGGCCGTGGTCGACGAGGCGGCGCTGCGCCGGGTGGTCGGCAACAAGCAGCTGATGCGCGAGCAGTTGGAGCATCTCGTCGAGCAGTCGCAACTCCCGCATGTGACCGTGCAGGTGCTGCCCTTCGAGATGGGCGCGCACCCCGGGATCAGCGGGCATTACGCGATTCTCGAATTCCCGGACGCGGCGGACTCCAGCGTGGTGTACATCGAGGGCGTCACCAGCGATCTCTATCTGGAGAAGGCGAATGACGTGCAGCGCTACAGCGTGATGTACGAGCACCTGCGCGCCCAGGCGCTGAATGTCGAGCAGACGCGGGATTTCATCTCGAAGATCATCAAGGATTACACCGAGCGCTGAGGCGCCCACCGAACGGGCCCCATTCCGGTCCCGGGACCACGGATCCCCCGTGCTCCCGGGACCGCGCCGTTTCGCGCACCGTTTCACACGGGCTTCGCACGTCGCCTCGTACTCGTTTCGCACGTCGTTTCCGCGCCGCATCACCCGAAATAGTCGGACAGATCCATTTTCCGTCAACAGGCGCGAGGGGATTATACCCTCCAACTGGAGTATTCCGTAAGCCCGTTCCCCTATTAGCCATCCGTACGAGTGAACGCCGCCCCCGCGCAAGGACCGGGGCGAGTAGCGTCGATCATGCCAGCGAGAAGTTGGCGCTATTTCACATCACTTGCTGAACCGGAGCGAACATGGCAATTCTTCAGGGCGCTACGGACACGTGGACGAAGTCCTCGTACTCCGGCGGAAACGGCGCATGCGTAGAGGTCAAGTCCCCCGTCGTCCAGACCATTGCCGTCCGGGACTCGAAAGCCCCCGAGGGGCCGTCGATCTCCTTCGCGCCCACCTCGTGGAACGCGTTCGTGCAGCAGATGACCACGGGCGCCTTCGACCGCGGCTGAGGCCGGGACCGAAGCGCCACCCGGGCGCGGCACCCCGCGCCCCGCACCACGCACCACTGAAGAGCCCTCTCGACCGGTCCGCCGTCCTGGCCGAGGGGGCTCGGTCATGCCCGCGTCCGGGTGGCATCGCCCGCGCGGCAGCCCGTCGGCCGTCGTTCGGCTTCCTGACCTCTGTTCATATCTATGACTGCGCGATGTCTTGACCCGCCCCAGAACTAGGCGGTTCAATCCCTCCGGCACTCCATGGTTCATAAGGCGGAACCCCTGGAGGGGATATGAACAGCCTCGACTGGACCGTGCTCATCGCCTACTTCGGTGTGATGATCGCGATTGGCCTGTGGTCGCACAAACGCGTGGACAATGTCAGTGACTTCTTCACCGCCGGCGGCAGGATGCCCTGGTGGCTGTCGGGCATCTCGCACCACATGTCCGGCTACAGCGCGGTGATGTTCACCGGATACGCGGGCATCGCCTATACCTTCGGCGTCACCTCGTTCGTCACCTGGTCCCTGCCCATCGCCATCGGTATCGGGATCGGCTCCAAGCTCTTCGCGCCCCGGCTGAACCGGCTGCGCTCCCGATTACACGTCGCGTCGCCGCTCGAATACCTCAAGAACCGCTACGACCTGAGAACACAGCAGGCCCTCGCCTGGTCGGGGCTGCTGCTGAAGATCGTGGACGTCGGCGCCAAATGGGCCGCCATCGCCACCCTGCTCTCCGTCTTCACCGGTATCTCCCTCAACCAGGGCATCCTCATCACCGGTGTCATCACGGGTATCTACTGCACCATCGGCGGGCTGTGGGCCGACGCCCTCACCGAACTCGGGCAGTTCATCATCCAGCTCTTCGCCGGTATCGCGATGCTCGTCGCCGTCATGGGCGAGCTGGGCGGGTTCAGCGCGCTGTGGACGGTCTGGGACAAGCTCCCGGACGGGCACGCGTCACCGACGGCCGGCCCGTACACCGTCACCTTCCTGCTCGCGTTCCTCTTCATCAAGACGTTCGAGTACAACGGCGGCATGTGGAACCAGGCGCAGCGCTACATGGCGACCGCCAACGCCCGCGAGGCGACCCGCTCGGCCCGGCTCTCCGCCGTCCTCTGGCTGGTCTGGCCGCTGGTGCTGTTCTTCCCGATGTGGTGCGCGCCGCTGCTGGTGACGGCGGAGAAGCCCGACGCGTCGGACGCGTACGCCCTCATGACCGAACAGCTGCTGCCGCACGGGCTGCTGGGCCTGGTCATCGTCGGCTTCTTCTCGCACACGATGGCCATGTGCTCCTCCGACGCGAACGCCATCGCGGCCGTCTTCACCCGCGATATCGCCCCCACCCTCTCCAAGGCGGCGCGCACCTGGTCGGCGCGGGCGGGGCTGCTGGCGGCGCGGCTGTCGACCATCACCTTCCTGGCGCTGTCGATGGCCGTCGCGACCCAGGTCAACTCGCCGACGTTCAAGGACATCATCACCGTCGTCATCAAGTGGGTGGCGGGGCTGATGGGGCCGATCGCGATCCCGTTCATGCTCGGGATGCTCAAGACGTTCCGCAGATCGGGCCCGACGGCCGCGCTCACCAGCTGGTCGATGGGGCTGCTGGCCTTCTGGCTGGTCAACTATCCGATCAACTGGAACGTGTCGGGCGGGGTCCCGCTCCAGTACCAGGTCTCCGTACCGCTCGCGGTGTCGCTGGTGCTCTACATCGTGATCGGCTTCCTGAAGCCGGAGGACACGCCGGCACGCGACGTACTGCTGGCGCGGATCAACGGGCAGGGCGACGGGGACGGGTCCGGGCTGACGGCCGAGTCGCTGAAGGTGCCCGCGCAGGGGACGCAGGCGACACGGGGGAAGCACGGCAAGCGGGAGGACTCGGGGTCCTCGGGCGGCTGACGGTACGCGGCGGAGCCGGGCCCGGGCGCGGGCGCGGGCGTCCGTACGGCCCGCCCCCTACCCCCCTACCCCCGCGGATAGCGCGCCAGCCAGCCCGATGCCGTCTCCGACGGGCTGTGCAGGGCGCGGCCCTGGGTCATCTCCATCGCGAAGTCGTCGGCCATCTCCAGCAGGGTCGGACGGCCCTCCAGCTCGGCCACCCAGGCCGGCGGCAGGGCCGTCTCCCCGTGCAGCGCGCCGAGCAGGGCGCCGCACAGGCTCGCGGTCGCGGCGGAGGGGCCGTCGTGGTTGACGGCGAGGCGCAGGCCCTGCCGTACGTCCTCGGCGACCAGCGCGCAGTAGACGCCGACGGCGAGCGCGGACTCGGCGGTCCGGCCCTCGCCGAGCGACGCGATCACCGACGGGCCCGGCGCCCCCTGCCGTACGGCGGCCATCGCCTGCTGGAGGGCCTCCGTCACCGGCTCGTGGCCGGGGCGCGGCGCGAGCAGCGCGAGGGCGCGTTCCACGCCCGTCTCCAGCGTCTCGCCGCGGGCCGGCGCGTGCACGATCGCGGCGAAGGCGCCCGCCGAGAGATACGCGCCCGGCGAGCCGTGCGACTGCACGGCGCACTCCAGCGCCAGCTGGCAGACCAGCTGCGGTTCCCAGCCCACCAGCAGCCCGAACGGCGCGGACCGCACCAGCGCGCCCGCGTCTCGCGCGATCGGGTTCCTCGGCTGGTCGAGCGAGCCCATGACCTCGCCCGCAAAGCCGGTGAGGGTGGAGATCGTCGGGTCCCTCCGCGCGTAGAGCCACTCCTCCTGCGCGAGCCAGCCGTTGTCCTTGCGGCGCAGATCGGGGCCCCAGTCGCGCTGGGTCGCGACCCAGCGCTGATGGGCGCGGTAGACGTCGGTGGGCGGATGCCAGGCGCCGGTGTCGCGGCGGATCTGGGCCCGTATCAGCCCGTCGACGGTGAAGAGGGTCAGCTGGGTCGCCGCGGTGACCCCGCCCCGGCGGCCGTACGCGGGGACGAAGTCCACCACGCCCTCGGCGCCGTACGCCGCCCGCATCTCGTCGAGGGTCATCATCGCGACCCCCGCGCCCAGCGCGTCGCCCATCGCGCCGCCGAGCAGACAGCCCCGCACCCGGCTGCGGAAGTCCTGCTGCTCCACACGGCCCCAGATGGCACCGGACGGTGTGCTCACGCGCCCCTCCCTCACCCTGTGCCTCGCAGCGGCTGCGCAGCACTGTAATCGACCGGGAACAGGGGGTTGAGGGCGCTCTTGGTTACGGCCCCGTGTCACGGGGCCGGTATGGGGGTCCGTGGTCGCGGAGGTCGCATTTGAGCCACGGGGTGGGTATGTAAAACTTCGATAATCAGGCCGATCGCGTGGCCTCGGAGCGCGCTTCAGCCCCGGTGCCGGACCCGCCGCCCGACCCGCCATCCGCCCCCTCCTGGCGTCGTACGCGCATCGCCGGCCGCTCCAGATACGTCGCGGCCCGCAGCAGCCACTCCACCGGGCCCATCCGGAACCGCCGCAGCCACCACGCGCTCCACAGCAGCTGTACGGAGTAGATCGCCAGCGCGATACCGATGACCCCCGCGTACGGGACCCGGCCGATGAGACCGAGGCCGGTGCCCGTGAAGATCAGGACGCAGAGCAGGGACTGGCTCAGATAGTTGGTGAGCGCCATCCGCCCCGGCCGGGCCAGCGCCTCCGCCACCCGGCCGCCCCGGACCGTACGGAAGAAGCGCAGCAGCGTGGCGACGTACGCGGCGGTGAGGAAGGGCGCGGTCAGGAAGTGCAGACCGCCCGCGAACAGGTTGTCCGTACTGGCGAAGGTGTAGAAGGCCGAGCCGGCCAGCCCCACCGGGAAGCCGATCCACTGGATCGTGCGCAGCTTCCGCCCGTACGCCGCCGGGTCCGCGCCCCGGTCCGCCAGGACGCGCAGCTTCCCGGCGGCCAGCCCCACCAGCATGGCGGAGAAGGCCAGTGGGCCCTGGATGAAGATCGTGAGCGGGAGGGTCGTCGTCAGCTCCGAGACCCGGTCCGCGATCACGGACCACGGGCCGCCCCGCATCGCCTCGGTGGCCGCCCGGCCGTCGGCGAGCATCTTCGCGTGCTCCGCGGCGGTGGGCGAGGACGACCCGTCGAACAGGGCCACCGCCGTGGCCAGCGCGAGGAAGAGCAGAACGAAGACGCCGGTGATGATCCCGGCCACCCACAGCGCCCGGCGCGGGCTGATGCCGCGCATCAGGAACAGCAGCAGCCCGAAGAGCGCGTACGTGATGAGGATGTCGCCGTAGTAGAGGAGCGCCGCGTTGGCCACGCCTATCAGGAACAGCGCGCCGAGCCGGCGCAGGAAGCGGGGCCGGAAGCCGACGCCGCGCGCGGCGGCCGAGTCGAGCTGGAGGGTGAAGCTGTAGCCGAAGAGGAACGAGAAGAGCAGATAGAACTTCGCCTCGAAGACGAACTGGATCAGGCCCGAGGCGACCCCGTCGTGCCAGGCCGTCCGGGCCGGATCGGCCACTCCCGGCAGGGTGTAACCGCTTGCGAAGAACGGGATGTTGACGAGCAGAATCCCCAGGAGCGCAAAGCCCCGCAACGCGTCGACATCCGCCAGTCGTCTCGTTCCCGTCCCCGTACCCGTACCCGTGCTCGCACTCGTACTCGTGCCTCTACCGGCCTCTGCTGTCATACCGCTGACCGTACAAACCCCGCCCGGCCCTGGACAGCCGACCAAAGTCGACGGGCGGTTCTCTTCGGTCTCCCCCGACCCGGCGGACGGACGGCGGAGACCGAAGAGCAGACGTGAGCCCGCGCGTCAGCGCAGCCTGCCGCCGTCGAGCGCGCCGATCCAACCGCCCTTCGTCCCCGCCGTGTTGAGCAGCGAGTGGCGGGTGGGCCGGAGGAAGTCGCCGTAGATCAGCGAGCCGTCCTTGTGCCTGGTGTACGTGCCCGGCAGCGTCAGCGAGCGGAAGTCGCGCGCCCGGGCGATGGTGGTGGCGTCCTCGTTGGTGGCGCGCTCGCCGTCGAAGAGGACGTTGGTGCGGTCGGTGTCGCCGGAGATGTAGTCGCGTACGGGAGTGTCGCCGCCGCGCCCGTCCGGGGTGCGGAACGACAGGTTGTCGCGGTAGACGCCCTGCTCCTCGACGGAGAAGTAGGGGTTGAAGCGCATGATGAAGTTGAAGCGCTTGTTGTCGAACGCGGTGTTGTGGGACAGCTCAAGAGGGCCCGGGTTGAAGTTGTCCGAGAAGCCGTCCATGTTGTTGTCGAAAGCGATGTTGCCGCGTACGACATGGGCGACGGGCAGGCCCTCGCCGCCGACCTTGAAGCCGTTCCCGGTGTCGCCGTCCTCGTGATAGCCGTTGCTGAGGCGGCCGTTGGCGTAGGCGATGTTGTTCTCCAGGAGGACGGGCATGTTGGCGCCCTCGTTGACGCGGTTGTAGAGGTCCCAGCCGTCGTCGATGTTGTGGTGTGCGACATTGCCCCGGAACACATTGCCGGCGCCGACGCCGAGCTTCGCCGCGAAGCCGTCGGCGTTGATGTCGGTGAGGTCCCGGTTGTCGTGCGACTCGCTGTTGAGGATCAGGTTGTGCGCGGGCCACAGGGCGGAGTTGTCGCCGCTGCCGGACATCTGGAAACCGCTGTCCATGTTGTAGTTGAAGAGCATGCGCTCGATGACATTGTGGCTGCCGCTGACCCGCATGCCGTTGCCCGTCGCGCCGGTGACGCGGAAGCCCTCGAAGCGCCAGTGGTCGGCGTCCAGCCGCAGGGTGATGGGGAGGGTGCCGCGGCCGTCGAGCACGACCTGAGCGCCGCGGTACGGCTTGACGGTCTTGGGCCGGTCCTTCGTGCCGCTGTACGCGGCGTCGAGCCCGACCGTCGCCGTCGGCCGGTACGTACCGCCGTGCAGCAGCACCTTGCCGCCCGGCGCGACATACGCGAGCGCCGTGGCGAGGTCGACGGGGTCGGCGGCCGTGCCGGCGGCGGTGGCCGCGCCCTCGGGGGCCGCGTGGACGACGGCGCCGTCACCGCGCTCGCCGTACGCCTTCGTCCGTACCGTCAGCGACTGGCTCACCGGGCCGCCGGAGGTGGCGTCGTCCGGGATGAAGCGCAGCCCGAAATCGGTCCGTTCGGCGGTGAGGGTGACGCGGTGGCCGACCGTACGGTGCGCGGTGGTGTGCGCACGGTGCAGTACGGTCCCGGCCGCGTCGGTGAACTCCACCGTGCCATCGACATTGGGGCGGGCCCGCAGCGGGTAGTCGAGGCCGCTGGTCACCGGCGGAGAGAGCACGGTGAGTGCGGGCTTCACCGGGACCGGCTCGGTCGCCGGGCGGGGCTGGGTGTGCGCCTCGGAGAGTTCGAGGCGGGCGTTGTCGAAGGTGACCTTGGCGTTGCGGGCCGCGTAGAAGCCGACGTACATATGGTCCGGGTCGATGTCCTGGACCCAGTCCGCGCCGGTCACCCGCCGCTCGAAGGTGACGGGCTGGCCCACGTGGGTGAAGGTCGAGGAGATGATGAACTCGGTGTCGGTGCGCTCCAGTCGGAGGGTCACCGGGGTGCCGAGCGGCAGCGCGTAACGGGAGTCGGTGGTGAACGCGGTGGCGCTCATGCTGCTGCCCGTGTTGCCGTACGGCTTGACGACACCGGTGCGCTGGATGGCGGTGACGCCCTGGCGCATGACACCGGAGGCGAAGATGTTGGACGCGGCCGGCACCTCCTCGTAACCGAGGACCATCGGGTCCTGGCGCGCCCCGCCGTTCACATCGCGCACCATGATGCCGGCGCTGTCCTGGGAGCCGACGGCGCCGCCGGTCTCGGGGCCGAGCTGGTCGACCGTCATGTCGGCGGTGAGGACGAAGTTGTCCGTCCGGGGGTTCAGGGTGGTGTGGTAGAAGGTGAGCCCGTCGTGCCCGGGGGCGATCTTGCCGCCCCGGCTCTCCATGACGACGCGGCCGTCGATGGTGCCGGGATGCTCGGGCGCCGCGTAGTTGAAGCCGACCTTCTCGGGCAGCACGTTGGAGGCGAAGTTGAGGTCGGTGGACTGGCCGAAGGTGATGGCTTCCCAGGCCGGGGCGTCGGCGGCGGCCGGGGCGACGGCCTCTCCGGCGGCGGCCGGGCCGGCCGCGACGGCCGTGGAGGCGGACGTCAGCAGCCCGGCCGCGGCCAGCAGCCCCGCCGCGGTCAGGGCTGTCAGACGGTGGGCTCGTGCGATGGGTCTCACATGCAACTCCCTCATGAAGGCGCCGACTTGGCCGTCCCGTGCGGGGACAGTCAAACGGCCGCGCCTTCGCGGGGGCAACAGGTAGGAAGCGCTTTCTTTCCGACACCTCTTTCTTGTCCGAACGTCGCCGGTCCGGTAATCGCCCGTCTTACGCCGGTCCGGTAACCGCCGGTTCTACGAGGGCAGCACCGGCAGCAGCTCCGGCAGATGGCCGTCCGAGGCCGCCGCCGCCCGTACGCGCTCCTCCGGGACCTCCCCGTACAGCGTCGTACGCGGCCGGGCCGGCCGGCCGGCCGCCTCCGCGATGGCGACGAGATCCTTGACCGAGCGGTAAGAGCCGTAACTCGACCCGGCCATACGGGAGATGGTCTCCTCCATCAGCGTGCCGCCCAGGTCGTTCGCGCCCGAGCGGAGCATCTCGGCGGCGCCCTCGGTACCGAGCTTGACCCAGCTGGTCTGGATGTTGGGGATGTACGGGTGGAGCAGGAGCCGGGCCATGGCCATCACCGCGCGGTTGTCCCGGTCGGTCGGGCCCGGCCGGGCGATTCCGGCCAGATAGACCGGGGCGTTGGTGTGGATGAAGGGCAGTGTGACGAACTCGGTGAAGCCGCCGGTCTGTTGCTGGATACGGGCGAGCGTACGGAAGTGGCCGAGCCAGTGGCGGGGCTGGTCGACATGGCCGTACATCATCGTGGAGCTGGAGCGGATGCCCAGCTCGTGGGCGGTGGTGATGACCTCGATCCAGGTGGCCGTGGGCAGCTTGCCCTTGGTGAGGATCCAGCGGACCTCGTCGTCCAGGATCTCCGCCGCCGTACCGGGGATCGAGTCGAGACCCGCCTCCTTCGCGGCGGTCAGCCACTCGCGGATCGAAAGACCCGTGCGCGAGGCGCCGTTGACGACCTCCATCGGGGAGAAGGCGTGCACATGCATGCCCGGGACGCGCTCCTTCACCGCCCGCGCGATGTCGAAGTACGCCGTGCCCGGCAGGTCCGGGTGGATACCGCCCTGCATGCAGACCTCGGTGGCGCCGACCTCCCACGCCTGCTCGGCGCGGTCCGCGACCTGGCTCAGGGAGAGTGTGTAGGCGTCGGCGTCCGTACGGCGCTGGGCGAAGGCGCAGAAACGGCAGCCGGTGTAGCAGACGTTGGTGAAGTTGATGTTGCGCGTGACGATGTACGTGACATCGTCGCCGACCACATCGCGGCGCAGCTCGTCCGCGATCCGGGTCAGCGCGTCGAGCGCCGGGCCGTCCGCGTGGAAGAGCGCGAGCGCCTCGGCGTCGGTGAGCTTGGTCGGGTCGTCGGCGGCCTGCGCGAGTGCGCCCCGTACGTCCGTGTCGATCCGGGACGGCACCATGCCGGGCGCGGCGGCCTCGCGGAGCGCCTCCCAGTCCCCGTACACGACGTCGAAGTCGTCGCGCCGGTCGCCGGTGCGGCCCTCGGTGTCGATGGTGCGGTGCAGATCGGTGCGGCCGGTGGAGGTGAAGCCCTCGTCCGGCTCCTGCCAGGGCAGGCCGGCGGGCCGGACGCCCTCCCGGGCGAGCCCGGTCTCCGGGTCGGCCAGCGCGCGTACGTGCGGCAGCAGCCGGGGGTCGAGCCACGGCTCGCCGCGCTGGATGAACTCCGGGTAGATCGTGAGCCGTTCACGCAGCTCGAACCCCGACTCGGCGGTCCGCGCGGCCAGTTCGTCGATGTGCGGCCAGGGGCGCTCGGGGTTGACGTGGTCGGGGGTGAGCGGCGAGACGCCGCCCCAGTCGTCGATGCCCGCGCCGATCAGCAGCGCGTACTCCGCGTCGACCAGATTCGGCGGGGCCTGGATCCGGGCGGCGGGGCCCAGGATGTGCCGGGCGACGGCGATGGTGGCCGCCAGCTCCTCCAGCTCCGCGTCCGGCATGCCGCGCATCGCGGTGTCCGGTTTGGCGCGGAAGTTCTGGATGATGGCTTCCTGGATGCCGTGGTACGCCCGCTGGACGCGGCGCAGCTCGAAGAGGGCGTCGGCGCGCTCCTCGTGGTTCTCCCCGATGCCGATCAGCACCCCGGTGGTGAAGGGGACGTTGGAGCGGCCGGCGTCCTCCAGCACCCGCAGCCGTACGGCGGGCTCCTTGTCGGGCGAGCCGTGGTGCGGGCCGCCGGGCTCGGACCAGAGGCGGGTGGCGGTGGTCTCCAGCATCATGCCCATGCTCGGCGCGACCGGCTTGAGCCGCTGTAGGTCGGTCCAGCTCATGACGCCCGGGTTCAGATGGGGCAGCAGCCCCGTCTCCTCCAGGACCCGGATGGCCATGGCGCGGACATACGCGAGCGTGTCGTCGTACCCCTCCGCCTCCAGCCACTCACGCGCCTCCGGCCACCGGTCCTCGGGCCGGTCGCCGAGCGTGAACAGCGCTTCCTTGCAGCCGAGCGCGGCGCCCTGGCGCGCGATCTCCAGCACCTCGTCGGGCGAGAGGAACATCCCGTGCCCGGCGCGGCGCAGCTTGCCGGGCACGGTGACGAAGGTGCAGTAGTGGCACTTGTCCCGGCAGAGCCGGGTCAGCGGGATGAAGACCTTCCGGGAGTACGTGATGACCCCCGGCCGCCCGGCCGCCGCGAGCCCCGCGTCCCGCACCCGCGCGGCGGACGCGGCGAGGTCGGTGAGGTCGTCCCCCCGCGCCTGAAGGAGCACGGCGGCCTCGGCGACATCGAGGGCGACGCCGTCGCGGGCGCGCTTGAGCGCACGGCGCATGGAGTTGGCGGTCGGCCCTCCGGGCTGCTGAATCGTCATGATCCGAGCATACGAGCGCGAACGGGGTGGACGCGGGCGCCGGGGAGGTGGCACGGCTCTCGTCCGTGGGTGGCGGTCGGTGGCCGGCTGCCTGCTGCCGGTCCGCCGGCCGCCTCAGACGTACGCCGCGTACGCGTCCAGTGCGTGCAGTACCTCCGTCTCGCCCGCCGGCGGGAGCTGGAGGACGACCTCCTCGATGCCCAGCTCCGCGTAGTGCGCCAGCTTTCCCTCGCTCGGGATCACCGCGTACGGCACGACCTGGAGGGTGGCCGGGTCGCGGCCCGCCGCTGTCCAGGACGCGCGGAGCGCGGGGAGGGTCTCCGTGAGGCCCCGGCCGCCGATCGGGAGCCAGCCGTCGGCGGCCTCGGCGATTGCGGCGAAGAGCTTGGGGCCCGCCGCGCCGCCGATGAGGACGCGGGGCTCGCCCCGTACCGGCTTCGGGTACGCGGTGCTGGCCCGTACGGCGCCGAACTCGCCCTTGTACGCGGTCGGTTCGGCGGCCCACAGTGCCCGCATCAGCGCCAGCCGGTCCTGGGTGAGCGCGCGCCGGGACGTCCACTCCACGCCGTGGTCCGCGGCCTCCTCCTTGTTCCAGCCGTAGCCGACGCCGAGCGTGAAGCGCCCGCCGGAGAGATGGTCGAGGGTGGCGATCTGCTTGGCCAGATCGATCGGGTCGTGCTGGGCGACGAGCGTGATGCCCGTGCCGAGCCCGAGCCGCTCGGTCACGGCGGCGGCCTGGCCGAGGGCGACGAAGGGGTCGAGCGTACGGCCGTACTCGCGCGGCAGCGGGCCGCCGGCCGGGTAGGGGCTGGTGCGCTCGACGGGGATATGGGTGTGCTCGGGGAGGTAGAGCCCCGCGAAGCCGCGCTCCTCCAGTTCGCGGGCGAGCCGCACCGGGGTGATCGTCTCGTCGGTGAGGAAGATGGTGGTCGCGATCCGCATGGGTGGAGCCTCCGTCGTCGGCGTCGGTGGGGCGGCTGTCACCGTACAGCGCCTTGTTACTCGCAGGTAGGGGGTGTGGGCGGGCGCGGGAGAGGCGGCCCTGCCTTGTTTCGGTCATACGGCGACCCCCCTGCCGTGTGCCACGGTTCACCGGGCGTGGGCAGGAGTGCGCAGACCCAATCCCCTCGGCACCCCTGGAGCCGCCACCATGGACAAGGACCGCGACAAGCACACTCCCGCAGATCCCGGCCGGCGCGGGCTCCTGGTGACGGGCGCCGCCGCCGCGCTTACGTTGGGGCCTGTGAGCTTCGCGAGCGCGGCGGCCCCGGGCGGCGGCGGGTCTGATGGGTCCGGCACGTCAGGCGCGTCAGGCGCGTCGGGCGGCGGCGATCTGGTCCGGACCGTGCGCGGCACCCTCCCGCCGGGCGCCCCCGACTTCGTCCACCTGCCCGTGGACGTGCCCGAGGGCATCGCCGAGATCCATGTCGCGTACGCCTACGAGCGGCCCGCCGTGCCCGCCGGCACCCTGGGCAACGCCCTCGACATCGGTCTCTTCGACGAACGCGGCACCCGGCTCGGCGGCCCCGGTTTCCGCGGCTGGTCGGGCGGGGCCCGCAGCGAGTTCTTCGTCCGCGCGGACGCGGCCACCCCCGGCTATCTCCCGGGCCCGGTCCGCGCGGGCACCTGGCACATCGTCCTCGGCCCGTACACGGTCGCCCCGGCGGGACTCCCGTACGAGGTGACGGTGACGCTGCGCCCCGGCCCGGCGCCCGAGGCAGGCGGCCAGCCCGTACCCGGTGAAGCGCCCGTACCCGTCTATCCGCCGCCGCGCGCGAAGGGGCGCGGCCGGGACTGGTACCGGGGCGACTGCCACCTCCACTCCGTCTACTCCGACGGCCGGCGCACACCCGCCGAGATCGCCGCGCTCGCCCGTACCGCCGGGCTCGACTTCATCAACAGCAGCGAGCACAACACCTCCGCCGGCCACCGCGCGTGGGAGGGCCTGTGGGGCGACGACCTGCTGATCCTCACCGGCGAGGAGGTCACCACCCGCAACGGCCATGTCGTGGCGCTCGGCACGGACCCGGGCACCTTCATCGACTGGCGCTACCGCGCCCGCGACAACCGTTTCGGCCATTACGCGCGCGAGATCCGGCGCGCCGGCGGGCTGGTGGTCCCGGCGCATCCGCACGGCACCTGCCTCGGCTGCGCGTGGAAGTTCGGTTTCGCGGACGCGGACGCGGTCGAGGTCTGGAACGGCCCGTACACCCCGGACGACGAGGTGTCCCTCGCCGAGTGGGACAACCTCCTTGTCGCGGCGGCCCGTTCGGGCGGGCGCTGGATCCCGGCGATGGGCAGCAGCGACGCCCACCGCGACCCGGACCCCGTCGGCACCCCGCAGACCGTCGTCCTGGCCGAGGACCTCACGCGCGACGCGATCCTGGCGGGTCTGCGCGCGGGCCGCAGCTATGTCGCCGAGTCCGCCCGGGTCTCGCTCTCCTTCGGCGCCACCGGCGGCCGGGGGCGGCACGCGGGCATCGGTGAGCGGCTGCGGGTCGCCGCCGACGCCCCGGTGACGGTACGTCTCGACGTCACCGGAGCCCCCGGCCGGACCGTCCGCTTCCTCACCGACCAGGGCATCGTCCACACGGCCACGCTCCCCGGCGCCGGCTCGGGCGCCGCCCCCGCCGCCTACACCGGCTCCGTCGAGTGGCGTACCACCGCCTCGTACGCGACCTACGTGCGGGCCGAGGTACGGCACCCCCCGGCGGCCCCCGGTCTGCCCGGCGCCCTCATCGCCTTCACGAACCCGATTTTCCTGGGAGAGCGGGGAAAGTGAAGGGGAGATAAGGGGGGAACGGAGGAGATCCGGACAGGCTGGAACCGTTTCTGCCGGCCTCCGCATCCTTTTCTGAATAACCTCCCGGCCGCCCGCCGTCACGATCCTGTCCCGGGCCCGCGGAGACCCGAACTCACTGCTGACTCAACGCTCCTGACAGGGCAGACTGTCGTGGGCGGTACGGCAGTACGGCGGTAGCGCGATGAGGCAACGACGGCGGCAACGGGGGCAGGGCAGGGGGAGCAATGGAACGTGACGGCGAGCCGCGCGTGCCGGAGCAGCGGGAGCGACGGGCTCCGGTGGGTACGGAAGGGACGAAGGGCGGACGCGCGGGCGACGGAGCGAGCGAAGACGCGGGCGTCCGGGCGAGCAAAAACGCGGGCGCCGACGCGACCGCGCAGGGCGACGCGAACGGCAACGCGAGCGCGGGCACAAGCGCACACACGAACGCCGGCCCCGGCGCCACCGCGCACCCCAGCACCGACGCGCTGCGCTTCAGCGTGCTCGGCCCGGTCCGCGCCTGGCGCGGCGCCGAGACGCTGCCGTCCGGTTCGCCGCAGCAGCGCGCGCTGCTGGCCGCCCTGCTCCTGCGCGAGGGCCGTACCGCCACCGCCCCCGAGCTGATCGACGCGCTCTGGGGCGACCGGCCGCCGTCGCAGGCGCTGGCCGCCGTACGGACGTACGCCTCGCGGCTGCGGAAGGTGCTCAGCTCGGGCGTGCTGGTGAGCGAGTCCGGCGGGTACGCCCTGCGGACCGGGCCCGAGGCCCTCGACCTGAGCGTCGCCGAGGAACTGGCCGGGCACGCGGACAAGGAGCGGGCCGCCGGGAACCGCGCGCAGGCCCGGGACCTGCTCAACCGGTCGCTGGAGCTGTGGACGGGCGAGCCGCTGGCCGCGGTGCCGGGGCCGTACGCGCAGACGCAGCGCGCCCGGCTGGAGGAATGGCGCCTGCAACTCACCGAGGCTCGAATTGACATGGACCTGGAGGCCGGTTGCCATGCCGGGGCCGTCTCCGAGCTGACCGCCCTCACCGCCGAGCACCCGCTGCGCGAGCGGCTGCGCGAGCTGCTGATGCTCGCGCTGTACCGCGGCGGCCGGCAGGCGGAGGCGCTCGCCGTGTACGCGGACACCCGCCGGCTGCTCGCCGACGAACTCGGTGTCGACCCGCGCCCCGAGCTGGCCAGACTCCATCAGCGCATCCTGGAGGCCGACGCATTGCTCGTCGGCCCCGCCGAGGAGCCCGCCACCTCGCCCGCCGTCCTCCGGCCCGCCCAACTGCCCGCGACCGTGCCCGACTTCACCGGCCGCGCCGCCTTCGTACAGGAGCTGGGCGACCGGCTGGCCACCCCCGAGGGGGCGGTGATGGCGGTCTCCGCGATCGCCGGGATCGGCGGCGTCGGCAAGACGACCCTCGCCATCCATGTCGCGCACGCGGCCCGCGCGCACTTCCCCGACGGGCAGTTGTACGTGGACCTCCAGGGCGCCGGGCCCCGGGCCGCCGAGCCGGAGACCGTACTGGCCTCGTTCCTGCGGGCGCTCGGCATGAGCGCGGCCGCGATCCCCGACTCGCTGGAGGACCGCTCCGCGCTCTACCGCTCCACGCTCGACGGCCGTCGCGTCCTGGTCCTGCTGGACAACGCGCGCGACGCCGCCCAGGTCCGCCCGCTGCTGCCCGGTACGGACGGCTGCGCGGCGGTGGTGACCAGCCGGGGCCGGATGGTCGACCTGGCCGGGGCACATCTGGTCGATCTGGACGTGATGTCGCCGGACGAGGCGCTCCAGCTGTTCACCCGCATCATCGGCCACGAGCGCGTCAGCTCCGAGCGCGAGGCCGCGCTCGATGTCGTCGCCGCGTGCGGCTTCCTGCCGCTGGCGATCCGTATCGCCGCCTCCCGCATCGCCTCCCGGCGCACCTGGACCGTCTCCGTACTCGCCGAGAAGCTCGCGGACGAGCGGCGCAGGCTGGACGAGTTGCAGGCCGGCGACCTCGCCGTCAAGGCGACCTTCGAACTCGGCTACGGCGCCCTCGAACAGTCCCAGGCCCGCGCGTTCCGGCTGCTCGGCCTCGCCGACGGCCCGGACATCTCGCTCGCCGCCGCGGCCGCGCTCCTCGATCTGCCGGTGAGACAGGCCGAGGAGCTGCTGGAGTCGCTCGTCGACACCTCCCTGCTCGAATCCGCCGCCCCGGGCCGCTACCGGTACCACGACCTCGTACGGCTCTACGCGCGTGCGTGCGCGGAACGCGACGAACAGCCCGCGTCCCGGCGGGAGGACGCGCTCTCCCGGCTGCTGGACTTCTATCTGGCGACGACGGCGAACGTGTACGCGCTGGAACGGCCCGGCGACCGGCTGCCGGACCGGCTGGAGGCGACCGCCTACCCGGGCCTGTCGTTCACGGACCGGCGCGACGGCGAGGACTGGCTCTACGCGGAGGCGAACTCCGTGCTGGCCTGCGCACACCAGGCGGCCGACCGCCCCGGCACGCTGCGCCGGGCGGTCGATCTGCTGTGGGCGTCGCTGGACTTGGGCGAGTCGGGCGCCAACTCCAAGGAGTACGAGGAGGCCGCGGCGGCACTGCTGACGGCGGCGGGCGCGTCGGGCGATCCCTGGCTGGAGGGGCGCGCCCTGATCACGATGAGCAACGTCCACCACTTCACGGGACGGTTCGACAGGGCGAAGGAGAAGGCGGAACAGGCCCGGGCGCTGGCCCACCACTCCGGCGACCTGCTGACCATGGCCTGGGCCTCGAACCACTGCGGCATCATCGCTCTCTACCAGAACCGCTACCCGGACGGCGAGCGGCATCTGACGCGGGCCATCGCGGATTACCGCGCGGACGGGAACGAGGCGGGAGAGGCTTCCTCGCTCTGCAATCTCTCCCGCGTACGGCTCGCCCTCGGCCGCACGGCGAGCGCGATCGCGCTCGCCCAGCAGGGCATGGAGATCTACGACCGCACGGGGAACACCCTCCGCGGCGCGAACGCCCGCTACGCGCTGGGCATGGCCCTCGCGCAGAAGGACCATCTCACCGACGCGACCGACCGGCTGACGGAGGCGCTGAAGACCTTCAGAGACAGCAGGCACCGGCTGTGGGAGGGCATGTCGCTGTTCCGGCTCGCCGAGGTCGATCTGCTGGCCCGCCGTCCGGTACGGGCGGCGTCGAACGCCGAGGCAGCGCTGACCATCCTCCGGGACATCGGCGGCGACTGGCGGCGCGCCAATGTGCTGACGACCCTGGGACGCGCCCTGAACAGCATCGGCCAGACGGGCCGCGCCCACGTCTGCTGGCGGGAGGCGCTCGCCACGTACGAGGAGTTGGGCTCACCGGAGGCGGCGGATGTGCGCGCCCTGCTCTCGTCGGTGGCCGCGGCCTGACCGGGCCCCCTGGGCTGGGCGTTCATCATTCGTTTAGGGCTGCCTGGCACGGTCGTAGTCGTCGATCCGTTGCGTCGGGGGGCAGATGGATCGGTGTCAGGCCGTACCCCTAGGGTGAGCGGCCCTGAGTAGCCCGTCCGGCAGTCGCCCGGGGGAACCGCCGGACGGGCCTCATCGCCCCAGCACTCGAACGCCACAAAGGGAGTCAACGGTCATGACGGACAAGAAGAGCTCGACCCTCAAGCCGCAGGGCGACACGCACGCCACCGGCAGCCCGGACTCGGCCGCGACCACCCAGGGCGACACGCACGCCACCGGCAGCCCGGACGCGGGCGCGACCACCCAGGGGGACACGCACGCCACCGGTGAACCCGGTGCCTGATGCCGCTTGAAAAATCCTCTTGACGGGGGTGACGACCGCGACGGCGCGGAGGGGGAGCCGTCGCGGTCGTGGCATGTCCGGTTCCCGGTCGGGTCGTCGGCCGACAACAGCACTCCGCTCGATCAAGTCTCGCCCGAAAGGTACGACATGACCCTCGCAAAGCGCATTCTGATCACCACCGCCCTTGTGGCCGCCACGACAGCCGGAGCGGCGTCACCGGCCCTCGCGGGCGACATGCACGCCACGAGCGGCGACGTACACGCCACCAGCATCGGCGACACACTCATACCGGCCACGCCCCGGGGCGACTGGCACCTCACCTTGAACCACTAGGGCCTGCCGGTCGGGTGACAGGGCGGTGCGGGCCGGCGGACAGGGCCGCGGGCCCGCACCCCCGTCGGCCCGTCCGCGCGTGGCCCCCGCATGGCCCAGCATCGCCCCACGGGTGGCCCAGCGTCGCCCCGCGCGTGCCAATCGGCCGCGATCGCATGGCGTACGCCGATGACGGGGCGTAGCGTCGGGAGCCGGAGCAGCATTCCGTACCGCCCGGGAGGCCGACGATGGTCCGTAACGTCCTCGGTTCGATCCTCGCGCTCATCGGCGCCGCCGCGGCCGTCATCGCCCCGTTCCGCCCCTGGTACGACGGCCGGGAGGGGCGCGACTTCCGGATCGCGGAGCTGTTCGAGGGCCTGACCGACCGCGGCTCCGGGCTGTTCGACTCGCTGCTCCTGCCCTTCGCCTTCGCGGCGCTGCTCACGCTCTTCGCGCTGACGCTGCGCTCGCGGGCGCTGGTGGGGCTGTCCGGGCTGGCCGTTCTCGGCTTCACCGTGCTGTGGATGGTGCGTCAGGGGCAGGCGGCGGGCAGTCTCGCGCTCAACGGTGACGGGTCGGGGCTCGGTATCGGTGTCGCGTACGCCCTCGGTGGCGGGATCGTGCTGCTGATCGCCGCGCTGCTGATGAGCGGACGCAGCCGCGCCAGGCAGCCCTGGCCCCCGGCACCACAGCGTCAGGAGCCGCAGCCGTATCAGCCCCACCCGTACCAGCCTCAGCAGTCGCAACAGCCGCCGCAGGACTGGCAGTACGCCCCTCAGCAGCAGTCGTCGCCGTACGGGTACGACCCGGGCCCGGCGCCGCAGCATCAGCCGCAGTCCCCGCCGCAGCGCCAGCAGCCGTACGCGCCCGAGCCCTACCCTCACCCGGACCCGTACGCGCACCCCGACCCGCACCCCTACCCGTCCGCGTCCGCGCGGCCCCCGGACGGCTGGTCCCACGACGGCGACACCCAGTCCCTGCCCGTCGTCGACCGCCCATCCCCCGACCGCCCGTCCAACGACCCGCGCGCATAGGGCCTGTTGAGGCGGACCCGGACTCCTACCGCGCGCCGCCGCGTCCCGTCGCCGTCCCCTTCACCGCGTCCAGCGCGTACACGCACCGGTCCTTGCTGCACGCGTACACGACACCCCGCCGCGCCACCGGCGAGCCGGTGATCTCGCCGCCGGTCGCCAGCTTCCAGCGGAGCTGGCCGCCGCTCGCGTCCAGGGTGTACAGCACATGGTCGGCCGAGCCGAAGTGCAGCCGGCCGTCCGCGACCACCGGCGCGCCGATCACCTCGCCGCCCGCCGCGAAGCGCCACTTGGGCGTGCCCGTCACCGCGTCGAGGGTGTAGAGCGCGCTGCCGCTGCCGACATGGATGTTGCCGTCCGCGACGAGCACCGGCTCGATGGACTGGCGGGACTCCGTCGCGATCCGCCAGCGGTCCTTGCCGGTGGCGGCGTCCAGCGCGTACACGGTGCCGAGGTAGTCGGCGAGGTAGACCCCGCCGCCCGTGACGGCCGGGCCCGGCGCGAAGGCGGGCGGCGAGAGGAAGACCGCGGGCGCCTCGAAGTGCCAGCGCACATGACCGCTCGTGAGGTCGATGGAGAGCACGCGCGGACCGGCCGCGACGTACAGCTGGCCGTCCGGGGCCGGACTCACCCGTACGGGTACGCCGCCGCAGGAGGCCGCGTCACCGATGGGGTACGACCACAGCTCGGTGCCGGAGCGCGCGTCCAGCGCCAGCAGCCGGGCGTCCTTCCAGACGTAGACCGTGCCGCCGGAGATGGCGGGCCCGGCCTCGGGGGTCTCGAAGTCCGTCTGGGCGCCCGAGGTCTCCCAGAGTTTCTCGCCGTTCGCCGCCTCCCACGCCTGGACGCCGCCGCCGCGGGTCCCGGTGACGACCGTGCCCCGGTCGACCTTGAGGGAGTACACCCAGGCGTCGGTCTGGAGACGCCAGCGCTCGCTGCCGTCCTTGCCGTCGAGCGCGTAGAGCGTGGGGCCGTCCGAGGCGTGGATCCGGCCGCCGGAGACGGCCATCGCCCAGGCCACGTCGCGGGTCTTGAACTGGCGGCGTCCGCTGGCCACGTCCAGCGCGTGCACCTCGAAGGAGGTGACGTACAGCAGATCGTCCTCGACGACCGGCGTTCCCCAGACGTCGTTCGACATACGGAACCGCCAGGGCCGCCAGGGGCCGGGCGGCGCCGCGTCGGGCGGCCTGGTGGGCGCGGGCACCGGCGGGGCGGCCGGGGCCGGCAGGGGGCCGCCCGGGGAGCCGTCGGGGGCGGTGAGCCCGGCGGGCGGTCTGACCCAGCCGGTGGCCTGCCCGGCCTCGGCGGCGCCCGCGCCGTGCCCGCCCGCGACCCGGGGTCCGGGACCGATCGGCAGCGGGGCCCCGGGCAGCCGCACCGGGCCGTCCGGGGGCGTCGACGGGGCGGTCCGCGGCGCCATCCGCGGGGGCGCCGGGGGCGGCGGGAACGGGGTCGGCGGCGGGTGCGGCGCGGTCCGCTGCGGCTCGGTGGCCGGTCTGCCGCCGACGCGGCGGCCACCGCCGGCGCCACCGGCGCCACCGCCGTCGGGCCGCCACGCGGCGTCCCAGTCGGGCGACTGCGCGGGCGGCCGGGGCGGGGCCGGCGGCGGGGCCGGGGGCCGTACGGGCGGGCTCTCCGCCTGCCGTACGGAGGCGGGCGCGGCGGGCGCGGGGACCCGGCCGCCGGCCCGCCGGTGCTCGATCATCGCGGTGGCGGCCTCGGGCAGCCACGCCGACGCCGTACCGCTGTCGTCACCGCCCGAGGCGAAGAGGTGCGGCGCCAGCTGCGCCTGGAGGTCGGCGGGGCTGGGCCGTAGCGTCGGGTCGGTCTGCATGCACGACTCGATCAGCGGTCTCAGCTCGTCCGGCAGCCCGTCGAGGTCCGGGCCCTCGCGCAGCAGCATGAAGACCGTCTCGACGGCGTTGACCCCGTGGAACGGCGCGTGTCCGGTGGCGGCGAAGACCAGCGTGGAGCCGAGCGAGAAGATGTCGCTGGCGCCCTTCACGCTGCGCGAGTCGCGCGCCTGCTCGGGCGACATGTAGGCGGGGGTGCCCACGGCGACGTTCGTCATGGTCAGCCGGGTGTTGGAGACGCCGGAGGCGATGCCGAAGTCGATGACGCGCGGCCCGTCCTCGACGACCAGCACGTTCGACGGTTTCAGGTCGCGGTGGACGAGGTTGGCGCCGTGGATCGACTGGAGCGCCTCGGCGATGCCCGCCGCCAGCCAGCGCACCGCCTGGGCCGGCATGGGACCGCACTCGTTCACTATCTCTTCGAGGGAGGGCGCGGGCACATAGGCGGTGGCCAGCCAGGGCACGGCGGCCCGGGGGTCGGCGTCCACCACGGCGGCGGTGTAGAACCCGCTGACGGCGCGGGCGGCCTCCACCTCACGTGTGAAGCGGACCCGGAACAGCTGGTCCTCGGCCAGTTCGGTCCGTACGGTCTTGATCGCCACCCGGCGGCCCGAAGCCGAGCGCGCGAGGTAGACCAGCCCCATGCCGCCGGCCCCGAGCCGCATCAGCACCTCGAAAGGGCCGATACGCCGCGGGTCGTGCTGCGTCAGCTGCTCCACTTGCCTGCCACCTCCCCGTACGGGCCACGAAGGTACGGCCCCATCCCCGTTGATTCTTCCTGTCGGAGGCGGCTGTTGCGAACCCGGGGGCGGATCGGGGTGTCCTGTAGCGATCCGGACACCACGACCTGTACGGGTTCGGGTTCTTACGCCGGTTTCCGACCCCGCTCCGGGCCGGATTCCGCCGCATCCGCGGATGCGGCGGAGGCCGCTGATGCCGCCGGTCCCGCCGCTGACGCCGCCGCTGATGCCGCCGACTCAGACAGTACGGCGAAGGAGGCCCCCTGGTTGTCCAGCAGCACGGCCATCCGGCCGTGCGGGATGTCGAACGGCGGCGCGCTGACCCGGCCGCCGAGGCGGACGGCGAGGGCGGCGGTCGCGTCGCAGTCGAAAACGGAGAAGTAGCTGAGGAAGTGGCTGGGCAGCTCCACCGGGAAGGCGTCCGTGATGACGCTGCGACCGCCGATCGCGGTGGCCTCCCCCGGTTCCGTACCGGCCGGGGACCACATCCGGAAGTCGACGGAGGGGCTGGGCAGATCCGTACCCCGGAAGCCGAAGACGGTCTCGTAGAACCGGTCGACGCGCTCCTTGTCCCGGGTGTAGCACTCGGTCCAGCAGAAGGACCCCGGCAGGCCCTTCTTCTCGAAGCCCGGGTCCTCGCCCGCCTGCCAGACACCGAAGACGGCACCGTCGGGGTCGGCCGCCTGGGCCACGATCCCGTTGCGCCCGATCGCCACCGGGTCGCGCACCAGCCGGCCGCCGGCCTCGGTGATACGGCGGCAGAGCGCGACGGCGTCGGCGGTGGCGAAATAGATCCCCCAGACGGTGGGCATCCGCCCGTCCTTCTTGGCGACGAGCCCGGCCACCCGCTTCCCGTCGCTGAACGCCTCCGTGTACTGCCCGGACTCCCGGTCACCGCTCCCGCCGAAGGTCCAGCCGAACAGCTCCCCGTAGAAGCGCTTGCCCGCCTCCAGATCGGGGAGCGACACATCCACCCAGCACGGTGTGGATTCCGCGAATGCGGCCATGGGCCCGGGTCCTTCCTGGCGTGGACGTGGAAACATGCTTCCCGCACCGCCAAGCTAATGCGCCGGGGGCGGAAGCGCAGCGCGTGAGCCGGCTGCCACCACGAGTTATCCACCGAAGTTATCCACAGGCTGTTGATAACACTATTCACGCCGATTTCCAGCCAGAGACCAGACCCCCACCCCGCCGCACCCCTGTGCGAGAGGGCCGCTTCCCCATTTGCAGTCGGCCAAATCGCGCGGGGATCACCCCTCGGTAAGCTGACGGCATGACAGGACAAGTGCGCACCGTCGACGGCCGCGTGGCTGGTCGACGTGGGCAGGCGACGCGGCAGAAGCTGCTCGACTGCCTCGGCGAGATGCTCAGCTCCTCGCCGTACCGGGACGTCAAAGTCATCGACGTCGCACGGAAGGCGGGCACCTCGCCCGCGACCTTCTACCAGTACTTCCCGGACGTCGAGGGCGCCGTCCTGGAGATCGCCGAGGAAATGGCCAAGGAGGGCACGGGGTTGACCGGACTGGTCTCCGGCCGCTCCTGGGTCGGCAAGGCCGGCTGGCAGACGGCGGAGGAGCTGGTCGACGGCTTCCTCGACTTCTGGCGCAAACACGACGCCATCCTCCGCGTGGTCGACCTGGGCGCGGCCGAGGGCGACAAGCGGTTCAACAAGATCCGCCTCAAGATCCTCAACTCCGTGACCAACTCCCTCACCGAATCGGTGAAGGAACTTCAGGCCAAGGGCCGGGTCGACAAGGACATCAGCCCGGCGGCACTGGCCGGCTCCCTGGTCGTCATGCTCGCCGCGGTGGCCTCGCACCAGAAGAACTTCCAGAGCTGGGGCGTGAAGCAGGCGGAACTGAAGCCGAACCTGGCGCTGTTGGTCCACCTGGGAATCACCGGCAAGAAGCCCGCGAAGTAAGCAAAAACAGAAACAGCACCAGCACCAGCACCAGCACCAGCACCAGCACCGAACGAGCGGTCCGGCGACGCGACACCACAGACGCGCGGACACACAGACACTCCGCCGCCACGGGTTCAATGTCCCCATGACCGACGAACACTCGCGCGACGAGCGGCAGGAGACCTTCCGCGCGCTCCTGCGCGCCCAGCGCGTCTGGGACACCGCACTGCCCGTCTTCGATCCGGCCGGCTCACCCGTCGATCCGCTCCCGCTGTTCCACCGGTGGTTCACCGAGGCGGTGGCGGCAGGCCAGCCCGAACCGCACACCATGACGCTCGCGACCGCCGACGTATCCGGCCGTCCGGACGTACGCACCCTGATGCTGCACGACGCGGACGAACACGGCTGGCACTTCGCCTCCCACGCGACCAGCCGCAAGGGCCGCCAGCTGGCCGCATGCCCCGAGGCCGCGCTCGGCTTCTACTGGGCCGCGCAGGGCCGGGCCGTACGCCTGCGAGGTCATGTCCGCACCGCGGGCCCGGAGGCCGCGCGGGCGGATCTGCGCGCCCGCTCGACCGGCGCGCTGGCCGCCGCACTGGTCGGCCGGCAGAGCGAAGTCCTCGCCTCAGCAGCCGAATTGGCCGAGGCGAGCGCGGCGGCCTGGGACCGGGCGCACCACGAGCCCACCGCGGAGGCGCCGACGTGGACGGCGTACGTACTGGTGCCCGACGAGGTGGAGTTCTTCCAGGGGGACGAGCGCAGGCGGCATGTACGGCTGCGCTACCGGCGCGGCGGAGAAGCGGACGACTGGACGCGGGAGTTGCTCTGGCCGTGAGCCCAACGGCCCGGCGGGGCGCGGCGGGGCGGCGTGACCTATTCGCAATCGAAATCCCGGTGTGAACGAGACCCGTCAATTGTGAAGATACGACTACGCTCTGCTGACATGTGTGCCGATTTCGACTTCACCCATGACCGTCCCGTGTACGTCATCGGCGGCGGCCCCGGTGGGCTCGCGGTCGCCGCCGTGCTGCGCCAACACGGTGTGCGGGCCGTCGTGCTGGAGAAGGCCGATGCCGTCGGGGCGTCCTGGCGCGGGCACTACGAGCGGCTGCATCTGCACACCACGCGCGCGCGGTCCGGGCTGCCGGGGCTCGCGATGCCGCGCTCGTTCGGCCGCTGGGTGGCGCGTGCCAACGTTGTCCGGTACCTGGAGAAGTACGCCGAGCACCACGGTCTGGAGACCGTCACCGGTGTCGAGGTCACCCGGATCGACCGGGCCCCCGACGGCGCCGGATGGCTGCTGCACGCGACCGGCGGGCGGGAGCTGAGCGGGCGCGCGGTCGTCGTCGCGACCGGCTTCAACCACACGCCGAAGCTGCCGGACTGGCCCGGCCGCGAGACGTACGAGACCTCCGGCGGCACCCTGCTGCACGCGAGCGGCTACCGCGACGCCGGACCGTACGCGGGCAAGGACGTGCTGGTCGTCGGGGTCGGCAACACCGGCGCGGAGATAGCCGTCGACCTCGTCGAGGGCGGCGCCGCGCATGTCCGGCTCGCCGTCAGGAACGCCCCCCACATCGTGCGCCGCTCCACCCTGGGCTGGCCGGCGCAGGCCACCGGCATCCTGATCCGCCGGCTGCCGACCCGGCTCGTCGACCGCGTGGCCGCGCTCCAGGCCCGGATCGCGATCCCCGACCTCTCGGCATACGGCCTGCCGCGCCCGGACACCGGCCTGTACTCGCGGGCCCGCGAGGGCGCGATCCCGCTTCAGGACGTGGGCCTGATCAAGGCCGTACGCAAGGGACAGGTCGAGCCGGTGGCCGCGGTCGAGTCCTTCGAGGGCAACGCGGTCGTCCTGGCCGACGGCTCCCGCATCACCCCCGAGGTGGTCATCGCGGCGACCGGCTACCACCGCGCGCTGGAGGGCCTGGTGGGCCACCTGAAGGTCCTGGACCCCCGCGGCCACCCCACCGTCCGCGGCGCCCGCACCCCCAAACACGCCCCCGGCCTCTACTTCACCGGCTTCACCAACCCGATCAGCGGCATGCTCCGCGAACTCGCCCTCGACGCCCGCCGCATAGGCAAGGCCCTGGCCCGCGAAAAACGCACCCGCCTCCGCGCCGAGGCCCGCACACGATCGAGTGAACGCAAGTCCCTCGCCCGCCGGACGCGGTAGCCCGGCGCTGACGTCGCCGTCGCGATCGGCACTCGGGCTGGACGGTAGAGGTCAAAGGCGTCCGGACGGGGGCCGTCACTCTCCCCGGCCGGGTCAGCTGTGCATCGCCACGCGGTAGAGAGCCACAAGCGCGTCGTCGATGGGATGAGGCTGCGGCTTGCCGGAGGAGTCGAGCCCGTTCCACCTCTGCAGGTTCACCGCGACCGCCATCTGACGCTTCCCGTCGGCACGGGTCATGGCCAGCGCTCCACCACCCCAGACCGTGCCGCCATGGCCCCAGAAGATGCCCTGACCGGGCCCCTCCATCGGGTGCAGGCCGAGGCCGTAGTCGATCGTCCTTCCCTCTTGGGAGACGACCGGAACGGTGCGTTGCATCTGCGCCAGCGACGACGGGCTGACGATCTCCCCGGCCAGCAGCATGCCGTAGAAACGGTTGAGGTCCGCGACGGTTGATATCAGCGAGGCCGACGGCCCCACCCATGACATGTCGTAGACGCTGTAGTCGCGCGGCGGGTCGATCATGCCGAACCACGCCTCGTAGAGCTGCGAGTGCGGCCCGTCGACGTATGGTCCGGCGGGGAATTCGGTGTCCCGGAGCCCGGCGCGCTCGATGACGTTCCGGGTGATGTACCGCTCGGCCGTAGTGCCGGTCACCTGTTGCAGGAGTTCGCCGAGGAGCAGGTAGTTGGTGTTGGAGTACACCCCCGGCGTACCGCCCGGGGCGCCCACGGCAGGTGCGGTGACCCCCATCTCGATCAGTTCAGTGGGGTGAAACCGCGTGAGCCGGTGGTCGTCCAGGCTCTGGGGTCCGGTGTCCGCGAGGGCGGGGAACGCCTTGAGGGAGGGGTAGGCGTACGGAAGGTACTCGGCGAGGCCACTGGTGTGGTTGATCAGCATCCGGACCGTGATCGCTTCACCGCGTTCTCCGGGAACCAGCCCCGGAAGGTACCGGCCGATCGATGTGTCGAGACCGATCTGACCACTCTCGACCTGTTGCAGGACTGCGACTGCGGTGAAGGTCTTGGTGATGCTGCCGACCCGGTGCCGCAAGTCGGCGGTGACGGGGCGACCGGTGGCGACATCCGCGACCCCGGCGGCACCGCGCCAGACCTGGTCGCCGTCACGCACCGCGGCGAACAGGCCCGGCATCCCGGCGCGGTGGACGTTTTCGATGGCTGCGTTCAGCGCCGTGGAGTCCAGTGGGTACTTCACGTCATGCGTCCTTTCGTATTCCCCGGGGTTGCGCTCCGCATCGGTCGCCTGACCCGGATAAGAGGGCACGAGCGGCACGCCGACCCGCCTCCTGCCGGGCCGCCCGGCATGCCCATGTCCTCAGGCATGCCCATGTCCTCATTATGCACGCGGTGCGTGCAACAACAAGTGCATAGGTTAGGCTGAGATCCGGCGAGAGGAGCAAGATGGCAGGCCGAAGGCGCTGGTCGACCGAAGAGATCCTGGATGCGGCGGCGGAGCTGCTGCGCACGAGCGACGCGGATTCGTTCAGCGTGCGCAAGCTGGCCGCGGCCCTCGGGACCGATTCCTCCAGCCTCTACCGGCACTTCCGCAGCAAGACCGAACTGCTGCGCGCGGTCGCCGACCGGATTCTTCTCGCGGCCATGGACGGCCACCGCCCCGAGGGCGACTGGAAGCAGCGCATCACGGCCCTGGCCCTGCGCGTGAGAGAGGCATTCGGTCAGCAGCCCCAGCTCGCCGCGGTCTGGGGACGCTACGCGTCAAGCGGCACCGGTTCCCGGCTGGTCATGGAAGAGGCGCTACAGGCTCTGCGCGCGTCGGGACTGCCCGACGAGGAGATCCCGGCGTGCTACCACCGGATCGCGGTCCTCATCGCCGCGTTGATCGCCTCCGAGGCCGGGGTCAGCACCGTCACCCCCGAAGAACACGAACAGGGCATGGAGCTGTTCCGCGTCGCGGTACTCGGCGCCGACCCCGAACGCTTCCCGGCCCTGGCCCACTTCGCCCGCGACGTCCGCCCCCTCGGGGTGGACCGCCGCGCCGCGTTCGAAGAGATCCTCGCCGCCCAGCTCGCCCACATCGAGGCCGCGATCTGCACGAGCTAGCCGACTGGCCCGGGAGTGTCGGCGAACGATCGTTGGGGTGGTTTCCGACAACGCTTCTTGGCTACTGCCGCACATCGACGGCCGGCCAGTCCCTGATCACCAGATCGACGAAGCTCACCCCGGACCAGCCGCGCTCGACGGTGTACGGGCACCTCGACCGGCGCCCGGGCCGGAGGTCAGCCGGTTGCCGACGCCGCGCCCGCCGCCCCCGCCGGGCGGCGGCTGATCACCAAAGCCATCAGCGCCGCCACCGCGCACAGCGCGCCTGAGGCGTACCAGACCACGTCGTACGAGCCGAAGATGTCGCGGGCCAGGCCGCCCGCGAAGGCTACGGCCGCCGCGCCGATCTGGTGTGAGGCGAGGACCCAGCCGAAGACGATCGCGCTGTCGTCGCCGTAGTGCTCCCGGCACAGGGCGATGGTCGGTGGGACCGTCGCGACCCAGTCCAGACCGTAGAAGACGATGAAGAAGACCATCGGCGGGTGCACGGTCGGTGCCAGCAGCATCGGCAGGAACAGCAGCGAGATCCCGCGCAGCGCGTAGTAGACCGCGAGCAGCCGGCGCGCCTCGTAGCGGTCGGTGAACCAGCCGGACGCGATCGTGCCGACCACGTCGAAGACCCCGATCACCGCGAGCAGCGACGCCGCGGCCGTGATCGGCATGCCGTGGTCGTGCGCGGCGGGCACGAAGTGGGTCTTCACCAGGCCGTTCGTGGAGGCGCCACAGATCGCGAACGTGCCCGCCAGCAGCCAGAACGGCCCGGTGCGGGCCGCCCGGACCAGCACCCCGACCGCCCGCCGCGCGGCACCGGGCACCGGCGGCGGCTTGGGTACGAGCGCGGGCGCGCCGTACGGGGCCAGCCCCACGTCCGCCGGATGGTCCCGCAGCAGCAGCCAGACGAACGGCACCACCGCGGCGGCGGCCAGCGCCACCGTGACCGCCGCCGGACGCCAGCCGTGCCGCTCCACCAGCCAGGAGAGCAGCGGCAGGAAGACGAGCTGGCCGGAGGCGCCGGCCGCCGTGAGAATGCCGGTGACCAGTCCGCGCCGGGCCACGAACCAGCGGTTGGTGACGGTCGCGGCGAAGGCCAGCGCCATCGAGCCGCTGCCGAGCCCGACCAGCAGGCCCCAGTAGAGCACCAGTTGCCAGGCGGCGGTCATCCACACCGTGAGCAGCGAGCCCGCCGAGATGACGGTGAGCGCCACGGTGACGACCCGGCGGATCCCGAAGCGGTCCATCAGCGCGGCGGCGAACGGCGCGGTCAGCCCGTACAGCGCGAGATTGACCGAGACGGCGAACCCGATCGTGCCGCGTGACCAGTCGAACTCCGTGTGCAGCGGCTCGATCAGCAGACCGGGGAGCGAGGCGAAGGCCGCCGCGCCGATGATCGTCACGAAGGTGACCACGGCGACGGACCAGGCCCGGTGGAACCGCGGCCGACGCCCGGGCCGGGGCCGGGGCGCGGACTGAGGCCGGGACTGGGGCCGGGGCCAACCCCGACGCGGCCCGCGCGGGCCGCTTACCTCGGAGTTCTCACTTATCTGTGTCACGCCGGACAGCATCGGCCGAGCCGCCCGCTCCGGACGAGTGGCCGGACAGACAGCATTCGCTACGATCGGGCCATGGCCCACGACCACGACCACCGCCCCACTCCCCCGCACCGCCCGCACCGCGTCGTCGTCCTCGCCCTCCCCGGGCTGATCCCGTTCGAGCTGGGCATCCCCCAGCGGATCTTCGGCCTGGCCCGGCACCCGGCGCGGCACCCATCGCGGCAGCGGGAGCAGCGGCACGAGCGGCTGTACGAGGTCGTGACCTGCGCGGTCGGCGCGCCCGGCCCGGTCCGTACGGACGCCGACTTCTCGATCCTCGTCGAGCACGGCCCGGAGGCGCTGGCCACCGCCGACACCGTCGTCGTCCCCGCGTCGTACGAACTGGGTCCCGTCCACGAGCGGGGCGTCCTCACCCCGGAGCTGGCCGCCGCCCTCGCCCATGTCCGCCCCGGCACCCGGCTCGTGTCGATCTGCACCGGCGGCTATGTCCTGGCCGCGGCGGGGCTGCTCGACGGCCGGCCCGCCACCACCCACTGGTCCTCCGCCGCCCACTTCCAGCAGCTGTTCCCCCGGATCAGGGTGGACGCGGACGTCCTGTTCATCGACGACGGCGATGTCCTGACCTCCGCCGGGGTCGCCGCCGGTATCGATCTCTGCCTCCACATCGTGCGCCGCGACCACGGCTCGGCCGTCGCCAACGAAGTCGCGCGCCGTACGGTCGTCCCTCCGCACCGGGACGGCGGTCAGGCCCAGTACATCCGGCGCCCGGTGCCCGAACCCCGGCTGGCGACCACCACCGCCGCCCGGACCTGGGCGCTCGCCCGGCTCCACCAGCCGATCCAGCTGCGCGACATGGCCGAGCAGGAGTCGATGTCCGTCCGGACGTTCACCCGCCGCTTCCGCGAGGAATCCGGCATCAGCCCAGGTCAGTGGCTGGTCCGCCAGCGCGTCGAACGTGCCCGCCAGCTCCTGGAGTCGACGGACCTCCCGGTCGACCGGGTCGCCCGCGACGCCGGCTTCGGCACGGCCCAGTCGATGCGCCAGCACCTCCAGACGGTGCTGGGCGTACCACCGACGACATACCGGCGCGCCTTCCGCGCCCGCGCCTCCGGCTGAGCCCGCCCGTACCCGTACCCACGGCAACCGCGCCCCGGATACGGGCCGGTCGGACGCCTGATGCATACTCCCTCAGTCTTTTCCGAAGAGGGGGGAAATTCATATGGGGGCGTCTCTCCGGGCGCTGCGCGCACTCGCGCTGCTCGCCGGATTCCATCTGCTGGGCCTCGTGGTGCTGGGCGCGCTCGCGGGCGCGGACTACGCGCTCTTCCGCTGGGGCCCGGCCTCGGTCGCGGTCAAGCTGTCCTTGGTGTCGCTGCTGCTCGCGATACCCGTGGTACGGGGCATGTTCATGCTGGGCAGTCGGCGCAACCCGGACGACTATCCGCCCGGACTGCCGGTCGACGCGGACGACGAACCGCAACTCTGGCACACAGTACGGGAGTTGGCGGAGCAGGTCGGCACCAGGGCGCCGGACGCTATCGTGCTCACCGCCGAGGTGAACGCCGCCGTCACCGAAGAGGCCCGGCTGCTGGGCCTGTTGCCGGGCCGCCGGCTGCTCTTCCTCGGCGTGCCGCTGCTCCAGGGCCTCAATCAGGCGCAGTCCCGGTCGGTCATCGCCCATGAGCTGGGCCACTACTCGCACTCCGACACCCGGCTCGGCCCGGCGATCCGCCGCGGACGGGATCAACTGCTGCGCACCATAGGGGACTTCGAAGCACGCGCGGACCGTACGCAGGACAAGGAGCGGGCCCGCCAGGAGCGCCGCAACGAGAAGCGGCTCGCCAAGGGCCGCGAGGCGCGCGAGATCGACCCGGGCGGCGCGGGCTTCACGTACCGCGTGATGGCCCGGCTCTACACCGGCTACGCGAAGTTCTCCCTGCGCGCCACACTGGCCGATGCCCGGCGCCAGGAGTACGCGGCCGACGCGACGGCCGCCCGGATCGCCGGCCGGGACGCCACCGCGTCCGCGCTGCGCGAGATCCCGGTGCTGGACTCCGCGCACGGCTTCTACCTCCGGTCGTACGCGCTGATGGGCACGGACGCCGGGCTGCTCCCGCCGCGCGGCGCGGTGTTCGGCGGCTTCGGGGAGCTGCTCAGCGCCCGCGCGCTGCAACTGCTGCCGCTGCGCGACGAGTTGCCGGACGAGCCGGTCTCTCCGTACGGTTCGCACCCGCCCATTGCGGACCGGGTCCGCCGGATCGAGGAGCTGCCGACGTCACTGACGCGGGACGAATCCCCGGCCGCCGGATCCGCCGCCACCACTACCTCCACTGCCTCTGCTCTTGCCACCGCCACCGACAGCGGCAAGGGCGCCGCGCTGGACCTCCTCGCCGATCCCGCCCGCACACTGGAGGCGCTGGAGGAGGCGGTGCTGACGCCCGACGCGCGGGCCATGCGCCGCGCGGCCGACTGGCCGGAGCTGCTGACGGAGTCCTCCCGCGCCCGGCTCGGCGCGCTGGACTCGCCGCTGCACCGGGCGCTGGCCGACTACACCCGGGATGTGCCGACCATGGCGGTGCTGCTCAGGGTGATCGACGACGGCCAGCTGTGGCAGCTCGCCCGCAGACTGCCGCTCTCCGAGAGGACGGCCACGGTCACGGGCCGGGCCTTCCAGGAGCTGGTCCGCCCGGCGCTGGTGACCGGTGTCACCGGCATGGTCCTGGCCGAACTGGCCGGCCGGTCCCGGCTGAGCTGGACGTTCTCCTGGTCGGAGGCGGCGGAGGTACGGCTGGCGCCCGAGGGCACCGAGCACGACCCGGAGGCCGCGGTCGCGGCGGCGCTGGCCGACCGGCCGGACACCGAGCCGCTCAAGCGGCTCCTGCTCGACCAGGCGCGGTGAGCCCGGGCGGCGGACCGCCGCCGCGCGCAGCCGTACGTGCACAACACCTGCACCTCCGCACCCACGAAGGAACCGCCCATGCTCGTCGCCCTGATCATCCTGCTCTCCCTGGGCTGTCTCTTCCTCCTCGTGAAACTGCTGGCCTGGGACGTGTACGTGGTGACGTTCGTCCAGGAGTTCCGCCGGCAGATGCGCGGCGAGACCGACAGCCCCGCCGCCTCCGAACTATCCGCGGAGAGCGCCGAGTTGGGGTTTCTGCCGCCCGAGCGGCAGAACACCGAGCACTTCGCGCCCCTGGAGCCGGGACTCACCGCCGTCCAGCCCGCCCTGAAAGCCGGCGACTGGCGTCCCGCCGCCGAACTGCTGGCCGCCACGCGGAGCGCCACGGCCACCGCGGGCGGCCCCGACTGGGACCGGCGCAGCCTGTACGTCACATTCCTCGGCGATCTGGCCGCCAAGGACGACGGCTGGCTGGCGGACTGGGAGGCGGAGCGTCCCGACGACCCGGACGCCGCGCTCGTACGGGCCCGGTCCACGGTCGATCTCGCCTGGGACATCCGGGGCGCGCAACGGGCCAAGTACACCAGCGACGAGCAGTTCGCCGGGTTCCGCCGGGTGCTGGAGCGCTCCGTCGCGGAGTGCGCCCGCGCGGCCGAACTGGCGCCGGACGACCCGACCCCGTACATCGTGGAGATCTGGACCGCGCTCGGCCTGGGCTATCCGCACGCCCGGCTGGACCGGCTCTGGGCGGAGATCGTCCAGCGGGCGCCGTACCACTACGAGGCGCACTTCTCGGCGCTCCAGTACTGGTGCGCGAAGTGGCGCGGCTCGGAGGAGCTGGCCCGCGGCTTCGCGGCGCGGGCGGCGGCCGACGCGCCGCTGGGCAGCCTGCTGCGGATCCTCCCGCTGATCGTCCTCTTTGAGCACCGCGAGGAGCCCGAGGGCGGCGGCTACGCACCGGAGAACACCGAGGAGGCGCGCGCCCTGGTGGACGCCGCCCTGGCCGACGCGGCGGCGGCCGATCCGGACCACCCCCGGCTCGCCGAGGTCCGGCACCTGCTGGCGTACTACCTGTGCGTACAGGACCGGGACGAGCCGGCCCTGGAGCTGTTCCGGCAGGTGGACGGCTATGTCGGCGCGCTGCCGTGGCGCTACCGCAACGACGGTGCCGAGGAGTTCTGCCGCCTGCGCGATCTGAGCGTGGCGGCCGTACACGGCTGAACGGGCCCGCCGTTCACCACGGATAGACGGTGTACGTCGGCTCCCACGGCGCCGGGTCGTGGGGGGCCGGGTCGCGGGGAGCCGGGGAAGTTTCCACCGTCGTCGGCGGTGACGAGGTCGCCGTCGAGGACGTGTCCGTCGCGGCCTCCGGCGCCTTGGCGGTGCGGTCGATCTCGCACCAGATGCGCTTGCCCGCGCCCTCCGGCTGCCAGCCCCACCGGTCGGCGAGGCAGTCGACGAGTTCGAGCCCGCGCCCGTTGGTGTCGTCGCCCTCGGCGTGCCGCGGGCGCGGCGGGACCGCGCTGGCGTCCGCCACTTCAACCCGTACGGTGTCGGCCTCGGCCGGGCCCGCGCCGAAGAGCACCCGCAGCACGGCCGGACAGCCCGTGTGCACCACGGCGTTGGTGACCAGCTCGGAGATGAGCAGAATCAGCGCCTCCGCCACCGGCTCGTCGCCGTCCATTCCCGAACCGACGAGCCGCGACCGCGCCCATCTACGGGCCCGCCCCACCTCCGCGGGATCGGGTCCTACCTCCAACTGCATCTGAAGCACCTGCACCGCTCACACCATCCGAACCGGCGGACACATCGCCTCGCGCCTCGACAAGGTCCTCAACAGGATCACTGAACGTGATGTACCTGCGACACAGCATGGTTGACATACAGTCACCGCGACAAGCGCTTCGGGCATATTCCAGCGCGAAGGAGTACGCGTAGTGCATACTGTGCGACGCACATCCCGACGCGTCGAACGCGGGCGCGCACGGCGCACTTCGGGCGCGCGAGCGGCGCACATGCCCGCTCCCGGCGCCGCCGGACCGGCCGCACCGCGACCGCCGCACCCCACTCGGGTCTGCCTTGGCTCTCGCACCCAACGGAGCGTACCGGAGCCCGGCGCGACTCCGGCCTGTGACGGACCGCCGTAAGGACACAACCCGGTATCGACCTCAACTCCCGCGCCCGATACGTACAGTGACGCATCGCAGGGTTAGGGCCAGAGCTTTGGTGCCGGCGCCGCACACACGCACCGATGCCGCACACAGGCACGCACCGGCGCCGTACACACGCACGCGCCGACACCACACACTCGCGCCGAAACCGACACCAACGCCGACGCCGACACCGCGCACCCGCGCCGGCACCAACACCGGCGCACGGTTCCCTCAGGGCTCGGGCGTCACGTAATACCCGGCGAAGCCCGTGAGGATGTCCGCCTCCCGGATCCGGCCGTCCCCGTCCGCGTCCAGCTCCCGGGCCACCCGCTCCGCCGCCGCCCGGTCCACCCCGAGCACCCGCAGCGCGCGCTCGACCGCGGCCGGGGTCACCCCGCCGCCGTCCTCGTCGGCGACGGCGATCGCGGCGTGCAGAAACGGGCGGGCGATCTCGGCGAACCGCTCGGGGCTGTCCCGCAGCCGCTTCACCGCGCCGGTCACGAACTCCTGCCTGCTGACCCGCTGATCGCCGTCCACATCCGCGATACCGGCCATGCCCTGCCAGAACGCCTCGGCTCCGCTGTACAGCGCCTGCCCCTTGTCGGAGCGGGCGGCCGTACCGAACTCCGCCAGCAGCGCCGCCGCGGCTCCGCTGAAGTCCTCACGGTCGATGGAGCCACTGCCGTCCTGGTCGAATGCCTCGAACCGGGAGGCGATCTTGGCCTCGTACTCTGCGCTGTCCATGCCGGGAGCGTACGACGACAGCGGACGGCGTGGGTCCGGTTGTGCGGGGTCCGTGGAGCAAGGGTCGTCCCAAAGACCACCAAAAGTTACGCGGACAGCGGTTGTGACGACCCGTCGACGGCCGACGGCACATCGGGATAGACCTCGAAGAGCCGGCGCACACCGAGCGCCGCGAGTACGCGGTTGACATGGGACCCGGCTCCGGCGTGCGCGCCGCGCGCGGGCAGGACGATCCGCAGCCGGCCCCGGCAGGAGTGCAGCAGCCGGCGCGCGGCGATCAGCACCCCGACGCCACTGGAGTCGCAGAAGAACACCCGGGAGAGATCGAGCACCACATCGCGCCGGCCCCCGGCCACCGCGTCGTGCACGCCCTGCCGGACCTCCGGCGAGGTCAGCAGGTCCAGCTCACCGCTGACACGCAGCACGGTCCACCCGGCCTGCTCGGACTCCTCCACCTTGAGCGTCACGCGCCTGGACCTTTCCTCGGGCCCGGCCACCGGGCTGATCCGGAAGCCGTCCTTCCCTCTGCGGCGACTGCCCCGCGTCACTCCCGCGAAACGTACCCACCTGGATACCCAGCTTCGCCGTCCCCTACCCTGCCGGACGGCCCTGGGGGCGCACTTGCCTCAAAGGAGCGTGCGTTGTCGGCGTGGCCCACTACATTCGGGTAACGGACGGGCCCGGACACGACGGTGTCACACGGGTGAGCAGGGTCGGATCGCACAGCGGGACAGAGCGCGGAAGAACAGAACAGAGCAGGGGGTCGTATGGCGAAGGACAGTCCTCCCCGCTGGGACCGCAGGATGCAGCAGCGGATGGCCCGGGGCGAGGCGGCTGCGCTCGGTGAGCTGTACGACAAGTACGCGCCGCTGGTGCACAGCCTCGCCCACCGGGTGCTGGACGACGACGAGGCGGCCGGGCGGATCACCCGCGAGGTTTTCGGCCATCTCTGGGAGCACCCGGACACCTACGACCCCAAGCGGGGCTCGATCCGCTCCTGGGTGGCGAACGTCACACAGGAGCTGGCCGTGGCACAGCTCCGGCGGACCGAGGCGGCGGCGTACGAGGCGAGCGGCGAGACCTCGCGGGAGAAGCTGGCCGAGCTGGAGGAGAAGATACGCCGGGTCGCGGCCGCCGCCCGCGCGGACTACATCGTCAGGTCCATGCCACCGCCGCTGTGGGACGCGCTGCAACTGGCGTACGTCCAGCGCAGGGACTACCGCCAGGCCGCCGCGGACCTCGGCGTCACCGAGGACGAGGCCCGGCGCCGGCTGCGGCTCGGCCTCCAGTTGCTCTCGACGGCCAACACCCGGGCCGGCGAGGACTTCCCGCGCGACGGCAGCCCACCCCCCGGGATCGGACGCGCGCGATGACCGGCCCCCTGGACGGCGGCCACCACGACGGCGGGGAGCCGGACGAACGGGCGGTCCACTCGCGGATACCGGGCCCACGGCCGGCCGCGGAGCATCCCGGCCACCTCGCGAACCTCGCCAACCTCGCACCCCGACTGCCACCGGACCCGGAACAGAACGCCGAACCGGAGCCGGACACCGAACCGGAGCAGGAACCGGGCTCGGGTCCGGAACCGGAACCGGAACCTCCGGCCGAACGGCCTCCCCACACCGTGCTCACCTCCCTCCTCGGCGCCTGGGCGCTCTCCGCCTGCTCGGCGGAGGAGACCGCCCTCGTCGAGGACCACCTCACCGAGTGCGCCCCCTGCGCCGACGAGGCGCTCCGGCTGCGCGACGCCGTGGGCCTTCTCCACACCGAACAGAACCTGGATCTGGACCCGTTGCTGCGCTCACGCGTCCTGGAGAGCTGCCTCGGCGCCCGTCCGCCCCGGATACCGGTGCCCGAGTGGGCGTCCCCGTACGACGCCGAGACCGCGCGGCTCGACGCGCTGCTCCGGGACATCCGCGACACGGAGTGGCACGCGCCCGTCAAGCTCAAGTGGTTCGAAGCGGAACGGGCCGCCTCCCGCCGGACGACGGTCGCCGGTGTCATCGGCCATCTCATGTCCGTGGACGGTCTGGTCACCGCCGCCCTCGGGCTGGACGACCCGCTCGGCCCCAACGCCTCGACCGACCCCACCGCCCGTACGGAAACCTTCTGGCACGACGGCCTGCCCGGCACCGGCCCGTCCGACACCGGCGGCGGCCGGGACGGCGGCGCGCACCCGCTGCCCTCCCGGACCCTCCACGGACCGTGGCGCGAGCAGAGCCACACCCTCATCCGTACGGTCTCCTTCGCCGGCCGGGGCGTCGCCGAACTGTCCGTTTCGTACGGGGAGTTCGCGCTGCCCCTGCGGGACGCGCTGCTGGACCGCGCCTTCGAGTGCTGGGTGCACGGCGCGGACATCGCGGAGGCGGTGGACTATCCGTACGACCCGCCCTGCGGCGCCCATCTGCGCGAGATGGTCGACCTGGCGGCCCGGCTGCTGCCCGCGGCGCTCGCCCAGCGCCGCCGCAGCGGGCTCGCGGGCCCGGCGAAGGACCTGGTGGCGGCGGGCGCGCCCGGCCGGTCGCTGCATCTGGAGGTGGAGGGGCCCGGCGGCGGGGACTGGTACATCGCGCTGGACTCCCCGGCCGCGCTCGCCGTGCCCGAGCGGGCCGTCGGCTCGGTGGCGCTGGACGCCGTCGAGTTCTGCCAGCTGGTGGCGGGCCACGTACCGCCGGAGGACGCGGCGGCCGGGCAGGAGGGCGACCGGGAGGCGATCAGGGACGTGCTCTTCGCGGCGGCGGCGCTGAGCCGCCTCTGATCGCCGGACCGGAAGGTCAAGTGGGCGTTACGCCTCAGCCGAAGACGACCGTACGGTGCCCGTTGAGCAGGATCCGGTGCTCGGCGTGCCACTTCACCGCGCGCGCCAGCGCCCGGCACTCCACGTCCCGGCCGATCGCCACGAGCTGGTCGGGCGTGACCTGGTGGCCGACGCGCTGGACCTCCTGCTCGATGATCGGGCCCTCGTCGAGATCCGCCGTCACGTAGTGCGAGGTCGCGCCGATCAGCTTCACACCGCGCGCGTGCGCCTGGTGGTAGGGGCGCGCGCCCTTGAAGCTCGGCAGGAAGGAGTGGTGGATGTTGATGATCCGCCCGTTGAGCTGCTTGCACAGATCGTCCGAGATGACCTGCATATAGCGCGCCAGCACCACCAGCTCCACCCGCTCCGCCCGTACCAGCTCCAGCAGCTCCGCCTCGGCGGCGGCCTTGGTGTCCTTGGTGACGGGGATGTGGTGGAACGGGATGTGGTACGAGGCGGCCAGCTCGGCGAAGTCCTGGTGGTTCGAGACGACGGCCACGATCTCCACCGGCAGCGCGCCGATGGAGGCCCGGAACAGCAGGTCGTTCAGGCAGTGGCCGAACCGGCTGACCATGAGCACCACGCGCATGCGCTCGTCGGCGCGGTGGATCTGCCACTCCATACGGAACGAGTCACCGATCGCGGCGAAGCTCGCCCGCAGCTTCTCCACCGTGACGGGGGCGCCCGCCGAGAAGTGCACCCGCATGAAGAAGAGGCCCGTGTCGTGGTCCCCGAACTGCTGGCTGTCCTCGATGTTGCAGCCGGTCATGAAGAGATAGCTCGACACGGCGTGCACGATGCCCTGTTTGTCCGGGCAGGACAGCGTCAGGACGTACTGGTCGGACAGGGCGGGGGGCGCGGCGGCGGCAGGTGGCTGCGGGGCGGTACTCATGACCTCAGAGGATCCCACATCCGTGCCGGGGGCGTGATCCTCTCCCGTACGGCGGACACGTCACCCGGACCGGGTGACCATCCGCAGCGCGTCCAGCGACTGCGGCACCGTGTCCGGGTCGTCCCCGTCGCTCACCGCCAGCCGTACGTGGGCCTCGCGGGCCGCCCGTACCGCCTCCGGCCAGCCGTGGTGCTCCAGATACGCGGAGACCGGCGCGTCCGCGCCGACCTGGTGCATGATCCGCAGCACCCGCAGCACGGCGACATCGACGAGCGCGGCCTCGCCGGAGTCGCGGAAGATCGTGCCGACGTATTTCTCGGCGGACCAGTTGTCCAGCCAGGTGTCCTCGACCAGCCGGTACACGGCGTCGGTGACGTCGCCGTATCCTTCGAGGCCGGCCAGCCAGCACTCCTGGTGGAAGACGGGGTCGGAAAGCATGTGCAGCGCCGAGCGCACGTTGCTGCGCCAGCGCCACCACGGCATGTCATTCAGCGGCATGCCGCCCATGGTGGGGGAGCGACGGGCGGGACGGGAAGAGTTCTCGGAACCTTGCTGCACAGTCGTCGACTTTACGTACGTTCCGCGCCGGCGCGGAGCACCGGGCCCCCGCAATTCACCTTCCCGTAACCGACAGTTGATCACCGCACAGCCCAGTGTTACCCCGGGGCCGGAAGTGTGCGCATGTATGACCGTACGTAGGCTCCGCACAGCCCTCGCCAGCGTGTCGCTGCTCCTCGTCCCCTCCCTCGTCGCGGGGTGCGGCGCGCTGCCCGGCGGCTCGGACGGCGACCGCGCCCCGGTCACCGTCATGACCTGGGCGCCGAGCGGCACCGATGCCACCAACCGGCCCGGCATGCCGGCCATGGCGCAGGCGTACGCCCGGTACGTCAACGCGGCCGGCGGTATCGACGGCCATGAGCTGCGGGTCCTGACCTGCAACGAACGCAACGACCCGGCGCACGCGGCGGACTGCGCGCGGCGCGCCGTCAAGGCGAACGCGGTGGCGGTCGTCGGCTCGTACAGCCAGCACGGCCGGGAGTTCATGGCGCCGCTGGAGGCCGCGGCCATCCCGTATCTCGGCGGTTACGGGATCGCCGCCGAGGAGTTCACCAGCTTTATGTCGTATCCGGTCAACGGCGGTCAGGCGACGCTGCTCGCGGGCAACGGGCGGCAGCTCGCCCGCGACTGCGCCGGGACCGCGCTCGTCCGGCCCGACACCACCACCGGCGACGACTTCGCGGATCTGCTCGACTCCGGCCTCGCCACCGGCCGCCGGGCCCGCGCCGCCGATATCCGCGCGCCCGAGAGCGCCACGGCGTACGCGGGCGCGGCGGAGCAGGCGCGCGGGCGGGCGGGCGACGGCGGCTGTGTGACGGCCGTGCTCGGCGACCGTACAGAAACGTTTTTTGACTCCTACCGCCGTGTCCCCGCCGATGGCCGGACCATCCGTGTCTCCTCCGTCCTCGGCAGCGTCGGCCAGTCCCTCATCGACCGTACGGGCGGCAAGAACGGCCCCTTCGAGGGCGCGTACTTCACCGGCTGGTACCCGCCCGCGAGCGATCCCGCGTGGCAGCCGATGCGCGAGGTCATCGAGAAGTACGCCTTCGGGGACGACGACATCGACCCGGCGGACCCGGGCGCGCAGACCACCTGGATCGCGTACACGGCGCTCAGCTCGGTCATCGAGTCCCTGCGCACCGACAAGATCACCGCGGGCTCCCTCACCAACGCCCTCGACCACGGCGCGGAGGTCGACACGGGCGGCCTCACCCCGCCGCTGCGCTGGCGCTACGAGGACATGCTGGGCACCCCGGGCTTCCCGCGCATCGTGAACGGCGATGTGACCTTCCAAGTCGTACGGAAGGGACGGCTGGTGGCGCAGCGGAAGGGCTTCGTGAACGTGGCCGACTTCCTGGGCGGACCGTCGCGGTAGCGCGGCAGCCGACCTGTCTGTGGACACAGGCCGCCGGCCGCAGGTGGAGACGGTGTGCACGGTGCGGTTGCCGGAGCGGACCGTACCGGACCTCATACGGGGGCCGACCGCAGGTCGGGAAGACCCACTTGGTGCAGCCGGTCGAGCACGGTGAACGGCCGCATGCCGTAGCCCGCGAGGTTGTGGGTGGCGATGTGGCGCAGCCGGGGATTGCCGCCCATCCTCCGCAGCACATGCCGCCCGAAGGCCCTCCCGGCCCGCGACGTGCTGGTGACCATTCTGGTCGCGTCGTGGCTCATCAGGTCGATGTGCCGGATCCACGCGCCGCGCTGTGCCTCGTACCGGACCAGCGCGTCGTCCACGGCGTCCGGTGCGAGCGGACCGGACGTGAACTGATCGGCGAGCGTGCGGGCGTCCGCGATGGCGGTATTCATGCCCTGCGCGGCCATCGGATGCACGGAGTGCGCCGACTCACCCACCAGCGCCATGCCGGGCACGGTCAGACGGGACGCGCTGAAGCGCCACACCGTGTGCACCTGCCGGGTGCCGACGCAGTTCCGCAGCCGCTCGCGCAACGGAGCCAGCGGGGCGGTGTCCGTGCAGACGGCGGCACACCACTCGGCCGGCTCGGCCCGGTTCATCCGCCGCAACGACTCCGGGGCCATCTGGACGTACAGCCTGCCCCGGTCGCCGGGCAGCGGGTAGAAGAGGCGCAGGCCCCCCGGGGTCATGTAGGCGGTCACCTCGGGTGCCGGACTCTCCACTCCGGACAGCTCGAACGACACCAGACGGTGGCCGTACCTGACCGGCTGTGCGGCTATTCCGGCGAGTTTGCGCAGCCGGGAGGAGACGCCGTCCGCAGCTACCACCAAGGGCGCGATCGCGCTCTCGTGGTCTCCCTGGGCGGTGAAGCCCACGCCGGTGACCCGCCGCCCGGCCGGGTCGCGCAGCAACTCGGTCACCGTGGCACCGCGTCGGCAGGTCACCGTTTCCGGCAGGGCTTCGCCGAACACGTCGAGGATCTCGGCGTAGTCCAGCGCGAGCAGCGTCCGGTCGCTCCCCTCCAGTCCGGAGTAGTCGAACGCCAGCAGGGACGCGCCGTCGGCGCCGCGCACCACCAGGCGGCTCAGTTCCACCGCGCCCCGCTCGACGAGCCGGGGCAGTAGGCCCAGTTCGCGCAGGATGGGCAGCGAACTCGGCTGGAGAACCTCACCCTTGGCCAGCGGGACAGGTGCGCTCAGCTTCTCCAGCAGAAGGACGCGAAGACCTCGCGCGCCCAGGGCGTGGGCGCACAGCAGGCCCCCCACACCGGCGCCGCACACCACCACGTCGTAGGTCATCGGCTTTCCTCGTCGCGGTAGGCGACCAGCGCTTCCAGGACGAGGCCCTGCGCGATCATATGGTCGGGGTAGTGCACATGGTCACGTATGTAGACGCCCGACTCGCCGGGCCGCCAGCTGCCGTCGGGGCGCTGGTTCGCCACCAGCCACGAGGCGGCGCGGCGCGTGGAGTCCTCGGCGCCTGTGCCGACCAGGGCGCGCAGCGCCCACCCGGTCTCCTCAGGGGTGCCCCAGGAGCCGTCCGGCTGCTGGGCGTTCAGCAACCACTGCCGTGCCTTTCCGGCCACCGGATGGCCGGCGAGACCGGCGCGGGAGAACGCCCGCCAGGCCACCGAGGTGGCGGCCACACCGCCGCGGTGCCAGGTCGCCGAGTAGGACCCGTCGGGGTTCGGATGCCGCAGGAGCCACCGGATCGCGCGGTCCGCGCGCGGGTCGGCTCCCTTGTTCAGGTCCAGCAGGAGCAGCGCGGCCTCGGCGGTGCTGAACGGGCACGGGCCGTCGGCGGGCAGCAGGCTGTTGCGGACGAACGTGCTCCACGTCCCGCGCCGGTCCTGCCGTTCGAGCAGCCAGTCGACACCCGTCCGCAACCGCTGCGCCGCGGCGGCGTCGTTCTCGTCCTGGGCGAGTGCCTTGAGCACCGCGAGCGAGTCCAGCACGTTCGGCCAGCCCTGTGCGCCGGACCACGTCCAGCCGCCGGGCGGGCAGTCGTACGCCGGGAAGCCCTTCTGCTGCTGGAAGTCACCCAGCCAGGCACGGGCGCGGCGCAGGCGTGGATCGGTGGCGAGGCCGGCCGTGCCGAGGGCCGAGACGACATAGGCGGGACCGGTCACCTCGACCTTCTCGACCTGCATCCCGTGCAGCGTCTGCCACGATCCGTCGGGCTGCACGGTCATCCGGAGGTAGCCGAGTACGGCTTCCACCAGATCGGGTCTGAGTCCGTTGACCGAGAGTCCCGTGGCGACCAGTGCGGACAGCCACGGGTCGGCGCCGAACGAGCCGACACCGCCCTCCTGTTCGGTGATCTCCGTGAGGAGACGCAGCGCCGCGGGACGGGTGACCCGGTCGATCCCGCGGGTGAGCACGTTGCCCGGGCGTTGCTTCGCCTGGAGCAGCACGTGGGCGATGAAGGGCACCGTCAGGAAGGACAGCACCCGGCGGCGCAGCGGGCCCGGCAGCAGGAGCATTTCCGTGGGCATCCGGGGTACGTCCGCGGCGTCGTACAGGTCGGCGAGGGAGAAGGCCAGGCCTGCCATCTGGGTGATGGCCGGGTCCGGATAGCCGGCCACCCCGCCCCAGCGTTCGAGCACCTCGAACCCGGTACGGACGGCGTCCTCCGACTCCTGCGGCGCGATCAGGTGCAGCGCCGCCATGGCCGCGGAGGTGGCCGCGAAGTCGGTCGGGCGGCCGGCGATGGTGGCCCAGCCGCCGTCGGCGTTGCGTGCCCCCATCAGCCATTCAACGCCGGCCTTGACCAGGTCGGCGGAGTTCGGCCGGTCGACGAGGTGCAGGGCCACCAGGGCGGCGGCCGTGCACGGCACCGAGGACGCGCGCGGGTTCGGCCAGCCGCCGTCGGCGTCCTGTGCCGCCAGTAGCGCGGCGACACTCGACGCCACGGCCGCGTCGACCTGACCGGTCAGGGTCTCCTCCGTGCTCATCGGACCCTCCGGACAGCGGCTGCGCAGAGAGCGTCGAACCGGGCCTGGACTGCCGCCTCCGTGGGGACTTCGGCCAGCAGCGCGCGGGCGAGCGCGATCTGCCGGTCCACTTCCCGTTCGGTGAGAGCGCGACCGCCGGCCCGTTCGATCACCTTGGCGGCGTGCCGCAGATCCGGGTCGCCGAGGTCGGATCCGGCGAGGATCCCGGCGAGTTCCTCGCCGTCCGGCGTGGCCAGGGCGCCGAGCAACGGCAGGGTGCGCTTGCCCTCGCGCAGATCACCCAGCGCCGGCTTGCCCGTGACGGCCTCGTCGCCCCAGATACCGAGAATGTCGTCCACGCACTGGAAGGCGAGTCCCAGATGCCGCCCGACCTGTGTGAAGGTGGCCACGACCTCCGGTCGCGCACCGCCGAGTTCGGCGCCGATGGAGAGTGCCGCGGACATCAGCGCACCCGTCTTGGCCATCGCCATCTCGCGGTACTCGTCGACCCCGACCGTGACGGCGTCGCCGCACTGCCACGACCGGCCGCTGAACTCCATGTCCCGGGCCTGACCGGACACGAGGTCGCGCAGGGCGGCACCGAGCAGTTGGGACGCACGCTGGTTGTCCTGCTCGCTCAGTAACTCGAAGGCCAGGGCGTGGAGCGCGTCGCCGACCATGATGGCGAACGGTATGTCGAAGCACCGCCACAGCGTCGGCCTGCCCCGCCGCAGTTCGTCGCGGTCCATGATGTCGTCGTGGATGAGGCTGAAGTTGTGCACCAGCTCCACCGCCACCGCGCCCCGGGTGACCGACGCGCCGAGTCCGCCGACCGCTTCGGCCGCCAGCACGGTGAGCGCGGGGCGGAGCAGTTTGCCCGGGTGGGCCGTGGCCGGGCGGCCGTCCGCGGTGTTCCAGCCGAAGTGGTAGCCGGCCATCGTGCCCAACGCGGGATCCAGTCGCGCGACGGCCGTGCGCAGTTCCGGCAGGACGAGATCGCGGGCGCGTATCAGGATGGCCGCAGCGTCCGGCCCGGTATCGGTGTGGGGCATCATCGGATTGTTCCTCTCGGGGGGCTTCCCGTCAGGGCGCGGGTTGCGATGTCACGGTGGCGGGCCGGCGTTGACGACCGTCCCGGCCGAGCGAATGCACCAGCAGAAGCCCGAAGGCGAGCGTGGTCCCCGCGCAGATACCCAGCCATACGGTGGAGACGGATGATCCCGTCATGGACCTGTCGACGAGCAGGCCGAGGAAGACGGTGATGGTGCACAGGGGCAAATGCGAGGACGCCCAGAAAGTGACGGTGCCCCTGCGGGCACTGTCGGGCAGGGTCGCCGTACGGATATTCCTGCCCACCCAGAACGGAATCCCCGCGGTGAGCAGCAGCAACACGGCGACCAGTGCCGGGATCACCTGAAGGACCGCCAGCAGCGCGACAGCCAGGTATACGAGGACCTGCCCGCCGCGGTACGTCGCGATCAGCCGGCGTTCGCCCAGCACCACCGCGAGTGTCCGTTTGCCGGCCGCCCGGTCTCCGGCGCTGTCGAACAGGTTCATCGTCAGCAGCCGCAGAAACTGAAGCGCGAAGACGATGCCGATCAGCGAAAGGGCGAGCGGCGAAACTCTTTGCCCTTGCAGGTAGTAGGCGAGCAGCGGGCCCAGTGCGTAACTCACCGCGGAAGCGGCCAGCTCGCCGAGGCCGCGGTAGTTGAAGCGCAGCGGTGGCGCCGTGTAGAACCAGGCCAGGGCCATGCTGGCGACGCCGAGGAGCCGTGCCGTCGTGTCCGGCATCACCGACAGCAGACCGACCCCGGCGAACAGCAGCACGAACGCGGCGGAAAGGCTGACGCTCGGCGGCAGCAGCCCGCTGACGAGAATGCGGCTGCCTCCGGTCCACTCGGTCGGTGCCGCGTTCGCACGGTCGGCGTCCAGGTCGAAGTATTCGTTGCAGTAGTGCGTCATGAGGTGGGTGACCCAGGCGAACACCATCGCGACCACGTACCAGCGCAGATCGAAGGGGTTTTCGTCGGCCACGGCGAGAGTGACGCCCAGAGCGACGATGACCATCGTCTCGAACAGGAACTTCAGCCGGCCGAGCTTGATGAAAGCGGAAATCGGGCTGGGGGACTGTAACATATACAGGTCTTTCTCAATGGGCCGCAGGGCGATTCACGCACTGGGGTTAGGAGATTCACATGGGTTTCCGGGGCTGTCAAGGAACGGTGCACGCGAATACCGGCGGAATGGCCGCAGGGGCAAAGCTCATGGACATGCGGCCAGGCATAAGGTGCACCCGTTGACCGGAATGAAGTTGCAGCCCTAACGTGTCTCCTGCCTGCAAATTGGCGAGGCATGAGAGGCAATGATGAGCAAGCCGTTACATGGCGGTTCCACTGCGCGTCGTATACGACTCAATCGACTGTTTCGAAAGAATCCCCAGCGAACGGTGATCGTTCCTCTTGACCATTCGCTCACGGACGGGCCCATTCCCGGCGGGGGCAGCGGTCTCAACACACTGGTCGGGCGACTCGCGGTCAACGGCGCGGATGCGGTGGTACTGCACAAGGGAAACATCCGGTTCGTCGACCCGGCCTGGTTCAAGCAGCTGTCGCTCGTCGTCCATCTGAGTGCCAGTACGGTGCACGCGCCGGACCCCGACGGCAAAGTGCTCGTCGGGACGGTGGAGGAGGCCCTGCGGCTGGGGGCGGACGCGGTCAGTGTGCATGTGAACGTCGGCTCGCGGGAGGAGGCGCGGCAGATCGCCGACCTGGCGGCCGTCACAGATGCCTGCGACCGCTGGAACGTGCCGGTCCTGGCGATGATGTACCCGCGCGGCCCCCAGGTCGCCGATCCGACCGATCCCGCGCTCGTCGCGCACGCCGTCACCCTGGCCGTCGAACTCGGGGTGGACATCGTGAAGACCTACTTCGTCGGGTCCGCCGACAGCATGCGGGAGATCACGGCCGCCTCGCCGGTGCCGGTCGTCGCCGCCGGCGGACCACGGGCGGGTGATCAGAACGCCCTCATGGACTTCGTCGACGCGGTGCTGCTGGGCGGCGCGGCGGGTGTGGCCATGGGGCGCAACATCTTCGAGAGCCCGGATCCGGGCCTGCTCACCCGCCGGCTCGCGGAGCGGGTGCACGGGGGCCTGCTGCCGCCGGCTCCGGCCGAGTTCAGAACAGGGCTTCAGTTGGGCCCGACCGCATTCAGCGCGATTTCCCCGGACGGTCACGCGGGGAAACAGAAGGGGCACCGCCGTGAAGCTCACCTGGGTTGACATCCGTACCGCCGACAACAAGGCGGCGATTCTGGAGGAAGCGCTGCACCAACGGGTCGACGGGTTGGTGTCCGACAGCGCCGCCGACTTCGACGGCCTGCCGCCGACGGTGAAGAAGGTCCTGTTCCCCAAGGGGTCGGGGCTGCCGGCCGAACTCGGGCAGACCGACATCGTCATCGTCGGTCCCGACGAGCAGGCGTCGCCGGAGCAGTTGGCCGCGGCGCACTCCGGGGTGGAGTTCGGCCGGTTCGTCGAGGTCACCGACCAGCCGACGCTGGAGGATGCCTGCCAGGCGGCACGCACCTTCCCGTGGAGCCTGGTTCTGTTCCGCGACCCGACGAAGATCCCGCTGGAGATCGTCATCGCCGCCGCGGCGCAGGCGACGGGCAGCCTGATCACCGTCGCGCACGACGTGCAGGAGGCGGAGATCATCTTCGGTGTGCTGGAGCACGGCGCCGACGGCGTCATGCTCGCCCCGAAGGCCGTGGGTGATGCGACGGCACTGAAGGCCGCCTCCGTGGTCGACAGCCCGAGTCTGGACCTGGTGGAACTCACCGTCACCGAGACCACCCACGTCGGAATGGGGGAGCGGGCATGCGTCGACACCTGCACCTACTTCCGCGAGGACGAGGGCATCCTGGTGGGTTCGCATTCCAAGGGGATGGTGTTGTGCGTCAGTGAGACCCACCCGCTGCCGTACATGCCGACCCGGCCTTTCCGGGTCAACGCGGGTGCCATCCACTCGTACACCCTGTCCCAGCACGAGCGCACCCACTACCTCAGCGAGCTGAAGTCGGGCAGCAAGGTGATCGCCGTCGACGTGCGGGGCCGGACCCGTGTCGTCACCGTGGGGCGGGTCAAGATCGAGAGCCGTCCGCTCATCTCCGTCGACGCCGTGGCCCCGAACGGGCAGGCGGTCAACCTGATCCTTCAGGACGACTGGCACGTCCGGGTCCTCGGCCCCGGCGGCGCCGTACTCAACAGCACCGAACTCAAGCCGGGCGACACGATCCTGGGATACCTGCCCTCGGCCGACCGGCACGTGGGGTACCCGATCAACGAATTCTGCCTGGAGAAGTGACCTTCCTTGGTACAGAGAACGAAGAGCTTAAATGTCGCCGTCGTCGGAGCGGGCATCACCGGCCTGACCCTTGCCGCGGCGCTGCGCCGGGCCGGTGTCGACTGCGAGGTCTACGAGAGGACGCCGGCGTTCGGCCGGATCGGCGCGGGCATCCAGCTCGCGCCCAACGCGACGCGTCTCCTGCACCAGCTCGGTCTGGCGGACCCCCTCTCCCGCGTGGCGGTGCGGTCGACGGCCATCGAGGTACGCAGCGGGGAGACGGGCGCGCTGTCGGGCCGTGTCCCCCTGGACGACTGCGAGGACCGGTTCGGTGCGCCGTACTGTCTGCTCACCCGGGCCGACCTGCACAGCCTGCTGGCCTCAGCGGTGCCGGAGGGAACCGTGCGGTTCGGCAAGGCATGCCAGTCGTTGGATGAGACGCCGGAAGGCGTGGAGATCCGGTTCACCGACGGAACCTCGGCCCGGGCGGACGTCGTCGTCGGTGCGGACGGCATCCGGTCCGGGGTCCGGCAGGGGCGTGTGCGGGACGAACCCGTCTACTCCGGGCTCAGCGTCCACCGCGGGCTGGTGCCGACGGACCGCCTGCCGTCGTTCTTCGGCGAACCCCGGTCGACCCTGTGGTCCGGGGAAGGGAAGCACTTCGTCAGCTACCCGGTCGCGGCGGGCCGGCTGGTCAACTTCGTGGCCACCCTGCCCGCGCGGCAGTGGCACGCGGAATCGTGGTCCGAACCGGGCGAGGTGGCGGACGTCGCCGCCGCCTTCGCCGACTGGGACGAAGCCCTGCACACCCTGATCACCGCCGCCGAGTCCGTCACCCGCTGGGCACTGCACACCAGGAACGCCGACCTGCCGTGGAGCACCCACCGGACGACGCTGGCCGGCGATGCCGCCCACCCCATGCTCCCGTTCATGGCGCAGGGCGCCAACCAGGGCATCGAGGACGCCTTCGCCCTGGCGTCGGCCCTGGCCGGCGGCGATCCCACCGACCCGGCGGGCGCGCTGCGGAGGTACGAACACGCCAGACGCCCACGTGCCCTGATGGTCCAGCAGATGTCGGCGGGCGCCGCCCGGAGCTTCCACGCACCGGACGGTGACACGACCGTCGTCGACGCTCTCGGCGCCTTGACGGACCTCTTCGCCCATGACGCGGAACTGCTTGAGCCGAGCCCATGAGAACCATGGACGAACATGTGATCGACGCCTATCTCGACCGCATCGGTGCGACGAGACCGGGACGCGCGGACGCGGACGGCCTCCGCCGCCTCCACGAGCGGCACGTGCTGTCCGTCCCGTTCGAGACGATCGCCTTCTACACCGGCGAGCCGATCGGCCACTCGATGGACGCGGTCAGGAAGGTCGTGGACGATCACCGCGGCGGATCCTGTTTCGAGCTGAACTCCGCCTTCGGTCTGCTGCTGCGGGGGCTCGGATACCAGGTCGAGACCATCTGGGGGCGCATCCACAGAGCGGCCGGCCCGGACCGGCGGACCGGCCACATGGCGCTCCGGGTGCGGACACCGAGTGCGGTCTGGCTGGTCGACGTCGGCCACTCGAACAACAGCAGACGGCCCCTGCGTCTGGACCTGCGGACACCGCAGGGAGATCCGCACGGCACCTATCTGCTGACCGCGGCCGAAGAGGGCGACATCGACGTCTCGGTCGACGGCCGGCTGCTGTACCGCATGGAGACCAGGGCCCGGGACGAGGACTACGGCGAAGCCGTGCTGTGGTGGTACCGCACCTCCCCGGAATCGCCCTTCACCAAGAGGCCGGTCTGTGTGCGGCCCACGGAGAGCGGCAGGTACTCCCTGAAGGGCACCCGCTTCACCAGTGAGGAGAACGGCAGCGAGCGTGTCCGGGACATCGAGACCGACGCGGAGCTGATCGAGATCTACAAAAGGTACTTCGGCATCGGGCTGAACACGCTTCCGGTCCGGGCCGCCGATCCGTGCGGGCACTGCGGTAAAGGGCAACACCGAGAGTGACATTCTGAAGGGTGTCACCGGCGGCGGCGAGGGTCGAGGGGTGCGGAACTCCTCGACCCTTTCCGTTCAACTTCTTGTAGATTTCATTGTTCGAGTTGAGGGTGCCCTGGAGACCCGAAGTCTCGACCCATAAAAAATAAATCCGCCGGGGTAATTCTCGTAACTGGCCGATGTTCTAGAGCGACGTCGCGAAGCAGTGGCGCGGCAACCTCCAGCCTTCGGCTGCTTCCTACAGCTGCGTCGGTGCGCGCTTCGAAAGGCCGTAGGTGTCCGCGATGCCGTTCCAGAGGACGGAGGCTTTCTGCTTCGCCACCGTGGCCTCGCCGCTCGCCCGGTTGCCCTGCGCGGTGTCGTTGGTGACCCGGGCGTGGCCGCGGCGGCAGCCCCTCTTGCCGTTGACCTGGTCGGCCCAGGCCGCGTAGTGGTCGTCGGCGGAGGCCGACGCCTGCCAGGCGTCGGTGAGGGAGGAGGTCAGCTCCGTGTGGTTCGGGAGCTTGTCGACGGTCAGCGCGTCCAGCCGGGTGACCAGCCCGCGCCGCTGCACGGCGGCGGCGCGCAGGTCGGTGGCCGCCTGGTCGAGATCGCGGCAGGACTTGATGGAGTCGACGGCCTTGATCACGGACTCGCGGCTGCTGCTGCTGTCCGCGAGGAGCGTGTCGAGCGCCTTGGCCTGGGTCTCGATCGGATCGGGCGCCGGTGACGAGGCCGGCGGCTCGGAGGCCGAGGGGGAGGCGGAGTCGGCCGCGGAGGGTGAGGAGGCCGCGGCGACCGAGCCGCTGCTGTCCTGCTTCTTGTCCCCGCCGCCGCCCATCAGCGCGCCCGCGCCCAGGCCGAGGACGACGATCCCGACGCCCACGGCCGCAATCGCCGGCGCGCGCGACGACTTCTTGCGTACGGCACCACGCCCGGGCGCCGGGGGCGGCGACGCGTAACCGGCGTCGGCGTGGCGCTGTGTGCGCGAACGCGCGGGCTGCTGCTGGTGCTGATGCGGGGGCCGCGGCTGCTGCGCGTAGGGCTGGGCCGCCGGGTCGAACTTCGGCATCTGCTGGGTCGGCGCCGCGGCCGGCACTCCGCCCGGGACGGAGGGCGGGGTCGCGCCGGGGCCGTCCGCGCGGAAGAGGTTGTCGAAGTCCGCGGGCGGCGGGCGCTCGCCCGGGTCACCGGAGAAGCTCTGCGCGCCGGGGGCGCCGGACATCCCCTGGGCGCCGGGACGGATGTCGTACGGGGCCGAGCCCGTCGCGGAGATCGGTGCGATGAACTGCGTGGCGTCCGCGTCGGAGCCGCCGCCCTGGGCGGGCACCGGCGGCAGGAACTGGGTGGCGTCGTTCGCCTCCAGCGGCAGCATGCCGGGACCCGGACCCGGGCCCAGACCCGGACCGGCCGGAATCGGCGGGATGAACTGCGTGGCGTCCGCGTCCGGGCCGCCGGGGCCGCCCATCGGCGGCATCGCGCCCATCGACGGCATGGCGCCCGACGACGGGATCGGCGGCAGATACTGCGTCGCGTCCGCGCTGCCCGGCACCGGTGCGGACGGCGGCGGCGTGAACGGCGCCGCGTGCGACGGAGCGAACGGCGGCACGGGCGGCGCCTCGGGGGGCAGCGGCGTCCCGTACGACTGCTGCCCGTACGACGGCGAAGCCGGGGCCTGTGCCGGAGTCTGCGCCGGGGCCTGCCCCTGCGCTTGCCCCTGCTCGGGCAGCGGCAGCGCGCCACCGTACGTCTGCGGCTGCTGCCCGTACAGCTCCGGCAGCTCGCCGTACGACTGCTGCGGGGCGTACGGCGCCGGCTGCTCGCCGTACGCCGGTGGCTGCCCGTAGCCCTGCTGCTCCCCGTACGCAGGCGGTTGCCCGTACGACGGCTGCTCCCCGTACGACGACTGCTGCCCGTACGCCGGTGGCTGCCCGTACGTCGCAGGCTGCGGCGCGTACGGCTGTGCGGCCCTCAGGTCCGGAGCGTCGGCGTCCGGGGTGGATCCGGGGATCCAGGGCCCGCTGCCGTCGCTGGGCAGCACGACGCCTTCGTGGGCGGGCCGAGCCGCGGGATTCCGCGGCTCGTCCCCTTGTCCGCTCTGCGTCACCGGGACTCCTACGTGTGGAACGGGTGGAACCTCTGCATCTGCCGAATCAGCGGTTCACGCTACCGGGTGAACAGAGCCGCTCGACCACATACATCCGTTCCATAACAACTCACCCCTGCGACACGCCACCGTCAGAGATGAATTACGCCGCTGTGTCCCGTCCCGTCACCACCAAAAGTTCACGCGGCCTGAATCTCCAGCCGCGCCCCGAACTCCCGCACCGCGGGCTCGTCCCCGTACGGCTCCAGCCGCTGCTGGAGATCGTCGAGATACTCCGCGCCCCGGCTCGACCGCAGCGTCCCGAGCAGCTCCACCGCGCGTGTCCCCGTCTGGCACGCCTGCTCCACCTCGCGCTGCTGGACCTGTGCCGTGGCCAGCAGGACGAAGCCGATGGCGCGCCGGCGGGCCCGCGAGACGGGGTGGCCCGCCAGCGACTCGGCCGCGTACCGGGCGGAGATCTCGGGGCGGCCGAGGTCCCGGTAGCAGTGCGCCAGCTCGTCCGCGAGATAGGCGTGGTCGAAGTGCGCGATCCAGTCGGGATCGTCACCCGCCCCGGACCTGGACCCCGCGCCGCCGGAGCCGCCCGAGGCGCCTTCCCCGATGTCCCCCGCGTGCTCCAGCGCCGTGACCGCCCGGCCCACCACCAGCTCGCAGGTGTGGGCGTCGCCCATCAGCGCGTGTCCCCGGGCCTCCGCCGCGTAGAACATGGCCTGCGCGCGCGGGGTCACCTGCCCGCGGGTGCCCTCCTGCGCGGCCCGGGCCAGCTGCGCGATCTCCCGCGGATTGCCCAGCTGCGCCGCGAGATGGCTCATGGACGCGGCCAGTACATATCCTCCGTACCCCCGGTCGCCGGCGGCCTGGGCGAGCCGCAGCGCCTGGATGTAGTAGCGCTGGGCGAGGCCGGGCTGGCCGGTGTCGACCGCCATGTATCCCGCCAGCTCGGTGAGCCGGGAGACGGCCGCGAAGAGCCTGCGGCCGACCGGCTCCCGGTACGAACCGGCGAGCAGGCCCGCCACCACGCTGTTCAGATAGTGGACGACGACCGGCCGGACATGGCCGCTGCCGAAGCGGTGGTCGAGATCGATCAGCGCGCGCGTCATCGCCCGGACCGCGTCGACGTCCGAATCACCCACCCGCGCACCGGTGTTGCGCGCCACGGCCGGGTCCGCGCCGGTGATCAGCCAGTCCCGGCTGGGCTCGACGAGCGCGGAGGACGCCACCGCCGAGCCGGACAGGAAGTCGCGGCGGCCCACATCGCTCCGCCACAGCTCACAGACCTGCTCGATCGCGCCCATGACCGTCGGCGAGAACTGGAGGCCGACGCCCGAGGCCAGATTCTTCCCGTTCGCCATGCCGATCTCGTCGATCGTGACCGCGCGGCCCAGCTTGCGGCCGAGCGCCTCGGAGATGACGCCCGGGGCCCGGCCGCGCGGCTGCTGTCCGCGCAGCCAGCGGGCGACCGAGGTTTTGTCGTACCGCAGATCCAGTCCGCGTTCCGCTCCCACCATGTTGACGCGCCGGGCGAGCCCGGCGTTGGAGCACCCGGCTTCCTGAATGAGCGCCTGGAGCCGTTCGTTCGGCTGGCGCGCGACGAGTGGCCTGGCTGCCAATGGATACCCCCTGAAAGCCGCAGTGGTCGACTCAGTGATCACTGCCCGGCGAGTGTACGAAGAATGCGCATGTTCGGTAATAACGGAAAAATTCGATGACTTTACTGAAACTTCCTTCAAAGACGGCCGGTTGGCCTTGTGCTGCCCATATGTTGTCGGACCACCGGGGTTGGTTACCCGCGTACCGCTCCACTCCTTCCCGAGCGCCCCCGCACATGCCTCCATGCGCCCCATGTGCGGTACCGGCGCGGGGCGGTGCGCCTCCGCGCGCCCGTAACCGGCCGGGGCGGCGGGAGTTGTGCTCAGCGTGGAAGAGATCATCGCGGAGAAGACCATCAGGCACACCGGAACCACCGGAGCCGCCGGAGTCGGCGCGGCAGGTGGAGCAGCCGGCGGAGCGGGCAGGACCTCAGGAGCCCCCGGCGCCCGGGGAGTCACAGGCGTCCCGGGCGTCACGGGCGTCCCGGGTGCGGTACGGATCCCCGGGCAGCGGGGCGAATCGCTGCTGGACAGCGCGGTGCGGTACGCGGAGGAGCGGCACTGGGACGTGTTCCCGGGCACCTGGCTGGAGCCGACGACCGGCGGAGCGGGCGCGGCGGGCGGGGAGCGCTGCTCGTGCCGCCGCGCGGACTGCCCGGAGCCGGGGGCGCACGCGACGGGCCCCGACTGGGTGGGGCTCGCGACGGGGAGCGCGGTCTCCGCGCGCCGGCTGTGGACGGAGCGGCCGGACGCCTCGCTCCTGCTGCCCACGGGGCGCGGCTTCGACGCGCTGGAGGTCCCGGAGCTGGCCGGCTTCCTCGCGCTGGCGAGGATGGAGCGGCTGGGGGTGGCCCCCGGTCCGGTGACCCGCACGCCCGGCCGGCGCATGCTGTTCTTCGTACTGCCGGGCGCGGCGGCCAAGCTGGACGGGCTGGTACGGCAGTTGGGCTGGTCGCTCTCGTCGCTCGACCTCGTCGCGCGCGGCGAGGGCTGTTACGTGGCGGCGCCGCCGACCCGGGCGATCGGCGGCACGGTCCAGTGGGCCCGCCGGCCGACCCCGGCCAACCGCTGGCTGCCGGACGCCGAGGAGCTGATCAGCCCGCTGGCGTACGCGTGCGGACGCGAAGCCGCCGCGGAACGGGCACGCCGTACATAAGGTGGTCCTTCAGCTGTAAGGGACACCGAAAGGCAGTGCGCCGTCATGCCGGACCAGAACCAGGATCGGCCCCTCCCCTCCGAGCCCGCCGAGCCCGCGGTACATGTCGAGCCTGCGGTACGTGTAGAGGGGTTGTGGAAGCGCTTCGGCGGCCAGATCGCCGTCGCCGGGATCGATCTCGACCTGCCCGCGGGCCAGTTCGTCGGTCTGGTCGGCCCGAACGGCGCGGGGAAGACCACCACCCTCTCGATGGTGACCGGACTGCTCCGCCCCGATCAGGGACGGATCCGGGTCGCGGGCCACGACGTATGGCGCGACCCCGTGGCCGTCAAGGCGCGGATCGGGGTTCTCCCGGAGGGGCTGCGGCTCTTCGAGCGGCTCTCGGGGCGTGAACTCCTCGGCTACACCGGGCGGCTGCGGGGGCTGCCCGGCGCCGAGGTCGACAAGCGCGCCACCCAGCTCCTCGACGTACTCGACCTCGCGGGCGCGCAGCACAAGCTCGTCGTCGACTACTCGACCGGGATGCGGAAGAAGATCGGGCTGGCGGCGGCGCTGCTGCACAATCCCGAAGTCCTCTTCCTGGACGAGCCGTTCGAGGGCGTCGACCCGGTCTCCGCGCAGACCATCCGGAGCGTTCTGGAGCGGTACACGGACTCGGGCGCGACCGTCGTCTTCTCCAGCCATGTGATGGAGCTGGTCGAGTCGCTGTGCGACTGGGTCGCCGTGATGGCGGGCGGCCGGATCCGGGCGCAGGGCACGCTGGCGGAGGTACGGGGCGAAGCCGCGTCGCTCCAGAGCGCGTTCCTGGAGCTGGTGGGCGCGCGGGAGCGCGATACCGGCGAACGGCTGGACTGGCTGGGCGGCGGCGCCCGATGAGTGAGCCACGCACGCCGGACGCATCGCATACCCCCGCCGCGCCGGTCACGGCCGCGGCATCGCCCACACCCGCCACCCCCGCCGCCCCGGACTCCGCCCGCGCGCTCGCGCCCGTCTTCGTCCGGCTCAAGCTCTCCCTGCTGCGCAACGGGCTGCGCCAGTCGTCCGGACGCCGCGTCGTCTACGTGCTGGGCGCGATCGGCACGCTGCTCCTCGCGGCCGCGCAGCTGGCCGGCCTGGTCCTGCTGCGCGGCAGCACGCACGCGGGCACCCTGACCGTGCTGCTCACGGCCCTGCTCGCGCTGGGCTGGGCCGTGATGCCGCTGTTCTTCCCCAGCGGTGACGAGACGCTCGACCCGACCCGGCTCGTCATGCTGCCGCTGCGCCCGCGCCCGCTCGTCGGCGCGCTGCTCGCCGCGTCGCTGGTCGGCATCGGGCCCCTGTTCACGTTCCTCCTGCTGACCGGCTCGGCGGTGGCGACGGCGTACGGAGCGGCGGCGGTCGCCGTCGCGGTCGTCGCCGTCCCGCTGACGCTGCTGGTGTGCGTGGCGCTGGCGCGCGCCGTCGCGACAGCGAACATCCGGCTGCTGACCTCGCGCAAGGGCCGCGATCTGGCCGTACTGAGCGGGCTGGTGATCGCGATCGGCTTCCAGCTCGTCAACTTCGGCGCCCAGCGCCTCGGCGACGCGGGCGGCCTCGCGGCGCTCGATCCGGTGACGGAGACCGTACGGTGGCTGCCGCCCGCGTCGGCGATCGGCGCGGTGGAGTCGGCGAGCGAGGGCGCGTACGGGCGGGCGGCGGCCCAACTGCTGCTGTCGGCAGGCGCGCTGGCGGCGCTGCTGTACGCGTGGCGGCGGTCGCTGGTCAAGCTGATGACGGCCCCGGACAGTTCGACGCTCGCGACGGCCGGGCCGTCCCGGCGCGAGTCGGCGGCGGCCGGCCGGGGCGTGGGGATGGCGCGGCTGCTGTCCGGCGAGGGCCGTACGGGCGCGGTGGCCGGGCGGAGCCTGCGCTATGTGTGGCGCGATCCGAAGACGAAGGCGGCGTGGGTGACCGCGCTGGCGATCGGGCTGATCGTGCCGGTGTTCAACGCGCTCCAGGGCACGGGCACGATCTATCTGGCGTGCTTCGCGGCGGGCATGCTCGGCATCCAGATGTACAACCAGTTCGGCCAGGACACCTCGGCCTTCTGGATGGTCGCCCTGACGATCTCCTCGCCCCGGGACGCCTATCTGGAGCTGCGCGCCCGCGCGCTGGCCATGCTGGTGATCATCCTCCCGTACTCGACGCTGGTCACCGTCGTGACGGCGGCCGTGCTCGGTGACTGGCGGCCCCTGCCGGAGGCGCTCGGGCTCTCCTACGCGCTGCTCGGCGCGATGCTGGCGACGGGCGCGGTGGCCTCGGCCCGCTTCCCGTACTCGATACCGCAGGACAGCGGCTTCAAGAACGTCGTGCCGGGGCAGGCCGCGCTGGCCTGGATCTCCATCTTCGGCGGCATGCTGGGGGCCGCCCTGCTCTGCGCCCCGGTGCTCGGGCTCACGCTCTGGATCCACGCGGCGGGCGCGGCGGAGTGGTCGTCGCTGCTGCTGCCCGTCGGCGCGGTGTACGGCGCGCTGGTGGCCTGGGGCGGCCTGCGGCTGGCGGCCCCGCCGACGGCCTGGCGGCTGCCGGAGATCCTCACGGCGGTCAGCAAGGGCTGAGAGGCCGCGCGGGAACAGGTACGCGCGGGGCGCGGACAGGTACGAAGGGGGCGTGCGAGGGCAGGTGCGTACGTCAGGACCGCGCGGCGGCGACAACCCCGTCGAGGAACGGCTCTATCGCGGCCCGCCACGCGTCCGGCCGGTCGTAGTGCACGAGATGCCCGGCGTCGCTCACCTCCGCGTACTGCCCCTGGGGCAGTACGCGCACCATCTCCTGGGCCTCCGCCCGCCCCAGCTCGCCGTCGAGCCCCCGGACCACCAGGGTGGGGCAGCGGACATGCGCCAGCTCCTCCCAGTGCGCGTCATGCACCCAGGTCTCGCGGACGCTCAGCATCTGGCGGCGCGAGAACACCGGGGCCCAGCCGTCCGCCCGCTCGGCCATGACCTCCGCGAAGAACTCCCCGCGCGCGGGCGTGGGACGCTCCACCCAGGGGTCCTCCTCGCCGAACCACTTCCGTACGTCCGCGAGCGTCGCGAAGGGGACGGGCCAGGCGCGGAACCAGTCCCGCCACTCCCGCTGCGACGCGGCGCCCAGCGCGGACGCCCGCATATCGCTGATGACCAGGGCGCGCACCAGCTCCGGCCGCCGGGCGGCGAGCTGCCAGGCGGTGAGCGCGCCCATCGAGTGGCCGATCAGGGTGACCGGCGCGAGGCCGAGCTGCTCGATCGTGGCCTCGGCGTCCGCCACATACGCCTCGCGGGTGTACCGGCCGTCGGCCGGCTTGTCGCTGCGGCCGTGGCCCCGCTGGTCGAGGGCGACGGCGCGGTGCCGCCCGGCCAGCCAGCGGGCCGTACCGGCCCAGTGCGACGCGCGGCCCATCAGGCCGTGCAGCAGCAGAACGGCCGAATCCCGGCCGGGACCGCCCGACCCCGCGCTCATCGGCGCCGCGCCCGCCGGTCCCGTACGCGCCGGTCCCGTACGCGCCGGTCCCGCGCTCGTCGGATCGCTGAACTCCCAGGCGGCGAGGCGTACGCCGTCCGCTCCGGTCACATCAAGGCGCTGCTCCACTGTCCCGGCACCCCCTTCGGTCCTTCGGGTCCTGAGTCGGCCTCGGCCTCGGTCATTGGTCGTCGGTTCGCTGCACCATCCAGAGTATCGAACTCTTATTCGAAAACGGGGTTCTCGCCCTTAACACCCCTCGTTCGAGTGACCACCCCCTGGGATTGCCGGGCGTGGCCGAGGGGAGATCTTCTTCCGGGAGACGGGCCGCCCGGGGAGGGGCGGTCCGTGAAGGGGGGACGACCCCGGGCGCTCGGGGCCCCGGGTCGGCCAGAGGGGGGGAACGGGCTCCGGTGCCGCGCGTACGTACACGCACGGCACCGGGCCCGGCTCATCCGCCGGCCGAGCGGCCGGCCGCTCGGCTACTGCCTTCCGCCTACTGCCTACTGCCTTCCGTCTACTGCCTTCCGTCTACTGCCTTCCGTCTACTGCCTTCCGTCTACTGCCTTCCGTCTACTGCCTTCCGTCTACTGCTGCTTGGCGACGAAGACGTGCGACGCCACCTCGGACACCAGCTCCGCGGCCTCGCCGCTGCTGCCCACCAGCACCCCGCCCGGGGACTCCGTCACACTCACCACGGAGCCGGGCTGCACGCCCGCCCGCCGCAGCGTGTACATCAGCTGGGCGTCGGTCTGGATCGGCTCACCGATCCGCCGCACCACCACCGTCTTGCCCTCGGCGCCCGGGTCCAGATCGGCCAGGCTCACCATGCTCGCGTCGAGGAACGGATCCGCCTCGGTCTTCTCGCCCAGCTCCTCCAGGCCCGGGATCGGGTTCCCGTACGGCGACTCCGTCGGGTGCCGGAGCAGTTCGAGCACGCGCCGCTCGACCGCCTCGCTCATCACGTGCTCCCAGCGGCACGCCTCCGCGTGCACCTGCTCCCACTCCAGGCCGATCACATCGACCAGCAGGCACTCCGCGAGCCGGTGCTTGCGCATCACCCGCGTCGCCAGGCGGCGCCCTTCCTCCGTCAGCTCCAGGTGCCGGTCGCCCGCGACCTGCACCAGCCCGTCCCGCTCCATGCGGGCGACGGTCTGGCTGACCGTCGGACCGCTCTGATCGAGCCGCTCCGCGATCCGGGCGCGCATCGGTACCACGCCTTCCTCTTCCAGCTCAAGGATGGTGCGGAGGTACATCTCCGTGGTGTCGATCAGTCCGGACATACATGCCCCTCGATAAATCGTGCGCTGGCCCTGAGTCCAATTCTGACGCATACCACCGACAACCGTGCGGGGCCGGGAGAAGCGGTATTGACAGAGTAATGGTCCAGACCTCAACGTGATCCCTCGCACAGCCTCCCCGCACCGTCCCGGACCCCCACCCCGAAGGGCCTTCCGATGAGCGAGAGCAAGCTGGCCGACCGGTTCCTCGACGCCGCCATCGCGCTTCTCCGGCGGATACGGGACGAGGAGTCCGGCGCCATCGCGGCGGCCGGTACGGCTGTCGCGGACACCGTCGCCGCCGGGGGCCGGCTCTTCGCCTTCGGCGCCGGGCACTCCTCGCTCGCCGCCCAGGACGTCGTCTACCGGGCCGGCGGCTTCGCCGTCATGAACCTCCTCGCCGTGCCCGGCGCGGTCGGCGTCGACGTCGTACCCGCTCCTCTGGGGTCCGCGCTGGAGCGGGTCGAGGGGCTGGCCACCGCCGTACTCGACGCGGGACCGGCCACCGCCGGGGACCTGCTGGTGATCGTCTCCCTCTCCGGGCGCAACGCGCTGCCCGTCGAGATGGCCCTGCACGCGCGGGCGTTGGGGCTGACGGTCATCGGAGTGACGTCCGTGGCGTACGCGGCGGAGACGGAGTCCCGGCACCGTACCGGCACCTTCCTCAAGGACCACTGCGATGTCGTGCTCGACAGCGGGATAGCCGTCGGGGACGCGGAGCTGACGGCCGACGGTATCGGGACACCGTTCGCGCCCGCCTCCACGGTCGTCACGAGCGCGCTGATGCAGGCGATGATGGCGACCGCCGCCGGGGTGCTCGCGGAGCGCGGTATCGAGCCGCCCTTGCTGCGTTCCGGCAATGTCGACGGCGGACCGGAGTGGAATGTCCGCATCATGGACGAAAACCGCGACCGAATATTCTATCGTCACTGAGAACGCCCGCCCGAATGGCCATCGGGCGCACCACCAGAATCGCCACTCAGAGCGATCCTCGAACGCGCGCACGCCTCTGACCTGACACTTTGCGTCACCGCGAAGCTACGTGGCGGAATATTGATCTTTCATCAGAAGGTAATGTGTGAGTAAAGTACTGGAAGCTGCGGTGCCGCATTATGAATGCCGTCCGCAAGCCAAGTGCACTACTCCGCAAGGGAAAGGGCGAGCAGCGGTGAGACACCGAGCGGACCGCGCGTACCACGTCAGACGCGGCACCACCGCGGCCTGACCGGAAATTCCGGGCGACCGCGCGCGGGCCTCGCCCCAACTGCCGCGATCCGGCAGGACGCGATGGCCCCTCACGCGCCCGTCCGGCCGTCCGTACGTCGGTCGGTCGGTCCGTACGTCGGTCGGTCCGTACTTACGTACGTCCTTCTCGCGTCTCCTCGCGCTCTCCCCAGTTCGCCGCGCCCCTCCGTGGCCCGGCGCGTCTCGACGCACCACGTTCCACCCCCCACTGACCGACCACACCGCGCCCCGGCGAGCCCGGGAGTGCAGGAGGCAGGCCATCATGAAGTCAACCCTCATCGACAACGCCCGCGCGTTCTCCATACAGGTGGCGGAGCAGCGCCCCGAGGAGTTCCGCGATCTCGCGGCCGGACAGACCCCGGAAGCGCTGTTCATCACCTGCTCGGACTCCCGCGTCATCCCCTCCCTCATCACCGGCGCCCGCCCCGGCGAGCTGTTCGAGCTGCGGACGGCGGGCAACATCGTCCCTCCGTACGATGCCCGGCGGCCCAGCGGTGAGGCCGCCACCATCGAGTACGCGCTGCGCGTCCTCGAAGTCCGTGACCTGGTCGTCTGCGGACATTCGCACTGCGGCGCCGTGGGCGCCCTCGTGCGCGGGGAGGACCTGTCGGCGGTGCCCGCCGTGCGCCGCTGGCTGAGCCTCGGCGTCCCCTCGCTGCCCCCGGGCGATCTCGCCCAGGCCGTACGGCACCACGCGGCGGCCCAGCTGACGACCCTGCGCGGCTATCCCGCCGTACGGGAGCGGCTCGCCGACGGCAGGCTCGCGCTGCACGCCTGGTACTACGAAGTGGACACCGGCGCCGTCAGCGCCCACCGTCCCGAGCTGGACGGGGAGTTCAGACCGCTGTGAGCACGTCCCGCGGTCTCGCCCTCTCTCCCCCGTCACCCTCGTCCGCCGCGCCGCGCGCGCTCGGACCCCACAGCTAGGACGGCCTCCGTCATGCCTTCCATGCCCTCCAAGCCATCCGAATCCTCCAAGCCATCCAAGCCCGCCAAATCCTCCATGTCCGCCTACGCTCCACTGAAGGACCGCGTGGTCCTGCGGCGCGACATCCTCGCGTCCCTCGTCGTCTTCCTCGTCGCCCTCCCCCTCTGTGTGGGCGTCGCCGTCGCCTCCGGGGTCCCCGCCGAACTCGGGCTGGTCACCGGTATCGTCGGCGGGCTTCTCGTCGGCTGTCTGCCCGGCAGCTCGCTCCAGGTCAGCGGCCCGGCGGCCGGGCTGACCGTCCTCGTGTACGAAGCGGTCAAGGAGTTCGGGCTCGGCACGCTCGGCGCCATCGTCCTCGTCTCCGGACTGCTCCAACTCGCCCTCGGCGCCCTCGGCTTCGGCCGCTGGTTCCGGGCCATCTCGGTCGCCGTCGTGCAGGGGATGCTGGCCGGCATCGGGCTCGTACTGATCCTCGGGCAGTTGTACGCGATGGCCGACACCGCGCAGCCGTCCGGCGGGCTCGGCAAGCTCGGCGGGCTGCTCGAACTCGCCGTCGCCGTCATCACGGACGGCTCGGCGCTGACCCCGTTCCTCATCGGCGCAGGCACCATCGCCGTTCTCGTCCTCTGGCCCCGCTTCCCGGCCCGCGTCCGGGTCGTGCCGGGGCCGCTGGCGGCGGTCGCGCTCGCCACCGGGGTCGTCCTCCTGCTGGATCTGTCCGTCGCGAAGGTCGAGGTCCAGGGGCTGCTGGAGTCGGTCCGGCCGCCCGGGCTCGACGACTTCGGGCGGCTCGGCACGGTCGCCGCAATCGGCACCGTGCTCGCCTTCACCCTCATCGCCTCGGCGGAGAGCCTGTTCAGCGCCGCCGCCGTCGACCGGATGCACGACGGGCCGCGCACCGACTACAACAAGGAGCTGATGGCGCAGGGCGTCGGCAACACCGTCTGCGGGGCGCTCGGCGCGCTGCCGATGACCGCCGTCATCGTGCGCAGCTCCGCCAACGTCCGGGCGGGCGCCCGTACTCCGCTCTCCCGCGTCCTGCACGGCCTGTGGCTGCTGCTGTTCGCCGCGCTGCTCCCGGCGGCGATCGGGGTCATCCCGCTGGCCGCGCTCGCGGGCATCCTCGTCCACGCGGGCTGCAAGCTCGTCCCCGTAAGGGAGTTGGCGCCGCTGTGGCGCGAACACCGGGGCGAGGCCGTGATCCTGGTCGTCACCGCGCTGGCGATCCTGGTCACCAACCTCTTCGAGGGCGTGGTGCTGGGGCTGCTCCTCGCGGTCGTGAAGACCGCGTGGGAGATCTCCCACCTCCATGTCGACGTCCGCGAACTCACCGGCGGGCGCATGGTGGTGACGATCACCGGGAACGCGACGTTCCTGCGGCTGCCCCGGACGATGGAGCAGCTGGAGGAGCTGCCGAAGGACCGGCCGATCGAGCTGGACCTCTCCGGGCTGCGCCATGTCGACCACGCGTGCCGGGTCGCCCTGGAGAACTGGGCACTGCGGCACAACGACCGGGGTACGGAGCCGGTGACCATGCGCCCGCCGATGGTCGGCAACGGGCAGAAGAGCAACGGGGGTTGACGGTGGCCAACGGGAGTTCCTGAACGGACGGATTCCTGAACGGACGGAGTGGGTCGTACGGTCGTCGGCCGTACGGCTCACTCCGGTCCGGTCGTGGCTGGACCCGTGCCTGGACCTGTGCCCGGACCCGCGCCCGCCCCGGGCAGCAGCGCGGAGAGGTCCAGGCAGGCCGCCATCCGCATCGTGACCTCCTCCGCGTACGCCGCGTCCGGCCGCTCGAAGGCCGGGCGGCTGGCGCCCCGGAGGAAGGTCACCACGCCCAGCGAGCGGCCCCGGCAGCGCAGCACCGTGCACAGCGCGTGCACGGTGTCCGGCGGCCACTGCCGCGCACTCGCCCACTGCGGGGACGGTACGGGGACGGAGCCGGAGCCGGTGCCGGTGCCGCTATTACCGGAGCCGCTACCGGGCGCGGGCTGTCCGTAAGCCCCGCCGCCCTTGCTCGCCCCGTCAGACACACCCGCCGCGCCCGCCGCGCCCTTCGCCGCCCTCGCCACAGCCGGAGCGGTCGCCCGGACCGAGCCCGCCCGGTCCATCGCCTGGAGCGCCGGATGCGTCGGCGCGTACCGCACCGGTATCCCGCCCGCCTCGGCCGGGGTGCTCGGTCCCGCCGCGTCGCCGGGCGGCGTCGCCAGCGTACGTACCAGCCGTACGGGCACGTCCGGGTCCTGCCCGGCCACCAGATCGACCAGCGCGTGGTCCGCGAACCCCGCCAGCGCGAAGTCCAGATGGACCGCCGCTGCCTCCATCGGGTCCTCGCACTCGGCGGCGGCCCGGCCCGCCCGGTGCAGCTGACTGGCGCGGAACCGCAGCCGGTCGGCGCTCTGCGCGGCGAGCTTCGTCTCGGTGATGTCCTGGAACATCCAGCCCACGCCCAGCGGTACGGGCTCCTCCGCCAGCGGCGACGCCAGCCGCAGAAACCCGGAGCGCCAGCAGCGCCGGGCGCGCCGGTCGCCGTCCGGGGTGCTGACCGTCACCCACAGCTCGGCGAGCGCGCTGGGCGCGCCGCCCGACAGCACATGGTGGAGGGCCGCCTCCAGCTCCTCGACGCCCTGCGTGAGCAGCTCGGCCAGCGGCCGTCCCAGCAGCGCGGCGCGCCCGCCCTCCGCGCTCCCCGCGCTCGCCGTGGCACCGAACGCGCGGGCCGCGTGGGTGTTGACGACGGTCGGCCGCAGATCGACGTCCACGAGCACGACACCCCAGCCGGCGTCCTCGAACAGCGCTTCGCTCAGCGCGATGGAGCGCTCCAGGTCTATCTGTTCGTGGACCTCGCTGAAGGCGCTGTAGACCCCGGCGGGTCTGCCGCCCGGGCCGCGCATCCCGGTCGACTGGGTCCGGATGAGCACCCGGCCGCCGTCCTTGCGCAGCAGCGCGAACTCGTCGACCTGCCGCCCCGGCGCGTCCATCGCGGCCATCAGCCGGTCCCGCACCTCGTCCGCGTCGGCGGTGCGCACGGCCCAGCCGGCGAAGCCGTGCCGTCCGACGGCCTCCCCGGCCGTCCAGCCGAGTATCCGCTCGGCCTCGCGGTTCCAGTGGGTGATCACACCGTCGGCGTCGAAGGCGCAGAGGGCCGCGTCCATGCCGTCGAGCAGGGCGGCGAGCAGATCGGACCCGCTCCCGTCCTGGCCCGGGTCCTGGTCGTGGTCCGGATCATGGTCCGGCTCCGGACCCGGTCCGGGCGCGTCGGTCGTCTCGCTCCGAGAAGCACTCATGGCTGGCACCCCCTGCGTGACTCCTACTGTGCACGCTCGATCATTCAACTTGAACGTGACCCAGCACACACAAGGTTCCCCGAAAACAGGGTGTTCAACAAATCTCAATAATTCACTTGAGCCGCTCCGGAGACGCGCCTAGCGTGTGTCGCACACCGAAAGGAGGTGATCGGACCGATGTACTCAGTCCGGACCAGTGAGGTGGCTGCGGGCTAACGGCCCGCCGTCGTACTCCAGCAGTGCTCGGCCGGGTCGAAGGCCGAAATCCCAGCAGTCACCGCCCCGCAGGCTCGCCGGTAAGTCCGGCCGGCTCCTCTCCGGAGGAACCAGAGCCTGCGGGGTTCTGCTGTTTCTACGGCTTTCTGCGGCTTTCCGAAGCTTTCTACGACCCGCAGATTTCTCGCAGTTTTACGGGCAGATCACGGTGGTCCTGGCAGCGCGCGGGACTACGCCGGCCAGATCGCCGGGCTACGGGCAGAGCCGTTCGACACGCCAGCCCGGCCGCCCGTGCGGGCCCTCGCCACGTACGTACCGGAGCCGGTCATGCAGTCGGTTCTCGTGGCCCTGCCAGAACTCGGCGGTGTCCGGGGTGATCCGGAAGCCGCCCCAGTGCGGCGGCACCGGGACCTGCTCGCCCTCCGGGTAGCGGGCGGCCAGCTCCTCGTAGCGGCGCAGCAGCACCTCGCGCGAGGCGACGGCCGTGGACTGGTCGCTGGCCCAGGCGCCGAGCTGGGAGCCGTGCGGCCGGGTCCGGAAGTACGCGGCCGTCTCGTCCCGGCCGACCCTGGCGGCCGTGCCCGTCACGGAGATCTGCCGGGCGAGCGGGTGCCAGGGGAAGAGCAGCGCGACATGCGGGTTGGCGGTCAGTTCGCGGCCCTTGCGGGACGTGTAGTTCGTGAAGAAGACGAAGCCGCGCTCGTCGAACCGCTTCAGCAGCACCGTGCGCGAGGACGGCCGGCCGTCGCGGGCGGCCGTCGAGACGACCATGGCGTTCGGCTCGGGGAGTCCGGCGGCCACGGCGTCCTCGAACCAGCGGGCGAACTGGTCCATCGGAGTGATGGCGAGGTCGTCCTCCAGCAGCGGGAGGGAGCGGTAGTGCTCGCGCATGGCAGCCGGATCGGTTACTGGATCAGTTGAATGGGGAGCGCCGGGAGGGACGGACGAGACACGGGAATCGAGGGGAACGGGACTATCAGCGGGATCACCCGGGGTGTCGTGAGGCACGGGTGCCATCCTGCCGCAGGGCCGAGTTTGCCCCGCACCGAGTGCCGCCAATCCTTCCGGCCACCGGTCCGTGGCGATCGGGTGCTGTGCCGGTTATCACCCGGTCCTCACCCTGTCGTGACGCTTCCGCCACCCACCCACCACGGGCTATCGTTCCCACCCGCCGGGGTCATTTGCGGCACCGCGTGCCGCCTTTCCGTACGTACGTGTCACCGCGTGCCAACATCCGGACCCCGCCCGCTGATCCGATGCCGAGGAGCCGCCCGATGCCCGCCTCCGACACCTCCTTCGTCCCTGGCCTCGAAGGGGTCGTGGCGTTCGAGACCGAGATCGCCGAACCCGACAAGGAAGGCGGCGCGCTCCGCTACCGGGGCGTCGACATCGAGGACCTGGTCGGGCAGGTGTCCTTCGGCAATGTGTGGGGGCTCCTGGTCGACGGGGCGTTCGCCCCCGGCCTGCCGCCCGCCGAGCCCTTCCCCATCCCCGTCCACTCCGGGGACATCCGCGTCGACGTGCAGTCCGCGCTGGCGATGCTCGCACCCGTATGGGGACTGCGTCCCCTCCTCGACATCGACGAGCCCACCGCCCGCGACAACCTGGCGCGCGCCGCCGTGATGGCGCTGTCGTACGTGGCGCAGTCGGCGCGTGGGCAGGGGCTGCCGATGGTGCCGCAGCGGGAGATCGACAAGGCGGGGTCCGTCGTCGAGCGCTTCATGATCCGCTGGCGCGGCGAGCCGGACCCGCGCCATGTGAAGGCCGTGGACGCGTACTGGACGTCCGCCGCCGAGCACGGCATGAACGCCTCCACCTTCACCGCGCGCGTCATCGCCTCCACGGGCGCCGATGTCGCCGCCGCCCTCTCGGGCGCGGTCGGCGCGATGTCAGGACCGCTGCACGGCGGCGCGCCCTCGCGGGTCCTCGGCATGATCGAGGAGATCGAGCGCACCGGCGACGCGACGGCGTACGTCCGGCAGGCCCTCGACAAGGGCGAGCGCCTGATGGGCTTCGGCCACCGCGTCTACCGCGCCGAGGACCCCCGGGCGCGGGTGCTGCGCCGTACCGCACGGGAGCTGGCGGCGCCGCGCTTCGAGGTCGCGGAGGCGCTCGAAAAGGCCGCGCTGGAGGAGCTGCACGCGCGCAGGCCGGACCGGGTCCTGGCCACGAACGTGGAGTTCTGGGCCGCCATCGTGCTGGACTTCGCGGAGGTACCGGCGCACATGTTCACCTCCATGTTCACCTGCGCCCGTACGGCGGGCTGGTCCGCGCACATCCTCGAACAGAAGCGCACGGGACGCCTCGTACGCCCGTCGGCGCGCTATGTGGGCCCGGGGACAAGGGACCCGCGCGAGGTCGAGGGGTACGACGCGATCGCGTCCTAGCGGGGGCGGGGGCGGGGTCTCGGGGTTGGGGGTGAGGGGGCGCGTTCCCTCCTCGCCCCCACACCGCTACCCGCTACCTGCTACCTGGCCTCCCAGCCGATCTCCCGCCCGTACTCCCAGGTGTTGCCCGGGCTCCCCCACAGGCTGCCGCCGGTGCTCCCGGTCCGGGCGCCCCGCGCACGGTCGCGCGCCTCGCGGTCCCGCAGCTCGCGCCGGAGGATCTTGCCGGACGCGGCGCGCGGTACGGAGCCGATGAACTCGACCCGGCGCACCTTCTTGTACGGCGCGACGTGCTCCGCGACGAAGGTCATGACCTGCTCCCCGGTCAGCGCCTCCGTACCGGGCTGCCGGACGATGTACGCCATCGGCACCTCGCCTTGGTCTTCGCCTGCTTCGTCGGCCGCCTCTCCCTCGCGCTCGCCCCCGTTGGCCCGTACCCCGATCACCGCCGCGTCCGCGATGGCGTCGTGCGAGATCAGCAGCGCCTCCAGTTCGGCGGGCGCGATCCGGCGGCCCCGGTGGGTGATCAGCTCCGCCACCCGGTCCACCACGTGGAGCCAGCCGTCCTCGTCGGCGCGCCCGATGTCGCCGGTGTGCACCCATCCGTCGCTGTCGATCACGGCGGCGGTGGCGGCGGTCGCCTCCGGCCCGCCGAGGTAGCCCTTCATGACCTGCGGGCCGCGCAGGAGGATCTCGCCTTCGGCCCCGGTCCTGTCCCCCTCGCCCATTCCGGCGAGCGGGACGATCCGCATCTCGGTGCCGGGCAGCAGCTTCCCGACGGTGCCCGGCGGCGGCTCCACGGCGGACGGCGGCACCACATGCGTGCCGGTCGCCAGCTCCGTCAGCCCGTACGTCTGCCGTACGGCCGGCAGCCCCAGCCGGGCCGCGCACGCGGCGGCGAGCCGGGCGTCGAGCGGGGCGGCGGCGCTGAGGACGTACTCCACCGAGGAGAGGTCGTGCTGTGTGACGGACGGGTGCCTGGCCAGCGCGAGGACGATGGACGGGGCCACGTACAGGCCGCTGACCCGGTACTTCTCGATGGCCCGCAGAAACTGGTCGAGGTCGAAGCGCGGCAGCACGACCACGGTCGCGCCGTGCCGCAGCGGCGCGTTCAGCAGCGCGGTCAGCCCGTAGATGTGGAAGAACGGCAGCACGGCGAGGACCCGGTCGCCGGGTCTGACGGGGAGGAACGGCGCGAGCTGCGCCAGATTCGTGGCGAGCGAACGGTGGGTGAGGATGACGCCCTTGGGGGTGCCGGTGGTACCGGCGGAGTAAGGGAGGGCGGCGATGTCCTCGCCGGGACTGATGACAACGTCGGGGGCGGTGGCGGCCTCGGAGCTGTCAGGTGTCAACGACGGCTCGCGAAGCGGTCGGCGGAGCGGTCCGCGCGCCAGATCCAGCACCGACCGGTGCCCCGTCACCCGGTCGCAGACGAAGATCTCCTCGATCCCGCCGACCAACTCCGCAGAGCGGCGCGCCACTTCGAGCAGCGGCGCGACCGTCACGATCCAGCGGGCGGCGGAGTTCCGTAACCGCGCGGCGAGTTCCTCCGCCGTCACCAGCGGATGGATGGTGGTGACGGCCGCCCCGGCGCGCGTCGCCGCGTAGAAGACCATGGGGTACGCAACGGAGTTGGGGCTGTGCAGGGCGAGCACATCGCCCTTGCGCACACCCGCGTCAACGAGGGCGGCGGCGAGCCGGCGGTGGGCGGTGTCGAGCTGGGCGTAGGTGGTGGTCGTACCGTTCGTGCCGTCGATGAGCGCGACGGAGTCGCCGTATGCGGCGGCCCGGCCGAGCACGGCCTCGTGGATGGGGAGGTCGAGGACGGGCACATCGGCGTACTCGCTGCGGAACACCGTCTCGCTGTGGAATTCACTGCTGAACTCGCTGCGGAACTCGCTTGGGAACTCGCTGTGGAACACCATGGGGCGACCCCTTCGACGCGATGCATCAGGCGCTGCGTGACCGCCAATATCGCTCGTACAGGGGCTACTTGGGGAGACCCCCGGGCCCGGCGGCCCGGCCGGCCCGCTTACGGGCGGCCCGCGGCCCGCCGCGCGACCCGATCTGCGTCCGTACCGCGCCCATGCTCGCCACGATGACCAGCGTGATCGCGAGCGCGTCGGTCACGGAGAGCGCCTGGTGCAGCACGAGGAAGCCGGCGGTCGCCGCGATGGCCGGCTCCAGGCTCATCAGGATGGCGAAGGTCGGCGCGGGCATCCGCCGCAGGGCGAGGAGTTCGAGGGTGTACGGCAGTACGGACGACATCAGCGCGACCGCGAGCCCGAGCCCGAGCGTGCTGGGCGACAGGAGCTTCATCCCCGACTCGGCGATGCCGAGCGGCAGCGCGATCAGCGCGCCGACCGTCATCCCGAGGGCCACCCCGTCCGCCTGCGGGAAACGCCGCCCGGTGCGGGCGCTGAAGACGATGTACGCGGCCCACATGGCACCGGCGGCGAGCGCGTACGCGGCGCCCACCGGGTCGAGCCGGTCGATACCGCCGCCTCCGGTGGCGATGCCGCTGAGCAGCACCAGCCCGACGAGCGCGAGGACGGCCCACAGGAGGTTGACCACCCGGCGGGAGACGATCACGGAGAGCGCGAGCGGCCCGAGCACTTCGAGGGTGACGGCGGCGCCCAGCGGGATGCGGTCGACGGCCTGGTAGAAGAGGACGTTCATGGTGCCCATCGCGGCTCCGAAGGCGACGACGGTGCCCCAGTCGGCGCGCGAGTAGCCACGCAGCGTGGGCCGGCAGACGGCGAGCATCACGACGGCGGCGAGCGCGAGCCGCAGCGAGACGACACCGAAGGCGCCGGCGCGCGGCATCAACGTGACGGCGACGGCCGCGCCGAACTGTACGGAGAGCCCGCTGGCGACGACGAGGGCTACGGGCCCGAGGGTGCGGCGGGAGGAGGCGGGGGCGGGGGGTGCGTCGGTGGCGGGAGCCGTGGCGGGAGCACCCACGTCTACGGGCGCGGCAGTGCTGGTGGGCGACTCACGCAACTCTTCCACCGCGGACCGACCTTCCTTCCGTTCAGTACATCGATTAGTACACCACAAAGAACGACGAGTCCAAGATACTGCACCGCCGGGAGGGTCCTTACCAAAGGACGGTACGACCGTGTCCTTCACCCTGTGAAATACCGATCGCGCTGCGGTTATGCTCCGGACGCATGAGCATCGAGCTGCGCCATCTCCGCTGCTTCCTCGCCATCGCCGAAGAGGGCGGCGTGACCCGCGCGGCGGCCAGGCTCCACCTCACCCAGCCGTCCGTCTCGCGCACCCTCGCCGCCCTGGAGAGGCATCTCGGCGTACGGCTGGCGGACCGCTCCACCCACCACTTCGTCCTCACCGCCGAGGGCCACGCCTTCCGGACCCGGGCGGCGACGGCCGTCGCCGCGTTCGACGCGGCGCTGGACACCGGCCGGACACGCCGCCGCCCACTCCGGGTCGGCCACGCGTGGTCGGCCTTCGGCACGTACACCACACCACTGCTGCGCCGCTGGCAGGAGCGGTACCCGGACACACCGCTGGAGCTGCGCCGGATCGACGACCGTACGGCCGGACTGGCCCGGGGCGAGGTCGACGCGGCGCTGCTGCGCGGCCCGGTGGAAGCCCCCGGCCTGGTCACGGAGCTGCTGCTGACCGAGCCCCGGATGGCAGCGGTCCCGGCGGACGGCCCGCTGGCCGCGCGCGACACACTGACGCTCGCGGACCTGGCGTCGCAGCCGGTGATGGTCAACACGGTCTCGGGCACCACCACCCGGGCCCTCTGGCCCTCCCACGCGGGCCCGGTCACCACCCTCACGGTCGGCAACACCGACGACTGGCTGACGGCGATCGCGGCGGCCCGGGGAGTCGGCGTCACGGGCACCTCCACGGCGGCCGTACACCCCCACCCCGGCATCGCCTACCGCCTCCTCACCGACGCCCCGCCGCTCCCCGTCCACCTGGCCTGGCGCGAGGACAGCCCGCACGCGGCGATCCCGTGTTTGGTGGCCTTGGCGCACGAGATCACGGCTGAGGGGGGTGAGGGGTAGGGGGGTGGGTCTGAGCTGGGCGTTGTTGGGTGTGGGGCCGCCCCTCCAGCTGTGAGTGTCGCGTCTCCAGGTCAGGAGTAAAGGGCGCTCCTACGTCGCGTCGGCTGCGCCGATTCCGCTTCGCTGCACCCTTGACACCTGCCCCGGAGCCGCAAGTGCGGCTTGTTGGGCGGGGCGGCCGGGTGGGAGGGGGTTGCCCGGGGGGCCCGCTGTACTGCCACTCGGCTCAGGGTCCGGCGGGCCGGTGGCCGGATAGCCCCTGCGGGGCCGCGCGGCAGAGGGTGGGGCGGTCCCACACCGGCTCAGCGGCCAACGGTCCGCTGCTGGTTGCGACTCATGTGTGGGTGGTGGGACGGGTGGGATCTGTGTGGCGACGTGTGGGGCACCGACGGAATCTCTTGTGTCCAGGAGTGCGCAGGACGCCGTTTTGGGTGCAGACGGGGCCCGCTCAGCCAGCTTCCGCAGCTCTGGCGGTCGGGTCGGGGCTGCACAGCCAGCCGTTGATGGCGAAGCGGCTGTCCGCGTGCTGTTTGCCGGGGCAGTTCACCGGGCGTACCTCGTGCCAGGCGCTGGGCAGGAAGAACACGATGCTGTCGTGCTCGGGCGGCCAGTCCCGCCAGGTGTGTTCCTCCCACTTCCCGGTGGTCTCGGTGTGCAATGGCAGGGCGGCATCGAAGACGCGCAGCTCGCCTCCGGTGAAGGGCCGGGGTGTGCGGTGCAGGTAGTAGACGAAGGTGAGCAGGCGCCGGGGCGAGAACTCGGCGCTGCTGTCCTGGTGCGGCCCGTAGAAGTCGCCGTCGTTGTGCACGTTGAGGCTGTAACTGGGCTCGGTGTGACGGCAGGAGACGCCAAGAGTGTGCTCGACTGCCTCGACCACCTCGTCGATGGCCGCCAGCAGCTCGGGCGCGGCGAAGTCCTGGTACGAGCGGGACCGGCGGATGTCGGGGACCACCTCGCGGTCCCGGATCGTGGAGGGCTTCAGCGCGTCGGTGGACGCGATCGCGCGCTCCAACAGGGCGCCGGCCGCCGCCTCCCCGAGGAACTGGGTGATACGGCAGACCGTCACCGGAAGCCGCCAGATCGCGTCCGTACTCAGCCGCTGGTCCGTCGCCGTCATGGGGTCCCGCCTTTCGGGCCGGTGGCCGCGCGCAGGCGGTCGACTTCGGCCGTGAGTTCTTCCACGCGACGGTTCAGGGCCTGGACACACACAAGAGCCACGCCGAGCCCGTCGACCATGGGGATGGTGGTGTCGTCCCGGTTGAAACCGAAGGCCGCGTGCCAGTCCTGGGCCATCGGCCCGAGGTGGCGTACGTCCTCGGGCTCCCAGAGGTAGCGCCAGGTGCTGACGGGCAGCGCGGCCACCGTCTCCAGAACCGCGTAGCCGTTCACCGCGCCGACCGGAGCCGTACCACCGCTCGCGCGGGACCGCCGACGGAGGAACCGCATCCTCACCGCCTCCAGTCGACCGGGACCACGTCCCGCTTGAGCCCACGGTCGCTACAGACGCTGCACGGGGCTCCCGGAACGCCCGGGCCCTGGTCGATGCCGATGACGATCGCGCCGTGCGCCCCGGCCGGGGCGTGGACACCGTCACCGACCATGGCGGCCTCGTAACCGCCCAGCAGCTCCTGGACGGTCCCGATGCCGAGGTTCTCCGGGGCGGTGATCGCGGCCACGCCGTCGTAGTCGGTGTAGGCCGCGCCCAGGGTCCGGCCGCCGATGGTGGCGAACATGATGCGGGCACCCCGGATGGGCTCCCCGGTCACCGCGTCGACGGCCATGGCGTGGATGTTCTCCAGCTGCATCTGCGTGACGTTCAGGCTGGCCTGACTGGTCGTCAGCCTGGTCGGCTTGAGGCTCGGGCACTCGGCCCCACTACACGGCGCGGCCACCGCCGGCGTAGCCGCAGTGACAGCGGTCCCCACCCCCAGCGACGCCAGAGCCGCCGCCATCACCGCGACGCTCCTACGACCCACAGAACTCATATCCACTCCCCTGATCCGGACGACGCAGAGGAGCGTACGGTCGCCAATCCGCCCAAGGCCGAGCGCCAACCCGGGTTCACTTGATCTGATGACCCGCCAGCAGCACAGTGACGAACGCGCTCGACCGGCACAAACCCCTGAGCGACCCCGAGCCCACAAATCCCCAAGCGGACAAGGGACTTGCCCAAACCCCAGCACTCACAACACCCCCTGACACCCCACCCCTCCCACCCCCACACCCAAAGCAGCATCCTGCGCACTCCAGGACACAAGAGTGCCCGCCGGAGCCCCACTGGCCGCCACACAGACCCCACCCATCCCACCACCCACACTCGGCGCCCAGCGGGGCTTGAGTCGCAACCGACAGCGGACGGTCGGCCGCCGAGCCGGTGTGGGACCGCCCCATTACTCTGCCGCGCAGCCCCGCAGGGGCTATCCGACCACCGGCCCGCCGGCCCCTGAGCCGGCCGGCAGTACGGCAGGCCCCCCGGGCAACCCCCTCCCACCCGGCCGCCCCTCCCAACAAGCCGCACTTGCGACTCCGGGGCAGGTGTCAAGGGTGCAGCGAAGCGGAATCGGCGCAGCCGACGCGACGAAGGAGCGCCCTTTACTCCTGACCTGGAGACGCGACACTCACAGCAGGAGGGGCGGCCCCACTCCGCACTACCCCCGCCACCGCCCCACCCCCCCTACCCACCCCAACCTTCATCCCCCACCCTCACCCCTCACCCCTCACCCACAACTCCCCTAACAAAGTCGCCCAATTGCGCCCGCATCGCCTCGCGCGACACCCCCTCCCGACCGGCCAAGTGCTCAACGAGGTCAGCCCGGATGGCGGCGAGCAGCACATGAGCCGTAAAGCCGCTATCGGCCAAACCCCGCCCCGGAATCCGCTCCAGCGCGGCACGCAGCAGGCCGTGCCACCGCTCGTAATGCTCCGCCTGGTACGGGCTGCCGCTCCCCGACTCCTCAAGGGCGAGCGAGAGGTGCCGGTTGTCGAGCTTGAAGCAGAGGGCGGCGTCGAGCAGGGCGGGTACGCGCTCGCGCGGCGGGGTGGCCGGGCCCAGGGGCGGCGGACCCGTTTCGATGGAGAGCCGGAGCGGTTCGAGCCGCGCCTCGTACAGCGCGCGGAGCAGCCCGGTGCGGTCACCGAAGGCACGGAAGAGCGTCCCCTTGCCGACGCCGGCCGCCGCGCCGATGTCGGCCATGGTGACGTCCTTGGGGCTCTCGCACTGGGCGAAGAGGGTGTCGGCTGCCGCGAGGACGGCCTGCCGGTTGCGGACGGCGTCCTTGCGTGGCTGGCGCTCGGGCACGGGCACGGGGTTCCTCCGTTTGCAAAGCGGACCCTCGGTCCGTATCGTCGGCCAGGACCAATCCGGACCCTGGGTCCGGATTCTATGCGACCGGAGGCCACCATGCCCGCCCCACCCCTACCACCCCCGAGGTCGCCATCGTCGAGATGCGCGGCGTCGGCCGGCTGGTGCAGACGGACGGCCCGTACGACATGAGCTATATCGTCGTCGTGACGGTCAAGGACGGGCGCTTCAGCTCCTACCGCGACTACTGGAACCCCCTCTCCGTCCCCGAACCCGCCGTATCCGGCACCGAGTTCGGCATCGAGTTCAACACCGAATCCGCCAGGAGCACCGGATGACCGGCACCGACACCGACACCAACACCGGCACGACCCTGGTCATCGGCGCGACCGGCACCACCGGCAGCCGTACGGTCGCGCGACTGACAGCGGCTGGCCACCGAGTCAAGGCAGCCAGCCGCACCCCCCAAAACACACCCCTCACCTCCCAGACCACCAACACCCCCACCCCCACCTCCCCCACCTCCCCCACACCCGTCCCCTTCGACTGGTACACCCCCGCCACCCACGCCGCAGCCCTGGACGGCGTCGACCGCGTCTACCTAGTCCCGCCCGTGGGCGACGTGGACCCGGCGGCGGTCATGCTGCCGTTCCTGCGGCAGGCCCGTACCGCCGGAGTGCGGCGCGCCGTGCTGCTCAGCTCATCCGCCGTACCGAAGGGCGGCCCGGCGGTGGGTGAGGTGCACCAGGCGCTCCCGGAACTGTTCGAACAGTGGGCGGTGCTGCGCCCCTCCTGGTTCATGCAGAACTTCACCGGCGCGCACATGCACGCCGCGAGCATCCGCGAAGAGGGCGCCCTCCTGACCGCGACCGGCAGCGGCCGGGTCGGCTTCGTGGACGCCGGGGACATCGCTGCCGTCGCCGCCCGCGCGCTGACCGATGAGCAGGCGCCCAACACCGATCTCGTCCTCACCGGCCCGGAGGCGCTCAGTTACGACGACATCGCCGCGACCGTCACCGAGGTCACCGGCCGGACCGTGGTCCACCACCCGATGTCGTACGAGCGGATGCGCGACCGCCTGGCGGAGGTGATGCCGCCGGAGTTCGCCGCGCTGCTGGCCGGGCTGGACCGGACGATCGCCGAGGGATCGGAGGACCGCGTCACCGACACCGTCCAGCGGATCACCGGCCGGCCCCCGCGCGGCTTCCGCGCGCTCTACGAGAACGAGCACCAATAAAAAAGAAAGAAATAGAGGGAGGGAGGGAGAAATAAAGAGAGGCGAGAAGGTATACCCACTCCTCGCCACTCTTAACTTATAGCGCACTGGGGGGCTTGCGGCAAGCCCCCGGTCGTACCGCAGAATCTCCAGCCGAAGCCAGAAATCGTGGCAGTAAATGGGGGTTTGCAATGATCGACGTCATCATCGCGGGCGGCGGACCGACCGGCCTGATGCTCGCCGCCGAACTGCGGCTGCACGGTGTGCGCACGCTCGTACTGGAGAAGCTGACCGAGCCGATCACGTACTCCCGCGCACAGGGGCTGCACGCGCGCAGCGTCGAGGTGATGGACCAGCGCGGCCTGCTGGAGCGGTTCCTTCCGCTCGGCAAGAAGTACGCGGTCGGCGGTTTCTTCGCCGGTATCGGCAAGCGGTGGCCCGCACAGCTCGACACCGCGCATTCGTACGTCCTCGCCATCCCGCAGCTGGTCACCGAGCACCTGCTGACCGAGCGCGCCATCGAGCTGGACACCGAGATCCGGCGCGGTGGCGAGCTGGTGGGGCTGAGCCAGGACGACGACGGGGTGACCGTCGAACTGGCCGACGGCACAAGGCTGCGCTCGCGCTACCTCGTCGGGTGCGACGGCGGGCGCAGCACGGTGCGCAAGCTGCTCAGTGTCGGCTTCCCCGGTGAGCCCTCGCGGGTCGAGACGCTGCTGGGGGAGATGGAGGTGGGCGTACCGCCGGAGACGATGGCGGCCGTGGTGGACGAAGTGCGCAAGACGCAGTCGCGGTTCGGCACGATGCCCACCGGGGACGGGGTGTACCGCGTGATCGTGCCCGCCGAAGGGGTGGCCGAGGACCGTACGGTCGCGCCGACCCTGGAGGAGTTCAAGCAGCGGCTGCGGCATTTCGCGGGTACGGACTTCGGCGTGCACTCGCCGCGCTGGCTGTCCCGGTTCGGCGACGCCACGCGACTGGCCGAGCGCTACCGGGTCGGCCGGGTGCTGCTGGCCGGCGACGCGGCGCACATCCATCCGCCGACCGGCGGGCAGGGCCTGAACCTCGGCATCCAGGACGCCTTCAACCTCGGCTGGAAGCTGGCGGCGGAGGTCAACGGCTGGGCGCCGCAGGGGCTGCTGGACAGCTACCACGCCGAGCGCCACCCGGTGGCCGCCGACGTGCTGGACAACACGCGCGCCCAGATGCTGCTGCTGTCCCCCGAGCCGGGCCCCAGGTCGGTGCGCAGGCTGATGGCGGAGCTGATGGACTTCGAGGAGGTGAACCGCTATCTGATCGAGAAGATCAGCGCGATCGCGGTCCGCTACGACTTCAGCGCGGGCGACGAAAGCGGCGACAGCACCGAGAGCACCGAGAGCACTGACGGCAGCGAGAGCACCGACGCCCACAACCTGCTGCTCGGCCGACGCCTCCGGGACATCGAACTGAAGCGGACCCGTCTGTACGAGCTGACGCACGCCGGCCGGGGGCTGCTGGTGGACCAGACCGGCAGGCTCTCGGCGGCGGGTTGGGCGGACCGGGTCGACCATGTCGTCGATGTCAGCGAGGAGCTGGCGGCACCGGCGGTGCTGCTGCGGCCGGACGGCCATGTGGCGTGGGTCGGCGAGGACCAGCAGGAGCTGAACGACCGGCTCCAGAGGTGGTTCGGCACGGCCACCGGCTGAGGGAACGCGTGGCACCACCTGACGCCACGACCACGCACCACCTGGCACCACCTGACACCAAAGTGGCACCACCCCAACCCCAAAACCTCACCCACCCCAACCCACCACCACACCCAGGGGCCAAGAAACCGCAGCTCAGAGCGCATGAGCCAAAAAGGTGCCACAATGGCTCGCCATGGCGCCATCGATGTGCCATGATGGCACCATGGACCTCACGCCCTACGTGGACAACCTCCGGCAAGAACTCGCCATCGCGGCAAACGCCGGCGGTGACGAAGCCCGCGCCCTCGCGGAGCGGCTCACCGCGCCCCTGGAGTCGGCCGCTCGCCTCACCCTGCTCAACGCGCTGTCCGCGGCCATGGGCGAGGTCACCCGGGAGCTGGCGCCCGGGTCGGTCGATGTGCGGCTGCGCGGGCTCGACCCCGAGTTCGTGGTGACGGCGGCGCCCGCGCTTGAGCTGTTCTACGAGCCGCGGGCGTCGCCGCCGGACGCCCTCTCCACGACGCCTTCCGCCACGCCCTCCGCCTCCGCCGCCGCCTTCGCGCCTTCCGCCGTCACGCCCTCCGCCTCCTCGGCCGCCGCACCGGAACCGGCATCGCCACCGGCGGACGCCGACGACGGCGCCATGGCGCGGATCAACTTCCGCCTCCCGGCCCACCTCAAGGGCCGCGCCGAGAGCGCGGCGGCGGCGGAGGGCCTGTCCGTCAACGCCTGGCTGGTACGGGCCGTGTCCACCGCCCTTGACGACGGGGAACGCACGAACGCGCCGAACCGCGGCAGGGGCACGGGCACGGGCAGTACGGGCTCGGTCGGCACGGGCACCAGCTCGGGCGGCAGGGGATTCACCGGCTGGGTCCGCTAGCCCCTCCTCAACTGGAACTCATCAACTGAGCCCCGCCCGCACATCACCCGCCCACAACATCACCCGCCTCACCGACGGGATCACCACACACACCAAGAGGACGGCACAGCCATGCCTACGTACGAGACCCCCGAACCGATCTCCGCCACCTTCGAGTTGGAGGCCGGCACCGCCCACATCACGGCCGGCAAGCGCACCGACACCGTGGTCGAGGTGCTGCCGCGCAACGGATCCAACGAGAACGACGTACGTGCCGTACAGCAGACCCAGGTCACCTACTCGGGCGGCCGTCTGACGGTCAGGACACCCAAGAAGAGGTCCCTGTTCGGCAAGTCGGGGGCCATCGAGGTGAGCGTCGAACTGCCCCTCGGGTCGGATGTCCGGGGCACCACGGCGATGGGCGGCTTCTACTGCGACGGCCGCCTCGGGGAAGTCACGCTCAAGAGCGCGCTCGGCGATCTCCAGGTGGAAGAGGCGGCGGGCGCCGGTCTCAAGACCGACCTGGGCGATATCCGGCTGGCCCGCTCGACCGGGGACATCGAGGTCATCGGCGCGGGCCGGATCGAGGTCGGCACGGCCACCGGCACGGCGACCGTCAAGAACGGCAACGGCGCGACGCGGATCAGCGAGGTCACCGGCGAGCTGAAAATCTACGCGGCCAACGGCGACGTCTCGGTCGGGGTCGCGCACAGCGGCATCGACGCCAGGTCCGCCAACGGCCGGATCGAGGTCGGCGTCACCCACGCCGGGGTCACCGCCGTGTCCGCGAACGGCGGCATCCGGATCGATGACGCGGCCCGCGGCCGCATCGATCTGCGTACCTCCGTCGGTGAGCTGGAAGTGGGCGTCCACGAGGGCACCGCGGCCTGGCTCGACGTGCACACCAAGTTCGGCACGGTACGCCGCGAGCTGGGCTCCGCCGCCGCCCCCTCCGACTCCGACGAGACCGTCGAGGTGTACGCGCGGACCGCGGCCGGCGACATCATCATCCGCCGCGCCTGAACCCGATACTCCTGCTTCCCCTCCCTTCCCCTCCCCCGAAAGGAGAACGGCATGCCCACCCAGAAGACATCCGCGCGGCCCCCGGCGATCACCGCCACCGGACTGCGCAAGTCCTACGGCGACAAGCTCGTACTCGACGGCATCGACCTGAACATCGAAGAGGGCACCATCTTCGCCCTGTTAGGGCCGAACGGCGCCGGAAAGACCACGACGGTAGAGATCCTCTCCACACTCATCAACGCGGACGCGGGCACCGACGCGGACGCGGGCACCAGCACCAATACGGACGTCACCGCGGCCGAGCCCGAGGTTTGGGTCGCAGGCCACCACCTGACCCGGGAAGCCGACGCCGTCCGCTCCGCGATCGGCGTCACCGGCCAGTTCTCGGCCGTCGACAATCTGCTGACCGCCGAGGAGAACCTGCTCCTCATGGCGGATCTGCACCACCTCGACCGGCGCGAGGGCAAGCGCCGCGCCAAGGACCTGCTGCGCCGCTTCGACCTGTCCGAGGTGGCGGACAGCCCCACGGTCACCTTCTCCGGCGGGATGCGGCGCAAGCTCGACCTGGCGATGACCCTGGTCAGCGGTCCACGGATCATCTTCCTCGATGAGCCCACCACGGGACTCGACCCGCGCAGCCGGCGCACCATGTGGGAGATCATCCGGGAACTCGTGACCGACGAGGGCGTGACCATCTTCCTGACCACGCAGTACTTGGAAGAGGCCGACCGACTCGCCGACCGTATAGCCGTGTTGGACCACGGCCGGCTGATCGCCGAGGGCACCGCCGACGAGCTGAAGCAGCGCATCCCCGGCGGCCATATCCGGGTGCGGTTCACCGATGTCCAGAGCCTGGACACCGCCGCGAGCGTCTTCGGCATCGGCACACGCGACGAGGACTCCCTCACGCTTCAGATACCGAGCAACGGGTCCCTTCCCAGTCTGCGGGCCGTGCTCGACGCCCTGGAGACCACCGCCATCCAGGCCGAGTCCCTGACCGTCCACACCCCCGACCTCGACGACGTCTTTCTCACCCTCACCGGCCAGCCCAAGGAGAACGCGTAATGGCCACCGTGTCCTACGCCGCCAGAGACTCCAGGACGATGCTGCGGCGCAACCTCAAAAAGGCGCTGCGGTACCCGTCGATGACGTTCACGGTCATCAGCATGCCGGTGATGATGCTGCTGCTGTTCAACTACGTGTTCGGCAGCACCCTGGGCACGGGCATCAGCGCCCTCCCCACCGCCGACGGAGCCGGAGCCGGAGCGGGAACCGGCTCCGGCACCGGCTCCGGCAACTACATCGACTACGTCGCGCCCGGCATCATCCTCATGGCAGCCACCTCGGGCGCTCTGACCACAGCGATCAGCGTGTGCGTCGACAAGACCGAGGGCATCGTTGACCGCTTCCGTACGATGCCGATCTCCCGGACCGCATTCCTGACCGGCCATGTCATCAGCAGCGTGATCCAGACGATGGCCGGCATAGCCCTCGTCCTGGGCGTCGCCCTGCTGATGGGCTTCCGCCCCAACGCGACGCCCGTCGAGTGGCTCGCCGCCATCGGTCTGCTCACCTTGCTCACCCTGGCGCTCAGTTGGCTCTCCACGGGCATCGGCCTGGTGGCCAAGACCCCGGAGACCGCCAGCAACATCCCCATGCCGCTGACGCTCCTTCCGTTCCTGGGCAGCGCCATCGTGCCGCCGGAGTCCATGCCCACAGGTCTGCGCTGGTTCGCCGAGAACCAGCCCTTCACCCCGGTCATCGAGACCCTGCGCGGCCTGTGGCTCGGCACCGGGATAGGCAACAGCGCGGTCATCGCCGTCGCCTGGTGCGGGGCGCTGCTCCTGGTCGGCTACCTGTGGGCGCGCCACACTTTCAGGACGGGGGCCAAGCGGTAAGGACCCCGGACTCCTCCTCTACTGCTTCCCCCTCAGCTGCTACTTCCCCCTCAGCCCCCGTCCGCCGTAACCACTCCGGCACGGGCACCGGTACCGGCACGAAGACAAGAGCCCCGGCGAGGGCGCCCAGGCAGATCGCCGTAACGACGAAGTCCCAGGCCGTGCCGCCGCCACCGTCACCCGGCCGCGTCATACGGTCTCCAGCGGACCGGACGGCCTGGCCAGCGTGAACCAGACGACCTTGTGCCCCGGCGAGCAACCCCCGTGCACGGTCGCACCCCAGGCCCACGCCAGACTCTCGACCAGCAACAGCCCCCGCCCGCTGTCCCGGTCCGACACCGGTACGGCAACGGGCAGCGCCCAGGGCTCGTCGTCCGCGACACAGACGGTGACCCGCTTACGGTCGACCGTGACATGCACCCGGATGAGCGGCGTGGCGGTATGACGATGCGCGTTGGTCACCACCTCGGTCACACACAACCGCGCGTCCTCCATGAGCGCGCCGTGCCGGTTGATCCCCAGCAACGAACTCACAAAGTCCCGGGCGACTTTGGGCGCGGCGGCGGTGTTGGGCAGGGCCAACCGGTACGTGTCCCCGCGCGGCGGGGGTGGGGGTACGGGGCGGGCGGTGGCGTTGACGGTGGTCATGTCGTTCTCCCCTACTGACGTGCGGAGTTGCAGCACCAGAAACCTTAGGGCGCATAATTGCCACGACGCAATATAGCCACTCGAAATGGTGATACTGGTGGACCCGCAACACGGATGCGCGCGACACTGAGCACAGACAGGGGAAGGTGACATGCCCGCAAGGAGCAATCCGACGGTGCGCCAGATGCGCCTCGGGGAAGAGCTGAAGAAGCTACGCAACAGCGTGAACAGAGCGGCCCGCGAAGCGGCCGGCCTTCTGGCCACGGATCAGGCAAAGATCAGCCACATCGAGGCAGGCAAGATCGGCATCAGTGAGGAGCGGGTCCGCAAACTGGCCGTGTTCTACGAGTGCAACGACACCGCGTTGATCGAAGCGATGTGCGCCATCACGCACGAACAGCGCGGGCAGTTCTGGTGGGACGACTATCGCGGCGTTCTGCCGCTGGGCTTCCTGGACATCGCAGAGCTGGAGCACCACGCCGCACAACTGCGTTACCTCCAACCGGTGACATTTCCGGGCGTCTTGCAGACGGAGGATCACGCACGAGCCCTGTTCGGCAGATCGCTTCCACCACTGCCGGCCAACGAGGTGGAGGCTCGGGTCGATCACCGAATGAAACGCAAGGGGATTTTCGACCGCGAGAATCCTCCGGCCCTGACGGCCACCGTTCACGAAGCCGCGCTACGCATGCGTGTCGGGGGACGACAGGTCGCCCGCAAGCAACTTGAGCACCTCATCGAGATGTCGGAACGGCCGGGCATAACGCTTCGGGTCATCCCCTTCACCAACGAGGACTTCATCGACCTCACCCACACCGTGCTATATGCGAGCGGGCTCGTCCCGCAGTTCGATACCGTCCACATCGACAACCTCTACGGCGGCCGCTTCCTCGGCGGTGCCACCGAACTGGAGAACAATCGAACGCTGCTCGACTTTGCCGAGCAGGCTTCATTGGGGCCTGTTGAGTCGCGCAGCTTCGTTCATCACATCGCGCGAGAACTGTGAGAGATCAGGCATGAGCAGAGAGATCCACTGGCAGAAATCGTCACTCTCGGGCAACGGGCCGCAGTGCGTCGAGGTTGCCGCACACGACGGTGCGATCCTGATGCGCGAGAGCGACGACCCGAACACCATTACAACTACCAACCGCACCAAGTTCGCCGCGTTCGTCGCAGGCGTCAAAGCAGGCGAGTTCGATCACTTCATCGTCTGAATCCGCCTGACCTGCACATGGAGCCCCTCGCCCAGCCCGGCGGGGGGCTCCGCCCATACAACCAGCGGCATGAATGCCACGGGGCACAGTTGCGGCCCGCCCATCCGTGACGCTACCGTCACTACGCGTCGACGTCCGGGCGCGTTCCTCGGCAGGTTCCTGCCCAGACCGGCGCAACTCTCCCTGTCTCGCGCCCCATTGGGGAGAGGTAAGGGGTTGCCCCCCGCCCGCCGCTTCCTCATGCCGGCGCGCAGGCAGGGGGCAACCCTGTTCCCCCACATCACGCCCGCGTCACGCGTCGAGGAGAGGGCACAACACCCCATGACAACGCAGACCACAACGGATCCACCCCCCATCTCCGCCCGTCAGCACCTGTCACTGCTGATCGCGACGTTCGGAGCGAACGGCGCGCTCCTCATCCCCAAAGACAGCCCGCACGGAAAGAACCCCCACACCCCACAACCGCCCACCACCGACACGCCACTTCGGTAAGTCGACGGGACCTGCGGGTCAGTACCAAGAGGTAACCGGGGTGTACGGGGGCGAGGTGCTTGGCGCTGGGCCGCCCCTCCTCCTGTCAGTGTCGCGCCTCCGGTGGAGGAGTAAAGGGCGCTCCTAACGTCGCGTCGGCTGCGCCGACTCCGCTGCGCTCCGCCCTTGACACCTCCCCCGGAGTCGCAAGTGCGGATGAGGGGGGGCGGCCGGGGGGAGGGGGCCCGAGGGGTCCGCTGTTCTGCCACTCGGCTCAGGGTCCGGCGGGCGGGTGGGCCCTGCGGGGCTGCGCGGCAGAGGAATGGGGCGGCCCCACACCGGCTCAGCGTCCGACCGTCCGCTGTTTGCCGAGACTCAAGCCCCGCTGGTCACCGAGTGTGGGTTGTGGGGTTACTGGGACACGGGTGGCGCCAAGTGGGCCCCTGAAGGCCGTCCATGCGCCTAGAAGGGCCGCTAACGCACCTGAGGACACATGTGCCGCCCGACGAGACCCCCAACAGGCCACCAAACCACCCCATAAGGGACAACCGAGTGGGGATGCCCCGCCCGCAGACCCGGCCGGGCGGCAGAACCCGTCCGCCTTCCGGGCACCACAACGCAACGGTGACCAGCGGGGCTTGAGTCGCAACCAACAGCGGACGGTCGGCCGCCGAGACGGGGCCGAGTCACCCCATTCCTCTGCTGCGCAGCCCCGCAGGGCCCACCGGCCCGCCGGACCCTGAGCCGAGTGGCAGTACGGCGGACCCCTTGGGCCCCCTCCCCCAGGCCGCCCCCCCTCTTCCGTACGCGCGCCGGAAGGGGAGGTGTCAAGGGCGGAGCGCAGCGGAGTCGGCGCAGCCGACGCGACGTTAGGAGCGCCCTTTACACCTCCCCCGGAGGCGCGACACTGACAGGAGGAGGGGCGGCCCAGCGCCAAGCACCTCGCTCCCGTACACCCCGGTTACCTCTTGGTACTAACCCGCGCCCAGCGGCGTATGAGAAACGCCCAGTTGGAGCGTCCAGAAGCGCGCGGTTAAGTCTCTGGGAACTCTGGGCGGTGATTCGGCAAGCGTTGTGACAAATCCCTGTCCAGAGCACGAAGAATATGCGTGTCCGTTCGATATGTGGCGGTTATGGCGGTCGTAGCTTGAGGCGTCCGTTGCCTCCCGGCCCGGCCATCCCCCATCCCCATGTAAGGACGGACAGGTGTCGACGCAGGGCACGGAGAGCGGAACGGAGGCGTCTCAGCAGTTCCCCGGGGACTCACGGCACGCGCATCCAAGCGCCGTCACCAGCACCGGCACTGTCACCGACACCGGCGCCCGCGCCCGCGCCCGCTCACGCGTCGGCCGGCGGCTGTACGCCATCGACGGCATCCGGCTTCTCGCCGCGCTGATGGTCGCCGTACACCACTACGCCGGCACCCGCAGGGTTGATCAGCCGGGCAATCTCATCTGGGGCCGGCCGGCGTCCGACATCATGCCTACGGTCTTCCGGTTCGCGGCCTACGGGTGGATCGGCGTCGAGATCTTCTTTGTGATCAGCGGCTTCGTGATCTGTATGTCCTGCTGGGGGCGTTCGCCGAAGCAGTTCTTCGTGTCGCGCGTGATCCGGCTCTATCCGGCGTACTGGTTCGCCATCGTCTTCACGACGTCCGTACTCGTCGCGTTCCCGGGCGTCTGGGACCACCTGCCGACGCGGGACGTCCTGTTCAACTTCACGATGCTTCAGTCGGGTTCAGGCGTCATGAACGTCGACGGTGTGTACTGGACCCTCTGGGCCGAGCTGCGTTTCTATCTGCTGTTCCTGGCGGTGGTGCGGACCGGGCTCACGTACCGCAAGGTCGTCGTCTTCTGCTGTGTCTGGGGCGCGGCGGCCATGATCGCCCCGATCGCGAAGCTGCCCCTGCTGGAGCTGGTGGCGAATCCGGAAGGCGCCTGGTACTTCATCGCGGGGCTCGTTCTCTACCTCATGCACCGCTTCGGCCAGAACCTGCTTCTGTGGGGCATCCTCGCCATGGCCTGGCTCATGGGCCAGCGGGAACTGGGGATACGGATCGACGAGGTCGAGCATGTGTCGAGCTGGCGCGGAGCGGTGCTGATCTTCACGGTCTTCCTGCTGACCATGGTCGCCATCGCCCTCGGCGCGACGGACCGCATCCGGTGGAAGTGGCTGGTCACAGCGGGCGCGATGACGTATCCGCTCTACCTGATGCACTACGCGGCCGGTACGACCGTGATCCATTACCTGCGGAACACGATGGACCCCCGGCTGCTGGTCGCCACGGTGATCGCCGGGTTCATGGTGCTGGGCTGGCTGGTGTACCGGATCGTGGAGCGGCCGTTGTCGGGGGCGCTGAAACGGGGGTTGGCGACGTCGTTCGCGCAGTTGCGGAAGGCGTAGGGGGAGCGAGGGCGCGGGCGCGCGAGTCCCTCTCCCCGTATCTCGCTGGCCGGATCTGTATGTCCAGGGATACGGCTCCGGCAAGGGCTTCACGAACAGCCCCGGCACCGGCATCCGCAGCCCCACGCCCCCTATCACCGGGGGCGGTGACCGAACCGGATCGGGTGCGGCGGAAGATTTCCGGCTGAGGGTGTCAACCGGATCGTGAGCCGGGGCGTATACCCGGCGAGATCTGGCCACGTTCGGGGAGCCGCATGACCGTCGAGGAGTTCGAGGAGTTCTACGCCCGTTCCGTACAGCCGCTGGTGGGGCAGGTGTATCTGTTCACCGGTGATCTGCATGAGGCGCAGGACGTCGTGCAGGAGGCGTTCGTACGGGCGTGGGACCGGCGCGCGCGGCTGGACCTGGGCGCCGGGCCCGAGGCGTGGGTCCGTACGGTCGCCGTCCGGCTGGCGATCAGCAGATGGCGCGGGCGCGGGCGGGCCGTGGAGGCGTGGCGGCGGCTGAGCGGGGCGGGGCCCCGGGAGCTGGCGGCGCCGGGGCCGGACGGGGTCGCGCTGGTGGCGGCGTTGCGGCGGCTGTCCTCGCGGCAGCGGTTGGTGACCGTACTGCATTACGTGTGCGATCTGCCCGTGGACCGGATAGCGGCCGAGACGGGGATCTCGCCGGGGACCGTCAAGACCCATCTGTCGCGGGCCCGGAGCGCGCTCGCGCCGTACCTCGACGCAGGCGCGGACGATATCGGCGCGGACGACTCTGCCCCGGACGACGCCCCTGCGCGCACCGCCCCGGCCTCCGGCAGTCCGGCCTCCGGCACCTCGCCGCACGGCACCGCCGCGCTCCGGAAGCTGTCCCCCGGACCCGGCCCCGGACCGGAATACCCACCCGCGTACCGCACCTCACCCCCGCTCGCGCACACCACCCTCCACCAGGGGGCATACCGTGTCTGACCGCCTTCCCCCCAACGGCTCCCCCGACGGCCCCCCAGACAGCCGGGACCGGGCCGACGAGTTGCTCGCCGTCACCCTCAAGCGGGCCGCCCACGACGCGCGGAGCCTCGCGCCGCCGCCCACGCCCGTCGCGGAGATCGTGGCGCGCGGGACGCGGCGGCGGCAGTGGCGGCTGGCCGCCACCGCGGCCGGTGCGGTGGGCGCGGTGGGCGTACTGGCCGGGGTGAGCGCGCTCGCCGTGACGGGCGCGCGCGCCGGGCAGCCGCCGGCCGCGCCCGCGCACTCCGGGACGGAACCGGCCAGAACGGTCCCGGGTCCGACAGGAACGACACCGAGCGCGGGCCCGACGCGTACGCCATCGTTCGGCGGCCCGAGCGCCCTCCCGTACCCGTCGGAGTCGGTCCCCTCGGGCAGCCCCGAACCTCCGGACTCATCTCCGTCCCCGTCCAACTCGCCGTTCCCGTCCGACTCCTCGTTCCCGTCCGAGTCCCTGTTCCCGACCCTCACCATCACCCCAACCGCCCCCACCTCCGACCCCACCCTGACGGTCGCCGGCACCACCCGTTGACCAGCAGTAAGGATCCCCACTGTGCCCGGCGTCAGCCTCAGCGGTCTTACCCTGCCCACGTTCCGCGCCTCCACCGTTCCCCAGCTCCGCAGGCGGGTGCGTGACCGCGTGCGCTCCACGGCCCGCTCGTTCCGCGACCCCTACCCGTACGCGCTCGCGCTTCTCCTCTTCTGCGCCTACACGATCGTCTCCGTCGGCCGGTACCGGAATTTCGCCACCATGTCCTGGGACCTGGGCATCTTCGAACAGGCGATACGTGCCTACGCCCATCTCCGCGCGCCCATAGTCGATATCAAGGGCCCCGGCACCAACGTCCTCGGTGATCACTTCAGCCCCGTGACCGCGCTGCTCGCTCCCGCGTACCGGCTGCTGCCCACCCCCGTCACCCTGCTGGTCGCCCAGGCGGCGCTGTTCGCAATCTCCGCCATCCCCGTGACCCGGGCGGCCTCGCGGTTCCTCGGGTCGAAGCGCGGACTGGCGATCGGTGTCGCGTACGGGCTGTCCTGGGGCGTGCAGCGGGCCGTGGCCTTCGACTTCCACGAGATCGCGTTCGCCGTGCCGCTGATCGCCTTCTCCCTGGAGGCCGTGCTGATGCGGCGCTGGCGGGCGGCGCTGCTGTGGGCCGTGCCGCTGGTGTTCGTGAAGGAGGATCTGGGGCTGACGGTGGCGGCGATCGGGATCCTCGTGGCGGTACGGGCGCGAGGTGCCTCGCCCCGGGCCGTCGGATGGGGCGTGGCGGTGGCCGGGATGGCGGCGGTGTGGGCGCTGCTCGTGTTCACCGTCGTCATCCCGGCCTTCAACACCAGCGACACCTACGACTACTGGTCGAAGGTCGGCGGCGGGGGCGGGCCGCTCGACGGCCTCGATACCAAGGTGCGCACGCTGGTCTGGCTGCTGCTGCCGACGACCGGGCTGCTCGCGCTGCGCTCCCCCCTTCTGATCGTCGCCGTGCCGACACTCAGCTGGCGTTTCCTGTCGGCCGAGGAGCACTACTGGGGCACGGGCTGGCACTACAGCGCTGTGCTGATGCCCGTCGTGGCGCTCGCGCTGGTCGACGCCCTGGACCGTACGCGGAGCAGCCGGCGCCCCTGGCTGCTCGCGTACGCCCGTCATCTCCCGGCCGCGAGCGCGGCGGCGGCGATCGCGCTGACCACGTCGCTACCGCTGGCGGCGCTGGTCGAGCCGGATCCGTACCGTACGACTCCGCAGGCCGAGGTGGCAGTGAAGATGCTGGCGCGAATACCGAGCGGGGCGACGGTCGAGGCGAACATCGGACCGCTCGCCCACCTCACCTCGCGCTGCCGAGTGTTCTGGGTGGGCGATACGCAGGGCATCACACCCGACTACATCGCCCTCCAGAACAGGGCCACCCGCGATCCCGTGATCTACGCCGGTCAGCTCCACCCCAGGGCCACCTACACGGTCCTCGACCAGGGGGCCGGTTACGTGGTCCTGAAGCGCCAACCGGACCCCGGCTCAACGGACACCGGCGACTAGTGCCCCTCCCGGCAAGCTTTGCCCCGGTCGTCTCCGGCGCGGGGCGTGGCCACCGCCGGTCAGCTGTCGGCCGCTCCCGATCCCACCCCCTGCAACGCGGCTGCCGGTACGGCCAGCTCCAGTTCCCGGGCCGCCTCCCGCGGATCCTCCCGGCCCGCGTCCGTCCAAGTCCCGAGGGTGATCTCCGCGGTGATGCCCGGCCCGAACCCGGCGATGACGCCCCGGGCGCCGTGCTCCGCGCCGCCCTCCACGAAAAGGCGCTCCAGGGCGTCGAAGATGACCGCGCTGGCGATGTTCCCCCGTTCGGTCAGGGTGGCCCTGCTGTAGCGGAACATCTCCGGCGGCAGGTCCAGATAGTGGCTGAGGTCGTCCAGAATCCGGGGGCCGCCCGCGTGGACGACATAGAAGTCGAGGTTGGAGACGTCCCAGTCGTGGGGCGCGGCCATGTCGCGCATCGCGGGCGCGAGCATGGCCATGGTGCCCGGGACACGCTTGTCGAGCAGGAAGTGGAAGCCGGTGTCGCGCACCGCGTAGGAGATCCAGTCCTCGGTGCCGGGCACGAGATGGGATCCGTTGCGCTCCAGCCGTACGCCCGTGCCGCCGTCGCCGCGCACAACCGCCGCCGCGAGGGCGTCGCCGAAGAGGCCGTTGGAGAGCAGGTTGCCCACCGCGAGGTCGGTCGGCTGGTAGCAGAGGGAGCAGAACTCGCAGGCCACGATGAGGACGTTGGCGCCCGGGTAGGCGACGCAGAAGTCGTGTGCCCGGTTGATGGCCGCTCCGCCGGCGGCGCAGCCGAGCTGGGCGATGGGGAGCTGGCGGGTCTCCGGGCGGAAGCCGAGGTTGTTGATGATCCAGGCGGTCATCGACGGCATCATGAATCCGGTGCAGGAGACATAGATAATCATGTCGATGTCGGTGGGGGCGAGTTGGCCGTGGTCCAGCGCGCGCCGGACGACCTCGGGCACGCGCGCCTTGGCCTCCGCCTCGTAGACGGCGTTGCGCGCGGTGAAGCCGGGGTGCTGGAGCGTTTCCTCGATGGGCCGGACCAGGCGGCGGGTCCGGACTCCGGTGTTGCCGATGAGCCTCAGGGCGAGGCCCAGTTGGGGGTGGTCCGCGTGGAGTGTGCGGGCCAGTTCCAGTGTCTCTTCGCGGGTGATGACGTGGTCGGGGACGGCGATCGCCGGTCTGCACAGAGTTGCCATGATCGATCAGTCCTTACCAGGCAACCGGGAGAGCGAGCGGGTAACGCCAGATCGAGACGGTGTTCCACCGCACCTCCTCCGCCGGTACGGCCAGCCGGAGTCCGGGGAAGCGGGTGATTGCGGTGCCGATGGCGACCTGGAGCACCATACGGGCCAGATGGGAGCCGAGGCAGTGGTGGCTGCCGTAGCCGAAGGCCATGTGCGCGACGGGGTCCGGCCGCTCGAAGTCCAGCTCGTCGGGGCGGTCGTAGACCAGATCGTCCCGGTTCGCCGTGAGGTACGAGACATGCACCGTGTCGCCGGCCTTGATGACGACGCCGTCGAAGTCGACGTCCACCAGCGCGACCCGGGGGATACCGACCCCCTGCCGGAACGGGATGAAGCGCAGCAGCTCCTCCAGTGCCTGCGGCAGCAGCTCGGGTCTGGCGCGCACCTGGCCGAGCTGGGCGGGGTGCGTGAGCAGGGTGTAGATGACGTTACTGATGTCGTACGTCGTGGTGTCGTGGCCGGTGACGACCAGGAGCATGGCGAGGACGGCCAGCTCCGCCTCGTCGAGCATCTCGTCACCCACGCGCGCGGTGGCGAGGGCGCTGATCAGGTCGTCGCCGGGGGTGCGGCGGCGGGCGGCGGTCAGCTCGGTGAAGTAGGCGCGGAGGCCGGCCTTCGCGGCGACCGCCGAGGTCTCGTCGGCGGCGCTCATGGACATCATGGCCATGGCCCACTCGCGCAGCCGGGGCCGGTCTTCCTCGGGGATGTCCAGCAGCTCGCAGATCGTCAGCAGCGGCAGCTGGTCGGCGAGATGGTGGGTGATGTCGGCCGGGGAGCCGCTCGCCACCATGGTGTCGAGCAGCCGGTCCACGGTCTGCTGGGTCCAGGGGCGCAGCGCCTCCACCTGGGGTGTGGTGAACGCCTTGATGATCAGCCTGCGCACTCTGTTGAGCGAGGGCGGGTCCATCAGGTTGATCGCCTCGGACTGGGCGATGGGCGCCGGGGTGATCCGGGGGAAGTCCCGCCCGATCAGCGCGGCCCGGCTGAACCGCCGGTCCGAGGTGACCGTCTGGACATCGGCGTACCGCGTCACCAGCCAGCAGTCGCCCTCCCCGTAGGGCATCCGCACCCGGGCGATGGGGGCTTCGGTCCGCATCCGCGACATGAACGGGTCCGGCTCCAGCGCCACATCGTGCCGGACGGGGCAGGTCAGCACGGAACCGGAGCCGGGGTCCGAGCCTGAGTCGAGGCCGGGGCGTGGGCCGGGGTCCGGTCCTGGTCCTAAGCCCAGGCCGACGCCCGAGCCCACGCTCGGAACGGAGTCTGAAACGGTCATCGCGATACCCCCATGAATACGCGTGTCCCGCCCTGAGCGAGACAACAGCATTTATCAGTGAATCCCGAGATATCTCGCACTTCATGCGAGAGAAGGGAAAAACCACTCGTACGTGGCATCGCCCGCCATCCCGGACCGGGTGCGGCCGGCTCGGTCAACCCGGCCGCGCCGGGCGGGCGTTCAGGGCCGGACGAAGGGGAACCAGGTCAGGACGGCATGGCTGCCGGCGCCACTCCGGAACGTCGCTTCGACACGGGAGCCCGCCGCGAGAAACACCAACTGCCGCCCCGCGGCGTGGAGCACCGTCTCCTCGCCGTCCGCCGCGCCCGGCGGGCGGACGGCGAGGGTCGCGGATCCTGGCCGGTCCGCGCCCCCGGGTCCGGCGTCGCGGATGTAGACGATGAGCATGCCGTCCGTGTCCGTGGTCCCGGAGTGGACCGTCGACTCCCTCGCGTTGATCCACTCCTGCTGCGTGGTGAACTGCACGGGCGCCGCCGTCGCGGCGAGTTCGTTGAGCACAGGTCCCCCAAGGGCCGGTAGAAGTGCCGGTGGTCGTGCCGGTGGTCACGCCGACACGAACACGCTACGCGATGGGTCCGACACTCACCGTCGCCGAGGCGTCTCGGCCGTCGTCTCCGCCGACCCCTCCCCCAGCGCCTCCGCCAGGACTTCGGCCAGGTGCCGGGCCCGGTGACCGCCGAGCTGCGCCAGCTGCGTACGGCACGAGAACCCGTCAGCGAGGATCTCGGCACCCGGCCCCGGCCCCAGCTCCCCGGCTGTGTGCGCTGCGTGTGCGGCACGTACCGCCGGCAGCAGCTGGTCCTCGGCGCACGCCACCGACACGCCGTAATGGCCCCGCTCGAAGCCGAAGTTGCCCGCCAGCCCGCAGCACCCGCCGCTCAGCTCGCCCGTCAGCCCGGCCCGTTCGCGCAGCCGCCGGTCCGCGTCGTCGCCCAGGACCGCGTGCTGGTGGCAGTGGGTCTGCCCGGCGACCGGGCGGTCGACGCGTGGCGGACGCCAGTCCGGCGCGTACTCCTCCAGCGCCCGCGCGAACGTCCGCACCGAGGCGGCGAGCCGCGCGGACCTCGGGTCGTCGCCGAGAAGTTCGGGCAGGTCGGAGCTGAGGGCGGCGGCGCAGCTCGGTTCGAGGACGACGACCGGCAGGCCCTTGCCGAGGGCCGGTTCCAGCGCGTCGAGGGTACGGCGCATGACCGTACGGGCCCGGTCGAGCTGGCCGGTCGACACATAGGTCAGACCGCAGCAGACGCGGGCGCGCGGCGGTACGACGACATCGAGGCCGGCCGCCTCCAGGACCCGTACGGCGGCCCGGCCGACCTCCGGCGACAGGTGCTCCGTGAAGGTGTCGGGCCAGAGGACGACCGTGGTGCGCCCGCCGCCCACAGCGGTACCGCGCTGCCGCCCCCGCGCACGGGCCCGCCTGCGCAGCCACTGCCCGAACGTCTCCGTCGCCAGCAGCGGAATCGTCCGTTCCGGCGCGATGCCGCCCAGCCGCTTCGCGACCGCCGCCAGCGGCCGTACCCGTGCCGCCGTGTTGAGCACGCGCGCGTAGGGCGCGGCGAGGCGCAGCCAGCGGGGCAGCATCCCCATGGCGTAGTGCGCGGCGGGCCGCAGCCGGCCCGCGTAGTGGTGGTGCAGGAACTCCGCCTTGTAGGTGGCCATGTCGACGCCCACCGGGCAGTCGCTGCGGCAGCCTTTGCAGGACAGGCAGAGATCGAGCGCGTCGCGTACCTCCGTCGAGCGCCAGCCGTCCGTCACCACCTCGCCCGCGAGCATTTCGTGCAGCAGGCGCGCGCGCCCGCGCGTGGAGTGCGTTTCCTCTCCCGTGGCGCGGAACGACGGGCACATGACACCGGATCCCGGGTTCGGCCCGGCGACACGGCACTTCGCGACGCCCACGCACCGGCTGACCGCCCGCGCGAAGTCCCCGCCGCCGGGCCCGTCGTGCGGGTAGCCGAACGCGACCTGCACCCGCTCGCGCGGCAGCACGGTGAAGCGCAGCTGGTCGTCGAGCCGGCCGGGACGGGCCAGGACGCCCGGGTTCATACCGCCGTCCGGGTCCCACACATCCTTGAAGCGGCCGAAGAGGGCGACCAGTTCGTCCCCGTACATCCGGGGCAGCAGTTCGGCGCGGGCCAGCCCGTCGCCGTGCTCCCCCGACAGCGCGCCGCCGTACGCGACGACCAGCGACGCCGTGTCCTCGGAGAAGCGCCGGAAGCGCCGGACGCCGTCCTCGGTCAGCAGGTCGAAGTCGATCCGGACATGGATGCAGCCGTCACCGAAGTGCCCGTACGGCGTGCCGCGCAGACCGTGTTCCGCCAGCAGGGCGCGGAAGTCGCGCAGATACGGGCCGAGCCGGGCCGGCGGCACGGCGCAGTCCTCCCAGCCGGGCCACGCCTCCGTGCCGTCGGGCATCCGGGTGGCCGTACCGGCCGCGTCCTCCCGTACCCGCCACAGCGCTCGCTGGCCGGCCGGGTCGGTGACGACCGTTCCGGCCAGCGCGTCGGCGGCGCGCAGGATCGCCTCGGCGGCGGCGCGCGCCTCGGCCGGGGTCGCGCCGCCGGTCTCCACGAAGAGCCAGGCGGCGCCGCGCGGCAGATCGCGGCCGGCGCGCGCGGTGACGAGGTCCTGCGCCATGCCCTCGACAGTGAGCGGCCCGTACGGCAGGAGTCCGGCCGCGGCCTCGGCGGCGGCGCTCTCGTCCGGGTAGCCGAGGACGGCGAGGGCGCGCGCGGCGGGCGCCTCGACCAGCCGCAGCTCCGCCTCGGTGACCACGCCGAGCGTGCCCTCGCCGCCGCAGAAGGCGCGGGCGAGATCGGTGCCGTTCTCCGGGAGGAGGGCGTCCAGGGCGTATCCGGAGATACGGCGCGGCAGGCCGGTGGGGAAGCCGGTGCGCAGGGGCGCGAGATGGGCGTCGACAAGTGCGCGCAGCCCGGCGCGCACTCCGGCGGACGCGCTCCCCGATGCGCCGCCGGTCAGACTGTCCCAGCCCTGCCCCAGGCGCAGTTCCTCGCCGCCGTACGTGGTGACGGACAGCGCGCGGAGGTTGTCGGCGGTCGTCCCCCAGGCCACCGAGTGCGCGCCGCACGCGTTGTTGCCGATCATCCCGCCGAGCGTGCAGCGGCTGTGCGTGGACGGATCCGGGCCGAAGGTCAACCCGTACGGCCGTACGGCGTCCCGCAGGTCGTCCAGGACGACACCGGGCTGGACCACCGCCGTGCGGGCCGCCGGGTCGACGGACACGATCGACCGCAGATGGCGGGTGAGATCGAGCACCACCCCGACCCCGGTGGCCTGCCCCGCGATGGAGGTTCCGGCGCCGCGCGGGAGTACGGGCGTACCGTGCTCGCGGCAGACGGCGAGCGCCGCGGCCACGTCCGCCGCGTCGCGCGGGGCGACGACGCCGACCGGGACACGGCGGTAGTTGGAGGCGTCCATCGTGGTCAGCGCGCGTGCCGCCGCCCCGAAATCCACCTCGCCGCGTACGGTCCGGGCCAGGTCCCGCGCGAGCGCCGTAGCCGGTGTTGTCTTCCGCTGCTCAGCCATGACCCCAGGATGCATCCCACGGGAACATGTGAAGAAAAGGAACGGACGGCTCCCATACTGATCGTCAAGTCTCATATAGTGACCACGGTTTGAGCAGGATTCAATTTTTTCGCTCGTTCGCTCCGGCGCACGCGCGCCCCGAGTCCGTCCGTGCGCCCGTTTGAACATCCCCTGAACACCCCGCTGCTCCCGCCGTCCCGTCCCGTCCCCGTCAACGAGGTAGCCGATTTGCGCCCCTCACTCCGGTCGACCGCACCGGCCCTGCTGATCTCGGCGGCCGTCAGTGGCCTCCTGTGCGTCTGGGCGGTCTCCGCCGCGCCCTCCTCCGTACGGACCCCGCTCGGCTGGGGAGGGGGCGTGACCGCTCTGGCGCTGACCGCCGCCGTCACCGCCGCCGCCCATTTCCGTGAGCTGAACCGGCAGTCGCGCGAGCGCGGCGCCGCCCTCACCGCCCGCGCCGATCAGCTCGCCGCCAAGGCCCGCAGGGCCGAGGAGGACGTACGGCGCACGGTCGCCGAGGCCCGGCTCGCCGCCGAGGAGTCGGCCCGCAGCGAGGCGCACCGCGCGGCGACCGTCTCCGCCTGCGCCAACGCCGCGGGCCGGATGCAGGCCATCGCCACCGGCGTGCTCGCGGACCTGCGCGCCATGGAGCACCGGCACACCAACGAGGACGTACTCGCCGATCTGCTCCACCTCGACCACCGCGCCGCCCAGGCGGGCCGCCTCGCGGACTCCATCGCCGTACTGACCGGGGCACGCTCGGGCCGGCGCTGGGCGAGGCCCATCGTCATGGAGTCCATCCTGCGCGGCGCGCTGGGCCGGATCAGCGGCTACCAGCGGGTACGGCTGCACTCGACGAGCCAGGTGGCCGTCGCGGGGCACGCGGCCGAGGGTGTCATGCACGCCCTCGCCGAACTCCTCGACAACGCGGCGAACTTCTCGCCGCCGACCGCCGAGGTCCATGTGTACGTGGAGGAGGTCCCGGCCGGGGTCGTCATCACGGTCGAGGACAGCGGGCTGGTGATGAGCGATCTCCAGCTGCGCCGCGCGGAACGCGCCGTCACGACGGACGCGTCCGACCTCAGCGGACTGTCCGGCACCCGGCTCGGGCTCGCGGTGGTCGGCCGGCTGGCGCTCAAGCACGGGCTGACGATCTCGTTCCGGCCGTCGGCACGGGGCGGTACGGGCGCGCTGATGCTGCTGCCGCAGGAACTGATCACGGAGGTACGGCCGGGATCCCCGGCGCCGGAGGTCCCCCGGCCGCCCGCGGCGCCCCTGCCGGTACGGACGCGGCCGGCCGTACCGGCCATCGCGTCGGCCACGGCGTCGGTCGCCGCGCGGACCGCGGCACCGGCTCCCGTCGTGTCGACCACCGCGTCGACCGCCGAGCCGAAGGCGAAGCCGGCCCCCAAGACCGCGCGCCGTACGGGACGACGCAAAGCACCCGCCGCCACCGCCACGTCCGGCGTCAAGGACGCCACCGACACCGGCACCGGCCCTGACACCGGCACCCCGGACACGAGCGGCGAGGCCCCCGCCGCCGAAGCCGCCGAAGCGAAGGCCGCCGAGGCACCCGTGGCTGCCGAAACCGCCGACGCGGAGGCCCCCGTAGAACTGGGCGAAAGCGGACTCCCCAAGCGCCGCCGCGGCCGTACCCTCGCCGCCGCCCTCCTGCGCTCCGGCGAGGGCAAGAACCGCGGCCGTACCGCCGCGGACGCCTCCGCCGCCAAGGCCCCGCCCGCCACTCCCGACGCGCAGGCGGCCCGGTTCAGCAACTTCCGCAAGTCCGTCAGAACCGCCCCCACTTCGACAACCACTTCAACCACCACCTCGTCCACCGCCACCGCCCCGGCCACCGACACCGCCCCCGAGCCCGAGTCCGAGCCCGTCGCCACCCCCACCCCCACATCACCGCAACCGGCCCCTGCCACACCCCCGGAGGGCGATCCCCGATGACCGGCACCACCACCGACGACAAGCTCAACTGGCTGCTGGAGAATCTGCTTCAGCGCACCAGCGGGGCCCGCCACGCGCTCGTCCTGTCCCGGGACGGCCTCAAGCTGTGCCGCACCCCCGAACTCAGCGTCGACCAGGCCGACCAGCTCGCCGCCATCGCGGCCGGCATACAGAGCCTGTCGCACGGCGCGTCCGTCGAGTTCGGCAACGGACAGGGCGGCGTACGGTCCGCCATGACGGAGTTCTACGGCGGACTGCTGCTGATCGTGGAGGCCGGGGACGGGGCGCATCTCGCGGTCCTCGCGACCGAGGACGCCGATGTCGGCCTGGTGGGGCACAACATGAGCGAACTCGTCGAGCAGTTGGGAGAGCATCTCAGCGCACCGCCACGCACCCTCGCGCAAGGCAACAGCGGCGTGCGGGTATGAGCGGCGCGGGCCGGAGCCGGCCCGGCGGAAGCCGGCCGGGCCGGGACGAGTCGCCCGACCGGCTGTACACCCTCACCGGGGGCCGCAGCCACTCGGACACGGACACGTTCGACCTGGTGACGCTGGTGGTCGCGGAGAGCGATCCGGCCCCCGGCATGCAGTCGGAGCACGTCGCGATCCTGCGGATGTGCCAGAGCCCGGTGGCAGTGGTGGAGATCGCCGCCGAACTCGGCCTGCCCGGCAGCATCGTACGGATCATGCTCGCCGATCTGCTGGACACCGGCCGGATCAGCGCCCGCCATCCCCGAACGGCCAAGGCGGACGACCGCCTTCCCGATCCCGACATCCTGGAGCAGGTGCTCGTTGGACTCCGCAACCTTTGACCGGCCCACCGGCCCGGACCGGCCCTCGGGCTCGTACGGGAGCCGGCCGTCGCTGGCCAGTACCGCAGACAACGGCCTGAAGATCGTCATCGTCGGCGGCTTCGGGGTCGGCAAGACGACCATGGTCCGTTCCGTCAGCGAGATCCGTCCCCTCAGCACCGAGGAGACGATGACCCGCGCGGGCGAGGGCATCGACGAACTGGACGGGCTGGAGGGGCTCGACCGGAAGTACTCGACGACCGTCGCCTTCGACTTCGGCCGGATCTCCCTCGACACGCGCTCGGTGCTCTATCTCTTCGGCGCGCCCGGACAGGAGCGCTTCTGGTTCCTCTGGGACCGGCTCTTCTCCGGCACACTCGGCGCGGTCGTCCTCGTGGACACCCGGCGGCTCTCCGACTCCTGGTACGCGATCGACCGCCTTGAGCACCACAACACGCCCTTCATCGTGGCCTGCAACGACTTCGGCGGGCCCCTGCACACGGAGGAGCAGATCCGGGAGGCGCTCGATCTGGGCCCGGACGTGCCCATGGTGGAGTGCGACGCGCGGGACCGCTCGTCCAGCAAGTACGTACTGATCACGCTGGTCGAGCATCTGCACGCGCTGTCGAAGGAGCGGAAAGCGGTGGAGACGACCTCGTGACCACTTCAGCCACACCGGCGGCGGGCTGCCCGGTCAGCATGGGAAGCGACACCGAAGCGAAGTCGGAAGCCACGACTACCGAAGCAAGAGCGGAAGCCACCACCGGCACACCCCCCGGAGCCGCGACGATCTCCGGCGCCGTACCGCTCAACGACCCCCGCTTCCAGACCGACCCCGTCGAGCTGTACCGGGAGCTGCGCCGCGACCACGGGGCCGTCGCCCCCATCCTGCTCGACGGCGACATCCCCGCCTGGCTGGTCATCGGCTACCGCGAACTGCACCAGGTCACCGGCGACCCGGCGCTCTACAGCCGCGACTCCGTGCTGTGGAACCAGTGGGACAACGTCCCCGACGACTGGCCGCTCCTGCCGATGATCGGCCGGGGCGAGACCTCCATCATCCACACCACCAACGGACAGCACCGCGAGCGCGCCGCGATGATCAGTGACGCTCTGGAGGCGGTCGACCCGTTCACCCTCCGGCAGCACGCCGAGCGGCTCGCCGACGAGCTGATCGACAGCTTCTGCGCCGACGGCCGTACGGACATCATCGGCCGGTACACGATGCTCCTCCCCGTCCGGGTGCTGGCCCGGCTGCTCGGTTTCACCGACGAGCAGGGTCCCGGTCTGGTGACCGCGCTCAACGAGATGCTCGACGGAGGCGAGGACGCCCTCACCGGGCACGGGCACCTCGTCGAGGCGGCGACGGCGCTGCTCACCGAGAAGGCCGACGGACCCGGCGCGGACGTGGTCTCCCGGATGCTGGCCAACCGGGGCGACTTCACGGTCGAGGAGATCACCAAGGACCTGCTGATGATCATGGTCGCGGGCCATCAGCCGACCGCCGACTGGATCGGCAACACGCTCCGGCTGATGCTGACCGACGACCGGTTCGCCGCGTCGCTGTCCGGCGGGCGGCACAGCGTCGGCGAGGCGATGACCGAGGTGCTCTGGGAGGACACGCCCACCCAGAACGTCCCGGGCCGCTGGGCCACCCGCGACACCAACCTCGGCAACCGCCGGATCCGCGCCGGTGACCTGCTGATCCTCGGGGTGGCCGCCGCCAACTTCGACCCGCAGATCCGTACGGACAGCTCCGTCCTCACCGGCGGCAACACCGCCTTCTTCTCCTTCGGCCACGGCGAGCACCGCTGTCCGTTCCCCGCCCAGGAGATCGCCGAGGTCATCGCCCGGACGGGGATCGAGGTGCTGCTCGACCGGCTCCCGGACATCGACCTCGCCGTCCCGGGGGAGGCGCTCGCGCAGCGCCCGTCGCCGTGGCTGCGCGGTCTGACCAGCCTGCCGGTGATCTTCTCCCCCGCCCCCGCACTCTCCCCCGCACGCCGCCCCTGAGCCGGGGGTCCACGATCCGGCCGCCCACGATCCGGTACGTACCGTATGCACCCACGCACATACGGTACGTACCGGATCACCCCGAATCGGACATCTCGAATCGGACACCCGACGTCTCACCGGACGGACACCGATTTCAGCGGTGCGCCGGAAGGGACTACGCTCCGGCCCGTGGCCGATATCCAGATTCCCGCTGACATCAAGCCCGCCGACGGCCGTTTCGGCGCAGGTCCCTCCAAGGTACGGACGGAGGCGGTGGACGCGCTGGCCGCGACCGGTACGTCTCTTCTCGGCACGTCCCACCGACAGGCCCCGGTCAAGAACCTGGTCGGCTCGGTGCGCGACGGTGTGCGGAGCCTCTTCGACCTCCCCGAGGGGTACGAGGTGATCCTGGGCAACGGCGGCTCCACCGCCTTCTGGGACATCGCGACGCACGGTCTGATCGAGAACAAGTCGCAGCACCTCTCGTTCGGTGAGTTCTCCTCGAAGTTCGCCAAGGCCGCGAAGCTCGCGCCGTGGCTGGCCGAGCCGAGCGTCATCTCCGCCGACCCGGGCTCGCACCCGGACCCGGTGGCGGAAGCGGGCGTCGACGTCTACGCCCTGACCCACAACGAGACCTCCACCGGTGTCGCGGCGCCCGTCAAGCGGGTCGCCGGCGCCGACGAGGGCGCGCTCGTGCTGGTCGACGCGACGTCCGGCGCCGGTGGTCTGCCGGTCGACATCGCCGAGACGGATGTCTACTACTTCGCCCCCCAGAAGTCCTTCGCCGCCGACGGCGGTCTGTGGATCGGCCTCTTCTCCCCGGCCGCGCTGGAGCGGGCCGCCCGCGTGCACGGCTCCGGGCGCCATGTGCCCGAGTTCTTCTCGCTGCCGACGGCGATCGACAACTCGGTGAAGAACCAGACGTACAACACCCCGGCGCTGGCCACGCTCTTCCTGCTCAATGAGCAGCTGAACTGGTTCAACTCCCAGGGCGGCCTGGACTTCGCCACCGGCCGCACCGCCGCCTCCGCCCGCAACCTGTACGGCTGGGCCGAGGCGTCCAAGTACGCCACCCCCTTCGTGGTCGACCCGACGAAGCGCTCGCAGGTCATCGGCACGATCGACTTCGCGGACGAGATCGACGCGGCGGCCGTCGCCAAGGTCCTGCGCGCCAACGGCATCGTCGACACCGAGCCCTACCGCAAGCTGGGCCGCAACCAGCTGCGCGTGGCGATGTTCCCGGCGATCGACCCGGCGGACGTCGAGGCACTGACCTCGTGCATCGACTACGTCATCGAGCACCTCTGACCGAGCAACACCCCTTCGACGGCCCCCGGCACCGCGCCGGGGGCCGTCGTGCTGTCGCAGGCCCCAGCGACCAGCGACCGGCTACCGGCTACCGGCTACCGGCTACCGGCTACCGGCACTATCGGCTACCGGCTCAGCCGCTGGAATCTCCGTACCGCCAGCGGCAGAAGCACCGCCGTCAGCAGCGCCGGCCAGGCGATCGACAGCAGCAGCGCATGCTCCTCCGGCCATGTCCCCCCGCCGGCCACCGGATTGCCGAACAGCTCCCGGGTCGCGGTGACCGTGGCCGAGACCGGATTCCAGGCGGCCACCACGCCCAGCCAGCTCGGCATCAGCGAGGGCGCCACAAAGACGCTGGAGATCATCGTCATCGGAAAGACCGCCGCGTAGAGACCGCCGGCCTGCTCAGGGCCGGGTATCAGCAGCCCCAGCAGCACACCCAGCCATATCAGCGAGAAGCGCAGCAGCATCAGCAGTCCGAAGGCCGCCAGAGTCCTCAACGGCCCGCCGTTCGGGCTCCACCCGATCAGAAGCGCGGTCGCCACGAGGATCAGCAGCTCCGCGCAAGCCGTTATCAGATCCCCGACTCCCCGGCCCGTGACCACCGCCGAGGGCGCCATCGGCATCGATCTGAACCGGTCGATGACTCCTCTGGCACTGTCGGTGGCGACGGCTGCCGCCGTGGTCGTAAAGCCGGACGCCACCGTCATGGCGAACATCCCCGGCATCAGGAACTCCCGGTAGTCACCTCCGCCCGGCACCTTCATCGCGCTGCCGAAGACATACCCGTACAGCAGGACGGAGATGATCGGGAAGCCCAACTGCCAGACAATGGCCAGGGGCTGGCGCTGATAGTGCGTGAGCACTCTCCGCAGAACGTTCCAGCCGTCCGCCACCGCCCAGTACGCCCGGCCACGGCTGCCCCCAACGCCCTCAGGGCCTCCGCTACCTCCACCACCTCCGATCTTGTTGCCGCTGTCGACCGCAGCGCTTCCCAGAGCGGCGCTCATGCGGCACCCCTCTCTTCCGAACGCTGTCCGGTCAGTCGCAGGAACACGTCATCCAGGCTCGGTCTGCGCAGCCCGATGTCCTCCACCGCCACCCCCTGGTCCTGAAGTGTCCGCGCCACCTCCGTCAGTGCGGCCACCCGGTCGCTGACCGGCGCGTGCACCCGCCGCTCCCCTTCGTCCGTCTCCACCCGGCCCCCGCCACGGCCACCGTCACCGCCGGCGGCGACCCGTGCCAGCGCGCCGACCGCCGCGGGAAGGTCCGAGGCGGCGGCGACCACGACCTCGATCCGGTCTCCCCCCACCGCGTCCTTCAGCTCCGCCGGAGTGTCGTCCGCTATCGCCCGCCCCCGGTCGACCACGGTGATACGCGAGGCGAGCTTGTCCGCCTCGTCCAGATACTGCGTGGTGAGCAGCACCGTCGTACCGTCCGCGACCAGAGCCCGCACGGCGTCCCAGACCTCCCCGCGCCCGCGCGGGTCGAGGCCCGTCGTCGGCTCGTCGAGAAAGAGGACGCGCGGGGCGAGAATGATCGAAGCGGCCAGATCGAGCCGCCGCCGCATCCCTCCGCTGTACGTACCGACCCCCTGGTCGCCGGCGTCCACCAGATCGAACCGCGCCAGCAGCTCCCCGGCACGCGACGCCGCCCGCTTCCCGCCGAGGTGGAAGAGCCGGCCGAACATCTCCAGGTTCTGCCGGCCGGTGAGGCCCTCGTCCACCGCCGCGTACTGCCCGACGAAGCCGATCCGGCTCCGGACAGCGCGCGGATCACGCGCCACATCGACGCCCGCGACCTCCGCCCGCCCGCCGTCGAACCGCAGCAGCGTCGCCAGCACCCGCACCGCGGTGGTCTTGCCCGCGCCATTGGGCCCGAGCAGCCCATGAATGGTCCCTGCGCGCACGGCCAGATCCAGCCCGTCGAGCGCGCGCTTCTCCGCTCGGCTCCCTTCCTCCCCGCGTCCCCCCTTCTCCCCGTACGTCTTCTTCTGCCTGTACGTCTTCCGAACCGCTTCCGCCCGCACGGCGTACTCGTTCACAGCACTCAGTCCCCTCCGAACCACCGGCCGACCGAACCACCGATCAACCGAACTGAGTACACTGTACCCACATCAGGGTACGCCGTACTCATTTTTCTTCGGGCGATTATCCTGGGGCCATGACGTCGACCGAAACGACCGGCAGTGGCAACGTCGAACGCACCCTCGAACTCCTCTGGGGGACCGGAGAGCGACCGAGCCGCGGCCCGAAACCGGGGCTCACCCTCGGCAGGATCGTCACAGCCGCCGTCGCACTCGCCGACGCCGAAGGGCTGGAGGCGGTCTCCATGCGCCGGCTCTCCACCGAGCTGGGCACCGGCACGATGTCGCTCTACCGCTATGTCCCGGGCAAGGCGGAGCTGCTGGACCTGATGCTGAATCACGTCCGGGGCGAGACGGACAGCACCCCACGCGACCCCGACGCGGGCTGGCGCACCACCGTCGAAGAGATGGCGCGCGCCATGCTCACGCTGTACCGGCGCCACCCATGGCTGCTCTCCGTCAACCAGGCCCGGCCCGTCCTCGGCCCCAACGCGATGGGCGGGATGGAGGAAATGCTGTCCGGCATCAAGGGCATGGGGCTGAGCGATCCGGAGCTGATATCGGTACGGATCATGGTGGAGGGGTACGTCAGCGGCGCCGCCCGCACCCATGTCCACGCCGTCGAGGTGGAGCGGAAGTCAGGGATGACCGACCGCGAGTTCTGGCAGGTTCAGGAACCGTATCTGACGAAGGCTATGAACAGCGGGGTGTATCCGGTCATGGCCTCGCTCTCCGAGGATGCCTTCGGCCCGGAGTTCGACCACTTCGAGTTCGGGCTCCAGCGGCTGCTCGACGGTCTGGAAGTACTGGTCGCACGGCGTACGGAGGGATGAGGACCGCGACTCACGCGACTCCGACGACTCACTCGACTCCCCCCTCCCCGGCACTTTCGCTCTCCCCGGTACCTTCCCTCTCCCCGCTTCCTCCTACCCCTTTCCCTTGCCGCGCAGGCGCCGGAAGCCGAAGAAGCCGAGGATCGCGAGCAGCACGACGCCGCCGAACGTGAGACCGCCCGCGCTCTTACCGGAATCGGTACTTGACCCGGCTTCCGCGCCGCCGCTCTTCTCGCTGCTCTTGCCACTCTCGCCGCTCTCATCGCCTTTACCTCCCTTGCCGCCCTTGCCGCCGCCGTCGATCTCGACGCGTACCACCCCGCTCCGCGCGCCTTCCGTACCGAACATCAGGGCTTTGCCGTCCGCCGTGTACGTCACCGACTCGGCCTGGCGCTGGAACGGCACGCCGACCGGGCGGTGGGGGCCGAGCCTGCCGTTCTTCCACTCGTACGAGCGGGCGCTGAAGTACGAGCGGAACGTCAGCTCCGTACCGTCCGGGGAGAAGGCGCCGTCCGTCACCCAGGGCACCTCGCCGATACGCCGGAAGGTGTTCGTACCGGACGGGTCCAGCCGCGCGGGACCTTCGTACAGTCCGCCGCCGCCCTGGTTCTTCGACGCGATGTAGACGCGCCCGGTGGTGGGATGGACCATCATCGACTCGGCGTCGCGCGGGCCGTCCTCGTACTCCACCGTGAACTGCGTCGGGCGGACGGTGGCGTCCTTGAGCTGCTTGGGCTCGGGGAAGCGGTAGATCCAGACGTGGTCCCAGGAGCCATTGAGGTTGTCGCCGATGTCTCCGACGTACAGATTCCCGTCGGGCCCGAGGGAGATGGCCTCGGCGTCCCGAATCTCACCGATGCCCGCGAGGGTGATGGTCGCGACGGTCTCGCCGGTCCTGGAGTCGACGGCGTAGATGTACGGCGGGTGTGCGCTGTCGTTGTGCGTCCAGTAGACACCCGGATGGATACGGCTCGCGGCCAAACCACTCGATTCGGTGATACGCGGGTCCTTGATGGTGAAGTCCCGATCGGGTGAACCTCCGTCGGCCGTCGCCACCGTCGGCAGCACGACGGTCAGTACGGCGACAAGAGCGGCGATGACGGACACCGCGCCGGAGAGACGACGCAGGCCGGAACGGTACGGAAGCGCATGCATCCGCCAAGCCTGCCACTTGGGCGAGGGCGACGGCGGCGGAAGAGCGCGGGAGAAGCCCGAGCGGCGCCTGGGCGGAGGCCGGGAAGCCTGTACGGGCAAGCCGCGAGCCCGATCCTGGCGCGAAAGACCGTCGGCAAGGATGGCCGGATGCGATTCATGTGCGTGGGTGACTCCATGACGATCGGCAGCGCCGGTGACTTCACCTGGCGCTACCGCCTGTGGCAACACCTGGACGCCACCTTCGACGGCCCGTTCCGCCTCGTCGGCCCCCGGGAGACGCTGTACGACCCGGCGGCGGACGCGCCGGTCTCGTACGCGTACGCCGCCCCGGACTTCCCGCCCGACGCGCGCCGTCATCTGGCCGGCTGGGGCGAGGGCTGGCAGCACATGGCGCCGCTGGCCGAGGAGGCGGTGGGGGCGGCGCGGGCGGATGTGCTGCTCGTGTCGCTCGGCCTGATCGACCTCGGCTTCTACACGGACAGCGCGGGGACGGCGCGGAACGTCCGCGCGTTCATCGACGCGGCGCGCGCCGCCAACGCGCGGGTGCGCGCCGTACTCCTGCCCGTCATCCCGAACATCCGGGCCGAGTCCGACCCCGCCTTCGCGGCCGAGGTCCACCGCTTCAACGGCCTGCTCGGGGAGGTGGTGGCCGACCTCGACCACCCGGACTCCCCCCTCCTGCTGGCCGCGCGCCCGCCCACGTACGACATCCACCACGACACGTACGATGGCACCCATCCGGGCCCCACCGGCGAACACAAACTCGCCGCCGCCTTCGCCGGCGCCCTGCACCACGCCTGGTCGCTGGGCGGCCCGTACGTCATCCGGCATGAGGGGCGGCAGACGGAGCACCCCTCGCTAGGCTCGACAACATGGTTGACGACAAGAAGGTAAATCGAGTTGTCGAGTTAACGATGACCGAGCCCGGAACCGAGGAGGCGGCGGACAGTGCGGAGGTTGCGGGCAGCGGCGCGGCTGCGGGCAGCACCGAGCAGGACGTGCCGGGCTACGAGCTGCCACTGCTGCTCTTCGCGGGGTTCCGCTCCCTCATCGACCAACTCCACGCCGAACTGGCCCTCCAGGGCCACCCGGACATACGCCCGGCCTATGGCTTCGCCATACAAGCCATAGGCCGCGAGGGCGTTACGGCGGTGACGATCGGCCGCCGCCTGGGCATCTCCAAGCAGGCCGCCGGCAAGACCGTCGACCGCCTGGAGGCACTGGGATACGCGGAGCGCGCGGAAGACCCCAAGGACGCCCGCCGCAAACTGGTACGCCTCACCCCACGCGGCTACGACGCCCTGGCCCGCTCGGCCGCGATCTTCGACCAGCTACGCGCCACCTGGGCCTGGCGAATAGGCCCACCCCGCCTACAAGCCCTGGAATCCGACCTCCGCACCCTAATTACGGACACAGGCCCCGGCCCCGGCCCCCACACCCTGGGCGCCACACTGGACGCCACGGGCTGGCCGAGCAAGAACTGAGCCGAGGGACGGCGCCTGCCACCGGGGGTTAGTTGGGGCCCAAAAGGCCCGCTGCACTACCACGCGGCTCGGCCCCGACTCAGTCAGTACCAAGAGGCAGACCGGGGTGTACGGGGGCGAGGTGCTTGGCGCTGGGCCGCCCCTCCTCCCTTCAGTGTCGCGCCTCCGGGGGAGGAGTAAAGGGCGCTCCTACGTCGCGTCGGCTGCGCCGACTCCGCTGCGCTCCGCCCTTGACACCTCCCCCGGAGTCGCAAGTGCGGATGAGGGGGGGGCGGCCGGGGGGAGGGGGCCCAAGGGTGGCGCCACACTGCCACTCGGCTCAGGGTCCGGCGGCCCGGTGGGCCCTGTGGGGCTGCGCGGCAGAGGAATGGGGCTGTCCGGCTGGTCTCAGCGGCTGACGGTCCGCTGTTTGCTGAGACACAAGCCCCGCTGGTCACCGTTGTGTGGGTCGCGGGGTTACTGGGACGCGGGTGACACCAAGTGGGCCTCTGGAGGCCGTCCATGCGTCCAGGAGGGCCGCTAACGCACCTGAGGACACATGTGCCGCCCGAAGAGACCCCCAACAGGCCACCAAACCACCCCATAAGGGGCGAATCGGCGTGAGGGCGGCCCGCAGACCCGGCCGGACAGAAGGACCCGTCCGCCTTCCGGGCACCACAGCGCAACGGTGCCCAGCGGGGCTTGAGTCGCAACCCACAACGGACGGTTGGCCGCTAAGCCGGGGCCGAGTCACCCCACTCCTCTGCTGCGCAGCCCCGCAGGGCCCACCCGCCCGCCAGCCCCTGAACCGAGTGGCAGAACAGCGGACCCCCCGGGCCCCCTCCCCCCGGCCGCCCCCCCTCTCCCGTACACGCGCCGGAAGGGGAGGTGTCAAGGGTGAAGCGAAGCGCAATCGGCGCAGCCGACGCGACGAAGGAGCGCCCTTTACACCTCCCCTGGAGGCGCGACACTGGCAAAAGGAGGGGCGGCCCACCCCGCACCAAGCACCCAGCACCCAGCACCTCACCACCGGCCCACCCCGGTTACCTCTCGGTACTAACCCGCACCCGGCCCATCTCCCCCAACTCCCCCACCCGCCCCGCCATTCAGCGAGCCGGTCTGCGCCTGGGATGCGATGCGGTTGCGCATTGGGTGGCGGTCCAGGGCTTCCAGGGTTTCGCTGATGAGGCGGCTCAAGGGGTAGGGGAGTTCCGCCTCCAGGGCCGTGGCCGCCGCTGTGGTCGCGGCCCATTCGGCGTTCAGTGCCGGGAGCAGCGCCTCGGCCTTGGGTGTGAGTTCGACCAGGCGTCGGCGCGCGTCCTCGCCCGGGGTCAGGGTCACCAGGCCGTCCTTGGCCATCTGGGCGACCGTCTGGCTCGCGGCCGAGTGCGTCACCCCCGTCGCCGCCGCCAGTTCGCGGATGGAGCGCGGGCCCCCCGCCACGGCCAGTGTCCGCGCGACCGGGGTGTAGCGCGGACGGAAGCCCTCCATCCCCAGGTCCGTATAGACAGCCGCGACACCGGCTTCCAGCCGGTCCAGGAGAAGGCGCAGCCGGGTCCCGAGCAGTTCGGGGCCCGGCCCGCCCGGTTCCACAACCGGCGGCTTCGCCGCCGTTTTCGCCAGCTCTGGGGAGTCGGATGCCATAGAGCCAACCTAACAGCGCTGTTATATCTGTAGGGTCGAACCCTCTCCCCCAATCCACCACCACATCCCACAGAGGTCCCCCGCCATGACCACAGCTGACCCCGACGACCCCGACCCCCTCTACCCGCCCCTCGACCCCCACGACCAAGGTCTCCTCGACGTCGGCGACGGCAACCTCGTCCACTGGGAGGTCTGCGGCAACCCGCACGGCAAACCCGCGCTCGTCGTCCACGGCGGTCCCGGGTCGGGCTGCACCCCGTACGCCCGGCGCTACTTCGACCCCTACCGCTACCGCACCGTCCTCTTCGACCAGCGCAACTGCGGCCGCAGCACCCCGCACGCGGGCGATCCCGCGTACGGCCCACAGAATCAATGGCACCAGCCGCACCAGGCCGACATGCGCCACAACACCACCGACCACCTCATCGCCGACATGGAGCGGCTGCGCGAGCACCTCGGGGTCGACCGCTGGCTCCTGTACGGCGGTTCCTGGGGTTCCACCCTCCTCCTCGCCTACGCCGAACGGCACCCCGAGCGCGTCTCCGAGATCGTCATCTCCTCCGTCACCACCACCCGCCGCTCCGAGATCGAGTGGCTGTACGGAGGCGCGGGGGCGGTCTTCCCCGCCGAGTGGCACCGGTTCCGTACCGGCGCCGGCCTTCCGGCGGACGACCCCAGGACCGGCTGGTCGGGGCCGGCCGCCGACCGTACCGCCGTGGTCCAGGAGACCCTGCGCGCGTACGCCCGGCTCGTCGAGAGCCCGGACCCCGACGTCCGCGCGCGGGCCACGACCGACTGGGTGACCTGGGAGGACGCCGTCCTGTCCCAGGAGCCGAACGGCTCACCCACCACCTACGCCGACCGTCCCCCGGCCGCCCAGCGGGCCCTGGTCCGTATCTGCGCCCACTACTTCTCCCAGGGCGCCTGGCTGGAAGAAGGCGCCCTGCTGCGCGACGCGGGACGGCTGGCGGGCATCCCCGGTGTGCTCATCCACGGCCGTCACGACCTCGGCGGCCCGCTCGGCACCGCCTGGGAACTGGCGCGCGCCTGGCCCGACGCGCGCCTGATCGTCGTTCAGGACGCGGGCCACAAGGGCAGCCGTACGGTACGACGCGAGATCCGCGCCGCGCTCGACACGTACGCGCATACCGACGCGCACACGTATGCGGACCTGCCCGACCCCGCCCGCCCCCAAGCATGACAACCCGCCACAAGGCCCACCCGCTCTTGCCTTGAGTACGCTCCAACGAGTTGGCTGTGGACCCATGAAGTACACGCAGCTCGGACGCACCGGACTCAAGGTCAGCCGACTCGTCCTCGGGACGATGAACTTCGGCCCCCTCACCACTGAGGCCGACAGCCACACGATCATGGACGCCGCTCTCGACGCGGGCATCAATTTCTTCGACACCGCGAACGTCTACGGCTGGGGCGAAAACAAGGGCCGTACGGAGGAAATCCTCGGCACCTGGTTCGCCAAGGGCGGCGACCGCCGCGACAAGGTCGTCCTCGCCACCAAGGTCTACGGTGACATGGCCGGCGACGGCGATCCCTGGCCCAACCACGACAAGCTCTCGGCGCTGAACATCCGCCGCGCGGTGGACGCCAGCCTCAAGCGGCTCCAGACCGACTACATCGACCTCTACCAGTTCCACCACATCGACCGCGCCACCCCGGTCGAGGAGATCTGGCAGGCCATCGACACCCTGATCCAGCAGGGCAAGATCCTCTACGCGGGCTCCTCCAACTTCCCCGGCTGGAAGATCGCCCAGACCAACGAGACCGCCCGCCGCCTCGGCTCGTACGGCCTGGTCAGCGAGCAGTGCCTCTACAACCTCGTCGAGCGCCGCGCCGAGATGGAGGTAATCCCGGCCGCGCAGGAGTACGGCCTCGGTGTCATCCCCTGGTCGCCGCTGGGCGGTGGGCTGCTGGGCGGCGCGATCCGCAAGGAGCGCGAGGGCGGCGCGGCCCGTACCGGCCAGGGCCGCTCCGAGAGCGGGCTCGCCAATACGGCGGTCCGGGCGCAGATCCAGTCGTACGAGGACCTGCTCGACAAGCACGGCATCGACCCGGGCGAGGCCGCCCTCGCCTGGCTGCTGACCCGGCCCGGGGTGACGGGCCCGATCGTCGGCCCGCGCACGGCGGAGCAGCTGGAGTCGGCCCTGCGGGCGGTCGAGCTGGAGCTGTCGGAGGAGGTCCTGTCCGCGCTGGACGAGATCTTCCCGGGCCCGGGACCGTCGCCGGAGGCGTTCGCCTGGTAGGACGAGCACACGCGCGCACGCGGGCACGCTCGGCGCGCCGCCGCCGCCGCTGTCGGCAGGCGGCGGCGCGCCGTTCCGTCCGCTAGCCGACCGCGGCCGCCACGGCGATGATCGCGAACATCAGCACAAGCACGCCCGCCATGATGCGGTTCCGGGTTTTGGGGTCCACAGGTCGAGGTTAACCGCCGGGGCTGACAGCCCTACCACCCGGGCTGTCGTTCGGGGCGTAACCCGTTTGCCGTGCTTATCGTTGTACTGCGCGGCTGCTGTAGTCCGTACGGTGGCGGGGAGGAGCGCCAAGATGACCGTCGTCGAGATCGACAGGATCGCCATGGCCGAGGAGAGCGACAGCGGGCTGACTCTGGACAAGCTGTTCAAAGCGCTCGAAGAGATGCCCGTCCCCGAGGGAATCAAGGTCGAGATTGTCGAGGGGAACATCTTCATGTCGCCACAACGGGACACCCACTGGGAAATCACCCGCCGTATCGTCCGAGCCCTGGAAGACAGGTTCGGCATGGACGTGAAGGTGAAATCGGACATGCGCTTCGATTTCCCCGGGCATCTGAACGGGTTCTGCCCCGATGTCGTCAAACTGGCCGCCGACTCCAGAAGGGATGCGAACGGCCGGTGGAGTGTCGGCGACGTGGATTTCATCGCCGAGGTGATCTCAAGGAGCACCGCCGCCAATGACTACGGCCCGAAGAAAGCAACCTACGCGGCGGCCAGGATTCCGGTCTATCTCATCGTCGATCCGTATACGGGCAGGTGCCGTGTGCACACAGACCCGAAGGCCGGTGGATACGCCAACGAGTACCCTGTCGACTTCGGCACGGATGTAGACCTCACCAAGACCATCGTGGACCTGGTCTTGAAGACCGACAAGTTCCCCCGCGACTGACCGTCCCGGCCTGACGAGGCCCCGACCGGAAAGCCGGAAGTTTCCGGTCGGGGGCCGCACCTCGCTCACGCCGCCGGCGCCAGCTCCCGTTCCCGTCTCCGCTGTGCTTCCGTCGGTACGAACGCCATGTGCGGGCGTCCGCCGCGCAGGCCCACCTTCAGTCGTACGCCCGCGACCCGCGTCAGGATCACGCCGATCGCCGCCGCCGCGAGGAGTGAGACCACGCCGCCCGTGGCGAAGCCGACGCGGACGCCGTAGGTGTCGGTGACCCAGCCGAGGAGCGGGGCGCCTATGGGGGTACCGCCGACGAAGACCATCATGTAGAGGCTCATCACCCGGCCGCGCATCTCCGGTTCGGACGCCATCTGGACGCTCGTATTGGCGCTGACGTTGACCGTCAGGCCGATCATGCCGATGGGCACGAGCAGCAGCGAGAAGAACCAGACGGACGGCGAGACCGCCGCCAGCATCTCCAGCAGACCGAAGCCGACCGCCGCCAGGAGGAGCATTCCCGTACGGCTGGAGCGGCGGCGGGCGGAGAGCAGGGCGCCCGCGAGGGAGCCCGCCGCCATGAGGATGTTGAAGACGGCGTACATCCCGGCGCCACCGTGGAAGATCTCGTGCGCGAAGGCCGTCAGCCAGATCGGGAAGTTGAAGCCGAAGGTGCCGACGAATCCGACGAGGACGATCGGCCAGATCAGCTCGGGACGGCCGCGCACATAGCGCAGCCCCTCTCTGAGCTGGCCCTTTCCGCGCGGTACGGGGACGGATCTCTGGAGCTCGTGCGAGCGCATCAGCAGGAGCCCGAGGAGGGGCGCGATGAAGGACAGGCCGTTCATCATGAAGGCCCAGCCGCTGCCGACCGTGGTGATGAGCACACCGGCCACCGCCGGGCCGATCAGCCGGGCGGACTGGAAGTTGGCCGAGTTGAGACTGACCGCGTTACGGAGCTGATCGGGTCCGACCATTTCGGATACGAAGGACTGCCGGGTCGGGTTGTCGACGACCGTGACCATGCCGACCATGAAGGCGATCAGATAGACGTGCCAGACCTGGACCTGCCCCGAAAGGGTCAGCACGGCCATGGCGAGCCCGCACAGGGCCATCGCGGCCTGGGTGCAGATCAGCAGCTGCCGCTTGGGGTAGCGGTCGGCGATGACGCCGCCGTACAGGCCGAAGAGCAGCATCGGCAGGAACTGGAGGGCCGTGGTGATACCTACGGCCGCCGAGGAGCCGGTGAGGCTCAGGACAAGCCAGTCCTGGGTGATGCGGGACATCCAGGTACCGATGTTGGAGACGACGGCACCCGTCGCGAACAAGCGGTAGTTGCGGATCTTCAGCGACGAGAAGGTTCCGCCGTTTCCCGCGCCGGCGGTCTTGCGGCCGGCGGCGGCTTCACAGTCACCCTCCTGCGTGGAGCCGTCGGGCGCGGAGCTGTCGGGCGTGGAGCCGTCGCGGGTGGAGCTGTCGTGGGTGGCGCCGTCTTGAGTGCAGCCGTCTTGGGTGGCGCTGTCCTGCGTTGTGCTGTCGTGCGTCGTGCTGTCGTGGGTGGATTTCGGTGCGGGGGCGGAGTCTGCTCCGGATCCCGTACTCAATGGGGGTTCGCCTCCTCATGGCGCGCGGATTACAGGTGGGCGAGCTTCTCCAGCACGGGGGCGGCAGCGCGCAGCTTCGCCCACTCGTCCTCGTCCAGGCCCTCAGCGAGGGACGCCAGCCAGACGTTGCGCTTGCGGCGGCTCTCTTCGAGCATCGCCTCGGCCTGTTCGGTCTGGCTGACCACCTTCTGCCGACGGTCGTCGGGGTGCGGCTCCAGCCTGACGAGACCCTTCGCTTCGAGCAGCGCCACGATGCGGGTCATCGACGGCGGCTGCACATGCTCCTTGCGGGCCAGCTCCCCCGGGGTGGCGGAGCCACAGCGGGCGAGGGTGCCCAGCACCGACATCTCGGTGGGGCTCAGCGACTCGTCGACACGTTGGTGCTTCAGGCGCCGGCCCAGCCGCATGACGGCGGAGCGGAGAGCGTTCACGGCGGCGTCGTTCTCATTCTCGTCACCGTGGTACAGGTCAGGCATGTTCGTTAGTTTAACTCATTACCCATGCTAAATACCACCGGTATGACGGCGGCGTTACGGGCGCACAGGCGCACCGGGGCGCGCATGCCGGGGCACCGCCGGTTCATCACTCGCCCATCACTCGCCCATCACTCGTACGAGTGAGAATGGAGCGGAAAGTGACACGAAGGGCCGCATCGGCAGCCGAACCTGTTCCCCATGGGATCGACAGTGCTCAGCCTGCGGATAGACGGTGAGCTGCTCGACCGGCTCCGGCAGCATGCCGCGAAACGCGGAATGAGCGTCCAGGACTATGTGGCCCAGACGCTCATGCGCAACGACTTCGACGAACGCTTCAAGACGGCCGTCGACGAGACGGAGAAGTTCTACGGGGTGACGTAGCCGGAGACGGTGACGTAGACGCCCCCGTGGCTCACGTCAGGCCCAGCGCCGGCATCGCGTAGTAGAAGACGAAGACCGCCGACACGATGTACATCACCACCGGCACCTCGCGGCCCCGCCCGGTCGCCAGGCGCAGCACGCTGAAGGCGATGAAGCCGATGCCGATGCCGTTGGTGATCGAGTAGGTGAACGGCATCATCACCATGGCCAGGAAGGCCGGTACGGCGATGGTGAAGTCGCTCCAGTCGATGTCCCGTACGGACCCGGCGAGGATCAGGAAGCCGACCGCCACCAGCGCGGGCGTCGCCGCCTGGGACGGGACCATCGTGGCGAGCGGGGTGAGGAACAGCGCGGCGGCGAAGAGGGTGCCGGTCACGATCGAGGCCAGCCCGGTCCGGGCGCCCTCACCGACCCCGGCCGTGGACTCGACGTAACAGGTGTTCGCCGAGGCGGAGCCGACGCCCCCGGCGGCGACGGCGATGCCGTCGGCGAAGAGGACCTTGTTGATCCCCGGGAGGTTCCCGTTCTTGTCCATCAGCTTGGCCTCGTCACCGACGCCGAGGACCGTGCCCATGGCGTCGAAGAAGCAGGACAGCAGCAGGGTGAAGACGAAGAGGATGCCGGTGAGGACACCGACCTTCTCGAAGCCGCCGAAGAGGCTGAAGTGCCAGAACAGCCCGAAGTCGGGGGTGGAGACCGGGTTGCCGGGCCACTGCGGCGCCGTCAGGCCCCAGCTCGGCACCTTCACGAGCGCGTCGATGATCATCGCCAGCGCGGTCATCGCGACGATCGAGATCAGGATCGCGCCCCGGACCTTGCGGATGATCAGGGTGATCGTGAGCAGCACCCCGAGCGCGAAGATCAGCACCGGCCAGCCGTGCAGATGACCGTTGCCGCCGAGCTGGAGCGGCACGGTGGTCTGGGCGACGTCCGGGATACGGGAGACAAAGCCGGAGTCGACCAGGCCGATCAGCATGATGAAGAGGCCGATCCCGATCGCGATGCCCTTGCGCAGCCCCTGCGGTACGGCGTTCATCACGCGCTCCCGCAGCCCGGTCGCGACCAGCAGCATCACCACGAACCCGGCGAGGACGACCATGCCCATCGCGTCGGGCCAGCTCATCCGGGGAGCGAGCTGGAGGGCGACGATCGTGTTGACGCCGAGGCCGGCGGCGAGGGCGATCGGCATGTTGCCGATGACGCCCATCAGCAGCGTCGAGAACGCGGCGGTCAGCACGGTCGCGGTGACCAGCTGCCCGTTGTCCAGCTGGTGCCCGTACATGTCCTTCGCGCTCCCGAGAATGATCGGGTTGAGCACGATGATGTACGCCATCGCGAAGAAGGTGGCGAAGCCACCGCGTACCTCACGGCCGACCGTGGAGCCGCGCTCCGAGATCTTGAAGAAGCGGTCGAGCCCGCCGGACGGCTCTCCGGGAGCCGGTGGCTGGGCATCGGAAGCGACCGGAGCGGTGGCCGAGGAAGGCATGGGGGACCTCAGTCGTCATACGAGAAGGAGCGGGGGGAGGGACGGGCGGGAGAGACGGGTAAGTCGACTTTGAACGTTCAGATGAACGAAAACAGTCAGCCAGCAAACAGTTTCAGTATGAATACATCAGTATGAATACGGAGGACCAAGATCGCTATCTCCGCGCGTAGACCCTTGTGCCACTTGGCCTGTTCTGAGTTATCCACACCCCCGGCCCCCGCGCGCCGCCCCCGCATAGACTGACCACCATGAGCGGCTTTCTGACGGGAAACCCCCGGCATCCGGCGCCCGAACCCCTGGAGGGGCCGGTCGTCGGCACCATCACGGCGGGCACGATCATCTGGTTCGCGCTCTTCCTCCTCCAGCTCCCCTTCTACGGGTGGTACAGCGACCACGGGCACACGGCGTGGATCTGGACCTGCCTCGCCGGGGCCGGGCTCGGCCTCATCGGCATCCGGTACGTACGGGGCCGGGACGCGGCGATCAAGCGCGCGGCGGCAGCGGCAGTAGCGGCGACGGCAGCGACAGACGAACCCGAAAGCGGAACGGAGAACGACGGCATACCCGGCGCTGACGGTCGGAAGTCCTGATCGCATCCTGACCAAAGACCTGTTCCGGCACCCGCGCAGTACTGCCAGCGGACGATCCTTCTCGTCCCGCAGTCGGATCTTCTGCCCGGCCGGCGGGTGAACCCGCCTCACCGGCCTTACCGTCATTACCATGACGCAGCGGGCAAAGATCGACACCGACGGCCCCGAGCCCCCCGGCCCCGAGCCGCACGGCCGTGGATCACATGGCCCGGCCACGCGCCAGGACGGCCCCGCCATCGACGCGGGCGCCGAACTCGACCCCGTACACCCCATGAAGCCACCCGAGCCGGCCGGCCGGCATACCGGGCTGACCTCGGCCGAGGTGGCGGAGCACATCGCGCGCGGGGAGGTCAACGACGTACCGGTCCGCAGCAGCCGGTCCGCCTCCGAGATCGTCCGCGCGAATGTCTTCACCCGGTTCAACGCGATCATCGGCGTGCTCTGGGTGATCATGTTCTTCGTCGCGCCGTTCCAGGACACCCTGTTCGGGTTCGTGATCATCGCGAACACCGGCATCGGCATCATCCAGGAGCTGCGCGCCAAGAAGACCCTCGACGGGCTCGCGGTCATCGGTGAGGCCAAGCCGACGGTACGGCGCGACGGGACCGCCGCCGAGATCTCCACCTCCGAGATCGTCCTCGGGGACCTGATCGAACTGGGCCCCGGTGACAAGGTCGTGGTCGACGGGGTGGTGGCCGAGGCCGACAGCCTGGAAATCGACGAGTCGCTGCTGACCGGCGAGGCCGACCCGGTGCTGAAGCGCCCCGGCGACCAGGTGATGTCCGGCAGCTTCGTCGTCGTCGGCGGTGGCGCGTTCCAGGCGACGAAGGTCGGACGGGACGCCTACGCCGCGCAGCTCGCCGAGGAGGCGTCCCGCTTCACGCTGGTCGACTCCGAGCTGCGCAACGGCATCAGCACCATCCTCAAGTACGTCACGTGGATGATGGTCCCGACCGCGCTCGGGCTCATCATCAGCCAGCTCGTCGTCAAGCAGAACGACTTCAAGAACTCGATCGCCAGGACCGTCGGCGGCATCGTCCCGATGATCCCCGAGGGCCTGGTGCTGCTCACCTCCGTGGCCTTCGCGATCGGGGTCATCCGGCTCGGCCGGATGAAGGTCCTCGTCCAGGAGCTGCCCGCCATCGAGGGACTGGCGCGCGTCAATGTCGTCTGTCTCGACAAGACGGGCACGCTCACCGAGGGCGGCATGGACGTCAGCGAGCTGCGCCCGCTGGGCGGCGCCGACGAGACGTACGTACGGCGGGTGCTCGGCGCGATCGGCGCGTCCGATCAGCGCCCGAACGCCAGCCTCCAGGCGATCATCGACGCCTATCGTGGCGACCGCGGGGAGTGGCCGGTGGCGTCGGCGCTGCCGTTCTCGTCCGTACGGAAGTACAGCGGCGCGGCGTTCACCGAGCCGGACGGCGAGTCGCGCTGGCTGCTCGGCGCGCCCGATGTGCTGCTGGCCGAGGGCGATCCGGCGCTTGAGGAGATCGACCACCTCAACCGGCAGGGTCTGCGGGTGCTGCTGCTGACCCGTACCACCGCCGCGCTCGACTCCCCGGACGCGGCGGCCGGGGCCGAGCCGGCCGCGCTCGTCGTCCTGGAGCAGCGGCTGCGGCCCGACGCGGCCGGGACGCTCGCGTACTTCGCCGAGCAGGATGTCGCCGCGAAGGTCATCTCCGGCGACAACGCGGTGTCGGTCGGCGCGGTGGCGGCCAAGCTGGGGCTGTCGGGCGCCGAGCACACGGTGGACGCGCGGCGGCTGCCCGAGGGCCGGGAGGAGATGGCCGGGGCGGTCGAGTCCGGATCGGTCTTCGGCCGGGTGACCCCGCAGCAGAAGCGCGACATGGTCGGCGCGCTCCAGTCGCGCGGGCACACGGTCGCGATGACCGGGGACGGTGTCAATGACGTCCTGGCGCTGAAGGACGCGGACATCGGCGTGTCGATGGGGTCGGGTTCGGAGGCGACGCGGGCGGTCGCCCAGATCGTGCTGCTGAACAACAGTTTCGCGACGCTGCCGTCCGTGGTGGCCGAGGGCCGGCGCGTGATCGGCAACATCACGCGGGTGGCGACGCTCTTCCTGACGAAGACGGTCTACTCGGTGCTGCTGGCGATCCTGGTGGCGTGTTTCCAGGTGGAGTACCCGTTCCTGCCGCGGCATCTGACGCTGCTGTCGACGCTGACGATCGGTATCCCGGCGTTCTTCCTGGCGCTCGCGCCGAACCGGGAGCGCGCGCAGCCGCACTTCGTGCGCCGGGTGATGCGGTACGCGATCCCCTCGGGTGTGATCGCGGGGAGCGCCACGTTCATCACGTACATGGTGGCGCGGAACTACTACGGCGGCACCGCCGAGACGCTGAGCGCGGAGACCAGCGCGGCGACGCTGACGCTGTTCCTGATCTCGATGTGGGTGCTGGCGATTGTGGCGCGGCCGTACACCTGGTGGCGGGTGGGGCTGGTGATCTCGATGGGGGCGGCGTTCCTGGTGGTGCTGGCGGTGCCGGCGCTTCAGCACTTCTTCGCGCTGAAGCTGGTGGGCACGGTGCTGCCGTGGACGGCCGTGGGTATCGCGGTCGTGGCGGCGGCGGCGCTGGAGTTCTGCTGGCGGCTGGTGGGGCGCAAGATCCCGGCGTAGGCGGGTCCCTGGGCCTCTGGGGCTCGGGCCTCCTGGGGCCGTACGCGCGAAGGGCCCGGCATCGCTGCCGGGCCCTTCGCGTGCGCGGCCGCCGCCGCGCTTCTGACGTCTTTTGCTGCGTACCGCTACTTCTTGATCTTGACCAGGGTGCCCGGGGCGTTGACGGCCGGGGTGGAGGCCGTACCCGCGAAGCTCCAGCGCCAGTAGCCCTCGGCGGTGGTCTTCTTCGTGGTGGTCTTGAGGGTGCCGGTGCTGGAGCCCTTGACCGTCTTGATGGTGGTGTAGGTCTTGCTGTTCTTCTTGCGGAACTGGAGCTTCACGGGCTGGCCCGCGTAGCCCGCGTACTTCTCGGTCTCCCAGTTGGCGCGGGACAGCTTGCCCGTGACGGTGAGGGTCTTGCCCTTCTTCACCGGCTTCGGGGTCGCGGCCACGGTCAGCTGGGAAGCCCGCTGCATGCGGATCTTGGCGGCGTCGTCCTTGCGGATGGACGCCTCGTCCTTGCCCAGCGCGTACGCGCCGACCTTCCAGAAGGTCGCGTCGGTGTTGATCAGCTGCTTCGGGTCCACGGTGACCGTGAGGGTGCAGGTCGAGGTGGTGGCGTTGGCCGCCTTGCAGCTGGCCTTCTCCTCGTTCTGCTCGAACCAGTAGACGTCGTCCGCGTTCTCGTCGTCGAGGTCGGAGCCGATCCACAGGATGGTGGCGGCGTCGGCGATGCCCGAGGACTGGGAAGCGGTGATCGCGATCGTCACCTTCTTCTTCGCCGAGATACCGGCGACGATCGGCTTGCCGCCGTTCACGACGACCTTTTTGATCACCGGCGCCTCAGCGGGGGCCTTCGCCTTGGCCGCGGCACCGAAGGTACCGGCGGAACCGCTCGCCCACGGCCCGGAGAGCGGGGCGGGGGTGCGGTCACCGGAGGGCGCGGCCTGGGCGGCCGGCGCGACGATGGCGGACAGGGCCAGGGCGCCGGAGACCGCGGCAACAGTGGCACGAATACGCATGTATTCCCCAAGTCGAGATGGGGCTCCGCGCCCGCGTCGTCCGCTAGGCGGTGCGCTGGCGGTGCCCGTCTGGTCTGCGGATCTGCTGATCCAACTGACCAGACCCGGGGAAGGGACAAATGGTTGTACGAAAATATGAATTAATTGTGAAACCCAACAGCCAAGGTCAGCGGCCGTCTTGGGGGGCGGGGCGAGCGAGGGGCGGTCCGGGGATTCGAGCCGTCGGCCCGAATCCCCGGACCGCCAACCCGCCTACTTCGTGATCTTGACCAGGGTGCCGGGCGCGCTGACGGCCGGGGTGGTTGCCGTACCGGCGAAGCTCCAGCGCCAGTAACCCTCGGCCGTCGTCTTCTTCGTGGTGGTCTTGAGGATGCCGGTGCTGGAGCCCTTGACCGTCTTGATGGTCGTGTAGGTCTTGCTGTCCTTCTTGCGGAACTGGAGCTTCACCGACTGGCCCGCGTACCCCGCGTACTTCTTCGTGTCCCAGTTGGCGCGGGACAGCTTGCCCGTGACGGTGAGGGTCTTGCCCTTCTTCACCGGCTTCGGGGTCGCGGCCACGGTCAGGCGGGACTGCCGCTGGAGCTTGGCGGTGGTGAACGCGTCCACCTCGACCACGGAGTCCCGGCCGACCTTGCCCCAGGCGCCGGCGAAGAGATTCCAGGTGCGCGCGTCCGTGTTCTTGAGCGCCTTGGGGTTGACCGGGCCCGAGAAGGTGCATGTCGCCGTGGTGGCGTTCAGCTCCTTGCAGCTGTCGGCCCCGAAGTGGTTGAGCAGGATCCTGATCTTCGGGTCCTCGACATGCTGGCCCGTCCAGAGGTACCCGAAGGTGTCCTTGACGCCGCTGGGGTGGCTCGCCGTGATGGAGACCGTCACCGTCTTCACCGCGGAGGTGCCGACCACGATCGGCTTGCCCCCGTTCACGGAGGCCGCGAGGATCTGGGGCGGCTCGTCGTCCAGGGCACCCGCGGTCCCCCGCGCCTGCGCGGTGGGCGCGGCGAGGGCGGACAGGGCCAGGGCGCCGGAGACAACGGCGACTGTCATACGCGTACGCATTCTGGTTACTTCCCCCCTGCTGGGTTCGGGTCCGATGACCCGTCTGAACAGACCCGGAAGACGGGGGAAAGGTTGTATGAAAAGTTACGTTCTTTGTCGGGATGCGTCGAGATCCATCTAGATCCGTCGAGATGGATCACAATTGATCAATTTGATCGACCTGTGATGATCGCGCTCCTGCCCTACTTCTTGATCTTGACCAGCGTCCCGGGCGTGTTGACCGCCGACGTCGTCTCCGTACCGGCGAAGCTCCAGCGCCAGTGGCCCTCGGTCCGCGCCGGAGTGGTGGTCTTGAGAGCGCCGGTGCCGGAGCCCTTGACCGTCTTGACGGTCATGTACTTCGCGCCGCCCTTCTTGCGGAACTGGAGCTTCACCGGCTGGCCGGCGTATCCCGCGTACTTCTTCGTGTCCCAGTTGGCGCGCGTCAGCTTGCCGGTGACCGTCAGGGGCGTGCCCTTCTTCACCGGCTTCGGGGGCGCGGAAACGGTCAGCTTGCCGAGCCGCTGGAGCTGGACCGCCGTCAGACACTGATCGCACTCGTTCCAGGTGTTCTTGTTGCTGACCACCCAGGCCCCGGCGGTCCACCGCGTGGCGTCCTCGTTCCGCAGGTTGCTGGGGTAGATCCCCAGGGGCAGTTCGCAGGTCGAGGTGGTGGCGCTCGCGCGGTAGCACGGGGCCTCCTCCTCGCTGGAGCCGATGATCTTGTAGCCCGGGCCCGTCTTCTTCGCCAGCCGGAGAGAGCCGATCATGCCCTGGATGCCCGAGGGGTGGGACGCCGTGACGGCGAGCATCGCGATCTTGTCCGTCTTCACCCCCACCACGATCGGCCGCCCCTCGTTGACCACGACCTTCTCGATCACGAGGGCCGGATCGGGGACATCGTCGGCGGCCACGGCGGGCACGGCGAGGGCGGACAGGGCCAGGGCGCCGGATGCGACGGCGACGGTGGCGATGGCGGTGGCACGCATGTGCATGTGTTCCCCCGGAAGGAATGGCCGGCCTGCCGGATCTCTTGACCCGGCAGGCCGTCAGACCGCCCCCAACCGTCAATGGTTGTACGGGAACGACGAGGTGAACGCCCGGTGTCAGTCGAACCAGCGGTCCCGCGCCAGTTCCTCCGTCCGCGACGGGTCCTCCAGCAGCGCCGCCACCTCGAACCGGCGCGGCCACTGCCCCGCCGCCCAGGCCAGGCCCGCCGCCACGCCCTCCAGCGTGGCCGCGTGCAGCACTCCGTCCGGCGCCCGGCGCCAGTCCAGCTCGACGCCGTCCACCCGGATCTCCTCGTGCTCGACGTATGTCTCCGGCGTCAGCGGACCCAGCAGGGCGCGCACCGGGGCCGGGACCGTGTGCCGCTCGCCCTCTTCGGCCACCTCCCCGGCCACCGTCTCGCTCAGCCGCCGTACCTGGAGCAGCTCCGCCAGCTCGGCGGCGCGCGCCGGGGACACCGGCAGCAGCGGCAGGCTGTCCGCGAGCGGCAGCAGGTCGGGGGCGTCCGCGATCAGCGCGTCGGCCGCGTCCACCACCCGCACCTCGCCGTCCACCACCACGCGCAGCTCGTCCGGGAGCGTCACCTCGTCCGGGTCGAGGTCCGCCAACGCCGTGTAGAGCGCGTGCAGTTGGCCGGAGGTCACCTCGCGCTCCGGGTCCGCGAGCCGGCCGAGCAGCTCCGCCGCGCCGCCCGGCTCGTCGAGCAGCGCGGCGACGGACGTCCGTACCCCCAGCGCCCGCAGCACCTGGGCATCGTCAAAGCCCGACGCGTCCACCGCGTCGTACAGCCCCGCCAGCAGCGGATCGCCGCCCTCGGCCCGCAGTCCGGCCGGGCGCCGCCCGTCGAGCACGGGATGGTCGCGCAGCCACCACGCGGTGTACGAGCGCACGCTCTCCGTCGTACCGTCCGGCAGCAGCACCCGTACGGGCTGGATCAGCGCGTCCCGCAGCGGCGGGCGCGCGAGCAGCGCCAGCGCGCGCGGCCAGGCGTCGTCATCGACCAGATCCAGGTCCCGTACGGCCACGATCTCCGTCGCCACCGGCGGCAACGGCCCCTCCGGCAGCCGGTCGAGCGCGTCCTCGCACCACACGTCGACCGCGTCCAGCAGGCCGACGTCGTCCGGCTCGGCGAAGTCGCCCTCTCTGGGCTCCAGTTCATCCGGGTCGAGGACGATGTCCGTGGCCCGTACGAGCGCGAAGTCCGCGAGCACGCCGCACGCGGCGAGCGGCTGTTCACCCCAGCGCTCGGCCAACTCCGCGTCAACAAAGGCGAGTTCATCCTCACGCAGTACAGATGCGAACGCGCTGCCCGGCAGCACCAGTTCACCGGCGGGCGCGGTCTCGCCGTCCTCGTCGGCCAGCGCGAGCGCGCCGAGCCACGGCTCGTCGCCCGGTTCGAGCGCCGCGTCCCGTACGAGCGACAGCACGATCTCGGCCAACTCCGCGGCATCCGGAGCCGCGTTGTCGTCCAGGCCGTCGTCCCACGCCTCCCCCGCGTCCAGCGACGCGGCCACCGCCGCCCGTACCTGAGGGGTCGTCAGAACAGCGCGCGGCGTGGCGGGCAGCGCGCCCAGCTTCTCCAGGAGGGGGTGGGCGGCGTCCGGGTGCGCGACCTTGAGGCCCAGCCGGGCCAGGTCCGTGGCCGCCTCCGCGCCCGGCAGCGGCAGCAGGATGTGGCGCGGCCCGATCGCCGTCCGCCCGTTGGCCAGCGGCACCGGCAGCCCCGACAGCCGCTCCGGATCGACCCCGGCAAGCGACTCGTACAGCCGCCGCCACCAGGCGGGCGGGCGCTCGGCACCCGCGATGCGCTCGATCGCGTCCCCGAGCGGCAGCCGGCCCACACCGAGCGTCCGCAGCTCCGGCCGCCGCTCCAGCCCGGCGGGCAGCAGCGTCGGCAGCACCTCCGCGAGTACGCGTACGGTGTCGGCGCCCGCGCCCTCGACGACCTCGGCCTCGAAGGGACGGAGGGCGGCCGTGCCGTCGCCCTCTTCCCCCTCGTCGCTCTCTTCCCCCTCGTCGCCCTCGTCGCCGGGTGCGGCCGGGACGAGGAACGCCACGCGCGGCAGCCGCTCCAGGATCGCCGCCCGCAGCCGCCCGTCCAGCTCGCCCTTCCCGAGCGGGCCCGGTACGAGGTCGATCACGCCCGTCGAACGCGGCTCCCACCCGCCCAGCAACCGCGCGTACGCGTCCGCCGCCTTCGCGACCAGGAAGTCCGTCAGCGGCCCCGGCGCCGGATGCCGCCGCGCGGTGTCCAGCGGCAACGACGCGATCAGCAGCGCGGGTACGCCGAGGGGCTCGTCGGTCGGCGTCGGCGCGTGCACGACGGGCGCGGTCCGCGGCCGTACGGGCGCGCCCCCGCCGTCCACCGGCACGGCCCACGTCACCGACCAGTACGGGCGCAGCCGCTCCTCCACGGGCCGCGCTTCGAGGAGGGCGGGCGGGGTGGCGCCGTGGTCGGCGACGACGCGCCAGCGGCGGCTGCCGTCGCGCGAGTCGTCGATGTCGACGTACGCGCCGTCGTGCGCCTCGTCTTTCGCGCCGTCGTTCGCGCCGTCCTTCGCGCCGTCTTTCGCGTCTTTCGGCTTGCCTTCCGTCTGCGACCTGCGGAGCGTGCGCTCCCCGTCGGCCGTCTCGATCACGACCTCGGAGAGCCCGGCGAGCGTCAGCAGCAGCGCGTCGTCCACGCCGTTCAGCAACCGCTCGACCAGATCCGTCGCGGCGGCGTCGCGCAGCGGCAGGACGACGACCGTGTCGTACCCGTCCGGCGCGGTGCCCTCGGCGGGCAGCGGCAGCCGCAGCAGCGGTACGTGCCCCTCCCTGCGCCGCAACTCGTCCCCCAGCCCGGGGCTGGCCTGCGCCGGCCCGGCCGCCAGCTCGCGCGCCTCCGCGAGCGACCACCGGACGCCGCCGTGCCGCCCCAGAATCGCCGGCTCGTCGCTGACCGCCAGCACCGCCGCGAACCCGACGCCGAAGCGTCCTACGGCCCCGACGGGCCCCTCGTGCTCCTCGCGCTTGGCGGAGGCGCGCAGGGTGGACAGCGACTCGACGCCGGTGGCGTCGAGGGGGGCGCCGGTGTTGGCGGCGACGAGCACGGCGGAGCCGTGGTCTGTGCCTGTGCCTTGGCCTGCGCCGTGCCCTGCGGCCCGCAGGGTCAGCCGGAGCCGGCCCGGCACCCCGGCGCGGGCGGCGGCGTCGGCGGCGTTCTGCGCCAACTCGACGACGAGCCGGTCGCGGTACCCGCCGAGCGCGAGATCCTCCTCGGCGTTGGCGTCCTCCCGGAACCGCGCGGGACTGGCCCCCCACGCGTCCAGCACCCCTCGCCGCAGCCGCGCCGTCCCGAACGGGTCGGCCCCCTCGGTCATCCTGACGCTGACGCTCACGCTCTGACTCCGCTCTGTCCACGACGGGTGCGGCTTGCCGCCCGTGCGGCCGAAGGTACCGCGACTCGCCTCCCGGCGAGTCGCCTCCCGGCGGGGGGCCGTGGTCTTTGGCGGTGCGGGGTGCGGGTCGGTTTGCCCGTGCCGGGGGCCGGGGCACTCCGGAGGCGCATCCCCGGATGCACGATTTACGCCGCGTGCGGGCCGGTTCTTCGACTGCGGACCGTACAGCGGCACAAATCACGCTCTACATCCGGGGACGTCACCTCCTGCGACCCCGGCCCCCTCCCGCCGGTGGGGGCGGGCGCACCGCCCGCGCGGCGCCGGGGTGGGCCGCCGTGGCAGTGACTTCTGGGACTGCGCAACAACGGCAGCGAGTTGAGCGTGCATCACGCGGCGGCTACCTACCGGACGGAGGACCCGGGGCGCTTGTGACCCGAGACGCCCCACGGCCCCCGCCGGGAGGCGATCCCGCCGAAAGGCTACGAGTGGCCCAAGTCCTCCGGGGACCCGTCGCCCAGCGGTACCGAGCCGCTGTCCGGGGCCGGCCTCAGTGGGAACGCGTCCGCGCCCATGGAGTCCAGTACCGGCGGCGGGGGCCGCAAGGGCTTGGGCATGACGGCGGCTTCGGAGTGGCCGCCGCAGCCGTACGAGAGGGAGACGATGTGGCCGTCCGCCGGGGAGAACTCGTTCGCGCAGACGCCGAACGCCTGGCGCAGCGAGCCCGCCAGCGGGAGCAGGAAGCCGCAGGAGACGCAGGGGGCTGGGGCCGCCTGGGCCATGGGGGTCTTCGCGCCGAAGGACTCGTCCCAGCGGTCCGCCGCGATGTGCAGGCCGTAGCGGGACAGGACGCGGGCGCGGCGCAGGCCGAGTTCCTCGGCGACCGCCGCGATCGTGGAGCGGGTGGGGACGGCCGGGGACTCCGTGGCGGGGGCGGCGGGCGAGTCCGGGGTGGCCGTGGGCTCGTACGGGGTCTCCGTGAGGTCGAGCGGCTCGGTGTCGTCGGTGAGTTCGGGGTAGGCCAGGGCCTCGGCCGGGACCGTGCCCGCCGGGGCCTCGTCGCCGGCGTCCTCGCCCGCGTACCCCGGCTCCAGCCGGAGGTCGTCCGCCTCGGTGGGCAGCAGGTCGCCGGGGCCCATGTCGCCGGGGCGCAGGCGCTCGCTCCAGGGCACCCATTCGGGGGCCAGCAGGGAGTCCGGGCCGGGCAGCAGCACCGTTTCGTCGAGGGTGACGACCTTCGCGCGGGAGGCGCGGGTGACCGTCACGGCCCAGCGCCAGCCGCGGTAGCCCATCTCCTTGCACTCGAAGAAGTGGGTGACGACCCGGTCCCCCTCCGCCACCGCCGAGACATGTTCCCCGACAACCCCGGGCGCGGCCGCCTCCTCGGCAGCCGACCTGGCGAGGTCTACCGCCTCGGCGCACAGGCGGTCGGGGGTTCGGCTTCGCGTCGTCGCAGCACTCACAGGTCTCGCTTCTCTCCTACGCCGTCTCACGGGTGCGCCAACCGATTCGCGGTGGTACGAGGCGAGGGCGGAGCGGACCAGAGGGCCGCATCGACGTCCACGCCCGCGTATTTCCTCGGGCACACCTCTCTCCATCCATTCTGCGGGATGGCGAAGAGGCGCGCGGCCGAGAACAACCGCCGGTGGCGCGCTACGCACGCTACCCCCTCCGCCGCCCGCCGCCCACCTGCGCGCCGCCTTTCCGGTGCTTCGGCGCACACCGCAACCAGGCCGTAACCCAATGGTCAAAGGGGCGGCGGGCGGTTCGGGGACGGTCCCAGGAGAGTTGAGGAGAGATTTCGGGCGCGTCCGCCCGTAATGGGGCTTACCGGGGGCGCGCCGCCGTCGTCATGTCCGGGATCGGTTCGCGCCACCCGGCGTTGGGGCACTATGGCGGAGTGGCAGCCGTCAGGTCGTCCCGCTCGGGCAGAGGCGGCCCGCTCCGCAGGGCGGGGCGGGCCGTCGGCCGCGCGCTGCGGCTGCCGTTCACGGCCGCCGTCCGGGGCGTACGGAAGGCGACGCACGCGCACGGCGCGGGCGAGTCCGGGCTCGGGAAGCTGATCGAGCTGCACGCGGTGAACGGCGCCGGCGATGTCATGATCACGGTCGCGCTGGCGTCCACGGTCTTCTTCGCCGTACCGACGGACGAGGCGCGCGGGCGTGTCGCGCTCTATCTGGCCATCACGATGGCGCCCTTCACCCTCCTCGCGCCGGTCATCGGCCCCCTCCTGGACCGCCTCCCGCACGGCCGCCGCGCCGCGATGGCCGGGGCGATGCTGACCCGGGCGGTGCTGGCGATCCTCATGTCCACGGCCGTCATCACCGGCGGCCTGGAGCTGTATCCGGCGGCGCTCGGCGTGCTGGTCGCGTCGAAGGCGTACGGAGTGGTGCGCAGCGCGGTCGTGCCGCGGCTGCTGCCGCCGCGCTTCTCGCTGGTACGGGCGAACTCCCGCGTGACCCTCGCCGGGCTGCTGGCGACCGGCATCGCGGCGCCGATCGGCGCGGGGCTGCATCAGTTCGGGCCCCGGCTGCCGCTCTACGGCGCCTGTGTGATCTTCCTCGGCGGTACGGTCCTGGCGTTCACGCTGCCGCCCAAGGTGGACTCGGCCAAGGGCGAGCGCCGGGCCCGGCTGGTGCCGGTGCCCGTGCCGGGCGTGGTCGCGGAGCGGGTACGGAACCGACGGGAGAAGCGGGGCAAGCCGCGCAAACCCCGGCGGCCCGGACTGCGTGCCGTGGGGCCCGGGGTCCTGCACGGCCTCCAGGCGAACGCCACGCACCGCGCCCTCTCCGGCTTCCTCATCTTCTTCCTCGCGTTCCTGCTGCGCGAGCACCCGCTGTCCGGGCAGAGCGAGGCCGTCTCGCTGGGCATCGTGGGAGTGGCCGCCGGCGCCGGCAACGCGCTGGGTACGGCGGTGGGCGCCTGGCTGAAGGCGCGCGGCCCGGAGGTGATCATCGCGACCATGCTGGGGATCGCGCTCGCCGCCTCGATCCTGGCGGCGCTGTTCTTCGGAGGCGTGATGATGGCCGTCCTGTGCGCCATCGCGGGCTTCTCGCAGGCGCTGTCCAAGCTGTCCCTGGACGCGATGATCCAGCGCGATGTCCCGGAGGAGGTGCGGACGTCGGCGTTCGCCCGGTCCGAGACGCTGCTCCAGATGGCGTGGGTGGTGGGCGGGGCGATCGGGATCGCGCTGCCGCTCAATGGCGTGCTGGGGATGTCGGTGGCCGCGGGCCTCGTCGCGCTCGGCGCGCTCGCCGCCGTACGGGGGCTGCTGCGGGCGGCGGGACGGCCGGGCGGGGCTCCTCGGGTGGCGTGATCCCCGGGTGGCGTGATCCCCTGCCGGGGCAGGATCGGGTGCCGGTACGGGTCGCGCTCCGGGGCCGGAAGCGGCTCGCCGCCGTACCCCCTCGCCCCTCGGCCGCGGGCAACCGATAACCTTCGGCCCATGACCGTAGCGCTCCTCTCTGGTAGGTCCCGCCGGGCCGGTGCCGTGCTCGGCGCGGTGTCCGCCGGGCTCCTCGTCCTCGCCGCCTGTGACAAGCCGACGCCGCTCTCGACCGTCACGGTGGGCACCGATTCGGTCAACACCGAGGCGGCCTGCTACAACGACGGCAAGGCGCTCAAGAACGACGACGCCGCGGCCTGCCTGAACAAGAAGGCCACCAAAACCATCGACGTCTCCACCGACGACAAGATCCGCTTCGGCGTCGATCCGGAGATCGCCGAGCACGGCTGGACGCTCTTCATCAACGGCCAGCGGGCCGAGCAGGAGCCGTACAAGAAGACGTACCGGACCATCCCGGCCAGCGCCTTCTTCTCCACCCAGACCGGCGAGGCCGTCGACACCGTCCAGATCAGCGTCGTCGAGACGACCGGCAAGGGCGTCAGCGGTATCTGGCACTTCCGGCTGAAGAAGTCCTGACCCGCTGATGCGTGTGCTCGTGGTGACCGCGGTGGCGGCGGAGGCCGACGCCGTCGTCGCCGGGCTCGGCCGGTACGCCGCCTCCGGCGTCCGGGAGCTGATGGGCGGGTACGAGGTGTCCGGCCTCGCCCAGTACACGCCCCGGCCCGGGTCCGTACAGATACCGGTCGTGGATGTGCTGGCGGGCGGTGTCGGCCCGGTCGCGGCGGCGGTCGCCACGGCGACGGCGCTGGCCTCCTCGCCGTACGACCCGCCGTACCACCTGGTCGTCTCGGCGGGCATCGGCGGCGGCTTCCTGCCGCACGCGCCCATCGGGTCGCTCGTGGTCGCGGACTCGATCGTGGCGGCGGACCTGGGCGCCGGGTCCCCCGACGGCTATCTCCCGGTCGAGGAGCTGGGGTTCGGTCGTGGGGTCCATCGGCCGGCGCCCGCGCTCTCGGCGCGGCTGGCGGGGATCCTCGACGCCGATCCGCGGCTCCGGGCGGTCCTCGCGCCCGTCCTCACCGTCTCCACCGTGACCGGCACGGCCGCCCGCACCGCCGAACTGACGGACCGTCACCCACGGGCCGCCGCCGAGGCGATGGAGGGTTTCGGGGTCGCCGAGGCCGCCGCCGCCCACTCCGTGCCGTGTGTGGAGATCCGCGCCATCTCCAACACCGTGGGCCCGCGCGACCGGGACTCCTGGCGGATCGGCCCGGCGCTGGACGCGCTGCGGTACGCGTTCACGCTGCTCACCCCCGTATTCGAGGAGGCGTCATGACGTCGCGGTCGCAGTCGCAGTCGCAGCAGCGGGCTGGTTCTGGTTCCGGTTCCGAGGCTCTTCGGATCGCCTACTCGCCCTGCCCCAACGACACCTTCACCTTCGACGCCCTGGCCCACGGCCGGGTGCCGGGCGCGCCGGCCCTCGATGTCACGTTCGCGGACATCCACCTCACCAACGGCATGGCGGAACGCGGTGAGTTCGACGTCCTGAAGGTCTCGTACGCGGTGCTGCCGTGGGTCCTCGACGAGTACACCCTGCTGCCCTGCGGCGGCGCCCTGGGCCGGGGCTGCGGGCCGCTCGTGCTCACCCGCGAGCCGGGACCGGCCGCCGGGCTGGCGGGGAAGACCGTCGCCGTGCCGAGCGAGCGCTCCACGGCGTATCTGCTCTTCCGGCTGTGGGCGGCGGAGACCGTGCCCGGCGGGGTGGGCGAGGTAGTCGTGATGCCGTTCCACGAGATCATGCCCGCGGTACGGGACGGCAAGGTGGACGCCGGGCTCGTCATCCACGAGGCACGCTTCACGTACCAGAACTACGGGCTGCGCCGCCTCGCGGACATGGGCGAGCACTGGGAGTCCACGACGGGCCTGCCGATCCCGCTCGGCGCGATCATCGCGAAGCGGTCGCTGGGCGGCGAGACGCTGGAGCTGCTGGCCGACTCGATCCGCCGGTCGGTCCGGATGGCCTGGGACGACCCGGAGGTCTCGCGGCCGTACGTCCTGGCGCACTCCCAGGAGATGGACCCGGCGGTCGCCGACCAGCACATCGGGCTGTACGTCAACGAGTTCACGGCGAACCTCGGGACCGACGGCTACGCGGCCGTACGCGGGCTGCTCACGCGCGCGGCGGCCGAGGGGCTCGTACCGCCCCTCGGCCAGGACGCGCTGCGGTTCGTCTGAGGTCCGGCGCCCGAGGCCGTATAGCCAGAGGCCCGGTCCTGAGGCCCGGTTTCGGGCCTATACGTCCAGCTGGTCCGCCACCGCGCGCAGCAGGCTCGCGATCTTGGCGCCGTGCACCTTGTCGGGGTAGCGCCCGCGCTCCAGCATCGGTGTGATGTTCTCCAGCAGCGTCGTCAGGTCCTGCACGATCGAGGCCAGTTCATCGGGCTTGCGGCGCTGCGCGGCGGCGACCGACGGCGCCGGATCGAGGACCGTCACGGAGAGCGCCTGGTCACCCCGCTGGCCCGCCACAACCCCGAACTCCACCCGCTGGCCCGGCTTGAGGGCGTCGACTCCGTCGGGGAGGACCGACGAGTGGACGAAGACGTCGCCGCCGTCGTCGCGGGAGAGAAAGCCGAAGCCCTTCTCGCTGTTGAACCACTTGACCTTGCCGGTAGGCACGTCTGTCCTCGTCCTCGTACTCGTTGGGCGCTGGCGCGCGCGAAAACGGCTCTGGATGGCGCTGGATAGCAGTGGATAGCGCTGGATAGCGGTGGTGCGGGGCCATGGCCGCCGCACTGGTCCAAGGCTAATGGTCCAGGGGCTGGTGACAAGACGTCGCCGGTCGGTTCCTTTCCGCTGTTGTCCGCAGGGAACTACCCTGGTGGGGTGACTGCTACTCCTGCACCCCGTACGGCGGACGAGACCGGACCCGGCGACGGGCTGGTCCGTATCGGCGCGATCGTCTTCATCGCGGGCGCCCTCGCGACCCTGATCACCGTGGCGCCGCTCTTCCTCGGCACCGATCCGTTCCCGCCCATCGCCTACGGCGTCTGCATGCTGATGGGCCTCGGCTTCGCGATCGCCGGGGCGGGGGTGCTGCGGTCGATCGGCGCGCAGCGGCGGCTGGCCAAGGCCGCGGGCGGGGGCTCGTGAGCGGGTACGGCGCCGCTTACCGCGTGGCCTGTTCCGTCGCGTAACTCTCCAGCCACGCCGGGAACTCCGTGAGGTCCGTCAGGATCACGTCCGCGCCCGCCGCGCGCAGCTCCTGCTCGTCGCACGGTCCGGTCGGTACCGCCACGGACAGCGCCCGTGCCGTACGCGCGCCGCGTACGTCGCCGATGTGGTCGCCGACGTACACCGTCGCGCCGTGCGCGATCAGCGCCTCCGCCTTCTGCTCGGCCCAGAGCTGGCCGACGACGGCGTCCGGCTCTATGCCGAGGTGGTCGAGGTGGAGGGCGGCGCTCGTGCCGTGCTTGGCGGTGACGACGATCGCCCGGCCGCCGCGGGCCTGGACGGCGGCGACCGCCTCGTGGGCGCCGGGCATGGCGAGGGTCGGGGCGATGGCGAGTTCGAGGTAGATCTCCCGGTAGCGGTCCCGGACGGTGGGGATGCGCTCCTCGGGGAACCAGTGCGCCAGTTCCTGCTCCAGCGGCGGCCCGAGCCGGCTGACGGCCAGGTCCGCGTCGATCGTGACGCCGGTCTCGGCGGCGAGCGCGGTGAACGCGGCGTGGATGCCGGGCCGTGAGTCGATGAGGGTCATGTCGAGGTCGAAGCCGACGGTGGGAGCGGTGTGGGGTGCGTGCGACGTGCCTGTGGTGTGGGGCGTCTGGGGCATAGAAGGATCCATGGGGCCATTGTGCCCAGGCCGATCGCGGGCGAGTCGGGCGGAGGCGAGTGGAGACGGGTGGAGACGGGTGGCTTGATCCGGGTGCTTAGACTGACCGTCGATTCAGCCGGCCTTCACCCTCACCTCTCGTCGATTGGTTCCGATGGCAGCCGCCGCTCCGCCGGTCCACGGCACGGAACAGACCGGTGCCCGCCGCCGGGGCGTACCTGCCGTCCGCCGTGCCGGCTGGACCGCGGTGGCCCTCGTCGCCCTGCTGCTCGCGGTCCTGCTGAGCCTCGCGGTCGGGGCGCGCGCGGTCGCCCCCTCGGCCGTCGTGGACGCGCTGCTGCGCGGCGGGGACAGCGACGACGCCGAGGTCGTACGGCAGTTGCGGGTGCCGCGCACGCTGATCGGGCTGATGGTCGGCGCGGCGCTCGCCGTCGCGGGCACCGCGCTCCAGGGCATCACCCGCAATCCGATCGCCGACCCGGGGATCCTCGGCATCAGCCAGGGCGCCTCGGTGGGGGTCGTGCTGGCCATCGCGTTCGCCGGGGTGCACACACTGACCGGGTACGTCTGGTACGCCTTCGTCGGCGCCGGGATCGCCTCCGTCGCGGTGTACGCGATCGCGGCGGGCGGGCGCGGGGGCGCGACCCCGGTGAAGCTCGCGCTCGGCGGCGCCGCGGTCAACGCGCTGCTGGTGTCGGTGACCACGGCCGTTCTGACGACGAACGCGGCGGCGCTGGACGAGTTCCGCTTCTGGCAGGTCGGCTCGATCGCGGGCCGGGACGCCGAAGTGGCCCGGCAGGTATGGCCGTTCCTGCTGGTGGGCATGGTTCTGGTGGGGTACGTGGCGCGCGGGCTCGACGCGCTGGCGCTCGGCGACGACATGGCGCGCGGCCTCGGGCAGAACGTCGCGGCGGTACGGGTGCTGGGCGGCCTCGGGGCGACGGTGCTGACCGGGGTCGGGGTCGCGGCGGCCGGGCCGATCGCCTTCGTCGGGCTGGCCGTACCGCATATCGCGCGCGCGGCCGTCGGGACGGACCACCGCTGGGTGCTGCCGATGGCGGCGCTGCTCGGGCCGGTGATGCTGCTGGTGTCCGATGTCGTGGGCCGGGTCGTGTTCCCGCCGGGCGAGGTGCCGGCGGGGGTGACGACGGCGCTGCTGGGGGTGCCGTTCCTGGTGGCGCTCGTACGGCGGAAGGCGGTGCCGGCGTGACGGCCACGACGGGGCTGCCCGCCGGTCGCGTACGGCCCGCCGGGTACGCGCGTGTGCGGGTCGGCGGCGGGCGGGCCACGTTTCTGCTGCACCGGCGCGCGGCGGCCGTGGCGCTCGGGCTGGCCGTGGCGCTCGGCGCGGTGTGCGTGGCGTATCTGAGCGTCGGGGAGAGCTTCGTACCGCCCGGCGAGGTGCTGAAGGTGCTGCTGGGGCGGGAGTCGTCGGCCGAGCTGGTCGTCGGGACGCTGCGGCTGCCGCGTATGACCGTCGGGCTGCTGGTCGGGCTCGCCTTCGGGGTGGCGGGCGCGCTGATCCAGACCGTCGCCCGCAATCCGCTCGCCAGCCCGGACATCATCGGCGTCAGCCAGGGCGCGAGCGCGCTGACGGTGGCGGCGATGACGTTCGGGCTGACGTCGTACTCCGTACTGCCGTATCTCTCGGTGGCCGGGGGGCTGGTGGCGGCGGCGCTGGTGTACGTCTTCGCGTGGCGCGGCGGGCTGCACGCGACGCGGTTCGTGCTGATCGGTATCGGCTTCGCGATCGCGCTGCGGTCCGTGACCACGCTCTTTCTCACCAAAGGCGATCTGCGACTGGCCCAGCAGGCGCAGGTGTGGATGACCGGCTCGCTCAACGGCCGCGGCTGGGAGGCCGCCGGGCCGCTGGGGTGGGTGCTGCTGCTCCTGCTGCCGGCGGTGGCGTGGGCGGCGTGGGCGCAGCGCACCGTGTCGCTGGACGACGACACCGCGACCGCGCTGGGGGTACGGCTCGGCCGCGTCCGGCTCGGGCTGGTGCTGGTCGGGGTGGTGCTGGCGTCGGTCGCGACGGGCGCGGCGGGCCCGGTGGACTTCGTGGCACTGCTGGCACCGCAGATCGCGCGACGGCTGACCCGCACCGCCCAGCTCCCACTGCTGAGTTCGGCGCTGCTGGGCGCGGTGATCGTCGTCCTGACGGATCTGCTGGCACGCCGACTGCTGGCGCCGACGGAACTGCCGGTGGGGGTACTGACGGCGGCGGTGGGCGCGCCGTATCTGATCTGGCTGATCATCCGGGGGCGTACGGCGGGAGGCAGGACGTGAGCGAGGCCGAGGGCGTGCGGGAGCACGGGGCCGGGGGCGAGGTACGTACGTACGAGGCGAGCGGTCCGGGCGCCGTCGAGCCGGGTGCGAGCGGGCCCGGGGGCGTCACCCCCGGCGCGAGCCGGCTCGTCGCTCGCGCGCTCACGCTCGCGTACGAGGACCGTACCGTCGTCGATGGTCTCGATCTCGCCGTCCCGGACGGGCGGGTGTCGGTGATCGTCGGGCCGAACGCCTGCGGCAAGTCGACCACGCTGCGCGCCCTGGGGCGGCTTCTGCGGCCGAAGGGCGGCTCCGTGCTGCTGGACGGTGCCGAGCTGGCGAAGATCCCCACGCGCCGGATCGCGCGCGCCATCGGTCTGCTGCCGCAGTCGCCTTCGGCGCCCGAGGCGATCACCGTCGCCGATCTGGTCGCGCGCGGGCGGCAGCCGCACCAGCGCTGGTGGCAGCAGTGGTCGGACGACGACGAGCGCGCGGTGACGGACGCGATGGCCCGTACGGACGTGACCGCGCTCGCCGACCGCCCGGTGGACGAACTCTCCGGGGGCCAGCGGCAGCGCGTGTGGATCGCCATGGCTCTCGCGCAGGAGACGGAGCTGCTCCTGCTCGACGAGCCGACGACCTTCCTCGACATCGCCCACCAGGTGGAGGTTCTCGACCTCGTCCGCCGTCTCAACCACGAGCGGGCCCGTACGGTCGTCATCGTCCTCCACGACCTCAACCAGGCCGCCCGCTACGCCGACCATCTGATCGCCATGAAGGCCGGCCGGATCGTGGCGGAGGGTCCGCCCGGCGAGGTGGTGACGGCGGAGCTGGTGCGTGAGGTCTTCGGTCTGGCGGCGGTCGTCATCCCGGATCCGGTGACGGGTTCGCCGCTGGTGGTGCCGGGGATGCCGTACCGCCCGGAGAGCGGATTCTGACCGTACGGGACAGACGGTTTCGCGCCATCTCTCGGCGGCCCGCAGCCCCCTCCAAGGCCCGCGATGCGCGGAATTACGGGCCGCCTGGGGGTGTCCTGAAACCGTCCCTCACTTCACTCCAAAAATAACGAACCGGTAACGCATAGGGCTATACGTCCGCTAGTGTTCGTCTCGGACAACGCCTTCCGTCGCATGCCTTCCGTCGCGCGCTCCACGACCTGACTCGTTCCCAGCGTCAGCCCGTGCGACGGAATCCTTTCGGTTGGCATGGGTGTCGCTCTGTTCCTGTGAAAGCGGGAAGCACACTGTGAGCAAACCCCCCGCTCCCGAGACCGCCGCGACCGCCTCAACTCCCGCATACGAGGCTTCGCTCGTCGTCGCGGACCGGACCGACGCCGCCGACGGCGTCATCGCCCTGACGCTCCGCCACCCCGACTGCGCGCCCCTCCCGGAGTGGCTGCCCGGCGCCCATATCGATCTGCTGCTCGGCAACGGCCTGGTCCGGCACTACTCGCTCTGCGGCGACCCCGGCGACCGGTCGGCGTGGCGGATCGGCGTCCTGCGGGTCCCGGAGAGCCGCGGCGGCTCGGCGTACGTGCACGACGCACTGCTCGCCGGCGCGTCGGTACGGGTGCGCGGACCGCGCAACAACTTCGCGCTCCGGCCCGCCGATCGCTATCTGTTCGTGGCGGGCGGCATCGGGATCACCCCCGTACTGCCGATGATCGCCGCCGCCGAGGCCGCCGGGGCGCGGTGGGAGCTGCTCTACGGCGGCCGGACGCGTTCCTCGATGGCCTTCCTGGACGAACTGGCCGCGTACGGAGGCGCGGTGACCGTCCGTCCGCAGGACGAGCACGGCCGGCTCGACCTCGACGACTGCCTGGGCAAACCGGCGGACGACACGCTCGTCTACTGCTGCGGCCCCGAACCGCTGCTGGCCGCCGTCGAGGAACGGTGCCTGGCGTGGCCGGCCGGGGCGCTGCGGGTCGAGCGGTTCCGGCCGACGGCCGTCACCGCCCCCGGCACCGATGCGGGCGGCGGCGCCGACGCCGACGCCTTCGAGGTGGTCCTCTCCCGCTCCGGGCAGACCCTCCAAGTGCCGCCCGGGACAAGCGTGCTGGCCGCCGCCCAGCAGGCCGGGGTGGCCGTGCCGTTCTCCTGCGCCGAAGGCATCTGCGGCACCTGCGAGACCGAGGTGCTGGAGGGCGAGCCCGACCACCGGGACTCGGTGCTCAGCGCGGCGGAGCGGGAGTCCGGCGAAACCATGATGATCTGCGTCTCCCGCTCGCGCGGCCCCCAGCTGGTCCTCGATCTGTGACCGCCGGGCACACCGCCCCCGAAGCCGCCCCCGGGAGCCGCCGCCGACGCGCGCCCGCACCTCGGCGACCCCAGAACTGACGCCCGGCCCACGGGCGTTACCCCTCACACGAAAGCGGAGTTCATGAGCACCAGCACGACAGAAACCAATCAGAAAACCCCGGCGGCCGAAGGTCAGCAGCAGGGGTGGCACGTCGACGACCGCTGCCTGAACTGCAACATCGCCCGCCAGATCGCCCCCGGCATGATCGGCTTCAAGGAGGGCGGCCAGTACGGCGGTCTGTCGACCGTCATCCGCCAGCCCGAAACCGCGGAGGACGTCGAGAAGCTCTACCGGGCCGCGCACGCCTGCCCCACCCGCTCCGTCCACCCGCCCGCCGACGACCTGGGCGCCGACTCGGACCCGTACCCCCTGGCGCTCGACGCGGCCGGCACCGTCCTGCTCTGCGGGCACGCCTCCCCGCAGACGTACGGCGCGACCTCGTACCTCCTGCGCCGCCCCGACGGCACCGCGATGATGATCGACACCCCGCGCTGGCGGCCCGCGCTCGCCCGCCGGTACGAGGAGCGGGTCGGGAAGATCACCGACGTGCTGATCACCCACCTCGACCATGTCGCGCACGCCCGCAAGTACGCCGACGCCTTCAAGGCCCGGCTCTGGATCCACGAGGGCGACCTGCACTCCCTCCCCTCCGCCGACCAGGTCATCCGGGGTACGGAGCCGGTCGAGGTCGGGCCCGGCGTCATCGCGCACCCCTTCCCCGGGCACACCGCGGGCACCTCGATCTTCATCGCGGACGACACGTTCTGCTTCAGCGGGGACGCGTTCTTCTGGTCGAACAGCCAGCAGACGCTGGAGGTGGCCCACAGCGTCGTCTACGACTCGATCAAGACCCTCGCGGAGTCGGTGGCCCGCGGCGCCGAGGAGCTGACCTTCGAGTGGGTGCTGCCCGGCCACGGCGATCTGCACCATCTGCCCGCCGACGAGATGCGCGAGCGCATGCGCGGCCTCGGCCGGCGCGCCGCCACCTACCCCGCGGAGGGCATCGACTACGGAGCGGTCCGCTACTGACCGGGGGCCGTCCCTGAGACCGGTCCGCGCATGAGACCGGCCCGGCCGCCCCTCCCGGCGGCCGGGCCGGGCACCACCCCCCACCACCCCCCACCACGAGGCCCGACCCCGAGCGGAAGCGATGACTGACACCAGCGCACAGGACCAAGTGAAGGCGGAGAGCGGGCAGGGGCGTTCGCGGGCCGCCAGTCCGTGGGCGGCGCTCGCCGCGCTCTCCCTGGGGCTGTTCATGATCGTGGTGGACACCTCGATCGTGTCCGTGGCCGTACCGACCATGGTGCGCGACCTCGACACCGGCCTCAACGCGGTCGTCTGGGTCACCAGCGTCTATCTGCTCATGTACGCCGTCCCCATGCTGTTCACCAGCCGGCTCGGCGACCGTTACGGCCCCAAGCGCGTGTTCGTCGCCGGGCTGGCCGTGTTCACCGCCGCCTCGCTCTGCGCCGGGCTCTCCAGCGGTGTGGAGACACTGATCGCCGCGCGGGCCGCGCAGGGGCTGGGCGCGGCGCTGCTGACCCCGCAGACCCTGACCCTCATCACGCATCTGTTCCCGGGCGGCGACCGCGGGCGGGCGATGGGGGTCCTCGGCGGGGTCTCCGGGCTGGCCACCGTCACCGGGCCGCTGCTCGGCGGGGTGCTGGTGGACACGCTCGGCTGGCAGTGGATCTTCTACGTCAACGTGGTGGTCGGCATCGCCACGCTGGTCATGAGCCGGCTGGTGATACCGGACTGGCGGCCGGGCCGCGCGCACCGCTTCGACCTGCCCGGCATCCTGCTCTCCGGCGCCGGTCTCTTCCTGATCGTCTTCGGTGTCCAGAACGGCCAGACGTACGCGTGGGGCGAACTCCTGGGCCCCATCACGGTGTTCCAGATCATCGGGGCGGGGGTGGTCCTGCTGGTCGCCTTCGTGGTCTGGCAGCGGGTCAACCGGAACGAACCGCTGGTGCCGCTGCGGACCTTCGCCGACCGCAACTTCTCCATGGGCGCCCTGACGACGGCCGCGATCGGCTTCGCGATGACCGGCATGTTCCTGCCGCTGGTCATCTACATGCAGTCCGCGCTCGGGCTCTCGCCGACCGATGCCGGGCTGGTCACCGCGCCGATGGCGCTGGTGTCCGGTCTCATGGGCCCGTTCATCGGCCGGCTGTCCGACCGGGTCAGCGGCAAGTACCTGGTGATGGCGGGGCTGGTGGGGATGGCGCTGGGGCTGGCCGTTCTCGCCGTACAGGCCGCACCGGACCTTCCGCCGTGGCAGCTCATGCCCGGGCTGCTGGTGTGCGGGCTGGGCATGGGGTGCGTGCTGGTGCCGGTCAACAACGTCGCGATGGGGACCGTACCGGCCGAACTCCGGGGCGCCGCCTCGGGCATCTTCTTCACCGCCCGCCAACTCGGCGCGGTCCTCGGCAGCGCGACCATCGGCGTTCTGCTCCAGGCCCGGATCACCGCGTCCGTGGCGGCCGAGGCCGACGCCGCCGCCGCGCGGCTGCCGGCCCGCTACCGCGAGGACTTCACCGCGTATCTGCACGCCACCGGGGGGACGACCCAGGGCGCACTGCCGCTGCCGCGCCACCTCGCTGAACAGGGCCGGCAGCTCGCGGAACAGGCCGTCCAGAACGGGCTGACGCAGGCGTCAAAGGAAACCCTGATCCCGCTGATCGCGGTTCTGCTGCTGGGCAGCCTGGCGGGCGCGGCGATGCACCGCAACGTATCCGCGAAAGATCGAATGGAGCGAATAGAGCGAAATGGAACGGACGACCCCCGAAAATAATTGATAACAATTCAGCAGCACCGCGATGTTGTGTGCACTAGCCTCGAAGGAGTGAAAGACCGTATCGCCGACCACCGAATCGCCGCCAGCCGTACCACCACCAGCCGTATCGCTGTCAAGGGCGCTCGTCAGAACAGTCTCCGTGATGTATCCGTAGAAATTCCCCGGGACGCGCTCGTCGTTTTCACCGGTGTATCCGGTTCGGGAAAGTCAAGTCTGGCTTTCGACACCATTTTCGCCGAGGGCCAGCGCCGCTATGTCGAATCGCTCTCGGCCTATGCGCGGCAGTTCCTGGGGCAGCTGGCCAAGCCGGACGTCGACTCCATCGAGGGCCTGTCGCCCGCCATCGCGATCGACCAGAAGACCACCGGCCGCAACCCGCGCTCCACGGTCGGCACACTCACCGAGGTCTACGACTATCTGCGCCTGCTGTACGCGCGGATCGGCGTCCCGCACTGCCCGGAGTGCGGCGAGCCGGTCGGCCGCCGGACCCCGCAGCAGATCGTGGACCGGCTGCTGACCCCGCCGGAAGCGGCCGGCGAGGGCGCGGCCCGGGTCCATGTGCTGGCCCCGGTCGTCCGGGACCGCAAAGGCGAACACACCGATGTGTTCCGGCAGTTGATGGCCGACGGCTTCAGCCGGGTCCGGGTGGACGGTACGGTCCTGCCGCTGACCTCGCCGCCCGCGCTCGACAAGCGCGCGAAGCACTCGATCGAGGTCGTCGTGGACCGCCTGGCGCTCCGGCCGGCCGCCCGGCAGCGGCTGACCGAGTCCGTCGAGACCGCGCTCGGTCTGGCGGGCGGGGTCGTGGTCGTCGACTTCGTCGATCTCGACGCCGACGACGCCCGGCGGGAGCTGCGGTTCTCCGAGGAGATGGCCTGTCCCCGCGCCCACGATCTCGATCTGGACGTCCTGGAGCCGCGGCTCTTCTCCTTCAACGCCCCCTGGGGCGCCTGCCCGGAGTGCCAGGGCCTCGGCACCCGCAGGGAGGTCGACGCCGCGCTCGTCGTCCCGGACGGGGAGAAGTCGCTGGCCGAGGGCGCCATCGCGCCATGGACCAACACCAGCGGCGCCGACTACTTCACCATGCTGCTCGAAGCACTGGCGGCGGAGATCGGCTTCAGTACGAGCACCCCGTGGCGGAAGCTGCCCGCGTCCGTACGCAAGACCGTGCTGTACGGAAGCCCGCGGCGGCTGCACCTCACGTACCGGAACCGGTTCGGCCGCGAGCGCTCGCACCCGGCGCCGTACGAGGGCGTCATCCCGCACATCGAGCGGCGCAGCGCCGAGAACGGCGACGGTGGCGAGGGCGGGGCCGGCACCGGTGCCAGTGGCGCCGCCCCCGGGAGTACGGGCCGCTTCGCCGGGTATCTGCGCGAACTGCCCTGCCCGGCCTGTGCCGGCGCGCGGCTGCGCCCCGGCGTCCTCGCCGTCACCGTCGGCGGACGCAACATCGCCGAGCTGACGGCCCTGCCGATCGACGAACTGGCGGACTTCACGGCCGGGCTGGAACTCGTCGGCTGGCAGCGCCGGGTGGCCGAGTCCGTCCTCGCGGAGGTGGGCGAGCGGCTGCGGTTCCTGCTCGATGTCGGCCTGGACTATCTGTCGCTGAGCCGGCCCGCCGCGAGCCTCTCCGGCGGCGAGGCGCAGCGGATCCGGCTGGCCACCCAGATCGGGGCCGGGCTGGCCGGTGTCCTCTACGTCCTGGACGAGCCCAGCATCGGGCTGCACCAGCGCGACAACCAGCGGCTGATCGAGACCCTGCTGCGGCTGCGCGACCGGGGCAACACCGTGATCGTCGTGGAGCACGACGACGAGACCGTACGAGCGGCCGACTGGGTGGTGGACATCGGGCCGGGGGCCGGTGAGCACGGCGGACGGGTCGTGTACTCAGGGCCGCCGCGCGAGCTGCTGGCCCACCCCACCTCGCTGACCGGCGCGTATCTCTCCGGTCGCCGCGAGATACCCGTACCGGTACGGCGGCAACCGTCCGGCGGCGGACCGGACGGCGGCGGACCGTCCGGCGGTGGACCGGTGCTGACCGTGCACGACGCCACCGAGCACAACCTCCGGAACGTCACGGTCTCCTTCCCGCTGGGCCGGTTCACCGCCGTCACCGGCGTCTCGGGATCGGGCAAGTCCACGCTGGTCAACGATGTCCTCCACACCGCCCTGGCCCGGCACTTCCACCGGGCGCACGCGGTGCCGGGCCGGCACCGTACCCTCACGGGCGTCGAGGGACTCGACAAGGTGGTACGGGTCGACCAGTCCCCGATCGGGCGCACCCCCCGGTCCAACCCGGCCACGTACACCGGGGTCTTCGACCATCTGCGCACGCTGTTCGCGCAGACGCCGGAGGCGAAGGTGCGCGGCTACCGGCCGGGGCGGTTCTCCTTCAACATCAAGGGGGGCCGCTGCGAGCCGTGCCAGGGCGACGGCACGGTGAAGGTGGAGATGAACTTCCTGCCGGACGTTTATGTGCCGTGCGAGGTGTGCCGCGGCGCGCAGTACAACCGCGAGACGCTCGACGTGCGGTACAAGGGCAAGTCCATCGCCGACGTACTGGCCATGACCATCGCGGAGAGCCTGGACTTCTTCGACGGGCACGCGATCATCTCGCGCCATCTCAAGGCCCTGGACGGGGTCGGGCTGGGGTATGTGAAACTCGGCCAGCCCGCCTCCACGCTCTCCGGGGGCGAGGCCCAGCGCGTCAAGCTCGCCACCGAGCTTCAGCGGCGCACCAGGGGCCGCACCCTTTACGTACTGGACGAGCCGACCACCGGTCTGCACACCGACGACATCCGCCAGCTCCTGGCCGTACTGCATCAACTCGTTGACGCGGGCAACACCGTGGTGGTCATCGAGCACCACCTCGACGTGATCAAGACGGCGGACTGGATCGTGGACATGGGCCCCGAGGGCGGCCGGGGCGGCGGCACCGTCCTGGCGCAGGGCACCCCGGAGGAGATCGCGGCCCACCCCGGGTCCCACACCGGGCGGTTTCTGCGCCCGCTCCTGGAGAAGAGGTGACGCACTGTGAAAACAATGACGGCGAGCACCCGGGAACAGGCGCCGGAGGACGTCGAGCCCGAAAGCGATGAACCGGGAAGTGATGAACCCGCCCCTTCCCTCACCACGTCCGGCGGCTCGGCCGACCAGGTCCGCGACTATCTGAAGCTCATCGCCCGAGTCCGGCTCCTGGACGCCGAGCAGGAAGTGGAGTTGGCGAAGCGGATCGAGGCCGGTCTGTACGCGGCGAAGTTGCTGGAGGAGGCGGAGGAGCGGCCAGAGCACCTCAACGCTTCCTTCCGCCGCGAGCTGGAACTCCTCGCCCAGGACGGCGACCGGGCGAAGAACCATCTCGTGGAGGCGAATCTCCGTCTGGTCGTGTCGATCGCCAAGCGCTACACCGGACGCGGGCTCCTCTTCCTCGATCTCATCCAGGAGGGAAACACCGGGCTGATCCGTGCCGTCGAGAAATTCGACTACACCAAGGGATTCAAGTTCTCGACGTACGCGACCTGGTGGATCCGGCAGGCGATATCCCGGGCCCTGGCCGACCAGGGCCGCACCATCCGCGTTCCGGTGCATATGACGGAGATCATCAACCGGGTCGCCAGGACGCGCCGGGAGATGATGCAGGACCTGGGGACCGAACCGGCGCCGGAGGATCTGGCCGAGAAGACGGGCGTTCCCGTGGAGAAGCTCGTCGAACTCGTCGGCTACACCAAGGAACCCGTCTCCCTGCACACCGCCCTGGGGGACGACGGGCACGCCGAGTTCGGTGATCTGATCGAGGACAGCGACGCGCCGTCCCCGGTGGACTCCGTGACGTTCCTGCTCCTCCAGGAGGCCATCCGGACCCTCCTCGCGGGCATGACCCCGCGCGAGGCCGGCATCATCTCCCTGCGGTACGGGCTGACCGGGCTCCGGGCGCAGACGCTGGAGGAGATCGGCACGGTGTACGGGGTGACGCGGGAGCGCATCCGCCAGATCGAGTCGAAGACGATGTCGAAGCTCCGCCATCCTTCACGCTCGCAGGCGCTGCGGGACTTCCTCGACACCATGTGAGCACCGCTCCCGTCAGCGGTCCCGGCCGGTCACGCCTTGCGGCGCGCCCGCCAGACCAGGAAGAGCGCCGAGGACACCGCCGCCGTACGCAGCACCACCGGCCAGAGCCCGGTCAGCGCGTCCGCCATGCCGTCCGCCGGGATCTCCTCGCCCCAGCGGCCCACCGAACGGCCCCAGAGCCAGACCAGACCGCCCGCCGCCGACACGCCCGGCAGCCCGAAGACCGCCCACTTCGCCTCCGTACGGGACAACGTGCGCGAGACGTACGCGAGGAGCCAGCCGCCGCCCAGCGCCAGCCAGGAGCCGAGGAAGGCGCCCGCGACGAGGAGGGCCGCCGCCAGCAGGAGGAAGGGGTGGGCGAAGCGCGGCTTCGTCTTTTCGGCGGGCATGTCGCCGGGCGGGCCCAGCAGGCGCGGGAGCGGGAGCCGACGGCGCTTCTTGCCGGGCGCCGCGTCCGCGTCCGTACCGGATTCCGCGCCCGTACCCGCTGCCGTACCCGCTTCCGCCGCCGTGGACTCCGTACCCGTCCCTGTCTCCCCGGCCGCCTCGGCCGCTCTCCGGCGCTCCTCCTCCTTCGGGTCCGGCGGCTCCCTGAAGACCTCGGGGATCATGCCGCCCACGAACCCTGTCCCGAATCCGGGGCGTTGGGCCGCCTCGGCCGCCTCGGCCTCCCGTTCCGACGCCAACACGGTCTCCACTGGGCCCCGGCCGCCCAGCGGTCCCGCCTCTATCCGCCACCAGTCGGGCCCGGGGGCGGGACGCGGCGACGGTACGGGCGGCTTCGCCGCCTGCTCCATGGGCGGGGCGAACGCCGCTGGTGCGGGCGGAGGTTCGGGGGTGGGCGGGCGTTCGGGCTCGGGTGCTGGTGGGGCGGGTGCGGGTGCCGGCTCGGGCTCCGGCTTCAACTCGGGCTCCGGCAGCGGTTCCGGCTCCAGTGGCAGTACCGGCTCCGGCGTCGGCTCCGGCGCCAGGGGCACGGAGGGTCCGGACGGTCCCGTACGCGAATCGGCCTCCCTGTCCGCCCCCTTGGCCCCCTTGGCCCCCTTGGCCCCCATGGAGCCTGTGGAACCCACGGAGCCCACCGACCCCATGAATCCCTTTATCCCCTTGAACCCCTTCATCCCCCGCGCCCGCTGCTCCGGCACCTCCGGCGCCGCGTACGGCTCCCGCTCCCGGGTGTCCTCGCCGCCCCCGCCCGGCGGCGCCGCCGCCCGTACCAGCTCCGCCGGTTCGCCCAGCCGTCCGAGGATGCGGCGCACGGCCGCCGGGCTGTCGGTGGCGTACTTCCCGCGCTGCCGGTCGATCTCGTTGCGCAGCGTCGACACGAGCCGCATCCGGTCCCCGGAGGAGAGCTGTTGCCGCTGGGCGGCGTCACCGACCCGGCTCAGGTAGTCGTAAACGAGCTGATCGCTCTCGATCCCCACAAAGCCTCCCCGGCACGACAGCCACCCGCGACCGCTCACGAGCCACTCGCACGTGATGCTGTCGGAGTCGCTCCCGTACGTCCAGTACATACGGCCAGGCCGGCAGGGGTGGCCGCCGCCGACCCGCTGCCCACTCCCGTCTCTTCTCCCACTCCCCGATCGACGGACGGGCTAACGTGGAACGGATGGGGATCCGCGAAGCCCGAGCAGGAGGCGCACGTGCCCGAAGGAGTTCCAGAGGGGACCGGCAGTACGTCACCGCGCACGCTGGCGGAGGCGCTGCGCACCCAGAGCGACCGTTCGCTCACCGCTCTGCTGCGCGCCCGGCCCGATCTGCTCAACCCCGTGCCCAGCGATCTCTCGCAGCTCGCGACCCGCGCCGGCACCCGGGCGTCGGTCGTACGGGCGCTGGAGCGGCTCGACCGGTTCACGCTCCAGGTGGCGGAGGCGCTCGCCGTGGCTCCCGAGCCCGCGCCGTACGACACGCTGCGCGCGCTGCTCACCGGTGACGAGGGCGATCCGGGCATCGAGGCGGCCCTCCCGAGGGCCGTGACGACCCTGCGCGACCAGGCGCTGATCTGGGGCGGGGACGACCGGCTGCGGCTGGTGCGCACCGCCCGCGAACTCCTCGCGCCCTCCCCCACGCACCCGTCCCCGACCGGTCTGGGCCCGACCGTCGCGGAGGCCACGGCGGGCATGTCGCCGGGCCGTCTCCAGGAGATCCTGACGGCGTCCGGGCTGCCCTCCACCCACGATCCGGTCTCGGCAGTCGCGGCCCTCACCGGGCTCTTCACCGACCGGACGCGGATGGCGTCGCTGCTCGACACGGCGCCGATGGAGGCGCTGTCGGTGCTGGACCGGCTGGTGTGGGGGCCGCCGTACGGCGAGGTCACATCGAGCCCCACCCCGCCCGTGCGGTGGCTGCGTGACCGGGGGCTGCTGCTGCCGGCGACCACTCGTACGGTCGTGCTGCCGCGCGAGGCGGCGCTGCATCTGCGCGCCGGGCGCGCGCACCGCAGGCCGGAGCCCGTGGCGCCGGTCGTCGCGCCGCGCGCCGGGACGGCGCCCGCGTCCCCCGACCCGGCCGGAGCGGCGGCGAGTACGGCCGCGAGTACGGCGGCGGCGGACGCGGCGGTGAACCGGTCGCGGATGGTGGACAGTACGGCGGCGGGCCAGGCGTACACGGCCCTGGCCACCATCGAGGAGCTGGCCAAGGAGTGGAACGAGGGCGGCCCGAACGTCCTGCGCGCCGGCGGCCTCTCCGTACGGGACCTGAAGCGCACCGCCACCGCGCTCGACGTCCCGGAGCCCGTGGCCGCCTTCTGGGTCGAACTCGGTTACGCGGCGGGCCTGCTGGCGCCGGACGGCCAGACCGACGAGCGGTACGCGCCGACCCCCGCCTACGACGACTGGCAGGAGCTGCCGCCCGCCGACCGGTGGACACGGCTCGCGATCGCCTGGCTGACGGCGACCCGTACCGCCGGGCTGGTCGGCAGCCAGGACAGCAAGGGCCGTACGCTCGCCGTGCTCGGCCCCGATCTGGACCGGGGCCCGGCGCCGGAGGTACGGCGGCGGATCCTGGAACTCCTCGCCACGCTCCCCGAGGGCACGGCCCCCGACCCCGAATCGCTGCTCGCCCGGCTGCGCTGGGAACGCCCGCTGCGCGGCGCGTCGGCCGGCGGCAGGCCGGACGATCTGCGCGCGCGGCTGGCGGCGTGGACGATGAACGAGGCGGAGATGCTCGGCTTCACGGGCCGGGGCGCGCTGTCGTCCCACGCCCGGGCGCTGCTGGCCCGGGAGCCGGACGGTACGGGTACAGGTACGGAGACGCACGCCGACACCAGCGCCAATGCCGGTCCGGGCCCCGCTCCCGGCCACGGCTCCGGGTCGGCCGCCGAACTCGCCGCCGCCGGGCTGCGCGCCGCCCGTGTCCTCGCCCCGCTCCTCCCCGAGCCCCTCGATCATGTCCTCCTCCAGGCCGACCTCACCGCCGTCGCCCCCGGCCCGCTGCTGCGCCCCCTCGCGGAGCTGCTCGCCGTCACGGCGGACGTCGAGTCCAAGGGCGGGGCGACCGTCTACCGCTTCACGCCCGGTTCCGTACGGCGTGCGCTGGACGCCGGGCAGTCGGCGTCCGACCTGCACGACTTCCTCAAGGCGCACAGCCGTACGCCCGTACCGCAGCCGCTGGCCTATCTGATCGACGATGTGGCCCGTAAGCACGGCCATCTCCGGGTCGGCTCGGCCTCCGCGTACGTACGCTGCGACGACGAGGCCGTCCTCGACGAGATCCTGGCCGACAAGCGCTCCCTGGCCTTGCGGCTGCGGCGCCTCGCCCCGACCGTGCTGGCCGCGCACGCGGAGGCCGCGGCGCTGCTCGACGGGCTGCGGACCATGGGCTTCGCGCCCGCGGCGGAGTCCACGGAGGGCGATGTCATGATCACCCGCGCGCTCGCCCACCGCACCCCGCCCCGGACCGCCCCCGCCCCCGTACCGGACGGGCCGCCCGTCCCGGACGCGACGCTGCTGGGCGCGGCCGTACGAGCGATCCGGGCCGGTGACCTGGCGGCCACGGTCGTCCGGAAGCCGGTCACCGAGCCGCTGGTCCCGGCACCCACCTCGTCCTCCTCCGCGTCGTCGGCGGCGGCCGGGCGGGCCGCCACCGCGAGCGGCGCGCTGCCCCGCACCACCCCCGGGGAGACGCTCGCGACCGTCCAGGCCGCCGCGATGACGGGCTCGGCGGTCTGGATCGGCTACGTCAACGCGGACGGCGCGGCCAGCCAGCGCGTGATCGCGCCCGTACGGGTCGAGGGCGGTTACGTGACGGCGTACGACCACACGGCGGACGAGGTCCGTACGTACCCGCTGCACCGCATCACGGGCGTGGCGGAGCTGGCCGACGACCCGGCGTGAGCCACCGTCCTCAGGACATCAGGGCGGCGACCGCCGCGCGGTCGCCCTCCACCGCGAGGTAGTCGACGGGTATCCGCCCGTACAGGGCCAGCAGCAGATCGCTCGCCGGGCCGCGCACGACCGCCGTCGTGTCGGCCTCGATCACGCCCGGTGCGACGACGGACCGCTCGGAACGGGTGAGGCCGAGGGTCCACGACGGGCCTTCCTCGGCGCACAGGACGATCCGGGCCGACCGGCGCGGCCACGGCCCGGACGAGCCGACGACCACCGTGAGGAACTCGTCCACGCCGTCCACCGCGACCGGTCCCGGTATCGGCCGGGGCCGCCCGGAAGCGGCCTCCTGGGCGTCGTACGCGTGCACCGCCACCTCCTGCACCTGGTGGCGCGCGACGGCGGCGACGGTCTGGGGCGCGCCGGACGCGCCCCACCAGGTCCAGCAGCCCTGGCGCGGATCGGCCGCCAGCAGGGCACTCAGCAGCAGCGCGGTCGACTCGCCCCACCAGTCGAGCAGATTCCACGCCGGGTCGGTCTCGCCCACCACCGCCTTCGTGGGCGGCTGGTCGGCGGGCCCGGCGGCGACGACGGCCGCCCAGAACCGCTGGACCCCGCCCACATGCTCGACCAGCTGCCGCAGGGACCACTCGGGGCAGCCCGGCACGCGCGCGTCGAGGTCCAGGGCGGTCGCCACGGCGTCCCTCAAGGCGGCCGAGCGGTCCTCGATGAGGGAGAGCAGCACCGTCGTCTCAGTCATGCCGCCCATTGGACCACCCACCACTGACAACGCCCGCCGCCACGGCCTCACATCAGGTCTTCTCCCCGTCCCGCGCCAGCATGTGGAACCGCCGCGACAGCCGCCGCCCCAGCAGCAGATACCCGATCAGCGCGCCGCTCGTGTTCAGGATGACGTCATCGATGTCGAAGGCCCGGCCCTGGATCATCGCGCCCTGTGCCAGCTCCACCAGCGTCATCACCACGGCGGTCAGCAGCACCACCCGCACCATCCGGTACCGGGGCGGCATGAGCAGCGGGAGGATCACCCCGAAGGGCGCTCCCATCAGCAGGTTTCCGCCGATCTGCTTGCACGCCGAGAGAAATGTGTAGTCCTCCGCGTACTGGCGCAGCGAGTGCCCCACCCGCAGATTGGACCCGGCGATACCGGCGGACGCCGGGGACGGCGTCAGCGTCAGCTCGGCCAGTACGGCGGCGAACCCCGCCAGCGAGACAAACGCCACCGCCATGATCACGATCCGCAGCGCGGTCCTGCCCCACGCGCCCCAGTGAAAGCGCGCCCCCAGGGAACCCCAGGAGTCCCGCAAGCCCCGTAACCCCCGCGAACCGCGCTCACCCCACGCGCCCCACACACCCCGCGCCTTACCCCCGGGAGCGGCCTTCACCGGCCCGGTCCGTTCCGTCTCAGCGGTCATAGCCCCCCTGTGCCCCGCCACCGCCCGGATACGCCGCACCACGCCACTCGAACCGGTTCAGTCGGCAGTCCGGGCACCGGAACGTCCCGAGATGCGCGACACTGGACGTTTGGCCCAGCGTGGAAGGGATGTAGGTACGTGAACGGACCGCTCATCGTCCAGAGCGACAAAACGTTGCTCCTCGAAGTCGACCACGAGCAGGCCGACGCCTGCCGCCGTGCCATCGCGCCCTTCGCCGAGCTGGAGCGCGCGCCCGAGCACATCCACACCTATCGGCTGACCCCGCTCGGTCTGTGGAACGCCCGTGCCGCCGGGCACGACGCCGAGCAGGTCGTGGACGCGCTGGTGGAGTTCTCGCGGTATCCGGTGCCGCACGCGCTGCTCGTGGACGTCGCCGAGACGATGGCCCGCTACGGTCGGCTCACCCTCTCCAAGCACCCCAGCCACGGTCTCGTGCTGACCTCCACCGACCGGCCCGTCCTGGAGGAGATCCTCCGGTCGAAGAAGGTCCAGCCGCTGGTGGGCGCCCGGATCGACCCGGACACCGTCGCCGTGCACCCGTCCGAGCGCGGCCAGATCAAGCAGACGCTCCTCAAGCTGGGCTGGCCCGCCGAGGACCTCGCCGGGTATGTGGACGGCGAGGCGCACGCCATCGAGCTGGCGGAGGACGGCTGGGCGCTGCGGCCGTACCAGAAGCAGGCCGTCGAGGGGTTCTGGCACGGCGGCTCGGGAGTCGTCGTGCTGCCCTGTGGCGCGGGGAAGACGCTGGTCGGGGCGGGTGCGATGGCGCAGGCCAAGGCGACCACGCTGATCCTGGTGACCAACACCGTCTCGGCCCGCCAGTGGAAGCACGAGCTGGTGAAGCGCACCTCGCTGACCGAGGACGAGATCGGGGAGTACAGCGGTACGCGCAAGGAGATCCGGCCGGTCACGATCGCGACGTACCAGGTCCTCACGACGCGCCGGAAGGGCGTCTATCCGCACCTGGAGCTGTTCGACTCCCGCGACTGGGGGCTGATCGTCTACGACGAGGTGCATCTGCTGCCCGCGCCGGTCTTCAAGTTCACCGCCGACCTCCAGGCCCGCCGCCGGCTCGGGCTGACGGCGACGCTCGTACGGGAGGACGGCCGCGAGTCGGACGTGTTCTCGCTGATCGGCCCGAAGCGGTTCGACGCGCCGTGGAAGGAGATCGAGGCGCAGGGCTATATCGCCCCGGCGGACTGTGTGGAGGTACGGGTCAATCTCACCGACAGCGAGCGGCTCGCGTACGCGACCGCCGAGGCCGAGGAGAAGTACCGCTTCTGCGCGACGACGGCGACAAAGCGGAAGGTGACGGAGGCGCTCGTGCGGAAACACGCGGGCGAGCAGACGCTCGTCATCGGCCAGTACATCGACCAGCTGGACGAGCTGGGCGAGCATCTCGACGCGCCCGTCATCAAGGGCGAGACCAGCAACGCGCAGCGCGAGAAACTCTTCGACGCCTTCCGGCAGGGCGAGATCTCGGTCCTCGTCGTCTCGAAGGTCGCCAACTTCTCGATCGACCTCCCCGAGGCGACGGTCGCGATCCAGGTCTCGGGTACGTTCGGCTCCCGCCAGGAGGAGGCACAGCGCCTCGGCCGGGTGCTGCGCCCGAAGGCGGACGGCCATGAGGCGCGCTTCTACTCGGTCGTCGCGCGCGACACCATCGACCAGGACTTCGCGGCCCACCGCCAGCGCTTCCTGGCCGAGCAGGGATACGCGTACCGGATCGTCGACGCGGACGAACTCCTTGCGGGCGACCGGGACCCGGAGGACGGGGTCTGAGGGCAGGTCTTGAGGGCGTGGTCCGAAGGCGGGCCGTGGGGGGAACTGCCGCATCGGCACTCCCGTTCACCCTGTGAGCCGATACGCTGGTCGAAGAGGCAGGCGTGGCAAGGAGAGCACATGACGCCGCACGAGGTTTATGAAGTGCTGTACACGGAGTCGGCGGCGCGCGACCGCGACCGGCTGGACCCCACCCGCCGGGCCTCGTTCGAGAAGGCCATCGACATACTGGCGCACGACCCGTACACGGCGCTGTCACGACCGATCGGCGCCGGGGACCAGGACCGGGAGATCCGGCTCACTTCGCAGATCGTCGCCGAGTACATGGTGTCGCGAGGGCGGCTGCTCCTAGTCGTACTGCGCGTGTTCGACGACGCCGACATCCTGCTGCCCGAGGGCTGACCCACGCCGGTCGAAGGGGCCGCCGACGGTGGATTTCGCACCGTGACGGCGGGGCGTCGGCATGTGTGTCCGCGGCGGCGGTACGTACGGGCGCGCGCGCAGACGCGCCCGCGCCCGCCGGAAATCATGCGCGCGCCACGCGACGTACACCAGCAGCCCCAGCGCCGCGAGCGCGTACGGCGAGGCGGCCGGCTGCTGCCACCAGGGGAGCCGGAGTTCCGCTCCGGCCTGGTGGGGGACGACGCCGAGATGGCCGCCCGCCGTCCAGACCACGCCCGCCACCGCCGCCGTACCGAAGCGGCGTTCGGCGAGCAGGACCGCCAGCAGCGGGACGCACCAGACCCAGTGGTGCGACCAGCCGACCGGCGCGACGAGCAGCGCGGTCAGCGCGGCGGCCAGCACGCCCCAGGTCTCGGCGCCGGCCCGGACGGCGGCGCGGCGGGCGGTCCACAGCCCCGCGGCGGCCGTGAGCGCGGCGGCCAGCGCCCACCAGACGCCCGGCTCGGGGGTGTGCAGGGCGCGCGCGAGCAGCCCGTACAGCGACTGGTTCCCGGCGGTCCACACCTGGCCCGCGGGGCCGCCGTACCGGCCGAACTCCACGACGTGGTGCGTCCAGAACTCCCCGCTGGCGTGCGGGAGTACGAGCAGACCGAGCAGTACGGTGCCGATGAGGCCGGCGAGAGCGGTCAGCCCGGCCCGTACGCGCCCGGTCACCAGCAGGTAGACGAGGAAGACGGCCGGGGTGAGGGTGATACCGGCCGCGACCCCTAGGGCGAAACCCTTGCCGAGCGCCTGCTCGGGCCGGGACAGGTCCCACAGGACGAGGCAGCCGACGGCGAGGCTGATCTGCCCGAACAGGACGGTCTGGAGTACGGGTTCGAGCCAGAGCGCGACGGCCACCGCGAGGGTGATGGGGACGGCGGCGTTGACGGCCGGGAGTCCGGCGAAGCGCCAGGACAGCCGGACGAACAGCGCCAGCAGCGCGGCGTTCCCGATGACGAGGACGACCTTGAGGGCACCGACGGGCAGCCAGGTGGTCGGTACGAAGAGAAGGGCGGCGAACGGCGGGTATCCGGCGGACAGCTGCCAGCCGGTGGCGGCTCCGGTGACGCCGTTGGCGCCGGCGAGCCCGTAGTGGCCGGGCCCGTAGTGGTTCGACTCGTAGGGCGTCGGCCCGTAGAGATCCGTGCCGTCGACGACGGCCGCGCCCTCGGCCCGGTAGATGAGGGCGTCGGCCATGGGGATGCGCTGGGCGACACAGAGCGTGGCGAGTGCGGCCAGAGACAGGGCGAGCAGGCCCACTGCGGTGAGTGAGCGAGAAGTCACGGTCCGGAAGGTCACGGCCGCGACCCTAGTGGATCAGGGGCGGGCGCCCGGGCCCGTAGGGGTCAGCGGCGGTCAGCGCCGGTCCGCGGCAGTCAGGAATGAGCCAACGACGGCCCGCGACGGGCGACTACGGCTGACGGCGGCCGACTACGGCCGACGGCGGATCAACGCCGCTTGATGCCCGCCTCCTCGCTGTACTCCCCCATCACGGCCACGCTGAACGCCGTGGCCAGGAAGGTCCGGACAGCGCGCAGCGCGTTGCCGACGGGGTGGGCGGGGGACTCGGCGGGGCCCTTGGCGGGGGCGGCGGACACGGGGGCGAAGGTCTGTGTGGTCATGTATCCAGGATGGCTTTCCGGGCTGTGCGCAACATCGGCCGAAGGTGGTAATCACATGTGAAGAGGCGTAGTCCTCCGGGCTCATGTCATCCCCTACGGGGATGAGGGCGTGCGGAAAAGCATTCGCCCCGCCCGGCCACCGGTGACTACAATCTCCCACCTTGCCCGCCTCCCTCTGCGGAGCGCCGTCGTCCGGACGGAAACCGGACGGCCACCGCCATGACGTGATCAACGCCGAACGGCGCACCCGTGCCCCGTCCCTGACCTCGACGGCCCCGGGCGCCTCGGCGTGCGTACAGCCAGCCCCGGAGGCTCCACCGTGCCCGCGCCCGACCCCACGCCCGTACCCGACGCCGCGACCGATCCCGACGCCGTGACCGGTCCCGTACCGGATGCCACGCTCGATCCCGTACCGGATGCCATGCCCGCGCCCGATCCCGCGCCCGATCCCGTGCCCGTACCGGACGCCGTCGATCCTCTTCTCGCCCAGGAGCGCGCCCATCTCGGCGCCTCCCGTTCCGCGCTGCGCGCCATGCGCGAGGACGCCGAGTCCCTCGACATCCGCGATGTCACGGCGAACTGGGTGAACGCCGCTGTTCTGGAGTCGCAGATCGAGGAGCGCGTGAAGTCGCTCGCCGATCTCGCCCACACCCCACTCTTCTTCGGCCGCCTCGACTATCTGCACCGTGTGGGCGGCGCGGCCCCGGAAAGCGACAGCGCCGACAGGGACGCGGGCGACGGCGACGGCAAGGATGAGGGTGACCGCTTCTACATCGGCCGCCGCCATGTCCACGACGCCCACGGCGACCCCATGGTCATCGACTGGCGCGCCCCCGCCTCCCAGCCCTTCTACGGCGCGTCCAAGCAGAACCCGCAGGACGTGGCGTTGCGCAGGCGCTTCGGCTACACCGCCGGCGACCTCACCGCGTACGAGGACGAGCACCTCTCCGACCCGGCGGAGGCCGTCCGTTCCAGCAAGCTCCTCCAGGCCGAGATCGAACGGCCGCGCGTCGGCCCCATGCGCGACATCGTCGCCACGATCCAGCCCGAGCAGGACGAGATCGTCCGCAGCGACCTGGGCGGCACGGTCTGTGTCCAGGGCGGCCCCGGCACCGGCAAGACCGCCGTCGGCCTGCACCGCATCGCGTACTTGCTCTACGCGCACCGCGAACGGCTGGCCCGTACCGGCACATTGGTCGTCGGCCCGAACGCGTCCTTCCTCCACTACATCGAGCAAGTGCTGCCCGCGCTGGGAGAGTTGCAGGTCAAGCAGGCCACGGTGGACAGCCTGGTGGCCGGCGCCGTGGAGGTGCGCGGCACGGACGCCGCGCCCGCCGCCGTCATCAAGGGCGACGCGCGCATGGCGGAGGTGCTGCGGCGGGCCGTACGGTCGCATGTCACCCTTCCGGCCGAACCGGTCGTGGTCGTACGCGGCTCGCGGCGGTGGCGGGTGCCCGTGTACGAACTTGAGGAGATCGTCCAGCAGTTGCTGGCCCGCGACATGCGGTACGGCGCGGCCCGCGAGGCCCTGCCCCAGCGGATCGCGCACGCCGTGCTCGTACGGATGGAGGAGGCCGGCGAGGCGCCGGACGACCGGGTGCAGAACGCGGTGGCGCGAGACGCCGCCGTAAAGGCCGTGGTCAAGGCGGTGTGGCCGCCGGTGGATCCGTCGAAGCTGGTGCTCCGGCTCCTCTCCGACCCGGAGTTCCTGGCCGCCCACGCGGACGGGCTGCTCAGCGCCGACGAGCAGAAGACGATCCTGTGGACCAAGCCCGCGCGCGGTGTGAAGTCCGCGAAGTGGTCCCCGGCGGACGCCGTGCTCATCGACGAGGCGAGCGATCTCGTGGCCCGTACGCACTCCCTCGGCCATGTGGTGCTGGACGAGGCGCAGGACCTGTCCCCGATGCAGTACCGCGCGGTGGGCCGCCGCTGCTCGACCGGCTCGGCGACGGTCCTCGGCGACCTCGCGCAGGGCACCACCCCCTGGGCGACGGACAGCTGGCCGGAGGCCCTGCGCCACCTGGGCAAGGGCGACGCGGTCATCGAGGAGCTGACGGCCGGCTTCCGCGTACCCCGCGAGGTCATCGCGTACGCGTCCCGGCTGCTCCCGGTGATCTCGCCGGGGCTGGCGGAGGTCGCGTCCGTACGGGAGTCCCCGGGGTCGCTCTCGGTCCGCGAGGTCCCGGGAGCCGGGCCCGAGTCCGGTTCCGGGCATCTCGATACGGCGGTGATCGCGGCCTGCGTCGAGTCCCTCGCCCACGAGGGCTCCACCGGCCTGATCGCCGCCGACGCCCGCATCCCGCACCTGGCCGAGGCACTGACGGCGGCGGGCCTCCCCTATCTGTCCCCCGGCGAGGAGACCACGGCCACCGCCCGGCTGACCCTGGTCCCCGCGTCACTGGCCAAGGGCCTGGAGTACGACTACGTCGTCCTTGACGAACCGGCGGCCGTGGTCGACGGCGAACCCGACGAACGCACCGGCCTGCGACGCCTGTACGTAGCCCTCACCCGAGCAGTCTCCGGCCTGATCATCCTGCACAGCGCCCCTCTGCCGAAGGCGCTTGGCGCGTAGTCGCCTACCGGCGGGGGGCGCGGAAGCCGGTGCCCAGCTGGCGCACCGGCGACGCCCAGGCACCGGTTGAGGCCCGGCCCGGTTTCCACAGCGCCGGTGGCGGCCCCCGGCCCCCGCACCCCGCCGGGAGGCACCCACCGGGGTCCGGGCGCCGGTAGGAGCCCGGCCCGGTTTCCACCGCGCCGGTGACCGGCCACGCACCGTGGGACGCCCACGAGGACGGCCCCCCGGCCCCCGCCGGGAGGAACCCACCCGGGGTCCGGGGCCCGCCCCGGTTTCGGGAAGGGGCGGGGAGGGGACAAGCCCGCCGCAAGCGCTACACGCCAACCGCCACGCACCACAACCCCACCCAGGCCCGAGCCGCACCGTGGGACACCCACGACAACAGCCCCCGCACCCCACACCCCGCCGGGAGGAACCCACCCGGGGTCCGGGGCCTGCCCCGGTTTCGGGAAGGGGCGGGGAGGGGACAAGCCCGCCGCAGGCGCTACGCGTCAACCGCCGCGCGCCACACCCCCACCGCCCCCGCGTCCACCCCCGCCGCCCAGCCCCCCGCCCCCCGCACCGCGCCGCCCACATGCAGCGCGTCCACCCCCGCCGCCCGCAGCGCCGCCACATGGCCGAGCCGCAGCCCGCCGCCGACCATCAGCCGCTGCCCGTAGCCGGGCTCCCCGCGCGCGCCCGCCGCCGCCTCGGCCAGCAGCGTCGGCAGGCCGGTGCCGACGCCGGCGGGCGATCCGGCCGTGAGGTACGTGTCCAGCCCCGGCAGGTCCGCGAGGCTCCGGCGCAGCGCGGCGCGGTCGGCGGCGTGGTCGATCGCCCGGTGGAACGTCCAGCGGCAGCCGTCCAGTTCGGCGATGAGGCGCTCGGCCGTCACCAGGTCCGGCGTCCCGTCCGCGTCGAGAAAGCCGAAGACGAACTCGTCCGCGCCCTCCGCCCGCAGCCCCCGCGCCACCCGTACCAGCGCGTCCGCGCCGTGCCGGGGGTCGGGACCGTCGGCGGCGAATCCGTCCGTCTGGCGCAGCATCACCCTTAGGGGCAGGTCGACGGCGGCCCTGATCCGCGCGAAGGTCTCGCGGGACGGGGTCAGCCCGTCCGCCGCCATGTCGGCGACGATTTCGAGGCGGTCGGCGCCTCCGTTCCGGGCCGCGACGGCGTCCGCCGCGTCGAGGGCGATCACCTCCAGCAGTACCGCGCGCTCACTCATGGGGCCTCATCCGTAGGGGGTGGCGGGGATCCGGCCGGGTCCGTCCGGATCCGTTTTCCGTACAGGTCTAGTCCAATACCCAGCCTAAAGGCCGAGGTCACCAAGGAATGGCAAGCCACTCGGGCCCCGCCCGGCCGCCCCACCCCTTGCGACCGGTACCCCTAGGGGGTATACCTGATGTCACACGATACCCCTCGGGGGTAAACTGACCAGGTCGATGAGAAGGAGCCGTCCGACGATGAGTGCCACCCAAACCTCCGGTACCGATGTCGAGCTGACCATCGGCGGCATGACCTGCGCCTCCTGCGCGGCGCGTATCGAGAAGAAGCTCAACCGCATGGAGGGCGTCGAGGCCACCGTCAATTACGCGACCGAGAAGGCCAAGGTCACCTATCGCGGCGAGGACGTCAGCGTGCGGGACCTGATCGCCACCGTGGAGGCGACGGGGTACACGGCGAAGGAGCCGCCGCCCCGATACCCCACCGGACCCCGGTCCACCCCGTCCTCGTACGGCGCGGAGGCCGCGGACGGCGCGGACGGCGCAGGCGCGGCAGGCGCCACAGCCGTCCACCCCGACGCCACCGACGATGACGCCGACGACCCCGAACTCATCAGCCTCCGGCAGCGACTCCTCACCGCCGTCATCCTCGCCGTCCCCGTCATCGCGATGGCCATGGTCCCGGCGCTCCAGTTCGACAACTGGCAGTGGCTCTCCCTCACCCTGGCCGCGCCCGTCGTCGTCTACGCCGGCTGGCCCTTCCACCGCGCCGCGTGGACCAACGCCCGGCACGGCGCGGCGACGATGGACACGCTCATCTCCGTGGGCACCTGGGCCGCGTTCCTCTGGTCGCTGTGGGCGCTCTTCTTCGGTACGGCCGGCATGCACGGCATGCGCCACCCCTTCGAGCTGACCATCAGCCGGGGCGGCGCCTCCGGGAACATCTATCTCGAAGCCGCCGCAGGCGTGACCGCCTTCATCCTGGCGGGCCGCTACTTCGAGATCCGCGCCAAGCGCAAGGCCGGTGCCGCCCTGCGCGCGCTGCTGGAGCTGGGCGCCAAGGAGGTCACCGTCATACGGGAGGGCCGCGAGCTGCGCGTCCCCACGGCGGACCTCCAGGCCGGCGATGTCTTCCTGGTCCGGCCCGGCGAGAAGATCGCCACGGACGGCGTCGTCGTCGAGGGCTCCTCGGCCGTCGACGCCTCGATGCTGACCGGCGAGTCCGTCCCGGTCGAGGTCTCCGCCGGCGACCCGGTCACCGGCGCCACGCTCAACGCGGGCGGCCGGCTGGTCGTCAGGGCGACCCGGATCGGCGCCGACACCCAGCTCGCCCGGATGGCGCGCATGGTGGAGGACGCCCAGAACGGCAAGGCCGCCGTCCAGCGTCTCGCCGACCGGATCTCCGCCGTCTTCGTGCCGGTGGTCATGGTTCTCGCGCTCGGCACGCTCGGCGTCTGGCTGGCCACCGGCGCGGGGCTGACCGCCGCGTTCACGGCCGCCGTCGCCGTACTGATCATCGCCTGCCCGTGTGCCCTGGGCCTGGCCACCCCGACCGCCCTGATGGTGGGTACGGGACGGGGCGCGCAGCTCGGCATCCTCATCAAGGGGCCGGAGGTGCTGGAGTCCACGCGCAAGGTGGACACGATCGTGCTGGACAAGACGGGGACGGTCACGACGGGCCGGATGACCCTCCTGGCGACGCACACGGCGGCGGCGGACGGCGCCAGGGGCAGCGACAGGAGCGGCGACAGCGGCGGCGACACATCAGGCGCCGACGCGGCCGAGACCCAGGTGCTGCGGCTCGCGGGCGCGCTGGAGCACGCCTCCGAGCACCCCATCGCCCGCGCCGTCGCCGAGGGCGCGGCCGAGCGCGTCGGCGCGCTGCCGACCCCCGTGGACTTCGCCAACGTCCCCGGCCTCGGCGTCCAGGGCACCGTGGAAGGACACGCCGTCCTCGTCGGCCGCCCGAAGCTCCTCGCGGACCGGGGTATCGGCCTCCCCGCCGGGCTGGACCGGGCGCGTACCGACGCCGAGGCGGCGGGCCGTACGGTCATCGCCGTGGCGTGGGACGGCGAGGCGCGCGCCGTTCTCGAAGTCGCCGACGCGGTCAAGGAGACCAGCGCCGAGGCGGTCGGGCGGCTGCGCGCCCTCGGCCTGACCCCGATCCTCCTCACCGGCGACAACAAGGCGGTCGCCGCGGCCGTGGCCGCCGAGGTCGGTATCGACGCGTCGGACGTCATCGCGGAGGTCATGCCCGAGGACAAGGTCGAGGTCGTCAAAAAGCTCCAGGCGGAGGGCCGCTCGGTGGCCATGGTCGGCGACGGGGTGAACGACGCCGCCGCCCTGGCCCAGGCCGATCTGGGCCTGGCCATGGGCACGGGCACGGACGCCGCGATAGAGGCTGGCGACCTCACGCTCGTACGGGGCGACCTGCGCACCGCCGCCGACGCGATCCGGCTGGCGCGCCGGACGCTGGGCACGATCCGGGGAAACCTGTTCTGGGCCTTCGCGTACAACGTCGCCGCGATCCCGCTGGCGGCGGCCGGGCTGCTCAACCCGATGATCGCGGGCGCGGCGATGGCGTTCTCGTCGGTCTTCGTGGTCGGGAACAGCCAGCGGCTGCGCGGCTTCAAGGCGGTGTGAGCGCTCGAGACGGTATGCGCGCGGGCGCGCCGCCCGCGCGCAGGGCGACCCGCGCGCACCGGGGCCCGGAGGCCGCCCCCTCCGGGCCCCGGCTCTATGGTCGTCCCATGCACGATCTCCGCAGCCGCTTCAGCGCGCCCCTCCGCTCCCTGCGCGGACCGGCCGGTGGCCCCGACCCGGCCCCGTACGCCGACAACCTGCTGGCCCGGTGGGCCGAGCCGCAGCGCCGGTATCACACGACGGCCCATCTGACCGCCGTCCTGGACCACATCGACACCCTGGCCGCGTACGCGGACGACGCGGATCTCGTCCGGCTCGCCGCCTGGTTCCACGACGCGGTCTACCGGCCCGAGCGCTCGGAGAACGAGGAGCGGTCCGCGCATCTCGCCGAAGTCGCCCTGCGCGAGGCCGGGCTCGGGCCCGAGGACATCGCGGAGGTCGCCCGGCTCGTCCGGCTCACCGCCACCCACGACGCGGCCCCCGACGACCGCAACGGCGCGGTCCTGTGCGATGCCGACCTGGCCGTCCTCGCCTCGCCGCCCGCCGCGTACGCCGCCTACGCGGCGGCCGTACGGGAGGAGTACGGCTTCGTGCCCGACGAGGACTTCCGTACGGGCCGGGCCGCCGTCCTGGACCAACTGCTCGCGCTGCCGGGGCTGTTCCGTACCCCGCACGGCGTACGGGAGTGGGAGGCGCCGGCCCGCGGGAATCTGGCGGCGGAGCTGCGGACGCTGACGAGGCCGCGCCCGTCCCAGTAACGGAGCGGCTCGGCGCCACGCCCGTCTCAGTAACTGAGCGGTAGCGCGGCAGCCGGAATGTAATCACTCAGCCTGCTGTTGGCACCTGTCATGCCAGACTCCGTCCCCGCTGACATTCCGACGTCCGCACCCACCCCCACGCCCGCCCCCGCACCCACCTCGACCGATGCCCCTTCCGGCACCCCGGCGCGCGGCCGTATGCCGCTCGCCGTCTACATCCTGGGGCTGTCGGTCTTCGCGCTCGGCACGAGCGAGTTCATGCTCTCCGGCCTGCTGCCGCCGCTCGCCGAGGACATGAACGTGTCCATCCCGACGGCCGGGCTCCTCATATCCGCCTTCGCGATCGGCATGGTGGTCGGCGCGCCGCTGCTCGCCGTGGCGACGCTGCGCCTGCCGCGCCGTACCACCCTGATCGCGCTGATCTCGGTCTTCGGCCTCGGCCAGGTCGCCGGGGCGCTCGCGCCGACGTACGAGGTGCTCTTCGCGTCCCGGGTGATCAGCGCGTTCGCGTGTGCCGGGTTCTGGGCGGTCGGCGCGGCCGTCGCGATCGCGATGGTGCCGCTGAACCAGCGGGCCCGTGCCATGGCCGTCATGATCGGCGGCCTGTCGATCGCGAACGTGCTGGGCGTTCCGGCAGGCGCGTTCCTCGGTGAGAGCCTGGGCTGGCGCTCGGCGTTCTGGGCGGTGGGCGCCGCGTCGGCCGTCGCGCTGGTCGGGGTCGTCACACTGATTCCGCCGCTCCCCGTACCGGCCGAGAAGCCCCGGCTCAAGCGCGAGCTGGTCATCTACCGCGACCGTCAGGTCTGGCTGGCCGTGGTGATCACCGCGCTCGCCGCGGGCGGCGTCTTCTGCGCGTTCTCGTATCTCGCCCCGCTGCTCACGGATGTGGCCGGGCTGGACAGCGGCTGGGTGCCGACGGTGCTGGCGCTGTTCGGCATCGGCGCGCTGGTGGGTACGGCGCTGGGCGGCCGGTACGCGGACGCGCACCTCTTCGGCGTCCTGATCAGCGGCATCACGGTGTCGGCGGTGCTGCTCGCCCTGCTGGCCCTGACGGCCTCGCACCCGGTCCCGGTGATCGTGCTGACGTTCCTGCTGGGCGTCTCGTGCTTCTACACGGCGCCCGCGCTCAACGCCCGTCTCTTCAACATCGCCGCTGCCGCCCCGACCCTTGCGGGCGCCACCGCCACCGCCGCGTTCAACCTGGGCAACACGGGCGGCCCCTGGCTCGGCGGTACGGTCATCGACGCGGACTTCGGCTACGCCTCCCCGGCCTGGGCGGGCGGGGCCATCATGGTCGTCGCGGTCGCGATGACGCTGTGGGCGCTGCGGCTGCACCGCGGCGGCGCGTCGAGCCGCGTGATCGCGGGCTCGTCCGCGCGCCCCGCGACGGCGGCGGCCGAGGTGACCGGGCCGGCCAAGGCGGAGTGCGCCTCCTGAGCGACGGCGTTACGCGGCCGGGCGGAGCGCCGGTTGTTACGTGGCCGGGCCGAGCGCGTGTTGTTACGCGGCCGGGCGGCCCTTGGGCCGGCGCAGCCCGGCCGCGGTGAGGCGGCGGACCAGTTCCTTGGAGCCGATCTCGACCGCGCCGGCCCGGACCGCGATCCCGTAGTGGTCGGACGGTACGTCGTAGTGGTCCCGTTCGAACGCGCGGGCCGGGCAGTCGATGGCGGCGGCGAAGGTGTGCAGTTCGTCGAACGACACGTCGCTGACCAGGTGGGACCAGAGGCGGCCGTGGCCGGGCCAGGTCGGCGGGTCGATGTAGAGGGTCACAGCAGCCCCGTACCGCCGGGTCCGCCCGCGGGCTTCTGCGGGGCGAGGGAGCCGACCGGGGCGACGACAACGCCCTTCTTCCCGCAGATCCAGTGCGGGTCTTCCCCTAGTTCGGGCTCCACTTCCAGCGCGTGCGGACCGCCTTCTTCGCCGTCCGCATCATCCGCATCGTCCGTCACGTCCCTTGCGCTTCTGACGTCAGGCACCCCGTCGCAGAGCGGGCAGAGCGGCCAGCGTCCGTACCGCTCCAGCAGGGCGTCCTGTACGTCCTGGGCGATGAGCCCGGTCACGTACGCGACGCCCTCGGGCCACTGCTCGACCCACCAGCGGCGATGCGACACCGAGTCCTCTACGAGCGAGACGACGTCGGCGCGCGCGACATCGCCCGCGGCCAGATCAGCCAGCACCAGGGCGCGGGCGGCGTGCAGGGCCGGTTCCAGTGAGGGGCCATGGGTGGGGGAGTCATCCATTCAGCCATTGTCAGGGATATCCATGACAGGGAGATCTGAGGGTTGACCGGCGGGGAATTTCGAAAATATCTTTCAGGTATGACGCAGATCGTGAAGGAAAGTTCCAGCGGCGGTGCGGCACCCGCCGCGTCCACCGGCCCCGCGCCGCCCGAGGCACCCTCCGCGGGCTCGCCGCCGACGCCACTCGCACCGCCCGCGCCGCCCGCGCCGCCCGCGCCCGCCGCCCTGGCCGCCAAGGTGCGGACCCTCGGGCCGACGATGACCCGTTCCATGCAGCTCGTCGCCGAGGCCGTCGCCGGGGACCCGGCGGGATGTTCCGCGCTCACCGTCACCGGGCTGGCGTCGCTGACCGGCACGAGCGAGGCGACCGTGGTCCGCACCGCCCGGCTCCTCGGCTACCCGGGCTACCGCGATCTGCGCCTCGCGCTCGCCGGACTGGCGGCCCAGCAGCAGTCGGGACGCTCCCCGGCCGTCACGGCGGACATCGCCGTGGACGACCCGATAGCCGATGTCGTCGCCAAGCTCGCCTACGACGAGCAGCAGACGCTGGCCGACACCGCCGCGGGGCTCGACACGGTCCAGCTGGGCGCGGTCGTCACCGCGGCCTCGGCGGCCCGGCGGATCGACATCTACGGCGTCGGGGCGTCCGGGCTCGTCGGCATGGACCTCGCCCAGAAACTGCTGCGCATCGGGCTGATAGCGCACGCCTTCAGCGACCCGCACCTGGCCGTCACCAACGCCGTCCAGCTCCGCGCGGGCGATGTGGCCATCGCGATCACACACTCCGGCTCGACCGGCGATGTCATCGAGCCGCTCCGGGTGGCGTTCGACGGCGGAGCGACGACCGTCGCCATAACGGGCCGGCCGGACGGCCCGGTGTCGCAGTACGCCGACCATGTGCTGACGACGTCCACCGCGCGAGAGAGCGATCTGCGCCCGGCGGCCATGTCCAGCCGGACGAGTCAACTCCTGGTCGTCGACTGCCTGTTCATAGGCGTGGCGCAGCGTACGTACGAGACGGCCGCCCCGGCCCTCTCCGCTTCGTACGAGGCCCTGGCGCACCGCCACAGCGCACGCGGCGCCGGCAGCGGCGCGCGCTGACCGGACGGCACTCCAGCCGCCCCCGCAGACGGCACCCGCACCCGCATACCCCAACCGCAGCCCTCGATCCCCCGACCCGTCGTCCGTCCGCAGCCCGCAGAGAGAGCCGCGCCTTCATGACCACTCCGTCCTCCCCGACCGCCCGGACCTCGTCGTACGGCGAACTCCGCGCGCAGCTCGACTCGCTCACCACCGAGGCGTTCCGCCCGGACCTGGCCGGGATCGATCAGCTGACCACGCTGGAGATCGCCCGGATCATGAATGGCGAGGACGCCACCGTCGCCGCAGCAGTCGCCGCGCAGCTGCCCGGGATCGCCGCCGCGATCGACGCCATCGCCGCGCGTGCGGCGCGCGGCGGCCGGCTGATCTACGCGGGCGCCGGTACGGCGGGACGGCTCGGGGTGCTGGACGCCAGCGAGTGCCCGCCGACGTTCAACACCGGCCCGGGTGAGGTGATCGGCCTGATCGCGGGTGGCCCGGGTGCCATGGTGACGTCGGTGGAGGGCGCCGAGGACTCCAGGGAGCTGGCGGTCGCCGACCTGGCGGCGGTCGGCGTCACCGCCGCGGACACGGTGATCGGCGTCTCCGCCTCGGGCCGTACGCCGTACGCGATCGGCGCCGTGGAGCACGCGCGCGGGCTGGGGGCGCTCACGGTCGGGCTGTCGTGCAACGCGGGGAGCGCGCTGGCGGCGGCGGCCGAGCACGGCATCGAGGTCGTGGTCGGCCCCGAGCTGATCAGCGGCTCCACCCGGCTCAAGGCGGGCACGGCGCAGAAACTCGTGCTCAACATGGTCTCGACGATCACCATGATCCGGCGCGGCAAGACGTACGGAAACCTGATGGTCGACGTCCGCGCCTCCAACGACAAGCTGCGCGCCCGGGCCCGCCGGATCGTGTCGTTCGCCACCGGTGCGTCCGACGAGGAGATCGAGTCGGCGCTCCGGGAAACCCGCGGCGAGGTGAAGGACGCCATCCTCGTCATCCTCGGCGGAGTCGACGGCCCCACCGCCGCCACGCTCCTCGCCCGTTCCGACGGTCATCTGCGCGACGCGCTGATGGCCTCCCGCACCAGCTGAAAGAACGCGCACCATGGCTACCACGGACAAGAACCGCGCCACGGCCGAGGCGATCCTCCCGCTCGTGGGAGGCGCCGGGAACGTCGCGTCCATCGCCCACTGCATGACCCGGCTGCGCCTGGGGCTGCACGACCGCGCCCTCGTACGGGACGAGGAGCTGAGAGCGCTGCCCGCGGTCCTGGGGGTGGTCGAGGACGAGACGTACCAGATCGTGCTGGGGCCGGGCGCGGTGTCGAGGGTGACAGAGCAGTTCGAGACGCTGGTACGGGAGGCACCCGCCCCGGTCGCGGAAGCGCCCGTCCCGATGCCCGGAGCCCCGATGCCAGGAGCGCCTGTGCCTGGAGCGACGACCCCCGGAGCGCCTGTGCCGGGAGCGACGGCCGAGGAGCTGGCCGCGCGGGGCGAGGCGATCAGGGCGGCCCGTAAGACGAAGAACGCCACGCCCGTGAAGCTCTTCCTGCGCCGGATCGCCAATATCTTCGTCCCGCTGATCCCGGCCCTCATCGGCTGCGGCATCATCGCCGGTCTGAACGGCCTGCTGACGAACCTGCACTGGCTGCCGGCGATCGTCCCGGCGCTGACCGCGCTCGCGTCCGGCTTCATGTCGCTGCTGGCCGTCTTCGTCGGCTACAACACGGCGAAGGAGTTCGGCGGAACGCCCGTCCTGGGCGGTGCGGTCGCCGCGATCATCGTCTTCCCGGGCGTCGCCAACGTCGACGCGTTCGGCCAGCGGCTCTCCCCGGGCCAGGGCGGTGTGCTCGGGGCGCTGGGCGCGGCGCTGCTCGCGGTGCGGGTGGAGAAGTGGTGCCGCAGAAGGATCCCGGAGGCGCTCGACGTCCTGGTCACCCCGACCCTGACGGTGCTGGTGTCGGGCCTGGTAACGCTCTTCGGTCTGATGTACGTGGCCGGCGAGGTCTCCACCGCCATCGGCACCTTCGCCACCTGGCTGCTCTCCCACGGGGGTTCGGGCGCCGGGTTCGTGCTGGGCGGGCTGTTCCTGCCGCTGGTGATGCTGGGCCTGCACCAGGCGCTCATCCCGATCCACACCACCCTCATCGAGCAGCAGGGCTACACGGTCCTGCTCCCCATCCTCGCCATGGCGGGCGCGGGCCAGGTCGGCGCGGCGGTGGCCGTCTACCTCCGCCTCCCGCGCAACACCTCCATCCGCCGCACCATCCGCTCCGCCCTCCCGGCCGGCCTCCTGGGCGTCGGCGAGCCCCTCATCTACGGCGTCTCCCTCCCCCTGGGCCGCCCCTTCATCACCGCGTGCGTGGGCGGCGCCTTCGGTGGCGGCTTCGTCGGCCTCTTCAACCAACTCGGCCCGTCCGTGGGTTCCACGGCGATCGGCCCCTCCGGCTGGGCCCTCTTCCCCCTCCTGTCGGGCAACAGGGGACTGGGCGAGCTGATCGCCGTCTACGCGGGCGGGCTGCTGGCGGGGTATGTGGCGGGCTTCATCGCCACGTACTGCTTCGGCTTCACGAGAACGATGCTCCAGGAACTCAACACACCCCAGCCCGAGCCCCAGCCGCAGACCGCGACCCCGATCACGACCAACACGGGCGCGGCCCCACACGAACCGGCCCCGGCTCCGCAGCCGACCGGTGCCTGAGCCTGCCGTGCTTCAGGTAGCGGGCGTGTCTTCAGTAGCGGGTGTGTCTTCAGTAGCGAGGGTGCCTTGGGCGGACAGTTCCACGGCCCGTTCCATACAGCGCAGTCGGGCCGGGGAAAGGTCGTAGGGCATCTTGCCGATGGCTTCGTACGCACTCATGGAGCCGGGCTCCCGCCTGCCGGGGCCGAGGCCGGCCGCGTCCTCGCCGTCTTCGGCGGGAGCGGGGTGCAGGGTCTCCCAGACCGCGAAGAGGTCATCCTCGTCCTTGTCCAGGCCGGACTCCTCGGCCACGGCATTGAGGGTGTTCTCGAAGGCGTGCCGCTCGGCGGCTATGTGCTCCACCCGTGGATCATCGACGGCGACGCTGTCGTCGAGTGCCTCCTCGGCCGCATCGATACGGTCGGATTCCTCCCGCAGCGCGGGATGCGTGGCCAGGACGATGAAGCGGGTGGCCTGGAAGGCCGCGCCGAGCGGGCCGAAGATCCGCTCAGTGACCAGCAGGGTGTCCAGGTCCGCCTGGCGCAGGGAGCCCTCGGGCAGGTTCTTGAGGCGTTCGGTGACGAAGTCGGAGAGCAGCCCCATCCGGCTGCCTTCGGTGCGCATCCGCTGCACGGCGGTCCGTTGCCGCCGCAGTTCCGCCTCCTGCTCGGCGAGGGTTTCCTCCAGCCGCTCCAGGATGCCCGCGATACCTTCTCCGCCATCTCCGGTGTCCGCAGCAGCGGAAGCCGTACTGGCGGAAGCCGGGCCGGTGGTGAAGGCGGCACGCATGTCGTCCAGGGCGATCCCGGCGTCGGCCATCTTGCGGATCCACAGCAGGCGGATCATGTCCTCGTACCCGTAGCGGCGGCGGTTGTCGCCGCCGCGCTCAGGCTCGGGGAGCAGGCCGATCTCGTGGTAGTGGCGAATCGCCCGTGGTGTGGTGCCGGTGAAGGCCGCCGCGTCACCGATCTTGACCTGGCGGGGTGAAATGAATGACGAATGCATGGGGCAGGGACCATTCTTCAAGGGATCGGGATCAGGATCCGGACCGGGACGTGAGTCCACCGGACCACATGCCGCTACGGAAGGTGCAACCCCATACGCACGGCTCCGCCCGCGAGTGGCTGTGACCACTCACCTCACACGGCGCGTTCCATGCAGACCAGTTGATCCCGCGCGTCCCACGACGGAACGACGGTGAAGCCGAGCCGCTCGTACAGGGCGATGGCGCCCGCCCGCCACTTCCACACCGACAGCCGTACGGTGCTGACGCCAATCTCCGCGGCATGCGCGAGTGCGGCGCCGACCAGGCCGGACGCGATGCCCCGGCCCCTGAAAGCCGGGTCTGTCCAGAGCCTCTTGACCTCGGACCGCCCACCAACCGGGGCAGTCACCACCAGGCAGCCCACGGCGGTGTCCCCGCTGAGTGCCACCAGCACGACAGCGTCCGCGAACGCGGTCCCCGGGTCCAGGATTTCCGCCCGGTAGCGGTCCGGCAACCCGTCCACATCGGCGACGGCCGCGCCCTTCTCGGCCTCCGTCCGCAGGTGGTAGCTCGCCAGCAACGCGGCCGGCCCAGCAGCCGCGGAAGGGCTCTGACCTGGCCAGCGAACGATGACAACCTCGCGTTGATCCGTCACGGAGCCAGCATCACACCAACGCCTGGCCTAGAAGAGGCCGGCCTGCATGTACGGCGTGATGTTGCCGAGGATCTCGCGCAGCCATGGGCTGCGGGCGGCCGGCAGCCGGGCGAGGGTGTGCCGGAACGTTCCCGGATCGGCTCGGAACGGATAGCGGGGGCGCGGCGCGGGCGGATCGTCGCGCAGGACACCGCCCGGCATGACGCCCGACGCGGGAACGGGCAGGTGCGTCTCGGGAAAGGCCAGCCCCAGCCACACCCCGAACGGCAGCGGCACCGAATGCGTCGCGCCAACGCCCCCGGCCGGGGTCCAGATCTCCCCCGTCTGGGGATGGTCCGGTACGAGGAGGATGCCGGCATCCGCGCCAGGGACGGCGTCGCGGGCGGGCAGCCCCGGTCCGGCCAGGAGGACGCGCCGGACCGGTGGACCGGCCGGCAGGAGGGCATCGAGGGCGCGTTGGAACACTTGCGCGGTCAGGCCACCCTCCGGGACCCGTACGGCCCGGCCCTCCGAGGCCGCCAGCATATGGGCGAGCGCCCGGCCCGCCGCGGCCTCCCACTGCGGGCTCCAGGCCCACCAGCGCCGCTGACCCGGCCGCGCCGCCCATGTGGTGATCGGCTCGAACGGGGGTGTGCGCTTTCCCTCCCGCGCCTCCATCAACTCCGCCCAGGAGAGCGGCGCGGCATCGGTGCCGGCACCAGCACCGTCGACGGCCCGGCGGCGTACGGCGTCCGGATCGAGCCACACCGCCTGCCAGAGCGAGCAGTCGTCAACCCGACTCGCCACGGCCAACCCGCACGCCTCACAGGCCATGTTGGGCCCGTCGGCCCCGTCGAGGCCGCAGCAGTAGCCGCCGCCGCGTGCGTCCGGGAGCAGTACGGTGCCGCGCACATCGCCGGGCGCGATGACGACCGCGCCCGGCGTACCGTCGGACAGGACCTCAACCGGGCCGTAGACACCCCGCTCGGCCGCCTCCTCCGGACGGATCTCCTGCCACCTCCGCCACGGCGGCCCCCAGGGCTCCGGTTCCACGGCGAACGTGCCCGGTTCCATGAGTACGGGGAGCTGAATGCCGTTCCCGTACTTCTGGTGGGCATGGACCGGCAGGGCGACCGGGGCCAGCGGAGCGGTCAGCTCGGCACCGCACCCCGTACATACAAAAACGAACAAATGCCCCTCCACCTGGGAAACAGAGGCATCATCGCAGCGCACAGACGACCGGTCCACAGAGTTTCGCCGCAGGGGGCTGCCATCCACCTTCCGCTCAGCCCGCCGCCGTACGGAGGAACCGCACCAGATCCTCCACCCCGTACCCGATCAGCGACCCCCGCTCGGCGGCCATCAGCAGCAACTGCGCGACGATCGTGGCACCGTGCCCGTCCGGCCCGTCAGCCGTCCACTCCCAGAGCCCCTCGACCCCGAGATCCGTCATCAGCACCCCTGACGCGCCCCTGACCTCGGCGCACACCGGCGCGACCGCGTCGAGCAGATTCACGCCCGGCCGCTCGCACCGGAGGCAGAAGTAGTCCCCGTACCGCCCGGCCGAACACCCGCCCGGCGGAGCGGACTTCAGGACGTCGTAACGGGGGTCGTGGAGATCCGGCAGCCCTTCGGCAAGGCAGTGCAGGAGGTTGAACCGGTAACTGTTCACCTCTTCTGCCGCCTCATCGGCCGCGACTTCACATCCTCTTGCGTCCTGCGTTGCCATAAGCCCACTCCCGCACTCTGCGTATGAATTCGACCCACACAGCGTGGCGAAATATGGCTAGCCTGAACAGACAGTTCGTCCCAACACCGACAGGTGATGAACAGGGAGTCAGCCATGTCCGCACCCAAACCGCTCGATCCCTCAGCCTCTCCGCGCGCCATGCTCGGCGCCGAACTCCGACATCAGCGCGTACAGGCGGCGCTGTCCCAGGGGGAGTTGGGACGGCCACTCTTCGTCAGCGCGTCGTTCATCGGACAGCTGGAGTCCGGTACGCGCCGGATGCAGACGGAGTACGCGACGTACTTCGACGAGACGTTCAAGACGAACGGGTTCTTCGCACGCAACTGCGAAGCGCTGAAGAAGTCGAAGTACCCGGACCACTTCGCCGAGGCGGCGGAGGCGGAGGCGATCGCGACGGTGATCAAGGAGTACGCACAGTCTCTGATCCCTGGGTTGCTTCAGACGGAGGGGTACGCGCGGGCGGTGTTCGTCTCCGGTCTTCCGACGACGTCGGACGAGAGAATCGGCGAGTTGGTGTCGGCGCGACTGGAGCGTGCGAATCTACTCAAGGACCCGACAGAACCAGTTGTTTGGACAGTGCTTGACGAAGCCGTATTGCGCCGCCCGGTCGGCGGACCTGCGGTGATGGCCGAGGCGCTGCGACATATCGCGGCGCTGATGCGACGACGCAGGATCATCCTGCAAGTACTGCCTTTTGACGCGGGCGGGCACCCAGCACTTGAGGGATCCCTCAAGCTGATGGAGTTCTCCGACGCGGCACCACTCGTCTATCTCGAAAGCTTCGGCTCGGGCCAACTGCTGGACGATCCGGCATCAGTAACACGATACGAACTGGCCTACCATCTGGTCGGGGCCAGCGCACTGTCACCGGAAAAGTCCTTGGCCCTGCTTGAATCAGCGGCAGAGGATTACACCCATGATGAGCAGCATTCATGACTACGACCTGACCGCAGCAACGTGGCACAGGTCCACGTACAGCGGCGCCAGCGGCGGCAACTGCCTCGAAACCGCCAGAGACTTCCCCGGTGCCGCCACCTGGCGTAAGTCCTCGTACAGCGGCGGGGACGGCGGCAACTGCCTAGCCGTCGCCACCGGCCTCACCGGCATCGTCCCCGTACGCGACTCCAAGACCCCAACCGCCCCGGCCCTCGTCTTCCAGGCCGGGGCATGGGCAACGTTCGTCAACAACGTCAAGGCGTAGGCGCAACCGGAACCCGAACCGGAATACGAGCCTCAGTCCGCCAGGAGGCCCGCGTCGTGGGCCAGGACGGCTGCCTGGACTCGGTTCGCGCAGCCCGTACGGGTGAGGATGCGGCCCACGTGGGCCTTGACCGTGCTGGTGCTGAGGTGGAGTCGGCCGGCGATCTCGGCGTTGGAGAGGCCCTCGCCCAGGAGCCGGAGCACGTCGCGTTCGGCGGGGGTCAGGAGGTCGGTGCGGTGGCGGGCGGTGTCGGCTTCCTGGGCGGAGAGGAGGTGGCGTTCCAGCAGGCGGCGGGTGATACGGGGGGCCAGGACGGGTTCGCCGGTGGCGGCGGCCCGTACGGACCGGATCAGTTCGGCCGGGCCGGTGTCCTTCAGCAGAAAGCCCGTCGCGCCGACGCGCAGCGCGCGGGTCACGCTCCGGTCCTCGCCGAAGGCCGTCAGCATGACGACCGTCGTACGGGGTGACACCCGCGCGATGTCCTCGGCGGCGGCGATACCGTCCTTGACCGGCATCTGGATGTCGAGCAGGGCCACATCGATGTCCTGGACCCGGCAGGCGGCGACCGCCTCGGCGCCGTTGCCGGCCTCGGCCACCACTGTGAGATCGTCGGCGTGTTCCAGGACCAGGCGGATTCCCGTACGCATCAGGGCTTCGTCGTCGGCGACCAGGACTCGGATCATTACCTCATCGTATGACCTGTGCAACCAACAGGATGATGAGGAACAGAGCCACGGGAACCATGACGATCCCCGCCGCGCAGCCCGCGCCCAGAAGCCTCGGCCAGGTGAGGGTCTCGGCGGACAGCTCGGGCGAGGGCTGGTAGGGGTGCGGGTGGGGGGAGGGGTGCGCGAGTGGTGTTCCGAGCGCGCCGGGCGCGCCCCTCTCCCCCCGTACGGAACCCCCGCCCTTACGGGACGGCAGCACCGCCGCCGTACGGAACCCCTGCCCGTCCGGTCCGCCCACCGGCCCCGCCGTGAACGACCCGCCGATCAGCGTCACCCGCTCCTCCAGGCCGGCCAGTCCGCTGCGGTTCCCCGCCATCCGGCGGAAATCGGAGGTGTGCGGCGCCCTGTTGGTGACGGCGACCTCGATGCGGTCGCCGGTGTGGACCACCTCGACCCGGGTCGAGGCGCCGGCCGCGTGCTTGATGACGTTGGTCAGCGACTCGCGGACGACGCGGTGGAGGGCCTGGCGGACACGGGGTTCCTCGTCGGTGGTATCGGTCCCGGACCAGGCGAGTTCGGTGAGGACGCCCGCGCCGTTCGACTCGGCGACGAGCGCGGCGATGTCGTCGCGGGTGCCACGGTCGGCCGTATCGCGCGTGCCGTCCGTATCGCCCGTGTCGCCCGTGCCTTCCGTACCGCCCGTGCCTTCCGTACCGCCCGTACCGCCCGTGCCGTCCGCGCCGTCCGGCTTCGCCGCCGGGGCGGTGTCCGCCACCGCAGCCGTCATCATGTCGTCCCGGCGGAGCACGCCCAGGATCTCCCGCAGCTCCTCCATCGCCGTACCGGCGGTCTTCCGCAGCAGTTCGGCCTGCTCGGCCAACTCCGGCGCCGACTTGGCCGCTTGAAGCTCCATGCCGCCCGCGAACACCGATATGAGACTCAGCCGGTGCCCCAGCATGTCGTGCATCTCCCCGGCGATCCGGGTCCGTTCCTCCATGCGCGCGGTGGCGTCGGTGAGGACGCGTGTCTGCTCCAGGTAGGCGTTGCGCTCGCGCAGCAGCCGGACCAGCGGGCGGCGCTGCCCCAGCAGCATTCCGGACCAGGCGGGGAGTACCAGGAGGAAGACGCACGTGATCGCGACGCTCCCGAGAGCCTCGACGAAGCGGGCGGGCGCGGTCGGCGCGTGTACGAGCAGGGCCAGGGCCGAGCCCAGCACGGACGCGACAAGCACCGCGCGCCAGGCCCGGCGCTGCGGCTCGATGCGGCGCGCGGCCGACAGCACGATCAGGGGGAGCCCGATCTGCGCCCAGACGTTCTCGCCGAGGAACAGCGGTACGGTGCCCAGCAACACCCCCACCGGCAGATACCGCCTCGCGAGGATGAGGAGCACCACCCACACGGCCTCCAGGACCGCCGGCGCCAGGGACGGCGGCTGGATCCCGGGCACATCGAGGGAGAGCGGGACCACTCCGACGACGGCCACCAGCAGACCGATGACGGTGTCGTTGACCCTGGTACGGCGCGGCGCCGCCCGCCACGCGGCCACCGCAGCCCGTAGCTCGGCTCCCGCCGCCCGCAGCTTGGTCACCCCCGCCCGGAACAACACCTTCACTGCTGGCTCCGCTTCGCTTCGCTGATCTGTGGCTGGCTGGTCTGCTGGGTGGGTCGGTCATCACGCGCCGAGCCGGTCGTCCAGCCGGGTACGGAGGGCCGCCAGCGCGTCGGCGTCCGCGCCGCTCTCCTGGAGCAGCCGCCCGACCTGCTCCCCGTCCGCGTCGAGGAGTACGGCCAGCACATGCGCCGTCCCCACCGTAACCGCGCCGCGCTCGGCCGCCAGCAGCCGGACCCTGGCCACCAGCTGCTCGGCCTCGGCCGACAGCTCCACCTCTCCGGCGGGTGTGGACGGTACGCCGTGCCCCGTAGCCGGTACGAGCGCGGTGGCCGCGCGGACCAGCGCCGCATGCCGTACCCCGCACGAACGCAGCTCTCCGGCAACGGAGTTGACCCCTGCCAGCTCCGCCTGAAGCGCCTTTCCGGCCAGGGTGAGGGAACGGTCCAGGGACAGTACGGCGAGCAGCAGCTCGGCGGGGCCGGCGGTGTCGCGACCGTACCGTTCCGCCTGCCGGATCGCCTCGTTGCGCAGCACCATCAGGATCAGCGACCCGTCGCCCGTGGAACGGGTCATCCACGACGCCATGCCGCGCATCAACCAACTGCCGCGCTCGCCCAGCAGCCCGCTCTGCCGCAGCAGCTTCACACTGCCGGCCTCGGCCTCGCGCTCGGCCATCCAGGGGGTGGCTCCGCCGCGTACGGCCTCGGCCTGCGCGTCCAGCCTGGCGGCGGACGCCGCCAGATCCACCCGGCACAGCACCATCTGCTCGACGGCCCGGCTCAGGGGCTGCTCCAGCAGAGCGCGGGCGATGTGGCGCTCGTGCACGGTGTACGAACCCTCCCGCCGCGCCTGCCGGAGCGCGCCACGGAGGGTGGCGCGGAGGGCACCGGTGGGTACGGGCCTTGCGGCCTCCCTGGCGGGACCGGGCCGGGACTGCTTGACGGAGAACCACAGCGCTTCACGCCAGACGGCGTCGGCTTCGACGCGGTCGTCGGCGGGGTCTTGCTGACCCTCACCGCCACCCTTCACCTCGTCCTCATCCTCATCCGTCCGGACCCAGGAGTTACCCCCCATACGGGCAAGGAGCTGACCGCCGACGGAAGTTGACGCCTGGAGCCCGGGGACGAGGGCGGCGCCGGGCTTCTCGTTGTCGTCCAGCAGTATGTAGAGAAGGTGCTCGGTACCCACCTTCTCGACCCCCTTCTTGAACGCGCGGTGGACGAGCCGCGACAGCAACGCGAGCGCGTCGGAAGCGAATTCGGTGGTCTGGGGGACCTGCGGGCTCTGCGGGCTCTGCGGGCTCTGCGAGGGCTGCTGGGTCATGGAAAGGCTCCGTGATTCGGTGTGCGGCGGTGACTGACTTCCCGGAACACCGACGTTAGGCGCCCACCCCACACCCCCGCGACGGCCGATCGGCCACGCTTCCTGGCCATTCGGCGCGGGCACGGGTGGCCCCGTGCGGGTCAGTACCGAGAGGTAACCGGGGTGGGCCGGTGGCGGAGGTGGTGGGCGTCTGGGCCGCCCCTCCTCCTGCCAGTGTCGCGCCTCCAGGGGAGGTGTAAAGGGCGCTCCTTCGTCGCGTCGGCTACGCCGACTCCGCTGCGCTCCGCCCTTGACACCTCCCCTTCCGGCGCGTGTACGGAAGAGGGGGGCGGCCGGGGGGAGGGGGCCCGGGGGGTGGTGCCGTGCTGCCACTCGGCTCAGGGTCCGGCGGGCGGGTGGGCCCTGCGGGGCTGCGCAGCAGAGGAATGGGGCTGCCCGGCTCGTCTCAGCGGCTGACGGCCGCCGGTTCCTCAGACACATGCCCCGCCGGTCACCGTGGTGTGGGTTGTGGGATTACTGGGACGCAGGTGGCGGTAAGTGGGCCCTTGAAGGCCGTCTATGCGTCGTGGAGGGCCGCTTATGCACCTGAGGACACACGTGCCGCCCGAGGGGACCCTCAACGGGACGCCAAACTGTCCCATATGGGACAGATGGGGTGGGCATTCGGCCCGCAGACCCGGCCGGGCGGCAGAACCCGCCCACCTTCCGGGCACCACAGCGCGACGGTGACCAGCGGGGCTTGAGTCTCAGCACACAGCGGACCGTTGGCCGCCGAGACGGGGCCGAGTCACCCCATTCCTCTGCCGCGCAGCCCCGCAGGGCCCACCCGCCCGTCGGACCCTGAACCGGCCCGCGCTCCCGTGTACCTCCTGGGCCCCCCTTCCCCCCGGCCGCCCCTCCCGCACCCGCACTTGCGTCTCCGGGGGAGGTGTCAAGGGCGAAGCGCAGCGGAGTCGGCGCAGCCGACGCGACGAAGGAGCGCCCTTTACACCTCCACCGGAGACGCGACACTCAAAGGCCGGAGGGGCGGCCCCACGCCCAACAACCTCCGCCACCGCCCCACCCCCGACAGAGTTCCGCTCTGACCCGCACCCGACAACCCCACGGCGCCCAGCGGGGCTTGAGTCTCAGCAAACAGCGGGCGGTTGGCCGCTGAGCCGGTGCCGGGCCGCCCCATTCCTCTGCCGCGTAGCCCCGCAGGGTCCACCGGGCCGCCAGCCCCTGAGCCGACCGGCAGTACGGCGCCACCCCTTGGGCCCCAGCCCCCGCGGTCGGCACCTCGCCCCCGTACACCCCGGTCTACCCCTCGGTACTGACCCGCACCCGACAACCCCACCGCGCCCAGCGGCGCATGTCAGCCCTCCGTGCCGGCCGTGTCGGACAGCGTCGTGTGCAGGAAGTCCAAGGTGCGCTGCCAGGCCAGTGTGGCCGAGTCGGCGTGGTATGCCTCGGGGCGGGCGTCGTTGAAGAAGGCGTGGCCTGCCGGGTAGAGGTGCAGGGTGGGGGTGATGCCGGACTGGGTGACGATCGCCTCCCGCAGCTCCTCCAGGGACGCGGGCGGCACGGACTCGTCGGTCTCGCCGTAGTGCCCCAGGATCTGGGCCTTCAGGCCCGAGAAGTCGGGCACGCCCTCCTTGTTGACCCCGTAGAACGGTACGGCCGCCGCGACTCGCGCGTCGTGCGCCGCCTGGCTGAGCACGAATCCGCCGCCCATGCAGAAGCCGACCGAGCCGATCCGGTCGCCGTCCGTCTCCTCCCGCGCGAGGAGGTAGTCGACGGCGCCCGAGAGCAGCTCGACAGCGCGCGGGGTGGGCAGCTCCAGCATCATCCGGAGCGCCTCCTCCGCGTCGTGGGCGACCTCGCCGCCGTACAGGTCGGGCGCGAGCGCCACGAAGCCCGCCTGCGCGAGGCGGTCCGCGATCTCCTTGATGTGGGTGGTCAGCCCCCACCACTCCTGGATGACGATGACACCGGGGCCGTGCCCGGCGGGCGGCACCGCGAGATAGCCGTGGGCGGTGCTGCCCGCGCTGGGGAACGTGACGTTCTGCGGGGAGGAAGAGGAAGAGGTGGAGGGGGTGGAGTCGGTGGTCATGGGGGCCTCCAAGTGGTCGAGGGTGGTTCACTCGCGATCGTACGTAATCCACCGCTCGCCCCGTGGCTCCCCTGCCCCTTCACTTCCTTCCCCCCCCGATCACCCCACCAGCCCCAGCCCCCTCCGCACCCCCGCACTGAGTCCGACCGGCCCCACGTCCGGGAAGATCTCCCGGTCGGTCATCCGGCCGTCGCCGTCGACCTCGTACCAGCCCTGTGTGGTGTTGACCAGGTAGTAGCGCCCGTCCCCGCCGCCGCTGAGCAGCAGGACGTACTCCTTCCCCGGGACCAGATCGGCCGCCTCCGAACTCGTGCCGGGGGGTGTGTACGCGACCTCGATCGAACTCCCCGGCACCGCGCCCCCCTTGGCCGTCGCGATGATCTTCGCCGGGGCGACCATGTTCGTCACGCCGTCGCGGTTCTCCGTCCGTCCGGTCCCCAGCTTCGCGCGGACGACGAGGTCGGCGGACGCCTCCAGCTCGGCCGTGGTGTGGTAGTACGGTTCGTCGGCCGCGACGGATGTACCGCCAGGACCGCCGGGCAGTTGCCCGTCCAGGAGTACGAGGACGGCCCCGACCCCGAGGGCCACCACCGCGCCACAGGCCACCGCCGCCATCAGAAAGCCCCGGCCCCAGCCCCGGCGGAAGCGCGGCGCCCGGCCGGAAGCAGAAGGACCCGGCGCCGCGTCCGGCACCGGATTCGTCTGCCTGATCAAGGACTTGACTCGCCTCATTCGGACTCCTCCACGTAAACGGCGCGGAATGCTTTACGGGCGCGGTGCAGCCGTACCCAGACCGCCGGGGCCGCGCAACCCAGCACCTCACCGGTCTCGGCCGCGCTCAGCCCGTCCCAGTAACTGAGGAGGAGCACGTCACGGTGCCGGGCGGGGAGCTGGTCGAGGGCGTCGAGTACGGCGGTGTCCTGGCCGGAGGCCGGGGCGCGGTCCAGCTCGGCGGTGATACGGCGGTGGAGGTCGGTGAGCCGGGCGGTCGCGCGGTAGTGGTTGGCGAGCAGATTCCGCGCGGTGACGATGAGCCAGCCCGTGGTCATGACCTCGCCGCCCGTCGCCGTACGCTCCCACGCGATCCGGAAGACCTCGGCCGTCAGCTCCTCGGCCTCGTTCCGGTCGCCCAGCCGCCGGTACGCGTAAGCGAATACGCGCGGCTGCTCGCGGGCGTACAGCGCGGTGAAGCGCGCGGTCTTCGCGGTGTTGCTCCCCCTGGTCTCCACACCCCTTATATGTCATGCACCGGCGGATCCTTACACACAGCCGCACAGCCACACAGCCAAGGCCACCGAACCGCAAACGCCGAAAGGCGGCATCCCCTCCGTCAGCCATCGGCCATCAGTCATCGGCCGTCAACTGGAAGGAAATGCCGCCCTCGGTCAGGACAGTTGATCCACTGGGGCCGGAGCCCCGGTCGATCAGAAGTCCATGTCACCGCCCGGCATGCCGCCGCCCGCGGGGGCCGCGCCGGCCTTCTCGGGCTTGTCGGCGATAACAGCCTCGGTGGTGAGGAACAGCGCCGCGATGGAGGCGGCGTTCTGGAGCGCGGAGCGCGTGACCTTCGCGGGGTCGATGATGCCCTCGGCGATCATGTCGACGTACTCGCCGGTCGCCGCGTTCAGGCCGTGGCCGACCTTCAGGTTGCGGACCTTCTCGACGACGACGCCGCCCTCAAGGCCACCGTTGACGGCGATCTGCTTGAGGGGAGCCTCCAGCGCGAGCTTCACGGCGTTGGCGCCGGTCGCCTCGTCGCCCGTCAGCTCAAGCTTGTCGAAGACCGAGGAAGCCTGGAGCAGAGCCACGCCACCACCGGCGACGATGCCCTCCTCGACGGCGGCCTTGGCGTTGCGCACCGCGTCCTCGATGCGGTGCTTGCGCTCCTTCAGCTCGACCTCGGTCGCCGCGCCGGCCTTGATGACCGCCACGCCGCCCGCGAGCTTCGCCAGACGCTCCTGGAGCTTCTCGCGGTCGTAGTCCGAGTCGCTGTTCTCGATCTCGGCGCGGATCTGCTTGACCCGCCCGGCGACCTGGTCGCTGTCACCGGCACCGTCGACGATGGTGGTCTCGTCCTTGGTGATGACGACCTTGCGGGCGCGGCCCAGCAGGTCGAGACCGGCGTTCTCCAGCTTGAGGCCGACCTCTTCGGAGATGACCGTACCGCCGGTGAGGATGGCGATGTCGTTCAGCATCGCCTTGCGGCGGTCGCCGAAGCCCGGGGCCTTGACGGCGACGGACTTGAAGGTGCCGCGGATCTTGTTGACGACCAGCGTCGACAGAGCCTCGCCCTCGACGTCCTCCGCGATGATCAGCAGGGGCTTGCCCGACTGCATGACCTTCTCCAGCAGCGGAAGGAGGTCCTTCACATTGCCGATCTTGGAGTTGACGATCAGGAGGTACGGGTCGTCGAGCGACGCCTCCATGCGCTCCATGTCGGTCGCGAAGTACGCCGAGATGTAGCCCTTGTCGAAGCGCATGCCCTCCGTCAGCTCAAGCTCCAGCCCGAAGGTCTGGGACTCCTCGACGGTGATGACGCCTTCCTTGCCGACCTTGTCCATGGCCTCGGCGATCAGCTCGCCGATCTGGGTGTCAGCGGCGGAGATGGAGGCCGTCGAAGCGATCTGCTCCTTGGTCTCCACGTCCTTGGCCTGCTCCAGCAGCGCACCGGAGACGGCCTCGACGGCCTTCTCGATGCCGCGCTTGAGGGCCATCGGGTTGGCGCCGGCGGCGACGTTGCGCAGGCCCTCGCGGACGAGCGCCTGGGCCAGGACGGTCGCGGTGGTCGTACCGTCACCGGCGACGTCGTCCGTCTTCTTGGCGACTTCCTTGACCAGCTCGGCGCCGATCTTCTCGTACGGGTCCTCGAGCTCGATCTCCTTGGCGATGGAGACACCATCGTTGGTGATCGTGGGGGCGCCCCACTTCTTCTCAAGGACAACGTTGCGGCCCTTGGGACCAAGGGTGACCTTGACGGCGTCGGCGAGCTGGTTCATCCCGCGCTCGAGACCGCGCCGTGCCTCCTCGTCGAACGCGATGATCTTGGCCATGTGAAGTGGTCCTCCCGGACGGATCGGGTCTCCCCCGCTCGAAACAGAGATTCCGAGCTGGAGGAAGGATTGCTCCGGACCGCGCTGGCGCCCGCGACGGACGGCCTGAGAGCCGGGTGGTTCCTTGCCCCACCGACCCTCCGAGCCTCACCGACCCGGTCCTTAAGTTGTCACTCTCATGTGCAGAGTGCTAACGCCAATAATTAGCACTCGGCACCCGAGAGTGCAAGCGTCTCCCGGAGGGCCGGGGCTCCTTCCCCCGGTGACGACGGACGCACGAGGGGCCCGCATCCATCACTGGATGCGGGCCCCTCGGCGTGAGTGACGTGCCGCGTGTCGTGAGTGCGTCGGTGGCCGATCGCGCCGGGATCAGACGGCGAGTTTGACCATGTCCGCCTGCGGACCCTTCTGGCCCTGCGAGATCTCGAACTCCACTCGCTGACCTTCTTCAAGGGTGCGGTAACCGTCCATCTGAATCGCGCTGTAGTGGACGAAAACATCCGCACCACCGTCTACCGCGATGAAGCCGTAGCCCTTCTCCGCGTTGAACCACTTGACGGTGCCCTGAGCCATGCCTAACTCCCCTATTACTGGCCCTTGCACGGGGCCACACTTCGCGTCGGAACGCGTCGACCGCGGCTGAATGTATCTGCCCAACTGCCCTCTGCAACAGGTCAATCGGACGAGAAATCTGGGCGTGGCCGAACTCGCATAGCGATGAATTCGCAGCGATCCAGGGCAAGTCGGGCCGGGCAAAGCGCACCTATCGCACAAAGGCCACCGGGAGATCGGCCTCATGTTGTCGCGTTCTCGCGCGCGCCGACGGCGGCGGACAGCGGGGCCTTCCCCCACTCTATCGCGCTCAACCATGCAGAATGACCCCCTCCGCTTCGCTTGCGGAGGAGGCCATTCCAGTAACAGCACTTACGTACGGAGGCGACGTACGTACGGGACGCGACGTACGTACGGACGCGGCGATCAGCCGCCGGCCACCGCCGGGATGATCGAGATGCCGGCGCCCTCGGGCGTCGCGGTCTCCAGGCCCTGCTCGAAGCGGACGTCGTCGTCGTTCACGTACACGTTCACGAAGCGGCGCAGCTTGCCCTGGTCGTCCAGGACGCGCGCGGCGATGCCGGGGTGGTTGGCCTCCAGGGACTGGATGACCTCGGAGAGGGTCGCGCCCTCCGCCGGGACCTCGGCCTCACCACCGGTGTACGTGCGGAGGATGGTGGGGATGCGGACCTTGACGCTCATGGTGGTGCCCTTTCTGCTTCTGCGGAGTACGGGGTCGAGCCGGCGCACGGCCGACTCCGGTCAGCCCGCCGCGGCCTCGGAGCCCGCCGCGGCCTCGGAGCCCGCCGCGGCCTCGGAGCCCGCCGCGGCCTCGGAGTCCGTCGCCAGCCCGGCCGCCCGGAACGCGTCGAGGCTCGGCCTGATCGTCGCCGTCGGCCCGGTCGTCGGCGCCACGGCGTCCAGCGTCTTGAGGCCGTCACCGGTGTTCAGGACCACGGTGGTGAGCGTCGGGTCGAGGAGTCCGGTCTCAATGAGCTTCTTCGTCACACCGACGGTCACCCCGCCCGCCGTCTCCGCGAAGATCCCCTCCGTACGGGCAAGCAGCTTGATCGCGTCAACGATCTGCTCGTCGTTGACGTCCTCGACGGCGCCGCCCGTGCGGCGCGTGATGTCCAGGACGTACGGGCCGTCCGCCGGGTTGCCGATCGCCAGCGACTTGGCGATCGTGTTGGGCTTCTGCGGCCGTACGACGTCATGACCCGCCTTGAAGGCGGTGGAGACCGGCGAGCAGCCCTCCGCCTGGGCGCCGAAGATCTTGTACGGCTTGTCCTCGACCAGGCCCAGCTTGATCAGCTCCTGAAGACCCTTGTCGATCTTCGTGAGCTGTGAGCCGGAGGCGATCGGGATGACGATCTGGTCGGGCAGCCGCCAGCCGAGCTGCTCGCAGATCTCGTACGCGAGCGTCTTGGAGCCCTCGCCGTAGTACGGGCGGAGGTTGACGTTGACGAAGCCCCAGCCCTCGCCGAGCGGGTCGCCGATCAGCTCGGAGCAGAAACGGTTCACGTCGTCGTAATTGCCCTCGATGCCGACCAGGTCACCCCCGTACACCGCGGCCATGACGACCTTGCCCTGCTCCAGGTCGTGCGGGATGAACACGCACGAGCGCAGCCCGGCGCGGGCGGCGGCGGCGCCGACGGCGCCCGCGAGGTTGCCCGTGGAGGAGCAGGAGAGCGTGGTGAAGCCGAAGGCGCGGGCGGCCTCGACGGCGATGGCGACGACACGGTCCTTGAAGGAGTGCGTCGGGTTGCCGGAGTCGTCCTTGATGTGGAGCGCGCCGGTGATGCCCAGTTCACGGGCGAGATTGTCGGCCTTGACGAGCTTGGTGAAACCGGGGTTGATATTCGGCTTCGTGGCCACATCGGCGGGGACCGGCAGCAGCGGCGCGTACCGCCAGATGTTGTCGGGGCCCTCGGCAATGCGCTTCTTCAGCTCTTCGGGGTTGCCGCTGGGCAGCTCGTACGCGACTTCGAGCGGCCCGAAACAGCTCGCGCAGGCGAAAATGGGGCCGAGGGCGAAACGTTCGCCGCATTCGCGGCAGGAGAGCGCGACGGCGGGACCGAAATCAACAGTCCCAGCGGACTCAGTGGTCTTGGTAGTCCCTGCGGTCTCAGCGGACTCGGTGGTCCCAGCGGACTCTGTGGTCGGAACGCTGTTCGGGACGGTCTGCACAGCCATGATGGCGAGGCCCTTTCTCCTCATCTTCCTCGCGACGTACTTCGCCGCAAGACGGAATTGGCACCTTCCCCACCGTGACCTCGCGGTCGGCGGGAGGGTTGCCGGGACTTCAACGGGCCGTTCCCTCAGTCCCTCTGGATGAGCGCTATGACGCCGGACCCGGGGTCCGGTGCGTTTGTTTCACCTGCTGGTGTTGTTCAAGACTGTAACCGAAGGAGTGGACGGCTGAGATAGTCGTCCGCACCGCGAGATGGATCACACACGGTCCCACTGGATCATCCTGATCAGTGGCTTACCCCCCGATTTTACGGATCAGCGCAGGGAGTACCGAACGTGCTGGAAGAGGTGGAGCGCTGGCTGGCCAGGCGCTCCTGGTCAGCCGCCGACCGTACGCTCGACCAGCTGCTGGCGGCGAAGGCCGCCCGGGGCAGCACGGTGAGCGTGGTGCTGCCGGCGCTGAACGAGGAGGGGACGGTCGGCGAGATCGTCTCCGAGATCCGGCGCGCGCTGATGACGCGGACGGCGCCGCTGGTCGATGAGCTGGTGGTGCTCGACTCCGGCTCCACGGACCGTACGGCCCAGGTGGCGGCGGCGGCCGGCGCGCGTGTCGTGCACCGGGACGCGATCCTGCCGCGGCTGCCGGCCGTACCGGGCAAGGGCGAGGTGCTGTGGCGGTCGCTGCTGGTGACGAGCGGCGATGTCGTGTGCTTCGTGGACGCCGACCTGAGGGAGTTCTCGGCGGACTTCGTGTCCGGGACGGTGGGCCCGCTGCTCACGGACCCGGAGGTGCACTTCGTGAAGGCGATGTACGACCGGCCGCTGCGGAACGTTACGGAAGGCAGCACGCCCGCTGCCGGTTCCTCCGCAGGCTCCTCCGCAGGTCAGGGCGGCCGGGTGACCGAGCTGGTGGCCCGCCCGCTGCTCAATCTGCACTGGCCCCGGCTGGCCGGTTTCGTCCAGCCGCTGGGCGGGGAGTACGCGGCACGCCGTGCCCTGCTGGAGCGGCTGCCGTTCCCGGTCGGGTACGGCGTGGAGCTGGGCCTCCTCGTCGACGCGCTCCACACGGTGGGGCTCGACGCGCTGGCCCAGGTCGACGTAGGGGTACGGCTGCACCGCCACCAGGACGACGCGGCCCTCGGCCGGATGGCGGCGGCGATCTACCGCACGGCGCAGCTACGGCTGTCGCGGGGACGCGCGGCAGCCGGGCAGGCGGGCCAGCTGGGGCAGGTCGGGCAGCTGGGGCAGCTGGTACGGCCGCGGCTGACGCAGTTCGAGCGGCGCGAGGGCGGTGAGGGCGGCTTCGCGCCTCGGACGTACGCGGTGGACACGGAGGAGCGCCCGCCGATGCGCGAGATAGCCGAGTACACGGCGGGGCGGGCAGCGTAAAAATGAGGGGCCGAGGCCCGCCGCCCCGCACCGGTCCGCCGCCCCACACCGGCGCGGCGTGCACCACCCCACCAGTCCGATTATCTAGATTCGTCCCTTATGGGTATGAACCACATCTTCATCGGGATGATCGCGGACGCCGACCGCCAGCTGGCCCTCACCGACGCCGCCGCCCAGAGCCTCTGGCTGCTCGGCGGGGTGGCGCTCGCGCTCGCGGGCGCCGCGGCGGTCGCCCTGGCGGCGACACGCAGCGCACGGGACACCCGGAACACGCGCGGCCCGCACGACTGACGGGTCACACCCGCACGTCCGTACGTTTGAGCGCTCGCCGCGCGGGCTAGGTTTCGGCACATGGTCTCGCAGCAGCCCGCACACGTACTCGTCGCGTCCAACCGAGGCCCCGTCTCGTACGCCGTGGGCGACGGCGGCGCCCTGGTCGCCAAGCGGGGCGGCGGCGGGCTGGTCTCCGGGCTGTCGGCCATCGGCCCGGACACGGACGCCGTCTGGGTGTGCGCGGCGCTCGGCGAGGGCGACCGCGAGGCCGTCCGGCGGCTGGACGGCCGGCTCGACCCGGCGGACACGGGCGGGCAGCGGGTCCGCATGATCGCCGTCCCGCCCGAGGTCTACGCCGACGCGTACAACCACATCGCGAACTCGACGCTCTGGTTCGTCCACCACCTGCTCTACCAGACCCCGCTGGAGCCGTCCTTCGGCCCGGAGTTCCGCGCCCGCTGGGCGTCGTACGAGACGTACAACCGCGCCTTCGCGCAGGCCCTGGCCGACGAGGCGGCCGAGGGCGCGGCGGTCCTCGTGCAGGACTACCACCTGGCGCTGGTGCCGGGCATGCTCCGCGCGCTCCGCCCCGACCTGCGGATCGGGCACTTCTCGCACACCCCGTGGGCGCCGCCGGACTACTTCCGGCTGCTGCCCGACGACATCGCGCGCCAGCTGCTGCGCGGCATCCTCGGCGCCGACCGCGCCGGCTTCCTGACCCGGCGCTGGGCCGACGCCTTCACCGCCTGCTGTACGGAACTGCTCGGCGGTACGGGCAGCACCCGCGTCGGCGTGCACGGCCTGGGCGCCGACGCCGACTTCCTGCGCGAGCGCGCGCACCGCCCGGACGTGGCCGACCGCATGGAGGCGCTGCGCACCCAGATCGGCCGCGCGGACACGGGCAAGCCCCGGAAGACGATCGTCCGGGTGGACCGCACGGAGCTGTCGAAGAACATCGTCCGCGGCCTGCACGCCTACCGTCTGCTGCTGACCGACCACCCGGAGTGGCGCGGCCGGGTCGTCCACATCGCCTTCGCCTACCCCTCCCGCCAGGATCTGGCGGTCTACCGCGACTACACGGCCGAGGTCCGGCGGGTGGCCGACGAGATCAACACCGAGTTCGGCACCTACGGCTGGACCCCGGTCATCCTCCACGTCGACGACGACTTCGCCCGCTCCCTGGCCGCGTACCGGCTGGCGGACGTGGCCCTGGTCAACCCGATCCGCGACGGCATGAACCTCGTCGCCAAGGAGATCCCCGTCGTCTCCGACCACGGCTGCGCACTCGTCCTCTCCCGCGAGGCCGGCGCGTACGAGGAGCTGGGCGACGACGCGCTGGTGATCAACCCGTACGACATCTCCGCCACCGCCACCGCCCTCCGCCATGCCCTCACCCTCCCCGACAGCGAACGCGCCGAACGCTCGAAGCGCCTGGCCGCAGCGGCGACGGCCCTCCCACCGCAGCGCTGGTTCCTGGACCAGCTGGAGGCACTGCGGCAGGACTGAGGCGGGGGGCCTGGCGGAACGACGGCCCTGACGACTCAGGCGGCTCAGGCCGCGACCGTCTCCGCCAACGCCGCCAGAAAGGCCGCTACCGCTGCCGGGCCCGGGAGGCGGAGGTCGGCTTGGGCGGAGAGTTCGGGGACTTCGGTGCCGCTGCACAGCAGGAGGCCGGGGTGGCCTTCGGCGCGGAGTTCGCGTACGGCCGCGTAGGCGGGGAGGTCGCCGAGGTCGTCGCCCGCGTACAGGATGGTCTCGGCGCCCGTTTCGCGTACGTACTCCAGCAGCGCGACGCCCTTGTCCATGCCGGGCGGGCGCAGTTCCAGGACCATGCGGCCGGGTTCGACGATCAGGCCGTGGCGGGCGGCTAGGTCGGCCAGGGGGGTGCGGAGGGCGTCGAAGGCGGCCTGGGGGTCGGTGGCGCGGCGGGTGTGGACGGCGAGGGCCTGGCCCTTCTCCTCCACCCAGGTGCCGCGCCAGGCGCCGAACCGGTCGAGGAATCCGGGGAGTTCGGCGCGGACGGCCGCCACGCCGTCGTGCGGTGCGGGGGCTCGGACGGTCCCGGAGGCCGCGTCCCAGCGTTCGGCGCCGTAGTGGCCGAGGACCACGAGCCGCTCCAGCCCCGGCACCCCGGCGAAGCCGCCGTACCGTACGGCCACCTCGGCCGGCCGGCCGGTCACGACGGCGACCGACGCGACATGCGGCGCGAGCGCGGCCAGCGCGGGGACGGCGCCCGGGTGGGCGCGGGCCTGTTCGGGGTCGGGGACGATGTCGGCCAGCGTGCCGTCGAAGTCGAGCGCGACGACCGCCTTCCCCGGCCGCGCGAGCAGCGCGGCCAGGCCGTCGGCGCCGGCGGGGGTGGTCGGTTCCGGTAGATGGGTACTGCGGGGGGCCTGGGGGTCCGGTGGCTGCTGGGGGTGCGGATGGCTTCCCATGTTTTCGACCCTAGACGAGTGGGCGCCCCGCCCACACCCCCGCCGGGGCCGGCCGGCCCTCGGCTATCTGCGCTCGCGCCGTTCCTGCCGTACGCGCCGCAGCCTGTTCACGGTCACCGGATCGTGCTCGGCGGCCCTCGGGTCGTCCAGCAGCGCGCTCAGCAGCTGGTAGTACCGGGTCGGGGAGAGGCCCAGCCGCTCCCGGATGGCCCGCTCCTTGGCACCGGTCCCCGGCCAGCCGCGGCCCTCCATCGCAAGGATGGCGCGGTCGCGGTCGGAGAGCCCGCCCCCGGACCCGACGGGAAGGGAGGGGGTGGGGGCGGGCTGCTCGGCCGCTTCGTCCGGCTGTTCGGTGGGGTCGGTGGGGTCGGTGGGCGCTTCCCGACCCTCCCGCTCCCCCGGCTCTTCCGGCTCTTCCGGCTCTTCCGGCTCATTCGTGGTGGTCATAACACCTCCACGCTACCTACTCCGCGGCCTCCGCCGTCGCCGCGTCCCTCGCGATCCGGCCCAGCACGCTCGACGCGCTCCCGCCCGGCTCGACCGCCTGGCCGATGTTCTTCTTGATGCTGTCGCTCACCGTCGACCAGGAGTTCTTGCCGTACGGGAGGAGTTCGGACGTGGGCAGCGCCTCCAGGAACTTGCGCAGATCGGCGTGGTTGTCGTCCGCCGTCATCTCCTCGCTGGCGCTGTACGTCACGGGCAGCAGGTCGTACAGGCCGGCGAAGTTGAGGACGTTCGTGTCCTCGTACACGTAATCCAGGAAGCGGCCGATCTCGCGGCGGTGGTTGTTCTCCTTGAACGCCATCATCCAGTCCGACACCCCCATCGACGACTTGGCCTTGCCCTTGGCGCCGGGCAGCGCCACCATGCCGACCTTGATGCCGCTCTTGCTCGCGTCCTGCATCAGCGACGGGTGGCCGTTGAGCATGCCGACCTCGCCGCTGGTGAACGCCTTGAAGGCGGTCGCGCGGTCGAGCTTGCCGGGCGCGACCGGGCCGGTGAGCCCTTCGCCGACGAGGTCCTTCCGCAGCCAGTCGAAGGTGTCGATGTTCTGCTGCGAGTCGATGTTGTACGAGCCGTCCGCCGTGTCCGTGTAGCCGCCGCCGCCGGCCAGCAGCCACATCAGGGTCTCGCCCTGCGCCTCCTCCGAGCCCAGCGGGATCGCGATCGGCGTCGTCACGCCCTGCTCCTTGAGCGCCTGGGCGTCTTCCTTGATGTCGTCCCAGTTCTTGGGGGCGTCGGTCAGCCCGGCCTGTTCGAACAAGTCCTTGTTGTAGAAGAGCAGTCGGGTGGAGGCGACGAACGGCATTCCGTACTGGACGCGGTTGACCTTTCCGGCCTCGGAGAGCTGCGAAAGGAAGTTCGCCTGCGAGGGAACGGAGAGCAGCTGATCGGCGTTGTAGAGCTTGCCCGCCTTCGCGTACTGGGAGTACGAGCCGATCTGCGCGATGTCGGGCGCGTCGCCGTTCGCGACCCTCTCGGCGACATCCGCGTCAATGGTCTTCCAGGGGCGGACATCCACATCGATCTTGATGCCGGGGTTGTTGGACTCAAACTCCGCGGCGAGTGCTTTCCAGTACTTCGAGGAACTGTTCTCCGAGTTCGTGCCGTAATCCGCCGCGACGAGCTGGAGAGTGACCTCGGCGGCCCCTCCCGTACCGCCGCAGCCGGCCAGCGCCATGGTCGTACAGAGTGCGGCTATCGCCGCGGTCATTCCTGGGTAGCGCTGTCGCACGTTGTGTTCCCGCCCGTGTTGTTCTCGCCCGTTGTTACTTCGTCACTCGTTGTTATGTGGTGTCGGATTTTCTCCCATCCGGAGGTTTGCGGTCCACTCAAGATGATTACGCTTCGACAACTCATGGACACTCACCGATACGCGCAACAACACGCAACAAACCCGAACAGTGGACTAGACCTTTCTGGGCTCTACACGCGAGACTGTTCTCCGTGAGACACGTCATCGCCCTTGATGTGGGCGGCACCGGAATGAAAGCCGCCCTCGTGGGGGCGGACGGCGCTCTGCTTCACGAGGCGCGCCGCGCGACCGGCCGCGAACGCGGGCCCGACGCGGTCGTCGAGACCATCCTCGGCTTCGCCGCCGAACTGCGCGCGTACGGTACGGAGCACCTCGGCGCGAGCGCCCTCGCCGCCGGGGTCGCCGTCCCCGGCATCGTCGACGCCGAGCGCGGCGTGGCGCTGTACGCGTCCAACCTCGGCTGGCGTGACGTACCCCTGCGCGAGCTGCTCACGGCCCGGCTGGGCGGGGTGCCGGTGGCGCTCGGGCACGACGTACGCACGGGCGGGCTGGCCGAGGGGCGGCTCGGCGCGGGCCGGGGCGCGGACCGGTTCCTGTTCGTACCGCTCGGTACGGGGATCGCCGGCGCCATCGGGATCAACGGCGTCATCGAGGCGGGCGCGCACGGCTCGGCGGGCGAGATCGGCCATGTCGTCGTACGGCCCGACGGCCCCGAGTGCGGCTGCGGGCAGCGCGGCTGTCTGGAGACCCTGGCCTCGGCCGGCGCCGTCAGCCGCGCCTGGGCGGCCGAGACCGGCGAACCGACGGCGGACGCGGCGGACTGCGCGAAGGCCGTGGAGTCCGGCGACCCGGCGGCCCTGCGGATCTGGGCCAACGCGGTCGACGCGCTCGCCGCCGGGCTGGTCACGGCGCTCACCCTGCTGGACCCGCGCACACTGATCATCGGCGGCGGCCTGGCCGGGGCCGGGGACACCCTGTTCACACCGCTGCGGGCGGCGGTCGAGGCGCGGGTGACGTTCCAGTCCCTGCCGGAGATCGTCCCGGCGGCGCTCGGGGACACGGCGGGGTGTCTGGGGGCGGGGCTGCTGGCTTGGGACCTGCTGGAGGCGGAGGCCCAGGTCCCCCGGGCCGCGATACCTGCCGCTTCTGCCGCTCCCGGCGCCTCGGCTGCTCCGACCGCCTCTGCTTCTCCCGCCGCACAAGCCTCTTCCGGTACTCCCCCCACCGCTCCCCCCACACCCCCCACACAATCGGAGGTAACGGCCTGATGGCCTCACCCGCCGCACGCGCCGCATGCACCGTTCTCACCGGCGCCCGGGTGGTGCTCCCCACCGGCACCGTGGACGGCGCCCGGGTGATCGTCGACGAGAACGGCCGGATCACCGGCGCGCTCCCCGACGGCCACGACGACCGCGACGGCCTCAACCACACCGACCGTATCGACGGTATCGACCGCATCGATCTCACCGGCCACTGGCTCGTCCCCGGCTTCGTGGACCTCCACAACCACGGCGGCGGCGGTGCCTCGTTCACCTCCGGCTCCGTCGCCGACGTCCTGCACGGCGTCCGTACACACCGCGCCCACGGCACCACCACGCTCGTCGCGTCCCTCGTCACCGGCGAACCGGCCTTCCTCGCACAGCGCGCCGGTCTTCTCTCCGAACTCGTCGAGCAGGGCGACCTCGCCGGGATCCACTTCGAGGGCCCGTTCATCTCCCCCTGCCGCAAGGGCGCGCACAGCGCGGAGCTGCTGCGCCACCCCGACCCGGCCGAGGTGCGCAAGCTGATCGACGCGGCGCGCGGTACGGCCGCGATGATGACGCTCGCGCCCGAACTCCCCGGCGGCCTCGACTCCGTACGGCTGCTGGTGGAGCACGGTGTGCTCGCCGCCGTCGGCCATACGGACGCGACATACGAGCAGACCGTCGAGGCCGTCGACGCGGGCGCGCGTGTGGCGACACACCTGTTCAACGCGATGCCGTCGCTCGGCCACCGGGAGCCGGGACCGGTCGCCGCGCTGCTGGAGGACGAGCGGGTGACCGTCGAGCTGATCAACGACGGTACGCATCTGCACCCGGCCGCACTGGAGTTGGCGTTCCACCGCGCGGGTCCGGGCCGTGTCGCCTTCATCACGGACGCGATGGACGCGGCCGGTTACGGCGACGGCCGCTACCAGCTCGGCCCGCTGGCCGTCGACGTCAAGGACGGGGTGGCGCGGTTGGTGGAGGGCGGCTCGATCGCCGGGTCCACCCTCACCCTCGACACCGCCTTCCGGCGGGCGGCGACGGTGGACCGGCTGCCGGTGGAGGACATCGTCGACGCGGTCTCGGCGACCCCGGCGAGGCTGCTCGGCGTCTACGACCGGGTCGGCTCGCTGGAACCGGGCAAGGACGCGGACGCGGTGGTCCTGGACGCGGACTTCCGGCTCAAGGGCGTGCTGCACAAGGGCGATTGGGTGCTGGACCCGCGCAGCGCGGGGTGAACGGGGTGAGCCGTGCGGGCACCCGCCCGCACGGCTCGATCAGCTACTTCACGGGTGGCACGATCACCCAGTCCTCGGCCGGCACCGACTCCGTACCGTCGGCGTACACCGCGCTCACCCGGTAGAAGTGGGTGGTACCCGGCGCGGCGGTGCGGTCGGTGTACTCGGAGCGGGTGAGCGGTTTGGCGGTCAGGGTCCGGTAGCTTCCCGTGGCACGGTCCCAGCGCCGGACGAGATAGCCCACCGCGCTGTCATCGGACCACCAGTCCAGCTCGACCTCGCCGTTCGATTCGTATGCGGTGAAACTCCTGACGGGGGAGTCTCCGGGCTCCTCGGTGGACGGTCGCAGATCAAGCTTGTTGACGGCCACGATGTTGGCCTCACGGGTCCACCGGTAGTTGGAGTTGCCGGAAGTGTCGACGGCGTCGATGAAGTAGCACATCTCCTCGCCGTTGGGCTTCGATTCATGGATCCAGGTCGTCCGGTCCGTACCCAGGTAGGCCGCCGTCCCGTAGGCGTTGCAGATCCGCGTGCCGTCCTCCTCGTCGGTCCACACCTCGCCGGTATGGACCTCGTACCGCTTGAGGTCGGGCTCGGTGTTGGGAGTCCAGCGCAGGACGACGCCGTACTCCGTCGCCGTCGCTGTGAGCCCCTTGACCTGGGCAGGTGGTACGAGATCCCGTTCCATGGTGGTGACGGACACCGTGGCGGAGGACAGCGACTCAGCACGCCAGTTGTCGTACCCCTTGATCACGTAGTGGTACTTGGCGTTCTCCTCCAGCCCGGACTCCGTACACGTGTACTCATCCAGTTTGCCGACGGACGCCTTCCATCTGACGGGGCAGCGCACCGGCTCGCTCGTCGTGCTGTCCACGGGGAGCCGATCGGAACGATAGACGTTGAAGTTGCTGTAGTCGCCGTCCGTCGCGGAGTTGACCTTCCAGGTCAGGACGGTCTGTCCCGGCACCGGAGAGGACGCGGTCACTTCGCGCGGCGCCGCGACCGTACGACGGGCCTTGATGGAGTCGGTGGACAGCGATCTCCGTCCCGCGCCGTCCACGGCGGTCACGCTGTACTGCCACTCCTCGGACCGGGCGACTTTGGTCTCGGTGAAGCCGTTGGCCGTGGTGCTGGCGCCTCGTCGCACACCGTCCTCGTTCTCGCGCTCCACGTCGTAACGGACCGCCCACGGAACCTTCTTCCAGGTCAGTACGGTGCCCGTGTCCTCTCCCCGCGCGACGAAATCGGCCGGCGTCGTGACCTGGATCCCGGTCACCGGCTGACTGACACCGCCCACGGACTCGTTGCCGGCCTTGTCGTAAGCCCTGACCTCGTAGAAGTACGCCTTGCCGGGCGAGGGAAGAGTGGCCATGTAGCTGGTCGCGGTGGTCGTGCGGACCTTGGTGAACATGGAGCTGCCCACGAGGCGACGGTAGACGCGGTACACCGCGAGATCCATCTCCTTGTTGGCCTGCCACGTCACCTTCGCCCCGGCGGTGGGGATGTCCGGTACGGCCTTCACTCCGGCCGGTGCGAGCGGCGCGGTCTTGTCCACCGACTTGGAAGTCCTGGGCACGTAACCGAACTTGACGACCGCGCGACCGCTCCAGTTGACGAAGTCGACGCGCAGTTTGTGCTTCCCCTTGGGGATGGTGATGTCGCGGGTCTTCTTCGCGGTGGCGGAGACGTCCTTCCAGAGGTTGATCTGGCGCACACCGTCCACGTACACACGTATGCCGTCCTGCGCGGCGGCGTTGAGGGTGAAGGGGCCGCCCGAGCCGAAGTCCCTGGTCAGCGTCCAGCGGACGCCGTACCCGTTCTTCGGCAGCCCGGAGACGGGCGCGCCGGTGCCCCAGTCCTCGTCGATGGCCTTGTCGCAGTCGGTCTTCTTGGGCTTGCCCGAGAAGGTGGTGTTGGGGAAGAACTGCCGCGTGAAGGACGGCGATACGCAGTCGGCGGCCGGTACGGCGGCCGGGGTCGAGGCGGCCGGAGCCAGAGCGGTCGGCGCCGATGCGTGTGGCGCCGCCGCTGTCGCGGGGGTGGTGACGGTCCCCAGCAGACCGGACGCCGTCACCGTGGCGACGGACAGGGCGCGGGCGGTACGGAACCGCCGCCCGCGAGGAGTCGGGATCATGGGTGAACTGCCCTTTCAGGCCCGGAAATACGCAGAAGCGACGACGGGTGGCGGAAAGGCGGGGCAGGTGGGGCTGGCTGCCTTCCAAACGGATGATCATACGCGCCATGGGTACGACGCTCTACGGCACGCGGGCTCGACCGGCCGGGGCTCGTCCGGCCGGGTGTCGGCTCAGGCTCGTACGGCCGGGGGGCTGGGCCGACCGCCGACTTTTTGGAATGATCGGCACCCATGGCCCGACGGCCGGCGCCGGCAGACAGCCGGCCATGAGCGAGCGAGCCCGTTCCCGGAGGCGTGACGGATGATCCTGACGGTCACCCTCAACACCGCGCTGGACATCACGTACCGCACCGCCGCGCTGATCCCGCACACCACCCACCGCGTCACCGAGGTGGTCGAACGCCCCGGCGGCAAGGGCCTGAACGTCGCGCGGGTGCTGTCGGCGCTCGGGCACGAGACCGTGGTCACGGGCTTCGCGGGCGGCCGTACGGGCGATGTGCTGCGCGAGCTGCTGGGCGCGGGCGCGACGGCGCGGCCCGCCGACGGACGGCACGGGAGGCGGGGGCGGCCCCGGCCCGTGGACGCGCTCCTGCCGATCTCCGGATCCACCCGCCGCACGATCGCGGTCGTCGACACCGCCACCGGTGACACCACCCAGCTCAACGAGCCGGGGCCGACGGTCTCGGCCGCCGAGTGGACCGCGTTCCTGAGCTGTTACGACCGGCTCGTGCCCGGCGCCGAGGCCGTGGCGCTCTGCGGCAGCCTGCCGCCGGGGATCCATGTCGGCGCGTACGCGGAGCTGATCCGGCGGGCGCGGGCCGCCGGGGTCCCCGTACTCCTCGACACGAGCGGCGAGCCGCTGCGCCGGGGCGTCGCCGCGCGCCCCGACCTGGTGAAGCCGAACGCCGACGAACTCGCCCTGCTCACCGGCTCCCGCGACCCCCTGCGCGCCGCGCACGACACCCGGCGCCGGGGCGCGCACGCCGTCATCGCCTCCCTCGGTCCGGACGGCATCCTCGCGGCCACCCCGGACGGCCTCTGGCGCGCCGCGCCCCCGGCCCCGGCCCGGGGGAACCCGACGGGCGCGGGCGATTCGGCGGTGGCCGGAATCCTCTCCGGCCTGGTCGAACGCCTCCCCTGGCCCACCCGGCTGAGCCGCGCGGTCGCGCTGTCGACGGCGACCGTACTCTCCCCGGTAGCGGGCGAGTTCGACGCGACGGCGTACGAGGAACTGCTACCGCGCATACGGGTCACGGAACACCCGGCGCCGTAACCGGTCGCCCGAAGCCAACCGGTCAGAGCGGCAGAGAGCCACAGACAGCGTCAGAGCGGAACGACGCGTCAGCTCAGCCCTTGACCCAGTCCGTCTTGAGGGCGAACTGGTCGAGCGCCGCCTCGCACTGGTTGCCGTCCTCGCACGAGATCTTGATCGTGTTGGATCCCTTTTCGAGGTTGATCCAGGCGTAGGTGTTCGTCCAGCCCTTCTCCCAGTCCCCTTCGGGCGCATGGGCGAAGTTCTTCATATTGAGCGGGCGGTCGATCGCCTTGCCGTTGATGCTCAGCGTCATGTCCGCGTCCTTGCCGGGCACGCCGTACGTCACAAAGACCGTGTACTTACCCGAGTCGGGCACATCGAAGGTCCAACTGGCAGCCGCGCCCGCTCCGTTGAGCGTGATGTACGCGCCGCTCTCGCTCTTCGCGCCCGGGATGTCGGTGGACATCGCGGCGGGGGACGTGAGCTTCATGACCGCCGCGTCGCCCTTGGGCAGTTCGCCCGAGGCCGCGTCGTCATCGTCGGCGTCTTCACTCGGGGCGCTGCTGGGCGACGTGGGCTCTCCGGCCGAGGAGCTGGCGCCGCCCGAGGGGGCCGCGTCGCCGTCCTTCTTGTCGTCGCCGTTCATCAGCGCCACCGTGATACCTATCACCACGACCGCGACCACAGCGACCGCCGCGATCAGCAGGCCCCTGTTGTTGGGACCGCCACCGCTGCCGCGTCCGCCACCGGCGCCGCGCTGCCCGGGCAGCTGGCGGGGGTCGATCGTGGGATGCGCGGTCGTGGGCGCCTGGGCATATGCCTGCTGCTGCTGACCGTACTGGGCCTGCTGGCCGCCGTACGGGGCCTGCTGCGGCGGAGGAGCCGCCTGGCGGCGGTCGCCCACCGCTCTGACCTGGTTGTACGAGGTCCTGGGCACGCCGGGCTGGGCCGCGGGGCCGGGGTAGCCGTAGCCGCCCGCCTGGCCGCGCTGAGCGGCGGCGGCTGCCTGTCCGTCCTCGTACAGATAGCCGAACGGATCGTCGTCCTCGGGCTTGCTCGCGCCGTTGTTCCCGGCCGTCATTCCCTGGTCACTCCTTACCCTCTCGCCAGCGTCGCCGACCGGCCCGAGCCTACCTCGTACGGGCAATCCTACGAACGGGTCTTGACGCGTGCAGCCAGTCTCCAAGTCCTGGGTGAAGAACGGATAGCGGACATGTCCCAGCCCTGTCCCGAACGGGCGGAGACGTTTCTGCGACTCCGGGGACACCGCACACCGCACACCGTTCACCACCCGCCGCCCACCACCGCACCGCCCAGCGGTCACGGCTCCCCGCTCAGCGGGGCACGACTCATCGGAGCACGACCCGGCGGGGCACCACCCACTGAACGAGCCGCGCTACCGCGCTACCCCGCCCGCCGCGGCGCCTTGCTCCGCGAGCGCTTCTCGATGTACATCCGCTGGTCGGCCGATTGCAGCACTTCCTCCACCGACATCCCGCAACTCGCCCAGCTGATGCCGAAGCTCGCCCCCACCCGGACCGCCCGGCCGTCCACCCGGATCGGCGGGATGATCGCGTTCCGCAGGCGTACGGCGAGATCGGCGGCGTCCGCCGCGCCCAGTCCGTCCGCGAGCACCACGAACTCGTCACCGCCGAGCCGCGCGACGGTGTCCCCGTCCCGTACGCCCGTGGTCAGCCGGCGCGCGACCTCGATCAGCACCTCGTCGCCGGTGTTGTGGCCGAACCGGTCGTTTATCGACTTGAAGCCGTCGAGGTCGCAGAAGAGGACCGCGAGCCCTTTCGTGCCGTCGTCCCCGGCGCCGTCGCCACCGTCCTCCGCCGGGGCGCCGCCGCCGCTCTCGGTGGGCGCGACGAGGTGGACATGGTGGTCGAAGGGGCCGCCGCGCGGGCCGCCGGACGTCTCCTCGTACGCGTCGTAGCCGCCGTACCCGTCATAGCCGTCGTACGGGTCGTAGCCCGGCTTGTGGACCACCGTGCCGTCGTAACCGCCGTACGCCGCGTCCAGCGCCTCGACGGCGGTCTCGCGCAGGGCGTGCGGACGGGAGCAGAGCCGGGCGCTGAGCCGGGAGCGCAGTTCGGCGCTGTTGGGGAGGCCGGTGAGCGAGTCGTGCGAGGCGCGGTGCGCGAGCTGGAGTTCGCGGCCCTTGCGCTCCTCTATGTCCTCGACGTGCGTGAGCAGGAAGCGGGGGCCGTCGGTGGTGTCGGCGACCACCGAGTTACGGAGCGAGACCCAGACGTACGTGCCGTCCCGGCGTTCGAGCCGCAGCTCGGCCCGGCCGCCCTCGGCGGAGGTACGCAGCAGGGTGCCGATGTCCTCGGGGTGGACGAGGTCGGAGAAGGAGTGCCGGCGCATCGCGGAGGCGGGGCGGCCCAGGAGGCGGCAGAGCGCGTCGTTGGTGCGCAGCAGCCGGCCGTGCTGGTCGCCGCCCATCTCGGCGATGGCCATACCGCTCGGCGCGTACTCGAATGCCTGCCGGAAGGATTCCTCACTGGCCCGCAGGGCCTGCTGTTCGCGCTCCAGCCGGACCAGCGCGCGCTGCATGTTTGCGCGGAGCCGGGCGTTACTGATCGCAATCGCCGCCTGCGACGCGTACATCTGGAGGGCTTCCTGCCCCCAGGGCCCCGGCCGGCGCCCGCCGCGCGGCCGGTCGACGGATATCACGCCGAGGAGTTCGCCCCCGCCGCCCCTGGCGTGCGCCGGGGGGTCGCGGCGGGCCGCCGCGTACATCGGGGCGTACAAACGGTCCTGCGGGTGCCACTCGTCCTCGAAGCGGGGGTACGGGCCCTCGGTGAACCACTGCGGAACGTCGTCCTCCAGCAGCACCCAGCCCTCGGTGTGCGGTATGAACCGCAGATCGCCCCAGCTCTCGCCCATCGCAAGCCGCCGCTCCCAGGAACCGCGGGAGCCGACCCGGCCGGTGATCAGGGATTCCGCGGCGGTGCTGCCGGCGAAGGCGGCCACGACGAGATCGCCGTCGGCCTGGACGACGTTGACACAGGCGAGTTCGTAACCCAGCCCGGTGACGACTCCGTCAGCGACGGTCTGAAGGGTGTCCGCCAGGCTGCGGGCCGTGTTGAGTTCGGCGATGGCCTGATGCAGTTGCCGCAGGGTCGCAAGGCGGACGTACGGCTCCGACTCGGTCTCCATTGCTCGCTCTCCCCGAGACCTCGACAGCAACTCCAGTGATTCTTATCGGCTCTCGTGTTTGCAGGGTCCTCGCCACTGAATCACAGGGTGCTGTGCGTCCGGTACACAGGGTCAACAAATATCCCCGTCTGTGAGTCAAGTCACATGAGCAACAGAGGGGCGGAACGCCTGGTGGGAACAGTCCCTCGGTCTTTTTGAACGCAAACTCAGGGGGTCGGCGAGCGTGCGGGGCCCCTGGTCCTAGGACCAGGGCTGGTCCCCTGGCCCGATGCGGTGGGGAACGACCGAGACTAGCGTCTTCCGCGTGCCCCAGACGAGCCCCGCCGGCCCCACCGCCGCCCCCACGACCACCGCCGCCCCCTCCGCCGACCTGCGGGGCGGCGCCGTCCCGCATGCTGTGGGGGTGAGCAACGACGAGTTCCGCGCCGCCCTCGCCCGGCTGGCCGCCGGGGTGGTGCTGGTGACGGCGCATGAACCCCCACTCAGCCAGGACGGCCCGCCCGGAGAGGACGCCGGGATGACGGCGACCGCCTTCATGTCGGTCTCGCTGGATCCGCCCCTGGTGCTGGTCAGCCTCCGCAACGGCTCCCGGATGGACGATCTGCTCCTCGAACAGCCGCTGTGGGCGGCCTCGTTGCTGACCGAGAACCAGCGGCAGATCGCGGGCCGGTTCTCCATGAAGGGCCGGATCAGCGACCGGCTGCTCTTCGCGGACACGGCGCACCGCAGGGGCGAGCTGAGCGGGGCGCCGCTGATCGAGGGCGCGCTGGCGACGCTGGAGTGCCGGACGGAGCAGCGGGTGGTGGCGGGCGACCACACGCTGGTGATCGGGCGGGTGCTGACGGCGGAACTGCCGGGCGGGGAGAGCGGCCCGCTGCTGTACTTCAAGGGGCGGTACAGGCAGTTGGGACAGTGACGGCGGTACGGACTGCGGCGGTACGGGCTTGACTTGGGGCCTTGGCGGGGACAGCGACGCGGGGCCGACTGACCGGGACAGCCCCCGGGGTCCCAGGCCGTGCCCGTCCCTTACCCCCAGTCCCGGCCCGTCCGCCCCCGCTTCGTGTCGGCGCGCTGCTTCTTCTCGCGCAGCCGGCGCTCGTTGATGCCGCGCGGGATCTTCGTCTTGCGGCGCGCTCGCGGCGGCGGCGCGGTCGCCTCCGCCAGTAGCGCGGCGAGCCGTACGGACGCGGTCTCGCGATTGCGCCACTGGGAGCGGTGCTCCGAGGCCCGTACGGTGATCACACCGCCCACCAGCCGGCTCGCGAGCCGTTCGAGCGCCCGCTCCTTCCAGACCGGCGGCAGGGCCTCGGTCTTCGCGAGGTCGAAGCGCAGCTCGACCTGGGAGTCACTGGTGTTGACGTGCTGGCCGCCCGGGCCCGAGGAACGCGAGAAACGCCACATCAGCTCGGCCTCCGGCAGGGAGACCGAACCGCGGATGACATGAGAAGAGGGCCCGGACATATGTCCATGGTCCCGTGTTCGACCGTTCCCGTCACCCGCATTTCCCGAAGCGCGGTCACCCACCCACCACGGAACCGGCCATGGAAGGCCGACTTCGGGCCATCGGCCCGTTCCGGGTAAAGAAAGTAAAGAAGCTGGAACCTCCCGGTCCTGTGCCCTCGTTATGGCGTGTGACGGTAACTTCGGGACGGCTCGAAGTCCGCACACGACAACGAAAAGGACAATCCCCATGGCTGTAAGCCTGTCCAAGGGTGGCAACGTCTCGCTCACCAAGGAGGCCCCGGGCCTCACCGCCGTCACGGTCGGCCTCGGCTGGGACGTCCGCACCACCACCGGCACCGACTTCGACCTCGACGCCTCGGCGATCGCGGTGAACTCGGCGGGGAAGGTCTTCTCCGACTCCCACTTCGTCTTCTTCAACAACAAGGCGACGCCGGACCAGACGATCGTCCACACCGGGGACAACACCACGGGTGAGGGCGAGGGTGACGACGAGTCGATCAAGGTCAACCTGGCGGCGCTGCCGGCCGACATCGACAAGATCGTCTTCCCGGTCTCCATCTACGACGCCGAGACCCGCAGCCAGAACTTCGGCCAGGTCCGGAATGCGTTCATCCGCATCATCAACCAGGCCGGTGACGTGGAGATCGCGCGCTACGACCTCAGCGAGGACGCCGCCACCGAGACCGCGATGGTCTTCGGCGAGCTGTACCGCAACGGCGCCGAGTGGAAGTTCCGCGCGGTCGGCCAGGGTTACGCCTCGGGTCTGGTCGGCATCGCGACGGACTTCGGCGTGAACCTCTGACGCGACAGAGCGCCGAACGTCTGACTCTGAACAACAGGTAGTCCGAAGGGCCGGGTGGGCGGTGCCGAGCACCCACCCGGCTCAGCTGGCGCCGCGTGCAAGGCGGGCGCGGCTCAGCCGAGGGGCGGCTTGGCCTTGCCGTAAAGCCAGACGTCCCACAGCAAATCAAGCTTCTTACCCGTGCTCCCGTCGCCCCCGCTCTTGCCCGCCTCGCACTCCACATAGGCGGTGAAGTCGCGCGTGCCGGCGTTGCCGTGCCGGTGCTCGCGGGCCCAGCCCCGGACGATACGGAAGAACGTGTCGTCGCCGACGGCCTCGCGCACGCGCTGGAGCACCATGGCGCCGCGCCCGTACACCGGCGGGTCCGAGAGCTGCGCGGCGGACGGCGGTTCGGCCGGCGGGAAGGCCCAGTTGGCCTTGTCGGCGTATGCCTCGGCGAAGCTGTCCCGTACCGGTACGCCCTCGGTGTCCGCGAGCCAGAGCCACTCCGCGTAGGTGGCGAAGCCCTCGTTGAGCCACATGTCCCGCCAGGTCTTCGGCGTGACGGAGTTCCCGAACCACTGGTGGGCCACCTCGTGCACCAGCGTCTCGGTGGTGGTCGGGCCGGGGAGGAAGGGCCGGGTCTGGGTCTCCAGGGCGTATCCGGCGTCACCCGGACGGCCGATGATCACGCCGCCGGAGGAGAACGGATACGGCCCGAAGATCCGCTCGCTCCACTTCATGACACGGGGGAGCCGGGCGAGCAGCGCGGCGCTGTCGTTGGCGACGGTCGGGTCGACGGCCGTGTAGAGCGCGGTGGGGGTCTCCGCCGTCGCGGCGGTCCGCTCTGTCTTGTACGGGCCGATGGCGACGGTGGCGAGATAGCTGGCCATGGGCTCCGGCGCGTGCCAGACGAAGGAGGTACGGCCGGAACGGGTGCGCTCGCTCCGCAACTCGCCGTTGGATACGGCCTTGAGCCCGAGCCCGGCCGGCACGGTGACGGTGATGTCGTACGCCGCCTTGTCGCTCGGGTGGTGGTTGCCGGGAAACCAGGCCATCGACCCGGCGGGCTCCCCCAGCGCGACGGCCCGCCCGCCGTCCCGGTCCGCGAGCCACCCCTCGTGCGACCCGTCGGGGTCGGTGATCCGGCGCGGCACCCCGGAGTACCGGACGACCGTACGGAACGTATCCCCCCGCCCGAGCCGCCCCCGGGGCCGCAGCGTCAGCTCCGTACCGTCCCGACGCACGGCGGCCTCGGCGCCGTCGATGGTCGCGGAGTCCACCGTCATCCCGTCGAAGTCGAGCGAGAACGCGCCGAGATCCTGGGTGGCCCGAGCAGTGATCTCCGCGACGCCCTTGAGCCGCCCGGTCGCGGGCGCGTAGTCAAGGCGCAGCCCATAGTGCTCAACGTCGTACCCCCCGTTCCCCAGCCCCGGAAAGTACGGATCCCCAAGCCCAGCCGCACCGACGGGACCACGCGGGAAATCGCCATCACCAGTACAGCCGCCCGCCAGGACAAGCAGAAACACAAGAGGAACAACCACTACCGGGGGACGAAGCACCCGGCGATCGTAAGGCCGAGGGCCAAGCCCCCTCTCGCCCGGGACTCAGAACGCGCCGGTATCCAGCTCGAACCCCAACGGCGCGGGCAGCGGCACCGTCTCGGAGAGCTTGTACGACTCCTTGCGCCGGTACTCCTCACCGACAGGACCGGTGAAAAGGACGGCCTGGTCCGCTTCCCTGTCGATGAGCAGGTAGACGGGAATGCCGGCGCGGGCATAGCCCCGGATCTTCTTGCCCCGGTCATTCGCCCCTGTGGAACGCGACGTCACCTCGGCGACGAGGAGCACTGGGGCGGGATCATGGAACTCCAACTCGTCGGCGAAGCTGCCCTTCGGGGCGATGACAAGGTCGGGGATGGCCCTGCCGGGCATGCTCAGGCCGTCGGCCGTAAGCCCGGAAAGGACCAGCCCTACGCCCGTGTACGTGCGCAGGAGCGGATCCTCTTGATGGTCATGAATCTGCCCGCACAGCTCTGAAACGATCTCCGCGTGCGCTCCGTCCGCCGGGGGTCCCGCGTGAACCTCGCCTTCGAGGAGTTCCACCCGCCAGCCCTCGGGGCCAACCGCGCTGAACAGCTCGAACGCCTCTTCCGGGAGCAGGGCGGGGATCCGTCCCTTGATCCGGTTCAGCGGGCGGACGTACTTCGGAACAAGCGGTGCCACGACAGACCTCCTTCGCACAGGGCGACCCTGTCAGGGGAAAACGGTCCTCCCCACACGCAGCCAGGAACGTTCACTCGAACGTGTGAGCGGTGACGTTTCTGCGGGGCGGCACCCGGCCGTGGGCTCCGTGGGGCGGGCGGCGGCGGGGGCGTGACACCATCGGGGCCGTGCTTGACATTGGTTATTCCCTTTCCCGGCGCTTTCCCGATCCTCCGCAGACCGACTACCGCCTCGCGGACGTGCGGGCGCTGCGGCACGACCTTTTCTGCGGGGATGTGTATCTCGCGGACACCGTGAAGGACCGCGAGGTGTCCACAGCCTGGGGATGGGTGCCGGTGCTGGACTTCGCCTGGGCGCTGTGCGACATCGTGGAGCAGCTCGACCGGGATCCCCGGGGCAGCCGGGCCGCGAAGCCGCAGTTCGCCGAGTTGGACTTCACCGAGTCGGCGGACCGCATGCTCTTCCAGCGGCGCTTCGGGTGGGTCGATGTGGAGGCCGACTGGATGCCCGGCGACGAGCCGCCGCTCACCTTCGGCCACCGGCTGCTGCGCCGCGAGGCGCGCGACTTCCTGCACGATCTGATCGCGGATCTCGCCGATATGCACGAGGGGCTTGCCGACAACCCGATCATCTGGGACCTTCAGTCCCGCTTCCCCCGCAGCTGACACCACAGCCGCGCAGCCGCACAGCCCGAGAGCCGCGCAGCCGCCTCCGCGAAGCCCGGTCCTCACACCGTGGCCACACAGCTACCACACAGTCCACTCATGGATTTCCGGGTCGCCGCGCGTACATCCCGCACCGCCGGGCACAGGTTCCTTACCGGGGCACCGCCGGGAAGCGGAGGAGGATCCACTCGGATCCGATCCGCTTCAACCCCCCACCCAGGCGCGTCCCCCCGGAGCACCATGGAGGCCCCGATCAAACCCCCCACTCCCCCCGGATCGGGGCCTCCGGTCCGTGCCCCCGTCAGTCCTCCACCCGCACTCCGATCTGCGCCGCGAACGCCGGTGCCAGATGGAGCAGTTGGGCCGAGCTGATCACCGCTCCCGCCAGCCGGTCGAGCCCGCGCGCGATATCCAGCTCCGCGACCGTCCGCAGATCGACGTCCTTCATCCGGACCCCGCTCAGATCGGCCCGCCGGAGCACACAGTCCCGGAACTCCACGCGCTCCAGCTCCGCCCCGCCGAAGTCCGGCTCCGACAGGACGCACCCCTCGAAGACCACGTCCCGCAGCCGGGCCTTCCGCAGGTTCAGATAATCGATCTTCCCGCCCTTGAACAGCACCCGCTCCAGCACCGCGCCATGCAACTGCACCCCGCCCAGCCGCGCGTCGATCACCTCCACATCCCGCAGTGACGCCCCCGACAGATCCGTGCCGACGCCCTTGACCCCGTGCAGTACGGAATCGACGAACCGCGCCCGCCCCAACGCCGTCTCGTCCAGCCCGCACCCGCGCAGCGCGCAGTCGATGAACCGCGCGCCCGGTCCTTCCTGGCCGCTCAGGTCCAGGTCCGTGAACTCCAGCCCGTCGTAGTCGCCGTCCGGCTCCAGCCCGCCGCCGTACGGACTCAGTGGCGGCAGCCGCACCTCCGCGCGCTTCGCCGCCGTAGCCCCGCTCCTCGTTGTCTTCCGTGCCATGCCCCCATGGTGTCGTACGCCACTGACAACGCGCCGATGTCACATCCTGGCGCCCTGTTCCCGTCGCAACAGAGAACGAACAAAAGAGAGATGCCCGGAGCAGAAGAGAACGAAAGAAGGCGAACACGACCATGGAACCCAGCCGCCCCAACCCCAACCCCAACCCCGCCAGCACCGGCGCCACCACCCCCACCATCACCGTCATCGGCGGCGGCCTCGCCGGCCTCACCGCCGCCATCACCGCCGCCGAGTCGGGCGCCGCCCCCGTCACCCTCTACGAAGGCCACCGCACGCTCGGCGGCCGGGCCCGTACGGCGACCGTCCGTGTCCCGGGCGCGACCGCCCCGTACCGCACCAACGACGGACCGCACGCCCTCTACATCAAGGGCCCCCACGCGGCCTGGCTCCGGCAGCGCGGTCTGCTCGGCACCATCGCCGGTCTGCCCCTGCGGCCCGGCGGCCCCTTCATCCGCTTCCATCTGAACGGCACCCTGCACGCGGTCCCGCCCCGCGGCCTGCTCACCCTCCCCCGCCGCACGGCGGAGCACGCCCCGGTCGACACCGACTTCCTGACCTGGGCAACGGCGAAGGCGGGCCCGGCAGCCGCCCGCGCCGCCGCCCACTACTCCGCCGTCGCGCTCTACCACCACGACCCCGGCTCGCTCTCCGCCGCGTTCGTACAGGAGCGGCTCCACCGCGCCGCCGCGCTCTCGCCCGAGGCGCGGTACCCGGTCGGCGGCTGGGGCGCGCTGGTCGACCGGATGGCCTCGTACGCGGAACAGCTCGGCGTACGGATCGAGACGGGCGTACGGATCGACGACCTGCCCGCGCACAGCGCCGAGGACGCGCCCGTCATCGTCGCGACCACACTGGACGCGGCCCGCCGCCTCCTTAAAGAGGACGACGAAAACGACACCAGCGGGCAGAGCGCCGGGAACAGCTCGCTACGCCAGCCCGGCGGCCGTACCGTCCTGCTCGATCTGGCGCTCCGCACCCGCGCCGGCGATCCGTTCATCATCTCGGACCTGGACGCCCCCGGCTGGCTGGAACGGTTCAGCGCGGCGGATCCCAGCCTGGCCCCGGCGGGCGAGCAGCTGGTCCAGGGACAGTTCCCGCTCGCCCCGGACCAGCGGCGCTCGGACGGCGTCGCACGCGCCGAGCACCTGCTCGACCTGGGGTTCCGCGGCTGGCGCGAGCGCACCGTATGGCGCCGCGACGCGCTGTCCGACAACCGTACGGGCGCGGTCGACCTGCCCGGCAGCACCTGGCGGGACCGGCCGCGCATCGACCGGGGCCACGGGGTCTACCTCGCGGGCGACTCGGTGGCGGCGCCCGGGGTGCTGTCGGAGGTGTCGTTCAACAGCGGGATCGAGGCGGCGACGCTGGCGGTACGGCGGCTGCGCGGCGTGGCCACCCGGGTCGGGACCGAGGGGAACAAGGGGCGGGGGCTTGACCTCAACAATGCTTGAGGTCGGACGCTGATGAGGTCCACCCGAAAACCAGTCGGCCGGCGAGAAGTCCTGGCGAGAAGCCCGGCGAGAAGCCCGGCCGACCGGACCCCCGAGGAGCCCACCATGCGCGCCATCCGCCTCCACGCCTTCGGCCCCGCCGAGAACCTCGTCCACGAGCGGACCGACGACCCCGTCCCCGGCCCCGGCCAAGTACGGATCGCGGTGGCCGCCGCCGGGGTCCATCTCGTGGACACCGCCCTGCGCGAGGGCATCCAGCTCGGCCCGATGCCCGCCCCCACCACCCTGCCCACCATCCCCGGCCGCGAGGTCGCCGGTACGGTCGAGTCGCTCGGCGCGGGCGTGGCGCGGAGCTGGCTCGGCAAGCGCGTCGTCACGCACCTGGGCATGGTCCCGGGCGGATACGCCGAGCTGGCCGTCGCCGACACCACCCGGCTGCACGAGATCCCGGAGGTGCTCGACGAGGCCGCGGCGGTCGCCATGATCGGGACGGGCCGTACGACGATGGGCATCCTCCAGTTCACGGACCTCGGCGCGGGCGACATCGTCCTCGTCACGGCGGCGGCCGGCGGCATCGGCACGCTCCTCGTGCAGTACGCCAAGAACGTCGACGCCGTCGTCATCGGCCTCGCGGGCGGCCCGGCCAAGGTCGCGCGGGTGACGGAGAACGGCGCCGATCTCGCCGTCGACTACACCGCGCCGGACTGGCCGGAGCGCGTACGGACGTACCTCGGCGGCATGTACGACGGCACGCAGCACCTCAGCACCCACAACGGCGACCGGCGCGCGGCCGTCGTCTTCGACTCGGTCGGCGGGGCGATCGGGCGCGCGGCCGTCGAGCTGCTCGGCAAGGGCGGAAAGCATGTGGTGTTCGGCTGGTCGGGCAAGGGCCCGCACGACGGTACGCCGCTGACCTTCACCCCCGAGGAGCTGGCGGAACGCGGCATCACCTCCGAGACCGTGCTCGGCCCGGTGATGCTCGACAAGGCGGGCGGCGACATACGGACCCTGGAGGACCGGGCCCTCGCGGAGGCGGAGGCGGGCCGGCTGCGTCCGGCCGTACAGCGCTTCCCGCTGGCGGACGCGGCGCGGGCGCACCGGGCGCTGGAGACGCGCGGAACGATGGGGAAGGTGGTGCTGGAGCCGTAGCGAGCCTGCCTGATTCATGGTGTTCTGTGGTGATACGCGTAACGCGATGCCATCACAGAACCCCATGGGGAGGGAAACCGTCGATGAGCGAACCAAGCGACCCGACGCCCCCAGCCGACCCACACACCTCCAGTGCCCCACACACCCCACGCGCCCCCGGCACCTCCGACACCGACCCCGAGACCCACCGCTGGTGGGGCCTCGCCGTCATCGCGATGGCCCAGCTGATGGTCGTCCTCGACGCCACCATCGTGAACATCGCCCTGCCGTCCGCCCAGCGCGAGCTGGGCCTCAGCAACGGCAACCGGCAGTGGGTCATCACCGCCTACACCCTCGCCTTCGGCGGGCTGCTGCTGCTCGGCGGCCGGATCGCCGACCTCGTCGGCCGTAAACGTACGTTCATCATCGGCCTGATCGGCTTCGCCGCCGCCTCCGCGCTCGGCGGCGCCGCCCAGAGCCCGGCGATGCTCTTCGCGTCCCGGGCGCTCCAGGGCACGTTCGCCGCGCTGCTCGCGCCCTCCGCGCTCTCCCTCCTCACCACCACCTTCCGCGACGGCCGCGAGCGCGCGAAGGCGTTCGGGATCTACGGCGCGATCGCGGGCGGCGGCGCGGCGATCGGGCTGCTGCTCGGCGGCGTACTGACGGAGTTCCTGTCATGGCGCTGGTGCCTGTACGTCAACGTGCCGATCGCCGTCATCGCCGTCGCCGGCGCGCTCGCGCTGCTGCACGACCGGGAGGGCCACAAGGAGTCGCGCCTCGACATCCCGGGGGTCGTCCTCGGCTGCGGCGGGCTGGTCGCGCTCGTGTACGGGTTCAGCGAGGCGGAGTCGCGCGGCTGGTCGTCCGCGATGGTCCTGGGGCTGCTGTGCGGCGCGGTCGCGCTCCTCGCGTGCTTCGTGTGGTGGCAGACGCGCGCGCCCAGCCCGCTGCTGCCGCTGCACATCATCAAGGACCGCAGCCGGGCGGGCTCGGTGCTGACCATGTGTCTGACGACGATCGGCATGTTCGGGCTGTTCCTGTTCATGACGTTCTTCCTCCAGAACATCCTCGGCTACTCACCGCTCAGGACGGGCCTCGCCTTCATCCCGATGAGCGCCATGATCATCGTCGCGTCGACCCAGATCGCGGCCCGTCTGATGCACTACGTACAGCCGCGCCTGCTGATGGGCCCCGGCCTGCTGCTCGCCTCCGGCGGCCTCTTCAGCCTCACCTTCATCGACACCCACTCCAGTTACGTGTCCCACATCCTGCCCGGCACCCTGCTGCTCGGCCTCGGCATGGGCCTCACCTTCCTCCCCGTCATGTCCGTCGCCACCTCGGGAGTCGCGCCGAGGGACGCCGGTGTCACCTCCGCGACCGTCAACACCGCGCAGCAGATCGGCGGTTCGATCGGCACGTCGCTGCTCAACACCATCGCCATCACGAGCGCCACCAGCTACGCGACGAGCCACTTCGCGAAGGCGGCACGCGAGGCGGCCTCCCGGGGCGACCTCACCCCCGAGCAGAAGACCGCCCTCGCCAACACCGCGACGGTCCACGGCTTTACGGTCGCCATCGCCTGGGCGGCCGTGATCCTGCTGTTCGCGGCGGCGCTGGCGATGACGATGGTCACGGCGCGCTCGCCGCAGCAGCGCGAGGCGTGACGGGCGGACCGCCAGGCGCGCGGCGTGACGGGCAAACCGCCAGGCGCGCCCCCTCCCCTGCCCGCTTATAGGATTCCGGGGATTTTGGGCATGTGAGGACCGGGGGACGCGCGCATGGCATCGAAGGCAAGAACCACGGGGAAGGTCATGGCGTGGCCGGCGTGGTCGGCGGCGGCACTCGCCATGCTGGCCCTCGCCGGATTCGCGACCAAGGAGCACTGGCAGCACCAGTGGTTCGCGGCGACCCTCTGCGAGGGAAGCCTGCGCGCCTCGGACCTCGCCGATGTCCTGCCGGACCAACGCCTCCAGGCCGGTACGGACGAGACCGACGCCGACCGGGGGCGGATGAAGTGCCGCATCAACCGCGACGAGCGCCACTACGCCCTGGCGGTGGACGCCTACACCGACCCGGAGGATCTGGAGCGGCAACTCGACTACGGGTTCAGCATCCCCCTCGTGGCCAGCTTCGCGCTCCCCGCCGGGATACCGGGCCTCGCCAACGAGTTCGGCCCCGTCATCCTCCAGGACTGCCCCGACCTGGGGCGGGACGCGCAGGGACGGCAGCGCCGGCTGCTCACCACCGTGCACGCCTGGGGCGAGGAGACCACTCCGGCCTCCGCCCGGATCGCCGTCTCCATGGCCAACACCGCCTCCGAGCGCCTCGGCTGCGGAGCCGCACCCCTGCCGACGCCACCCGCCGGGAACGCCCCGTACGAGCCACCGCCCGCCGTGCCACCCGCCAAGGCGAAGGGCACGGTCTGCGGCTGGCTGGCCGGGCTCACCCTGCCGAAGAGCCCCAACGGCGCGGAGTGGGGCGTCGTGCCCCACACCGACGCCGACGCCCCGGTCACGGGCTGCTCCCTCCGGGACCCCGCGAGCGGAAAGACGGCGGTGAGCTTCTCCGGCTGGTACGGCGACTGGACGGAGAAACCCTTCGAGCGGCTGCTGATGAACAACGTCGCGTACGCGGACGATCTCGACTCCGGCCAGCCGATGATGAGCGAGGAACTGGGCCGGGCCCGTGCGCGCTGCGACGACGAGACGGTCAACTACCTTGCCTTCGACTACCCTCGCGGCACCGACATCCGCGACCGGCACCTCACGGGCCGCCAACTGCGCCCACTCCTGAACGCCTTCGCCAAGGACCAGGCGAAGCGGCGCGGCTGCACCGACCTCGAACTCCCGCCTGCGGAGATCCACCCGAAGAAGAAGCGCTGACCGCTGACGCAGATGGCGCCCGGCGGGGCGATCCTCGCGCTGGACGGCCCGGAACACGCTGTACCGGTCTCCGAGTAACACGAAGAGCCCCAGTCCTGTCCATCTCATCCGCATATCTGGCATATTGTCGCCATCTGACATCTTTTTCACCCATACACCTGGTTGGGTGGGTGGTCGGTGCACTACCTTGCGTGCTCGGGCAGTTACGAGAATGCATCCGGGAATTGACTCAAATGCCCGCTGGCGGAAGGCGATTCGACGCCAGGTCGCGTTAATTCCACACGCTCGACGGAGGTCAGCACACGATGCCACCGAGAAGGATCGTCACCGGACGAAGTCAGGAACCGCGCAAGCGGTTCATGGAAGAACTGCGCCGGATGCGCGAGGAGAAGCAACTCAGCCTGCGGAAGCTGGGGGAGGCGCTGGGCTGGGACCACTCACTGTTCGGCAAGATGGAAACCGGCGGCAGCATGGGCAGCCCGGAAGTCGTACAGGCGCTGGACCAGTTCTACGGCACGACGCCGATGCTGCTGACGCTGTGGGAACTGGCCATGGGTGACCCGACGCAGTTCCGGGAACGGTACCGCCGGTACATGCTTCTGGAGGCCGAGGCGGTCAACCTTTGGCACTTCGGCATCAGCACCGTGCACGGGTTGCTCCAGACGGAGAGGTACGCGCGGGCGATACTCGCGGCGGACGGCATCGACGGTCTTGAACTGGAGCAAGAGGTTGAGGCACGGGTAGGGCGTCGCATGTTGCTGGACAGTGGGTGCCCGCCGCACTTCCGCACAATTCTGTCCGAGGCCGTGCTGCGTTCGCCGCTACCGAACACCGAAGCGTGGCAGGAGCAGCTTGAGCGTCTGCTCACCATGTCCGAGCGCACCAAAATCACCCTGCAAGTGCTGCCACTTGCCGTTGGGCCGCACGGCTTGGACAGCACTGACGTAATGTTCCTGAACGACCCGGACGGCAACACGGTGGCGTACACAGAGAATGCACTCCGTGGCGACCTCATCGAACAACCGACACCGGTCCGGCAGCTCCAACTCCGCTACGATGCAGTTCGTGACTTGGCATTGTCACCAGCCGAGTCACGGAACCTCATCACGCAAATGTTGGAGGAGGTCTCGTGCGACCCATCGACCTGAGTATCGCTGTCTGGCTCAAGAGCACGTACAGCAACTCGTCCGGCGGCGCGTGCCTCGAAACCGCCGTCAACTTCCCCGGCACCGTACCCGTACGGGACTCAAAGAACCCCGAGGGACCCGCGCTGCTCTTCCCCGCGCCGGCGTTCGCCGCCTTCGTGCGGTCTGTTCAGTCGGGCGTGCTCGACGCACACTGATACTTCCTGGCTCCCGCCGGAAGGAAGTGTTGTGTCACTCACGGACGTGAACGCCATCCGCTGGCGCCGAAGCAGCTACAGCAACCAAGACGGCGGCCAGTGCGTCGAGGCCGCTGCCCGCTGGCGCAAGAGCACCTACAGCAACTCGGACGGCGGCCAGTGCCTCGAAGTCGCCACCGACAGCGGCCAACGCGCCGTGCCCGTGCGGGATTCCAAGATCCCGCACGGGCCCGTGCTTGTCTTCCCGGCGCCGGCGTTCACCGCCTTCGTGCAGGCCGTTCAGTCGGACGCCTTCGGCGTGTGACCGCGAGGTGTTGCGTTACCAGGAGCGCCTGAACTTCACGTGCTTGTCGTTGCGGTCGAACCAGCCGCGGAAGCCCCAGTTGATCCAGCCGCCGTCGCCGAGGTTGGTGAATTCACCGGACTCGAAGATCCACACGCCGTAGTGGATCTTGTCCCACTTCACATTGGCGTAGAGCCGGACGTTGTTGAAGCGGTCCTTGTGGTTCTGGCTGAGGTTGAAGACCATCACGTTGTGGCGCCCGCCCGCCGCGGTGAAGATCTTGTCCTTCACCTGGTTGACGAAGTCGCCGCGGTTGTTGGTGGTGACGCTACGGATCGCGTCGGTGACCTGCTTTCCGCGACCGAGCTGGTCCCCGTGGATGGTGACGGTCGCGACGGTGGCCACGGTGTACTCGCCGCCGGTCGGCGCCTTCGACGCCGACGCCTTGGCGGCGGTGGCGGCGTTGGCGGCAGCGGTCGCGGCGGTGGAGGCCGGGCCGGTGGCGGCCTGGGCCGGGGCGGCGAGGCCCCCGGCGAGGGCGAGCCCGGTCAGGGCGACCGAGACGAGAGCGGTGTTGCGGCGCATAAAAAGTTCCCTTGGTGGAAGGCGGCCGGAACCGGCCGGGGATGGGGAAAGGGACGAGGGAAAGGGAGGATTACCAGGAGCGGCGGAAGTTCACCGTCATCCCGTTGCGCTCGAACCAGCCACGGAAGGCCCAGTTGATGTAGCCGCCGTCGCCCTTGTTCGTGAAGGTGCCCGACTCGAAGACCAGGATCCGGTACTTGCCGTGGATGCCGGATCCTTCGGCGTCGTACACCAATCCGCCCAGCGAGAACGAGTACTTGTTGGAGCTGTTGATGATCATGACGTTGTACTTCTGGCCGGCGTCGTAGAAAGCGCCCTCGCGGAGGCTCTTCACATAGCCTTCGCGGTTCTGCTTGTTCTGAATGGCGTTCGTAATGATCTTGACGATCGCCTTGGTGATATTGACGACGGCTCTGATGACCGCGACATGCGCCGCGGCTGTCCCGTATTCACCCTGCTTCGCGGGTGCGGCCCCGGGCTTTCCGAGGGACTTGGCCCCGAGCGCCGTTGTCACTCCTGTCGAGGCCGTGCCGAGCGCCGCGGTGGCGTAGTCCGTGTTCGAGACGTGCGAGACGGTCCCGGACACCTTGGTCCGCGGCGGGACCGGGGCCTGGGCCGCGGAAGCGGTGGCGCTCGGCAGGAGGACCGCGGTGGCGGCGATCCCGCTGACGACCATCGTGGCGATACGAATCCGGGTTTTGCTCATGACGACTCCTCTGGGGAAGGGTGGGTCAGAGAAAGCAGGCCAGATACGGCGGGCTTTGAGCGGGATTTCGGATGCGACTTCGAGCACGGCTTCGCGCGTCTTTGAGCGGAACTTCACGCACGGCTTCGAGCACGCCCTGCGGACGTGTTGCGAACGCGTTGCGGACGTGTTCTTTCGACATGTGGCGCACAAGCCGTAAAAGCGGCGCGGGGACACGCCGGAGGGAGGCGCTGTACGGAGATACCGAGGAGAGTTACCGAGGGAAGTTACCGAGGAGAGTTACCAAGGACAACGGCAACGACGGCGATTTTCGCGATGCCGTCCCCACCACTACCACTCGGTGTCCAGGATGAGCTTCATGACGTACTCCAAGGATGGAATATGAGCTGCTGAGTGACACATCCGCCGAGGTCTTTCCTGTGGGTCAAGAATCTACAAAGGACAACTTCCGGTCCAGCAATGGATGCCCTCAGCATCATGCGTGCAGGAAGTGGAGGGGGAGGTTAACGGGCATCGTGGCGAGAAGGGGGACGGATGGGATCCGGAATGAGGCCGCCGGCCTGTACGGTCCGCTGCGGAACGTCCAGGAGACGCCACCCAAATACGCCATGAACACGCCAAGTTCCTGGGGGCGGGATCGCGACAGCGCCCGCGCACGCCTTCGAGGGGGGCCGGGAAACGTCCGTGTCAGGATCGCCGTTTTCCGGAACCCCTGCGCACGAAAATCGCTCTACCGGGCCGGGGGAAAGGAGGGGAAATGTTGTGACCATGACAGGTAAGCGGAGAGTGGCGGCCGGAGGACCGAAGGAAGTGTTGCGGCAGTCTCCGGAAGCCGAACCCGACGACTTCGGCGACCTGGATCCCGAGGCATTGCAGCTCTACACCCATCTGCTGGAGAACGGCCCGGCGCCGACGGACGGTCTCGCGGCGAAGCTGGGTGTGACGGAGGGCGAGGCGAAGCGGTTCGCCGCCGAACTCATCCGTCACTGCTTGGTGGTTGAGGACCACGAGGGCGGCCCCGACCCCGGCCCGGGCCGGGTGCGCTGGCGGGCGGTGAGTCCGTACTCGGCAGTGGCCGAACTCGTCGGCCCGGAGGAGTACGTACTGCGCCGCCGCCTGGAGAGCTTCGAACGCACCCGGTCGCGGCTGAGCACACTGATCCCCCTCTACGAGGAAATACACCGGCGCAGCGCCGACTCCGGCGCGGTCGAGGTGGTCAAGACCCGTGGCCGGGTGATGCTGCTGATCCAGGACGCGGCGGCGCGGTGCACCGAGGAGGCCCTGACCGTCCAGCCGGGCGGCGCGCGCCCGGCCGGCCATCTGGAACGGGCACTGCCCAGGGACCTGGAGATGCTGGGCCGTGGGGTACGGCTGCGCACCCTCTACCAGCACACCGCCCGCTACAGCCCCGGCACGCAGGAGTACGTACGCGAAGTGAGCGCGGCCGGGGGCGAGGTGCGGACACTCAGCGAACTCTTCGGCAAGATGCTGGTGTTCGACCGGTCAACCGCCTTTCTGCCGGTCTGGGACAACCCGGACGCCGCCGTGGTGCTGCGGGAACCGTCGGCGGTCGCGTTCCTCCGTTCGGTGTTCGCCACCGCGTGGGGGCTGGCGGAACCTTTCTCCGCGTCCTATACGGCGGCGACGACAACGCAGTTGCGGGACGCGATCGCCGGGCAGCTGGTCGAGGGGGCGAAGGACGAGGTGATCGCCCGGAAGCTGGGCATGTCCCTGCGGACCTGCCGCCGGCACATCGCGGAACTGATGGAGGAACTGGGCGCGGACAGCCGCTTCCAGGCGGGCTACCTCCTGGGCCTACGAGCCCAGGACACGCAGCGCCTCGGCCCTGGCCGAGGCCCTGATGCCGGTCCCGGCATCGGCCACGAAGAAGGGGGCGCGTAAAGGACGCCCAATGCGGGTCAGTACCAAGAGGTAACCGGGGCGGGCCGGGGGCGAGGTGCTTGGCGCTGGGCCGCCCCTCCTCCCTTCAGTGTCGCGCCTCCGGGGGAGGAGTAAAGGGCGCTCCTACGTCGCGTCGGCTACGCCGACTCCGCTGCGCTCCGCCCTTGACACCTCCCCCGGAGTCGCAAGTGCGGATGAGGGGGGGCGGCCGGGGGGGAGGGGGCCCGAAGGGTCCGCCCTACTGCCACTCGGCTCAGGGTCCGGCGGCCCGGTGGACCCTGCGGGGCACGCGGCAGAGGAATGGGGCTGTCCGGCTGGTCTCAGCGGCTGACGACCGTCTGTTCCTCGGACACATGCCCCGCTGGTCACCGTGGTGTGGGTGGTGGGGTTGCTGGGACGTGGGTGGCGGCAAGTGGGCCCTTGAAGGCCGTCTATGCGTCGTGGAGTGCCGCTAACGCACCTGAGGACACACGTGCCGCCCGAGGTGGCCCCCAGGAGCCCGCCAAACCGTCCCGTATGGGATATATGGATGGGCTATACGGCCCGCAGACCCGGCCGGGCCGCAGAACCCGTCCGCCTTCCGGGCACCACAGCGCATCGGTGACCAGCGGGGCTTGCGTCTCAGCAAACAGCGGACGGTCGGCCGCTGAGCCGGTGCCGAGTCACCCCATTCCTCTACCGCGCGCCCCGCAGGGCCCACCCGCCCGCCAGCCCCTGAACCGAGTGGCAGAACAGCAGACCCCCCGGGCCCCCTCCCCCCGGCCGCCCCCCTCTCCCGTACACGCGCCGGAAGGGGAGGTGTCAAGGGCGGAGCGCAGCGGAGTCGGCGCAGCCGACGCGACGGAGGAGCGCCCTTTACTCCTCCCCTGGAGGCGCGACACTGGCAGGAGGAGGGGCGGCCCACCCCACACCAAGCACCCAGCACCTCACCACCGGCCCACCCCCGTTACCTCTTGGTACTGACCCGCAGGGACCGCGCCACCCTCACCCCGCCCCACCCAGCCTGACCAGCGCCTCGTCCGTCAGGCGGAAGACCGTCCACTCGTCCTGCGGTAGCGCGCCCAAGGCGCGGTAGAAGGCGATCGACGGTTCGTTCCAGTCGAGTACGGACCACTCCAGGCGCTCGTAGCCGCGCTCCACGCAGATCCGGGCGAGTTCGGCCAGCAGCGCCTTGCCGTGGCCGCCGCCACGGCGGTCGGGGCGTACGTACAGGTCCTCCAGGTAGATGCCGTGGACCCCGCGCCAGGTCGAGAAGTTGAGGAACCAGAGCGCGAAGCCGGCCGGTTCGCCGTCGTCCGTCTCGGCGATGTGCGCGTACGCGGCGGGGCGGTCGCCGAAGAGTGCCTCGTGGAGCTGGGCCTCGGTCGCGCGTGCCTCGTGGAGGGCCTTCTCGTACTCCGCCAGCTCCCGGACCATCGCGTGGATCACGGGAACATCGGCGGGTGTCGCGGTGCGAATCATGGTCATGGGGTCCAGCCTTCCCCCTCCCCCGGCTACCGCGGGCATCGGGTGGTCCCTCGGCGCGTCCGCTCCCCGGGAATTCGCTCACGCCGGAATGTCACTCACGCGTCCCGTCCCGGGCGCATGGGTGAATCGGCCCATGCGCATGCGCCGCTTCCTCCACAAGGTCCGCGTCTGGATCACGAGCGCCCCCGGCACGTACCTCTGGCTGGCGGCCCTCTTCGTCACCACCGTCGCCCTGCACGGGATGTCACCTCACTTCGAGGAGCACTTCCTGCGGCAGCGCTCCACCAACATCCACGAGCTGTCGACCGACCCCGTACGCGTGCTGGTCTCCAGCGCCTTCTGGCTCGACGGCGGTACGTGGCTGCCGTACGCCGTGCTGTTCACCGTCTTCCACGCCCCCGCCGAACACTGGCTCGGCACCCTGCGCTGGCTGGCCGTCGCCGCGCTCGCGCATGTCGGCGCCACCCTGATCAGCGAGGGCGTGCTGAGCCTGGCCATCCACGACGGCCGCGCCCCGCAGTCGGCGGTCACCACCCTGGACATCGGGGTCAGTTACGCGCTGGCCGGGGTGATCGGCGTACTGACCTACCGGGTGCCCAGACCGTGGCATCTGCCGTATCTCGCGGTGATGCTCATCCTCTTCGGCACGCCCCTGTTCACCCACCGCACCTTCACCGACGTCGGCCACTTCACCGCCGTGCTCATCGGGCTGGCCTGCTACCCGCTGACCCGGGGACGACGGGCTACGGCGACGCCGCGTCGGTGAGGGACGTGAGGGCTGTGAGGGTTACGGGGTGGGTGGTACTACGGCCTCCCCTCGCGCTGCTCCAGCAGCCGCGCCACGCGCTGCACGGCGAGCGCGTACCCCTGGATCCCGCACCCGGCGATCACCCCGTCGGCGATCGCGGAAACGTAGGAGTGGTGCCGGAACTCCTCGCGCCGGTGGATGTTGGAGATGTGCACCTCGATGATCGGCAGCTCGTCGCAGGCCGCGAGCGCGTCGCGGATCGCGACCGAGGTGTGGGTGTACGCGGCCGGGTTGATGACGATCGCGGCGTGGTGCTCGCGGGCCTCCTGGATCCAGTCGACGAGCTGCCCCTCGTGGTTGGACTGGCGGAAGTCGGTCTCCAGTCCGTGGGACGCGGCGGTTTCGGCGCAGAGCTTCTCGACGTCGGCGAGCGTGTCGGTGCCGTAAATCTCGGGCTGGCGGCGGCCGAGGAGGTTGAGGTTCGGGCCGTTGAGCACGAGAACGCGGGTGTGGCTGTTGGTGCTGGGGGTGGCGCTGGGGTTGGGGCTGGGGCTGGCGCTGGGCTGCTGCGGCATGACGGGCCTCTCAGGGGCGGCGGCTTGGCGGTGGACGGCGGCTGTGGGTCTGACGGCTGTAAGGCCGATGGCTGTACGGGCTCGGTGGTACGGGCTCGGTGGTACGGGCTCGGTTGTACGGGCTCGGTAGTACGGCTTCGGCCTTACGGCTTCGGCTGTACGGGTCCAGTAGTACCGCTCAGCCACCCGGCGGCGCCTCCCCCACGGGCCCGTGCCCCGTACGGCGCGCCGGGGCCCGGGCGTCTCGCCTTTACGCGCCCGCGCCCCCGTGTACCTCCCGTGGTCCGTGTGCCTGCTGAACGGCCGGGCGGAGGGCCGTAAAATGCGAACGTGTGGCTTCCCGAAGGTCGAGTTCGGGAAGCCACACGCTTATTTCACGGGCTTACGGGCTCGCGGACTCAAAGCCGCCGCCGATCGGATCGAATTCAGCGGATCAGGCCGCCGATCGAAACGATCAGCAAAGCCGCAGGCCGTCGAATCCGGATATGGAGCTGGGCCGCTTGTGGCTCCACTGCGCGCCGGGGTGAATCGTGAAGCAGTCGCTGTCCCGGCCGAACGACCACACGAACTTGATGGTGTAGGAACCGCTGCACGCGCTCTTCGCGTAGGCGTAGTTGGTCGTGGTCCACGAGCTGACGCAGCTCGGCGGGCTGGCCAGCGCGCCGACGTTGCCCGATGCCGCCGTGCCGGCGGCGGAGGCGGTGCCCATGGAGCCGACGCCGATCATCGCCACGGCACCCGCGACCGCTAACCCGCGCTTCAAGGAATTCATTTTTCTCCCCCACTCGATGTCTTCTTCCATTCGCCGGTCCAGGTCTCGGGTCCGTTGTTTCCGCCCCCATTACCGGCCAACGACGACCAAGCTAGGACCCGATCAGCACATCGAGCAAGGAAGAAATAATCGGAATTTAACGATCCCTTTAATGATCCGTTTACATTTGGAAGGGGCCTGACGCGGCAGGCGAGTGGAGCACCGCGCCCCGCTTCGCGGCTGACATGCGCGCCCCCTCCGCACGCCCGCCCGGAAGCCGGCCGCACCGGCGGAAAACGGAGCGCGTGCGCCCCGCCCGCCCCAGAAGCAGACAGTGACGCACGTCACATTTCTGCTGCGAACCGCCGAGCCGACCTCCTCCGACGAGCATGTGTGAGTGTGACCACGGGGAAGGAACCAACCACGGAGAGAGATCCGTCGGACGCGCGGCTACCAGGCGCGGGGCCGCCGAGCGCGAGCGCAAGGCCGCCGGACGCGGGGCCGCCGAGCGCGGAGCTGCCGGCCATCGTCGAACCGTCGGCCGTCGAACCGTCGACCGCCGAGCTGCCGCCCGTCGAGCCGTCGGACGCGGAGCTGCTCGCCGCGCTGCGCGAGCGCGACCGGTCCGCCTTCGAGGCGCTGTTCCGCCGCTACGCGCCCTGGCTGGCCGCTCGGCTGCGCTACCGGTGCGCCGATCCCGGACAGCTCGACGACATCGTCCAGGAGTCGTTCCTCGCGGTGTGGCGGCGTTGTGCCGAGGGGCAGCAGCCCGAAATACAGGACTTCGGGGGGTGGTTGTGGCGGATCGCCAGCCGACGGCTGGTGGACGCGGCCCGAACCCACGGCGCACAGAGCCGACTTCAGCGCGCGCTGAGCGCGCTGCGGGGCGGCACCGCCCCCTCGGCCGAGCAACTCGCCATGGAATCGGGCAGGTTCGGCGCGCTGGACACGGCGCTCGGGCGGCTCACCCCCGAGCTGCGGGACGTCGTACAGGCGACGGTGCTGGACGGGCTGACCACCCGGCAGACGGCGCAGCGGCTGCGACTGCCGACCGGAACGGTCAAGACGCGCGCCATGCGCGCACGCAAGCGGCTGCGCGAAGAACTGGCCCGCGCGGAGTACGACGAGGCCCCAGAGGACGCGCCCGCGCACACCGGTGATGGGCAGCGGAAGGAGAGAGAACAGCGATGAGCGAACACCCGCACCCCCCAGGCACACCGCGCCCCCCGGGCACACCACGGCCCTCGTACGCACCACACCCCCCCGGCGAAGTCCTGCGGCACTACGCGCTCGGCACCCTCCCGACCGGAACCCGCCACCGCGTCGAGCCGCACCTCGACCTCTGCCCGCACTGCCGCGCGCGGCTGGGCGACCTCACCGACCGCGCGTCCGCCGCCTCGCTGGACCGCGTGTGGCAGCGCCTCGACGACGCCATCGACCTCCCCGTACCCGGCCGCTGGGAGCGGGCACTGCTCGCGCTCCGCGTCCCCGACCATGTGGCGCGCCTCCTGGTCGCCACCCCGGCGCTGCGTACCTCCTGGCTGCTCGGCACCCTCGTCACCCTGCTCTTCGCCGCGCTCGCCACCCGGCTGGCCGATCCGGACGGCGGCTCCCCGCTGTTCTTCCTCGCCATCGCCCCGCTGCTGCCGGCCGCCGGGGTGGCCGGTTCCCTCGGCAGGCGCTGGGACCCGGCGTACGAACTGGGGCAGGTCGCCGCGCCCAGCGCCTTCCGGCTGGTGCTGCTGCGTACGGCGGCGGTGCTGGCCACCACCGAGGTGCTGACGGCCGCCGCCGCCCTGACCCTCCCCCACCCGTCCCCGATCGCCTTCGGCTGGGTGGTGCCCTCGGGGCTGGTGACCGTACTGAGCCTGATCCTGCTGCCCAGAACCGGCCCGGTGCCTGCGGCGGTCGCCGGTGGCGCCGCCTGGGTCGGCGCGGTGGCGCTCACCCGCCACTCGGACGTGCTGTTCTCCGTCGCCGGGCAGTCGGCCCTGGCGGCGATGCTGCTCGCCGCCGTGGCTCTGCTGCTGCTGACGCGCACCGACTTCGACATCCAGAAGGGATTCCGCGTATGAAGCCCAACCCATCGACCACGGACCGAACTTGCATCACAGACCTGACGGTCCGTTACGGCAGGGCGACCGCCCTCGACAACGTGTCGCTGACGCTCACGACCGGCATCACGGGACTGCTGGGACCCAACGGCGCCGGAAAGACCACCCTGTTGCGGGTTCTCGCCACGGCGCTCGTGCCCACCGCCGGTGACATCCAGGTGCTGGGCCGGGACCCGCGCACGCCCCGGGAGCGCCAGGAGGTGCGGCGGAGGATGGGCTATCTCCCCCAATCCCCCGGTTTCCACCGGCACTTCACCGCTTTCGAGTTCGTCGACTACGTCGCCATCCTCAAGGAGCACACCGTACGGTCCGCCCGCCACGCGGAAGTACGGCGCGTGCTGGACGCGGTCGGCCTGAGCGCCGAGCGGAGCAAGAAGCTGAAGGCGCTCTCGGGCGGTATGCGCCAGCGGGTGGCCCTGGCCGCCACCCTGATCGGCGACCCGGAACTGCTGATCCTGGACGAGCCGACGGTCGGCCTCGACCCCGAACAGCGGCTCAGATTCCGCGAGTTGATCGCGGACCTGGGCGAGGGCAGGACCGTACTCCTCTCCACGCACCAGACCGAGGACGTGGCGGCCCTGTGCGGTCGTGTGGTCGTGCTCGGCGGCGGGCGGCTGCGCCACGACGCGACGCCCCAGGGCCTCAGCGAACTCGCGCGCGGCCGGGTCTGGTTCAGCCGGGACAGGGCCCTGGGTTCGGTCGCGGGCTGGCGCACGGGAACGGGAGTCCACCGCAACATCGGCGTCCCGCCCGAGGACGCGGAGCTGGCGGAACCGACGCTGGAGGACGGCTATCTGCTGCTCAACGCCACGCAGGAAGGGGCGACGGTATGAGGCAGGACGGTACGAGCGGCACCGCCGCACAGCACGGACCGGAAGCGGAAACGAAACCGGAACCGCTGACACCCACCACAGGAACCCCACCAACAAACCCCTCCAGCCCTGCCAGCCCCTCCAGCCCCACCGCCGGTGTCCTCACCCTGGCCCGTACCGAGGCGCGCCGTCTCCTGCTCCACCCCGCGCTGCTGGCCTCCCTGGTCCTGTGCGTGGGGCTGTGGGTGTACGACACGGTGTTCGGCCCGGCCGCGTACCCGGTGCTGCACGACGAGGCGCGCTTCCTCCAGGTCCAGCTGCTGCTACCGGCCGCCGGCACCTTCCTCGCCGTCCATCTCGCCGTACTCCGGCCCGCGCGGGACGGCACGGACGCCTGGTTCGAGGCGCTGGTGCTCGAACCGTGGCAGCGCGTCGCCGCGCATCTGCTGGCCGTACTCCCGGTGGCGGGCGCGGTCGCCGTACTGGCCGGGGCCCGGATCACCTGGCTCGCCCTGCTGCCCGGCGCGGTGAGCGCCCCGGCGGCGGCGGAACTGGCGACCGGCCCGGCGGCCGTACTGCTCGCCGGGGTGCTCGCGGTGCTGGTCGCCACATTGATCAGATCGGTGGCGGCCGGCCCGATCACCCTCGGAATCCTGGGCATCGCCACCGTCGTGGGAGCGCTCTTCCCTTTCTCCGGCCGCCGGTGGTGGGGGCTCATCGCCATCGAGGACGAGATGCGCGACCTGCTCCCCTCGGGGCTCGCACACCGTCCGGCCGGACTCCATGTCCTCTATCTCGTTCTGCTGGCCGTCGGGCTCGGCGCGGCGGCTCTGCTGCGCTCCGGGCTGCGCGGCCGGACCGTAACGGCTGTTGTGGCACTGGCCCTCGCCGGCGCGCTGACGGCAGGCGCCGCGCAGTCGCGCCCCGAGCCCGGGGCCGTCACGGCGGCGGGTGAGCGGGCGGTGAACTCGCCTTCCGGGGAACAGCGTTGCGTACGCCGGGAGTCGGTGACGTACTGCGCCTTCCCCGAGTACCTGGACCGGCACCGGCAGTGGTCCGAGGTGGTGGACGGCATCCTGCGCTGGGTCCCGGACGAAGCGAAGGAGCGGCGCTACACCGTACGGCAGCACATCGTGTCCCTCGTCAAGTCCGGCGGCCTCGCGCAGATCACCATCCCCGTCGACAACTGGGCGGCGGACGACCGCCGCGCGGGTACGGAGGGCGCCGTGGTGGCGGGGTCCGCGTGGGGCAACGACGGCGACTACGCGAACGACGCCACGATCGGCTTCGCCGCCGCCTTCGCCCAGCACGTCACGGCCGCCGGCCGGGCGCCCAACACCACTGGCACCAGCACCCGAGTCTGCGGCGGCCAGAGCCTGGTCACCCTCTGGCTGGCCGCCCAGGCAACACCCGAGACCGCTTCGGCCCTGCGCTCCAGAATGTCCCGGAGCTTCGGCGGAGCCGTCGGCTTCGGCACGCTGACCACGGTGGACGCGGAACGCGGTGACGCCGAGGCGGTGCTGCGGCTGCTGGAGCGGCCCACGGAGGAGACGGGCGCGCGGATCAAGCGTTCGTGGAACGAACTCACCGATCCGGCCACCACATCGCAGCAGGCGGCCCAACTGCTGGGCATCAGCGCACCCGCGCCGGAGCAGGGAGCCGGGGAGGACGCGCTGTGCGCGGGGAACTGAGGTCGCGGAACAGGCCGGGACCCACCGATGGCACAGCGAATCCACACCACCCCACCAACTCCCCAACCAACCCAATCCACCAGTTCCACCAGCTCCACCAGTTCCACCAGATCCTGATCCCACTCCTACGCCACGAGGTGCACGCCGCCCGCACCCTGCCGCTGCTGTGCGGCGTGGCGCTGGGGGTGACCGTCTGCGCCGTGCCGGTCGTCTTCTCGCTCCGGCTCGACCTGGGGGCCGCCGCCGTACTGCTGCATCTGACCGCAGTTCTGGGCGGCCTCGGGCTGGCCTTCCTGCTGGACGATCCGGCCACGGCCACGACCGCCATGTGCCCCTCACCGTGGTGGCTGCGCCGCTCCCTGCGGATCACCACCGGCCTGCTCGCGCTGACCCCGGCCTGGATCCTCAACACCGCCCTCGTACACCACGCACTCCCCCCGGACACCCGCCCCGCACTGCCCCGCGGAGACCTGGCGGTAGAGGCACTGGCGCTCGCGCTCCTCGTCGTAGCACTGGCCCTGCTGGGCCTGCGGCTGACCCGGGGCGGCTACGGCAGCCAGGTGGCGGCGTCCGGCCTGGTCGTCGTCACACTGACGTTCATCCTCCTGCCCCAGAGCCTGGAGTTCTTCACCGCCCCCACCGACCCGACCCGCTGGCACAACGCGGCACTGCGCTGGCGAGCACTGTCCCTGACAGCCCTACTGGCCACCCTCACCCTCCTCCCCCGCCAACCCACACCCCGCAGATAACAGCCCTTCCCCCACCCCTCAGAAAGCCCGGGGAATACGTCGTCCGCTCCCACTCGGAGACAGACGGGCGGGCGGTGACGTACGGCGGGCGGTGGCGGCGGCCAGAAGTTTCGGTTCAACGATCGAAAATTTCTGAAACCCTGGCGACACGGGCGATGATCCCCCAAGGCCAAGCGTGCAGGGCGCCGTTCGGTTCAGCGCATAGCTTGTCGAGCCTCAAGGGGGTGCTGTTTGTAGACAGTTCAGCGAGAGGCATTGACCGGAGGGCCCTGCTTTCCTAGCTTGTGGCGTCAAGGAATCCGGGAACTCTTCGAAAATCTTTCGAGATGGTCCCCCCGCTCCCGGCACGGCCCGCGCCGCGGTTCATCCGGTCACCTCGCCCCCGCCCCGAAGGAGGCCCTCTGATGTGGTTACGCCACCGGTCCCCGGTTCGCCCAAAACGCTTGTTCGCCGTCCTCGCGCCCTTGCTCCTTGTGGCTACCTTCCTCGGCGCCCAGCCCGCCGGCGCGGCGACCGTAGACCCCAACGCCTCGTACGTGCTGGTCAACCGCAACAGCGGCAAGGCCCTGGATGTCTACAACTTGGCGACCAACGACGGCGCCCGCATCACCCAGTGGACCAGGAACGACCAGAACCAGCAGCAGTGGCAGTTCGTCGATTCCGGGGACGGCTACTACCGCATCAAGTCCCGCCACTCGGGCAAGGTACTGGACGTCCACAACTGGTCCACCGCGAACGGCGGCGCGATCGTCCAGTGGACCGACCTGAACGCCGCCAACCAGCAGTGGAGGCTGGCCGACAGCTCGGACGGCTATGTGAGGCTCGTCTCGCGCCACAGCAACAAGGCCCTCGAAGTGCAGGGCGCCTCTACCGCCGACAACGCGAACATCGTCCAGTACGACGACTGGGGCGGCACCAACCAGCAGTGGCAGCTCGTCAAGGCCGGCGGCGACACCTCCGGCCCGTGTGATCTTCCGTCGACATACCGCTGGACATCAACGGGCGTGCTGGCACAGCCCAAGCAGGGATGGGTCTCGCTCAAGGACTTCACCGTCGTCCCCTACAACGGCAGACAACTCGTCTATGCGACCACGCACGACACCGGGACGAGCTGGGGTTCGATGAACTTCGGCCTGTTCACCAACTGGTCGGAGATGGCCTCGGCCAGTCAGAACACGATGTCGACTCCCACCGTCGCACCCACACTCTTCTACTTCGCGCCGAAGAACATCTGGGTGCTCGCCTACCAGTGGGGCGGAACCGCCTTCTCCTACCGGACGTCGAGCGACCCCACCAACGCGAATGGCTGGTCATCCCAGCAGGTGCTCTTCTCGGGAAGCATCGCCGACTCCGGAACGGGACCCATCGACCAGACACTCATCGGTGACGGGACGAACATGTACCTGTTCTTCGCCGGTGACAACGGGAAGATCTACCGGGCCAGTATGCCGATCGGAAACTTCCCGGGCAGTTTCGGCGCGACCTCGACAGTGATCATGAGCGATACGACGAACAACCTGTTCGAAGCCCCGCAGGTCTACAAGCTACAGGGCCAGAACCGCTACCTCATGATCGTCGAGGCGATCGGCGCGCAGGGCCGCTACTTCCGCTCGTTCACGGCCACCAGCCTCAACGGCTCATGGACACCCCAAGCCGCGACCGAAAGCAATTCCTTCGCCGGCAAGGCCAACAGCGGCGCCACCTGGACCAACGACATCAGCCATGGCGAACTGATCCGCACCACCCCTGACCAGACCATGACCGTCGACCCCTGCAATCTCCAGCTGCTCTACCAGGGACGCAGCCCCAACTCCGGCGGCGACTACGGCCTCCTGCCCTACCGTCCGGGCCTCCTGACACTGCAACGCTAACCGCACGAAGCCGACCGGGCGGTGAAGAACAGCAGGCAACTGTCCTGGGCGACCGGTCGGCCGCCCCTGGCCGACCGGTCGCAGAACAACAAAAAGCCCAGGTCAGACAAGATCCGACCTGGGCTTCACCAGAGCCCCCTGTCGGATTCGAACCGACGACCTACGCATTACAAGACCGCTAGGGATCATGCCGGGGTGTGCCACCCAATGACGTCAGATCCCGTTTCACCTGTTCAGCGTATGTGTCGCAATCCCGCCACTGATGCCCCGTGCCACCCCGTCCAAAGGCGTCCGCGCTCCCCTCGCGCTCCCCTGCCGCTCTTCGATGGCGTCGCGTCCGACAGCAGCCCCGCCCTTCTCGCCCGAAAGCCCCTTGTAGACATCGCACAAGGTCGACACCTGCGGGTCACCGCGGCTTCACCGTACCCATGACCCTGGTGACCGTGATCTCGATAACGACGCGTCGCGGGTTGAGTCGCGGCGGGTGGTAGCGCCTCGTATACCGCTCGACGGCATCAGCGACCGCCGCAGGGTCGTCGTTGACGACGGCGGTTCCCTCCAGCGTTGCCCACCTGGCCCCGTCGGCCTGGCTGATTGCGACACGCGCGCCAGGACCGCTGCCGACGACGTTGCGCGCCTTCCTGCTCGTACTGCTGGTAATGACGCGCGCGATGCCGGCCTCACTGTCGTACGTCACGCCGACAGGCACGAGGTGGTGCGTACCATCGGGCCGCGTCGTGGATAGAAACCCAACATGCCGCTCGCCCCAGAAGGCCAAGAACTCCGGGTCAGAACGGAGATGAGGTGCTTTCATGACTCGCTGCCTTCAAGGTTCGGGGCTCGGTATCGCCTCAGAATCATGCCTCTTGAGGACTCCACCGAGTGCACGGTAACGGTCCCGATTCTCTTCGTTGTACTGCCCTATTCAGCACCCAGTATTGGTGCGAGCGGAAACCCCTGCGACTGCGTTCCGTTGCTCCCGCCCCCGTCCCGGCCCCCGTTGTGTTCAGCCTGAAGCGCTGGCACTCCCGCCCTTCAGTTTGACCTCTGCATCCTTCTGACGAGCGGATTGGCGGCAGGCTCCCTCCATGGCTCTCGATGACCACAGGCGTGGAGCTGGAACTACGCCGTCTCACATCGCTCCTCGCTGGCCACGCCCTCACCCCCGGGCCGGTCTGCGCGGAAGGGAAGACTGTGAAGCGGAAGGTGGAGATTGATATTGGCCCGGGTTCCCAATCCCAAGCACCTTCTGACTAAGGCAGTCTGACCACAGTCGCCTGCTATATTGATGGAGACCACTCCTGCCGGGGTTGTCGTGCCTCGCCGGATCCAAGTCAGACATAGGCCTCCTCGAACGCCCGTGCAAACTCCGAGTCCGTCACCGAGCCGTTGCTGCCTCCTCCGGTGCGGTGGCCGCGGCCGGAGAGAGCCAAGATGGGATCGAGTACCTCACTCATGTAGTGGCGGATCCAGTCGGAGGGCTGATTCTCGTAGGCTGGCAGCGGGGTGAGGACCGCCAGGCTTCCGTTAGGGTGGCTAACGACGCCCCAGACGATGCGGTACATCCCGACGCGGCTAACGATCAGCCCGTTGGACATAACGTCGTGGTCCTCCGCGAGACGCGGAGCCGCCTCGATGATCACTCCGATCGTGTCATCCAGACCGACCGACGTCTGCACCGTGGTGACGAGACCGGAAGCCCCGACCAGACCGTGCAGTTGCTCGACCGTGGTACCCCGGGCATGCGGACTGAGCATTAGGTCGTACACAGCAAGAGCCCTTCGTTGATGGGGACGGGATTCGACGCTGGGGAGGGAGCGTCGACGCAGCACCAGTTGAGCACATCCGGTACCAACTGGCCCCAATTCTATGGATAATCCGGTCATGGGTTCACCACTGCCGCAGCCCGAAGAGGGCGACATCCGGTTCAACGGCACAACCGTGGAGTACTTCGACGGCACCGGATGGGTGCAGCACGAAGAACTCCCCGAAGACCAGGCACCACCTGACCTGCGCGGCCACGAAGGGGACTTCGCCGGGCCGGACGACCACCCGCCCTTCCCGGGATGAACACCCCAGCCGAGCCGCAAGTAGGCGACCAGGGCCCCGATACCGTTCTCGCCGACCTGCGGGCCTCCGTCGCCGACATGCGCGCCACGGCGCGCTGGATTACCGCGGCGGCAGCGGGCGTCGGCGCTCTGGTGCTGGCGGGCGGGCCACTCGTCGTCGTCAAGGACTTGGACGACGCCGGAGACGTGGTCGCGGCGGTCGGCGGCATGCTTCTGGCCGTCGTGGGTGTCGTCTGGGTGGTGTGGCGTGCCAGCGAGGTGCTCAGCCCCCGGACGGCCACGCTCGACGATCTCGGCTCGCCGGAACTGAACGGGTTGCGGAAGTTGATCGACCGGTCACCCGCCGACTTCTACGGCCCGCACGCCACTGGCCCGGCCGAGCTACGGCGGGAGCGCCGTCTGCGGCTGGCTGTGGCGGCTCGTCTCGAATCCCTGCTGGCCCGTGAGAGCGATCCGGCGCGGGTGCGGGTTCTGACCCACGAGGCAGCCGTCGCCCGGCGGAACGCACAGCTGATCCAGCGCCTGCAGCAGCGTCTGCTCGCCTGGATCCACGCTTGGCAGGTACGACAGTCCTTAGTACGGGCCCGGCGGGACACCCTGCTGGCCTCCCTGCTGATCCTCACCGGCGCCGTCCTGTGCGTCACGGCGCCGCTCGACGCGAAGGAGAAGCCGACCGTCGTGTACGTCTGCGGGACGGGCGCCACCGCGCCCCCGAAAGGCTTGCATGTGCAGGAGGACCCCTGTGCCCGATGAACCGGCGCCAGCGACACACCCCTGCCCGCCGCACTGGCGGCTGCGGATCCAGCACGCCGCCGTGACCCTCAGCGCTGGCACACGGACCGTCACCGAAGGTCCCGGTGCGGACGTGTCCTTCTCTTTGGCGGAGACCGTGCAGGCACTGCACCGGGCATACGAGGCTGTCGGCCAGGGCACCCGCCGGCGCAGGACCGGCGTCCCAACACCCGTCCTGATGCGCCGTCTGGGAGGTCTGCTCGCTGAGGCGGTGGGCGCCCAAGCCATCCGCGCTCTCACCACGGCTTCGCGGAGCGAGGCAGCGGAAAAGCACGGCCTGCCTCTCGTCATTGAGGCGGAGCGGGGCCAGCTCGACCGCCTGCCATGGGAAGCACTGACCCTGCCTGGCCAGTCGGCGCCCTTGGCGCTCCATCCAACCATCCGGCCGTACCGTAGCTTCGGCGACAGCCACGCGCCCGCACCCGTCGACGGACCAGACCGGTCGTTGCGGCTGATAGTCCTGCTCGCCGGGCCACGCAAGGCCCCCGGCCGCCGCGAGCCCCTGCTCGACCTGGACGCGGAGACGGCCCGGCTGGCGGCTGCCGTGTCCCGGGTCCCGGGCCGGGCGGAACTGCGGGTGCTCAGTTCCGGCAGCCTCACTGCTCTCAGCGCCGCCCTGGCGGAGAAACCCGCCGATGTCGTGCACATCGTCTGCCACGCAAGGCCCGGTGAGCTCCTGCTGGAGGACGAGGCCGGTGACCGCGATCCGGTGACCGCCGACGCCCTGTGGCGGGCTGTACGCGGCGCCCACGGTGTCCCGGCGGTGGTCCTGGCCGGCTGCTCGACGGCATCGTCGGTTAGCCGCTCCGCCGTGCCGGAACCGGCGCACCACGGCAGGTTTCTGCCCGGGTTGGCCCAGAGCCTCACGGAGTCCGGTGTGCCGGCGATCGTCGCCATGTCGGCACCGGTCCGGGACACGTACGCCGGCGCGCTGATGGCCGACATGTACGCCGGGCTGGCCGCTGGCCGGCCCTGGTGGGAAGCCCTGCACGACGCCCGCACCGAGCAGGAGCGCCTCAGACGCGTCGGCAACGACTGGCTGCCGGAATGGCACGTGCCCCTTCTCTTCGCCGGGTCCCGTTCCCAGGCGGTGAAGCCCGACTGCGGGGATGCCACAACGGGGGCTGCCTCACCCGAGGTGCCCCTCGCACTGCCGCTCGGCTCGTTCGTGGGACGCCGAGTACAGCTGCGCCTCGCTCTGAACGCCCTGGCCGACGACGGCACCGGACTCATCGTGCACGGAGTGGGTGGGGTCGGGAAGACCGCCTTCGTCGGCGAGTTGCTGCGTCTCCGGGCCTCCTTCTCTCCACCCCTGCTACTCAAAGGCCCGGTCGGTCCCGACGAGATCCTCCGCAGCGCGGCGGACGCGCTCGCTGGGGAAACCGACGATCCGCGGATGCTCGAACTGGTGGACGCGGAGCTGCCCTGGTCCAAGCGCCTGGCCGTCCTCGCAAGCCTCACCGCCGCCACCGACGCGCACGCAGGGGCAGGGGATGAGGCTCGCTCCACAGCGGACGGGCCCACCCGGCCGCTGACCATAGTGCTGGACGACTTCGAGGTCAACTTGACCCGTGACCTGGCGGGCCGAACCCATTTCACCGACCCCGAACTGTTGGACTTTCTCACCGCGTGGACCACCCTGCTGACGAACTCGACCCTGGTGATCGTTTCCCGTCATCCCCTTCCAGCGGTGGCCGGGCCCGCCTCCCGGCGCTTTCGTCAGCTTCCGCTTCCTCCGCTCACCCCGGACGAGACCGATCTGATGCGACTGCGGCTGCCCCTATCGCGCAAGCTCCCTTGGACGAAGTGGCGGGAGATTCGCCAAGTCGTCGGCGGCCATCCTCGTACGTACGCCTATCTGGAGGCGCTCCTAGGCACCGGCCGGCCGACGGACGACCTGGTGGCCCGTGTCGGCCGGCTCGGCGGTGGCCTCGACGCCGCGCGCGCCCGTGTACGGGGGCAGGTGCGCCCCGCCGTGCAGGAGGCACTGAGCCTTACGGCCGCCGACACGCTGCTCAACGACCTGCTGTCCACCCTGGACCCGACGAACCGCGCCCTGCTGCACGTCGCGGCGGTGCACCGCGCGCCCGTCCCGGCATCGGCTTTCACCGGCCCGGAGGGTGCGGAGGGTACGCGCGAACGCCTCGACGAGCTGACCGCCTCCGGGCTGCTGGCCGAGGACGGCAGGGACCTGGCCGGTGCGCCGTTGTGGAGCGTCCACCGATGGACCGCGGCCGAACTGGACCGTCTCAGCCCGAAGGCCGCACACCACGCCCATCGCCGTGCGGCCGCGTACACAGAGGAAATCTTCTCCGACACCGGCTTGCCTGAACCGGTGCGCGTCGACGCGGCGTTCGAGTCCTTGCACCATCTCGGCGCCGTCCGGCTGCACCAAGAGGCGGGAGCGCTGGGCCGCCGCCTCTGCCGCGTGCTGCACGCGATGGGCCGTTGGACGACCGAGCGGGCACTGTGCCAGCGGATGCTGGAGTGGAGTGAACCGGGCACGGAGTCGGAGGCCATCGTCCATCGCCAGCTCGGTCTCATCGCCCGGGACCGGGGCGACATGAAGGAAGCACGCGAACACCTGGAACGGGCGCTGGCCGTCGGCACGGCCGCCAACGACCGGCAGAGCATCGCATACGCCGAGCACCAGCTCGGATCCATCGAGCACGAACAGGGCGATCACCGCATCGCCGGGGCCCGATACAGCCGGGCCCACACGGCCCTCCGCGAGTTGGGCTTGGAACGGGACGCCGCCGCCGCTCTATATCAGCTGTCCATGCTGAACGCCGACGACGGACGCCTGGTAGAGGCCAGAGCCGGCTTCGAGGAGGCCCAGGAGGTCTTCACGCGGTTCGAGGATCTCGGCGCGGTCAGCTCCTGTCACCGAAGCCTGGCCTACCTGGCGGAGGACGACGGGGATATGGACACTGCCATGGCACATTGCCGGTCGGCGCTCGGTCTCTGCGAGAGCACAGGTGACGTGGCCCAGGCGGAGGAACTGCGCAACCAGATCGGCACCCTGTACGTGCTCACCGAGAATTACGAGGCGGCGCACGCTGAGTTCGACGCCGCCCTACGCTCGGCCATCGCCCGTGACGCACCCGAGGAGATGGCCCGTTCCCACCAGCATCTGGGCGTCTGCGCGGAACGTATGGGTGCCCTGGACATCGCGGAGGAACACACCCGCACAGCGCTCGAATTGAACCGGGACCTGGAGCGTGTCGTGGGACAGGCCCAGTGCCTCAAGAACCTCGCCGGCTTGGCCCGGCTCCGTGGCAGACCGGCGGACGGGCTCTCGTGCGCCCGGCGGGCGCTTGTCCTTCTCGGCCGTACCGACGAGACCACGGGCCGCCCCGACACCTACCTCACCGTCGGTGACTGCCTGCGTGACCTCGGACGGCTAACGGAGGCCCGGCGCTTCTACACGCTCGGCCTCCGCGACGCCAGAAACACCCGCACGGTCGAACGCGCGCGTGCAGCCCTGGCGGAGATGGACGCCAACAGTAAGCGGAAAGCGGAGGGATAGCAGAAAGAAGTCAGTGACAGCATCCCTCTCAGCCTCTTTCACTACGGCGTGGGCTGATTCCGTGCAGGCCGGCCTCGCACATCAGGCGCTCGACCCGTTTGCGGCCGGTCGCGGCGCCCTCGCGCCGCAGGACGGCGGGGACACGTGGGGAGCCGTAGACGACGCCGGAGTCCGCGTGGATCTGTCTGATCTTCTCGGTCAGTTCCGCGTCCCGGCGGCTGTGTTCGCAGGGGTCATTCTCGCTTCGGCACCAGCGGTAGTAGGTGGAGGAGGGGATGTGCCGTTCCCGCAGGACGGGCTCGACACCGAGGTCACCGCGTTCCTTGAGGAACGTCAGTACCTTCGCCGGGTCGCGTCAAGCTCTTGGGCGAAAAAAACCGAGCCGGCTTTGAGGATCTCGTTCGACCGCTTGAGCTGGGCGTTCTCCTTGCGCAGGACCGCGAGTGCCTCGCGTTCGGCGGTGGTCGGCCGGTCGTCGAGCTCGCCGTGGTCTGCCTCGGCCTGACGGATCCAGCCCCGCAGAGCCTCGGGATACACACCCAGCTCGTCGGCCATCCGCTTGATCACCGGCTTCGGCTCGGTGGTGCAGCCCATCCACACCGCACGCTCACGCAACTCCAGCGGATATTTTCTCGGTGCAGGCATCGTCGATGTTCCTCTCATAAGTCCCATCTGACCCTCTGCCAGCATCCTCCGCATCTCGGGTCGAGTAGCCGGAGGGAATCGCACCCTCCGGCCCTCACAGAACCGTGCGTAACGATCTCTCGTTACACGGCTCTTGTCGCTCTGGTCACCAGACGGCGGGAGCCCATGTGACCCATCGCCAGTGGGCGAAGAAGCCCGGCCGCAGCCGGATCGCCCTCTCCCACGAGTCGCGGGCCTTCTTGTGCCCCTGCAGCCGCTTGTACTTCTTCCGCATCCATCGCACCAGGTAGGCGTTGATGCGTCCCAGGAGGGGATACAGCGCGGACCGGTAGAACGCGCCGTAGTAGTTCATCCAGCCTCGCACGATGGGATTGATCCACTGCGCGAGGTCCGCTTCGGAAAGACCTGTGTGCTGGTGCAGCCGCCAGGACCGCACCTGCGCACCGATCGCCTTCAGAGCGTCCTTGCTGATCGCGGGCATGAAGGAGCTGAACATCCGCCCCTGCTTGTCCCGCGCCCCGCGAGCCCGGAAGGTGAACCCCAAGAACGTGAACGCCGTGTCCCGGTGAGGGCCTTGGCGCTTATTGTCCTTGCAGTACACGACCCGGGTCTTGTCCGGGTGCAGCTCCAGTCCGACCTCACGCATCCGTTTCCCGAGCGCCGCCAGGACCTCACGGGCCTGGCGCTCGGTGACGCAGTGCACAACCGCATCGTCCGCATACCGCTCGAACCGGACAGCCGGGAACTCCCGGGCCAACCAGGCATCGAACGCGTAATGCATGAACAGATTCGCGAGTACGGGTGAGACCGCTGAGCCCTGTGGGGTTCCCCGGTCCCGCTGCACCAGCGTGCCGTCGGGCATCGCCAGTGGCGCGGCCAACCACCGCTTCACATACAGCAATACCCACGGCAGATCGCAGACCGCCTCGACCGCCTTGACCACCAGAGCCCAGGGGACGCTGTCGAAAAACGCCCGGATGTCGAGATCGATCACCCAGTTCGTCTTCCAGCAGCGTTCCCGGCAGGCGGCCACCGCATCGAGCGCGGAACGCTGCGGACGATAGCCATAGGAGTCCGGATGAAAGACAGGCTCGGCCCGCTCCTCCAGCACCCTGGCCACCACCGTCTGCGCTACCCGATCAGCCACACCCGGCACACCAAGCACTCTGATGCCCCGGCCGTGCGCCTTCGGGATCTCGACCGCGCGCACCGGCGGCGGGAAGTAGCTACCCGAGGACATCCGGTTCCAGATCTTGAAGAGGTTGTTCTTCAGATCGGACTCGAACGCCTCAAGCGACACCCCGTCAGCTCCGGGCGCACCTTTGTTCGCTCTGACCTTCTCCCACGCCTCCCAGACTGCCCGCTTCGAAATTACGAACGGCTTGTCCGGCGCTTTCTGCTGATCCACACGACTCCTCCCGGAGAACTTCCGGTTGATCGAACGAACACAGCCACGAACGACCCGGCTCTTTCGCTCCGCCCCCGTTCCAGGGACATCACCACTACTACGAACCGGTCCGCCGGCACACCCGGCATCGGTACTCGACCCCTCACGGTCTTCACCGATTCGGGGCACTCCCTCTCGCCCGTCCACGTTGACGGGCAGCATCCGGACGTGCCTTCTCCTGTTCCACACGGACGCCGCAGACCGGGCTCACGCCACCTCCATGCCGGACACCACCTGGCCAGTCAGCGGACTCCCGCCAGGCTCATCCCGGAACTTTCCCCACGCCCCGGTTTCGATGTCACCTCATGAGTAACGACACGTCAGCAGTGGTTCACTCGCGTTCGTCTTCCCGGCCCCCACCTGACGCCTTGACCAGCGCCTTTTCCTCATCGCTCACCACGACGGTCTTCAGCCAACGCAGCATGAGGCGGTTTGAAGCCTCCCTCCGCAGGGCGACTCCGAAGGGCCAAAACCTTCATCATCCGTGCAGCATCGCTCCAGATCGTTCTTCCTACATCGAACTCTCCTTCACGTTCAGGACACACGGGGAACCTCAGTTCAACTCACTGACACACGCCCGGGACAGACAGCTGAGGCACGGAGCGGAAACCCGGACTGACGACACGCGACGACCAGCACCGAGAATTCGTGCCGGTCAGGCGAGGGCGGGACCGCTCGTAACCTGCCCTCACGGCAGAGGTCGGCGGCCCGTTCACGGCCGAAGGGGGTGGGGGTAGCGATCACTCCGAGCAGGAGCTCCTGGGCGAGTTCGATCAATTTAGGCAATAAATCGAATCATTTTGGACAGATTAGATCCACTTGGGTTAGCGGCTTGCGACTTCGCTGCGCCGGAGCCCATGCTCTGCTCAGGTTCGGAGAAGCGGAAGGTGTCCGGCCATGGCGTCGTGCCATGGCGGCTTCTGACTCGCGGACCTTGGAGTTCCCGTGGACACCCCTGTCCTGCGGGCCGGTTGGGCATGTTCGCCAACCCCGGCACGCGCATCGGAGCCGAATCGGCTCCCCCGTCGGCAGATCGTCGGCGACGGCACCTGCCTCGCCAGGTCCTCTTGCAGCCCCTCCCCCTTGCCTGCGGCATACCGCGGTCCGCATGGGGAGACGACGTGACCACTCCCCCCTTCGAGCCGAGCGTCGACCAGCAGACAGCTCTCGTCGAGCACCTCGTGAGCGCTGTGGTCAGCGACGCGACCGGAGAAGCCCAAGGCGACATGTGCCTGGGCGAGCCTCCCAGCGCCCGGTACTTCATGGAGAGCCTCGGCCCCCACACCGTCGAACCTGGGGGCACGGCTCCGAGGTACGGACGCACCACTCCGGACAGCCTCGGGTTCGAGTTCGAGGCCGAGAACGCCAGCTCCGTCACGGTAAAGGCACAGGCTTCGTTCTACTACTCGGCCCTGCCGACCCGAGCCCAGCAGCTGGAGTGGGCTGGCGACCGTGAGGAGCCTTACAGGTTGGCACCGTTGTTCAGACGACTCGGTGTGACGGTCGGCCCGGTGGAGATCGTCCTGGGGCACGAGGCCGGCCTGCGTCAGACCCTGGAGGGTGAGTTCCGGCACGCCTTCACAGAGGCCGTCGAGCTGGCCCTCCGCGATCCGCGGATCGATCGCCGCGTGGGGAGCGACCGCCGAGAGCGACTGGTTCCTCCTGCTGCGATGGAGGACGACAAGTCCTTCGAACAGTGGCTGGCGCGGGAGGTTGGCGGAGACCCCGTGGTGCCGTCCCCCGCCGCGCACGTCGTCGTCACGTCGAGGCCGGTGGCCTCCGGACGGCTCCGGGTGACCGCGACCCTGCAAAACCTCGCCACAGACCCAGTCGTGACCGTCCAGGGCCGAGGCAGTAACGCCGGCCGCAGCCGTCGCGACGAGGCGAGGGACAACGCCCTGTTCCGCGCCGGACTGGAGGTCGTGGGAGACCGCCTCCTCCCCATCGTGATGGACCTCGGTGCTGACGCCTACCGCTACTCCGGGGAGCTCGGAGCGTACGCGAACAACTGCGGTATCGAGCCACGGTGGCACGACGGCCGCCTCGTCTCCGTACGCAGTGTGCCCGTACCTCAGCATGACACCCACCGCGCGGTGGCCCGGACCGACGAACGCTGGGGTTACGCGGCGCTCGCGACGGACCCGCTTCCGGTTCTCGACGACCTCGCAGACGAGATGGAGGCGTATCTCGACGCTCCCGTCTGGAACACGGCAGATCTCCAGGACAGGCCCGAGTTGGCCCTCCGCAAGGAATCCGACCGAAGGGCCGCCGCGCTGGAGGTCGCGCGTTTCCGCGACGGCATTGCGTGGTTGCGGCGGGACAGTCGTCTCCTGGTGGCGTTTCAGCTAGCGAACGAGTCCATGACAGAACTCAACACGCGCAAGAAGCGGAAGAACGGAGGATGGCGCCTCTTCCAGCTCGTGGCCATCGTCAGCCAACTCGGCGCGCTGGCCTGGCGGGAGCACCCCCAGCACCTCTTCACGCCGGGACTCTGGGGTGACGACGAAGACGTGGACCCCACAGAGGCTGCGACGGTCGTCTGGTACCCGACCGGAGGCGGTAAGACCGAGGCCTATCTGGGGCTGGTACTCGTGTGCATGTTCTACGACCGAACCCGAGGGAAGAAGGTCGGGGTCTCGGCCTGGTGCCGCTTCCCCCTCAGGCTTCTGACCCTCCAGCAGACGCAGCGGCAACTCGACGTCATCGCTGCCGCTGAAACCGTCCGAGACCGAAACGCCGACCGCATCAGGCAAGTCGGCGGCGATCCTGGGTGGCCCTTCTTCATCGGTTTCTACGCCGGCGGTGGCAACACCCCCAACTCGCTCACGTCCGACCGCATGCTCGACCGCCTTCGGTCGAGCGAGGCAGAGCGGCACGCGTACCGACTCGTACACGACTGCCCCTACTGCGGTGAACGGTCGGTGCACATCCCGCCCCCCGACCCTCAGCGACTCAGGCTCGAGCACGTCTGCGGCAACAAGCAGTGCGGCAAGGTCCTTCCGATCGTCGTGGTGGACACCGAGATCTATCGCTACCTCCCCACGGTCGTGGTCGGCACTCTGGACAAGCTGGCCAACATCGGACTCTCGGACCGGTTCGGTGCGCTCATCGGCGACGTCGACTGCTGGTGCCCTCCGCACGGCTTCGGTCGCGGTGGGAAGTGCCACGAGCGCCACGCGCCAGGCCACCCGAAGTCGTCACCGAGAGCCCTGGACACCCCCCTCTACGACCCCTCCCCCTCCTTGGAGATCATCGACGAACTCCACATGGTGAACGAGGAGCTCGGAGCGTTCTCGGGACACTACGAGGGGCTCCTGGCTGAAGTCCAGCGCACCCTGACGTCCAGACACCGTCCCGACGGGCGAGGCGTCCGTATGAAGGTGGTCGCGACGACCGCGACCATCCGTGGCGAGGACCGCCAGAGCGAGCACCTCTTCGGCCTGAGGTCGGTCGTGGTGCCTCTCCCCGGGCCCAACCTCGACGAGAGCTTCTACTGGCGCCTCGACCGAAGCCTCCCTCTCCGTCGCTTCGTCGGGGTCATGCCTACCCGGGGGACGGCCGAGATGACTCTGGTCAGGATCCTGACGTCCGCCCACCGGGCCCTCTGGAAACTCGACCAGCGCCGTGGCCTTCCACCCGCTCTCGAGACATGGCCGGAGGAGGAGCTCCGTACGGTCGTCGACCTTTACCGCACGAGCCTCACGTACGCCACCACGCTCGTCGACTTCGGCCGTATCCGCCGTTCGCTGGACACCCAGGTCAACGAGGCGCTCCGCAGAGAGGGCTTTCCGGATCTCCGCGTGGCCGAGCTGAAAGGCGAGACGCGCTTGGACGAGGTACGTAGCGTCCTGGACGACCTGAGCAGCCCCAACGGCAACACGGGCATGGTCGTGGCGACGAGCATGGTGAGCCACGGGGTCGACGTGGACCGGTTGAACCTCATGCTGTTCAACGGCATGCCCAGGTCCATGGCGGAGTACATCCAGGCGTCCTCGCGAGTGGGCCGCGCCTACCACGGCCTGGTGTTCATGCTCTTCAACCCGGTGAGGGAGCGGGACCGCTCGCACTACCGGTACCACGGCAAGTTCCACGAGTACCTGGACCGCATGGTCGAACCAGTGGCGATCAACCGCTGGAGCCGGTTCGCGGTACGCAGGACCCTCCCCGGGATACTGATGGGCCATCTCCTCCAGATCGCCAACCGCGACTGGTGGCGTGCAGGTAACGCACCGGGGCACCTGCACGACCTCTCGAAGATGCAGGCAGCTCTCCATGATCCCTCTCGCGGGGGCCTGGAAGGTGTCCAGCTCACCGAACTGCTGGAGGCACTTCACTCGGTCTTCCAGTCGGATCGCCCGGAAGGACAGGAGCTCCGCAGCGATCTCGAGGAGATGGTGGAGCACGCCCTGGCCAGTCTCCGCTCCGCAGGTGCCTCTGCCGCTCTCGCTGGCGGGAACAACCGGGGATACCGCGCGACGGGAGACTACCTGGGCCTCGAGTGCCGACCCATGACGAGTCTCCGCGACGTCTCCGAGGGCATCCCGTTCCACATCGTGTCCGACGGCCGGAGGTCGTGATGGCGTTCAACCCGAAGAACGACGAGATGGCCCGCGGCCGGGGCCAGGTCCTCTACCGGTACCGCCCAGGCCAGACCTTCGACCACCGCGGCGGCTACACCGCTCAGGTGGTGCAGATCGGGCGTGACGAGGAGTTCGACGGACCCTCACTCGATCGTCAGCACCTGATCCAGGAAGCCATGCGGTTCGTTCGCAGATGGCGGGCCGCCGGCCGTGCCTTCGTCACCGGATCCGACCGGGCGCCGGAATTTCCCGGGGACGAGGACCGACTCGCCGATCGCCACTACGAGGTCGTGGTCCCGGGCAAGGTCTTCTGTCGAATCTGGCCTCGGGTGGTGCGCTGTTCCAGTGGAGCATGTGGGCACGTCTGGACGGCCAGTGACCCGCGGCCCGGAACCGACGACTGGCCGCCGGCCTGCCCCGCCTGCGGCAGTGTCGTCGGCAATCGGCAGCTCCAGTTCGTCTTCGCGCACAAGTGCGGCGAGACGTCGCCCATGTACCCGCCGAGCAAGTGCCCCAGAGGCCACACCCGGTTCAGGCTCGACGACCGCGCCAGTCGGTTCCGTGACTTCCGCTGGGAGTGCATGACCTGCGGTTTCCCCCTGGGCGTGCAGTGGAGCTGCAGCAACTCCTCATGCAGTTACCCGGACAAGTTCATGAACCCTCTCCTTCACACCGCAGGGACCGCGCATGTCGGCCAGGGCCTGACCCTCGTCAACGTGACCACGACCGAGGAAGCGACCCGTCAGAGCAACCCCCTCTACACTGCGGCCGTACTCGGCTGGTGGCTCGGAGAGATCACTGAGGACGAGTTCCGACGGGTCACGGACGGGCACACGGTTGACGTCCCGAACGAGGTCGTCCAGAGCATCCGTGTGATGGAGGACGCCGGCCTGCACGACCAAGCACGTGCCCTGCAGGCACGCTTCATGCCGGTCGAGATGGACCATCTGCGGGACCGGGTGGGCAAAGCTCTCGGACTCGACACCGAGAGCGACGACGCCCGCGGGCTCGCAGCCGAGCTCCACACCTACCGTCGCGTCCTCAACCTGGAACGCCTCGCCGTCCCTCGTCTGCAACGAGAAGCACGCAACGCCGAGCGACGCGCCCTGTACGAACGCTACCCCGGCGTCCTCGCGGCTGCCGGCCTCAGCCGGGACACCTGCCTGGTGAGCGATCTCCCCATCACCTACCTCGCGATCGGCTACAGCCGGACCGGTTTCAGCCCCGAAGAGGCGGATCTCGTGCCCTACCGGGGGCGCGCCTCACGGGGTGCCCCCGAGAAGACCCTGCTCTACGCACACCCCACACAGGCGGAAGCACTGCTCTTCCCGGTGGACCGGGATCGGGTGAGCCGGTGGATGGTCCGCAACGAGCTCATCAGCCAACGTGCTCTCGACGATGCCGGGGGCGTCGCCCAGTGGCTGGTGCACCAGCTCGGCCCGAGCGACGGCAAGGCCCTCTCCCATGAGACACGCCCGGCACCGGGACATCCCGACCTCCCCGTTCACGAACTGTTCGGCCTGATCCATTCCCTGTCGCATCAGCTCCTGCGCGCGCTGGCGGTCGACAGCGGGTACAGCGAGACCAGCCTCTCCGAGTACCTGTTCCCGTACGACCTGGCCTTCGCCATCTATCCCAACGGTGGCAGCGAGTTCAGCCTCGGTGCCATGCGGACCGTACTCGAGCAGAACCTCGACGCGGTCGTGAGCCGGGCCGTCGACAACGACTCCTGTCTCTACGACCCCAACTGCATGATCACGAACGAAGGCGCCGACCACGGCTGCCTCCAACTGCCCGAGACCGCCTGTCAGTCCTGGAACAGGAACCTCTCCCGCTGGCACCTGTTCGGTTCTCCGGATGGTTCGAGAGTCGGGTACTGGGACCCGACTCTGTGAGCGCCCGGTGGGGAGGGCCCGTTCTCGGTCCTTCCCCACCACCCCCTGCCCAACGTCGCAGGGCCCGTTGACCGCTGACCGTGCACGAGTGGAGCATGCGTGAAACCCGAACTGGATCTGCTGGACACCATCGCCAGCGCTCGCGACCAGGTCCGCATGCTGCCGGGCTGGGACTCGGGTCCGGATCGGATCTACGAGCTGCTCCGGACCGCGACGAAAGTGCGCGCGATGGAGATCAGCGCAGGAGTGACGAGCGAACTGCCCTGGGAAAGCGTCCTCGCCCAACTTGTCGTATGGCACCACGACTATCCCGTCGGCACGGGTACGTGCACGGAAGAGGAAGCAGCCGATATCGTCCTTGCCGCTGCGGCGGCCCATCGGTTGGACCTTCTGGAGACAGGCGTGCGGAATGGCGCCTACCGAGTCCGCATGACGGGAGGCGACTTCCGAGTGCGTCACAGCTGGGACGTGTCGACGGAAGTGGCCGACATGCTCCTCGAACACGACGCGCGACCCACACGGGTACCGAAGTTGTCGGCGGTGGAACTTCAGTGGATCGCCACCCGGCCCGCCGGTTCCCGGAGCGGCCCACCATCGGAGGTTCTTCGTGCGTCCGTCCGACGTGCCACCGAGACGATCGATGTGTACCGCCGGTCGGTGCCCGAGGGGCAGGTACCCGACGACTTCCCCTTGGGCGACGGAATGACCGCCGGCGACATGATCAGCGTCTTGGCCGTGATCATGGGAATTGCCTCCCTGAGCGAGCACACGGCGCACAGGCTGTCCCGGTTGGAGGCAACCCTCGTCCACATGCCAGCCTCCAGGTTGATGGCCGTCATCGCGAAGATGTGCCGGAACACCTCGGAGGTACACCAGGCGTTGGTGGTGGAGAGACTCACCTACCGGCCCGGTCGCTCTTGCAGGACCTCGCCGTTGATCCGGCATGGGGACGTCGTGATCATCTGCCCGCCCCTCGTGACCCCGAGAGCCGTGGATCCGATCATGCTGCGTTCGGCTGCTCGTGACTACAGGCGGTTCGGCCCGACAGGAAGGGCGCAGGGTGAGCGCGCGACAGCATGGGCCACCTGGATGCGTACCATCCCAGGCACCCTGGTCGCGGAACGAGTTCCGGCGGCCAGAAACGACGGCAACCCTGCTGGTGATCTGGACGTGATCATCGTGGATCCGGTCAAGCGCCAGGGCCTGTGCCTCGAGATCAAGTGGCCGATCGAAGCTCTTTCTCTGCACGAGGTCATGAAGGTCGAGAACTGGATCACGTCCGCAGCCCAGCAGCTGGGCCGCCTGAGGAAGGAACTCCTGGCAGGCACCGCCACCACCCAGATGCCGTCCGAGTGGCCTGCGTTCGGTTCCGTTGACTGGACCTGGTGTGTCGGCACCCCTCAGCAACTCAGTACGCAGCCTCTTCCCGTGCCGGACATGCACGCCACATCTCTTCGGTACCTACAGGCGCTGGGGACCCCACCCGACCTCGATGCCTTGGTGACAGCCCTGACCAGGCCGGACCTCCCCGTTGACGGGGTGCATTTCGACGTACGGAGAAGATCGTTTCCTGTGGGTCGGCGCCAAGTACATCTGGATGCAATCCGGGTACGCACCACCGATTGGCGCCCACGCTTGGGATAGTCAGAGCACCATCGGTCTGCTTCTCACGAAGGGCAGACCCGGACCAGGGGGGCGACGAGGCGTACGGATGGCGCCCATCGCCTCGCGTCGGCAGGACATCCCGCTCGACCACCCGCCCCCGGCCGAACGGCGTGGGTGGATAATCCCGACCAGTATCAGAAACCGGAAGCAGGCTGGAAACTCGGCATGATGTACGACATAGCGGCTCCGGAGCCGGCGGGCATGGTCGCCTCGCTCAGTTCGCTCGGGTACTCGTTGCCTGCCGCCATCGCGGATCTCGTCGACAACAGCGTCTCCGCTGGGGCGTCAACCATCGACGTCGAGTTCACCTGGGCCGGACAGGACTCGTGGATCGCCGTTGCAGACGATGGTGCCGGGATGACCGCCAGCGAGCTCGTGACCGCCATGACTGTGGCCGCGCGCGGCCCTGCGACGCCACGCAGCTCGACGGACCTGGGGCGCTTCGGCGTCGGACTCAAGTCGGCGTCCTTCTCACAGGCCCGGCAGCTCACGGTCGCCACCGCCACCTCCGACGAGTGGCACGTGCGCACGTGGGACCTCGACGTCGTCGAGTCGTCTGGCGAGTGGCGGCTGCTTCGCGGCGCGGACGAGGCGACCACCGAGCTGCTGGAAAGGATCCGGGGGACGGCAGGCCACGGCACAGTCGTGTTGTGGCGTCGCCTCAACGGCTACCACGTCGACGCGGTGACGGTGGAAGACGAGCGGACCCAGAAGCAGTTCTACGCGGAGGCCGCCCGCACGGAGTCCCATCTGGGAATGGTCTTCGCGCGCTTCCTCGTCGGAGGCCGACGCCGCAACCTCCGGGTGTCCGGTTCTCCCGTCGAGCCCTGGGACCCTTTCCTGTCCCGCCACCCGTCCGTACAACCGCTTCCCGTCGAGCGCCTGCCCCTGGGATCGGGTTCTGTCCGGGTGGAGGCGTTCGTCCTCCCCAGCGCGCAGAGGCTCGCCCCGGCCGAGTACGAGAAGGCCGGCGGTCCGCGTGGCTGGCTCGACCAGCAGGGGTTCTACGTGTACCGCCGGGACCGTCTGATCCTGGCGGGCGACTGGCTCGGACAGCGCGGACTACGTCGCGAGGAGAAGTACAACCTGGCGCGGATCGCCGTGGACATCCCCGCCGAGACAGACGTCGAGTGGAGTGTCGATGTCCGGAAGTCCAGCGTCGTCCCGCCCGTAGCCTTGCGTTCCCACCTCCGTCGCATCGCCCTGCAGGCCAGGAGGAGGGCCGCCGACGTACTGCGGTACCGCGGGCAGATCGCGGCGCGCACGCATGGGGATCCGCTCCTCTACGCCTGGAACGTCCGTCGTGTCGACGACCGGGTCACCTGCAAGGTCAACCGGGGGCACCCCCTGGTGAAGGCAGCTCTGCGTCCTGGCGCTGCAAGCTCGGACGACGTGCGTGCCCTGATCCGTCTGCTTGAGGAGACCGTGCCGGTCACCGCCCTCCGCGTGATGCACGAGACTGACACCAGCGACGATCCCGAGCCTTTCGGGGGTCCCGGCCCCGCCGACGCCGGGGCCACGGAGGTCGCACAGCGGATCTACGAGGCACTGGTCTCGGACAGCCGCTCGCCTGCGGCTGCTCGCGAACGCCTGCGAACGATGCCCCCCTTCGACCAGATGCAGGGCTTCTGGAACGGGTGATCCCGTTGTCAGTGGCCCCGCATAGCCTGCCCCATGCCGTTCCCGCCCAGCCGGAGGTCTGCTGTGAGTTCCACCCCCGAGGACTCTTCGGAGTCCCTTGCCAAGGCCCGCCGTCTGGTTCTCGCACTGCTGTCGCAGGACCGTCAGCCTACGCCGGACGAAGTACAGAGCGCGGTCACCGTCATCTTCGGGATGCTGGCCGGCCAAGGCGAGGTTCTCGACCGTGACCAGCTGGCCAAGGAGATCGAGGTCCTGACAGCGGTCTTCCAGGAAGGCTCCTCCGGCCTGGAGAGCGACAGCGGACACGAGCCGTGGCTGCCGGAAGCGAAGAACGACCGGGCATGGGACTTCTGGGAACGCTACCGGCGGTATCTGGAGGACGTCCGCAACCTCCCCCCGCTCGTCGTACGTCGGCTGGACCAGAGCACGGACGAGGTCCTGAGTCAGCTCGAGGACCCGCACCGTGCCGGCTCTTGGCGGCGGACAGGCCTCGTGATCGGGCAGGTCCAGTCGGGCAAGACCGGCCAGTACATCGGTCTCGCCGCGAAGGCCGTGGACGCGGGATACCAGTTCGTGGTGATCCTCGCCGGCATCCACAACGACCTCCGCAGCCAGACCCAGCTGCGTGTGGACGAGGGGCTCCTGGGGTTCGACACCCAGCACCAGCAGCGGTCCAACCAGAACGGGAAGTCCCGGCTCATGGGTGCCGGCCGGATGCCGGGCGTCAAGAAGCTCGACATCGCCTCCCCCACCAACAGCTCGGAGAAGGGCGACTTCGGTCGACAGGCGGCCAACGCCGTCAACTTCCCGCTGGGCCGCTTCCCAGTGGTTCTCGTCGTCAAGAAGCACTGGAAGATCCTCGAGTACCTGCGAACGTGGGTGACCGAGGTCCAGGGCACGGAAGACGAGACGGGAAGCAAGGTCGTACGCGACATCCCGCTGTTCGTCATCGACGACGAGGCGGACAACGCCTCCATCAACACCAAGCGCGACCCCGAAGCGGATCCGACCAAGACCAACGGCGCGATCCGCGAGCTCATGAAGAGCTTCGAGAAGTCGGCATACGTCGGGTACACCGCCACCCCGTTCGCCAACATCTACATCGATCCCGACGTCGACCACGCAGAACTCGGCGCCGACCTCTTCCCCGACAGCTTCATCCGCACCCTGCCGTCCCCAACCAACTACCTGGGTCCGGAGCGGGTGTTCGGGCTTCGGACCGACACCGACGACGAGGAGGACGTTCCCCCACTGCCCCTCGTACGGCCCGTTGCCGACTCCGAGAGCTGGATCCCGAGCAAGCACAAGTCCTCCTCCGTCCCTCCCGACGACCTTCCTCGGTCCCTCCGCGAAGCGATCGACTCGTTCGTCCTCGCCAGCGCTGCACGAAGGGTGCGGGGCCAGACGAAGGTCCACAACTCCATGCTGGTGCACGTCACCCGCTTCACGACGGTCCAGGGGATCGTCCGCGATCAGGTGGACGACTACCTGCGCCTCCTCGTGGACTCCCTCCGCGATCGGTACGGGCAGGCAGCGCAGCGCACGACGGAGCTCCGCGCCCTGTGGGAACGGGACTTCGTACCCACCACGGGGCACTTCCCCGCAGACGAAGCCCGGCGCGTCACCTGGGAAGACGTGTCGAGCCAGCTGATGCCCGCTCTGCGGAAGATCGTGGTCAGGACGGTGAACGGCGCCTCCCGCGACGCGCTCGACTACTACGAGCACCGCAGGACTGGTCTCTCCGTCATCGCGATCGGGGGCCAGAAGCTCTCCCGGGGGCTCACCCTGGAGGGGCTGACCGTCAGCTACTACCTGCGTACGTCCAGCACGTACGACACTCTGCTCCAGATGGGTCGCTGGTTCGGATACCGGCCAGGGCACGAGGACCTCTGCCGCCTGTACACGACGCCCGGCCTGCAGGCGAAGTACATCGAGGTGACCGCTGCGACCGACGAACTGCGTCGTGAGGTCGAGGAGATGGCAGCGTTGGATCTCAGCCCGAGGCACTTCGGGCTGAAGGTCCGTGCTTCCTCGCTCGGCCTCGCGGTCACGGCTGCCAACAAGATGCGCCAAGGAACGAAGGTCATGCTCAGCTACTCCGGGGAGGGCCCGGAGACGGTGATCTTCAACCTCTCCGACGGGGTACCTGAACACAACCTCAAGGTCCTTACGGATTTCGTCCGGAGACTCGACGGTGCGGCAACTGGCGACCAGAAGTCGGCGGGCGCCAACGTCACTTGGAAACAGGTACCTTCCGGCGCCATCGTGGACTTCCTCGGTCGTTACGAGACCGACCGGATGGCGCAGAGGGTCCGTCCCCGCTTCATCGCGAAGTACATCGAACAGTGCGTGGCCGTGGGTGAGCTTCCGCAGTGGACAGTGGTCCTTGTGGGCAAGGTGGCGGCCGAGGACCGGCAGGAGATCGCCGGTTTCAGCATCGGGCCTGTGGAACGCACACCTCTCAACGACACCGACAGCGAAGGCCGGTTCACGATTCGCCGCCTGCTCAGCCCTCCGGACGAGTACCGATTCGACCTTGAGGCCGCCCAGGTGCGCGCCGCCGTCGACGCGACGCAGAAGGCCGCAGCCATCAAGAAGCGGGAGAAGGTACCCCAGTCCCCTTCGGGTGAGCACGTCCGCTGGCAACGTCGACCCGACCAGGCGCTGCTGCTCGTCTATCTCGTCGAACGGCCGGCGACCGAGGACGGTCCGGCTCAGCCCCCGCTGGTGGGCTTCAAATTGAGCTTCCCGCGCTCCGAGCACCAGTCCGACACCGAGTACGTCGTCAACAGCATCTGGCAGAAGGAGGGCCTTGACGCCTTCTACGACGAGGAGGATGGGGAATGACCGTCACCGAGGACGAGTGGCACGGCCTGGAGGCACCCCAGGGCGCCCCCGGCCGGTCACGCATCCGCCTGCATCCTGACGCCCCGTTGGACGTCTTCCTGTCCGTCTCCCACCCGACACAGCGGCGCATGCTCGTGCTCAGGACCGACGCCCGCTCAGCGGACCACATCGTGCGGACCGTGACCCGGTTGCCCAGCGCGGCCGGCCTGGAGATGAACCTCAGCGCGGTGTCGCGTCTCGAGTACGAGCTCCAGGTGGTGCTCACCGCGGACGAGCTCCGTGAGGTGTTCAACCCTCTCGTCACCGACGTCGCCGACACGGTGAGGGAAGCCCCCGGAGCCGCAGCCGCTCTGACCGCAGCCGTGGAGCGGTTCGAACGGTGGCAGGACCTCCTGCGCGCCGTGGGCAGAGACGGTCTGGGCCCCGAGGCTCGTCGCGGGCTCGTCGGCGAGCTCCTGCTGCTGCGCGACCACATCCTGCCGGTCGTCGGGCCAGCCGAGGCCGTCGACTCCTGGGCCGGGCCGAGCGGAGCCAACCAGGACTTCCAGCTACCCGGAGTCGCCGTCGAGACGAAGGCCAGCACCGCCAAGCGTCCCCGCGGCATCCGGATCGCCAGCGAACGCCAGCTGGACGACACGGGAACGCCCGCGCTCCTGTTGTCCCTGACCATGCTCGACGAACGTCGAGGAGGTTCGGGCGAGAGCCTGAACCGCTTGGTGGACCGGATACGCGAGCAGCTCACCAGCCCCTTCGTACGCGCCTCCTTCGACGGCCGACTCGTTCAAGCCGGGTATCTTCCCGGGCACCGGGACCTGTACGAAGAGCCTCGGTACACCCTCCGTGACCTGCGTTTCTGGCACGTACGGGAGGGTTTTCCGAGAATCGTCGAGTCAGATCTCCCCGAGGGTGTGGGCGACTGCACGTACAGCTTGAGCATCTCGGGGTTGGACCGGCACCGCGCCACGACGGACGAGGTGACCGCATTGATCGGGGGAACCCATGCCTGAGCTCGACCTGTCCCAGTACGCCCGTGACCTCGTCGCTGACGTCCAGGCGACAGCCGACGCCGAGAGAACCACCACTCCGGAGACGTTCACGCGGCGTGTGTTCGAGGACCTGGAGCAGGCTGGCATCGCGTCCAACACGTTCACGGCGTTTCACGGTGCACACGGTCACCTGGTTCACGGCTACGCCATCGGGGACTCCGGAGAGTGCCTCGACCTCTTCGTCACGGACTTCCACTTGGAGCCGCTGGCATCCAAGCTCACGAAGGGGCAGACCGAGACCGCCTTCAAACGACTGCTCACCTTCGCCCGTCGGTGCCAGGACGGCTTGCGCCGGCACATCGACGAGTCCTTCGACGTCTACGACATGTGCGCGGCGGTGGAGAAGGCGCTCACCGAAGTGCGCAGGATACGGCTCTTCCTCCTGAGCAACCGCGTCGGCACCAGCACCGCAGTCCCGCCCACCGACTTCGACGGCCTTACCGTGACCCACGAGGTGTGGGACCTGGCACGGCTGCACCGCCACGCTACCTCCGGCAGCATCAGCGAACCCATCGTCGTCTCGTTCGACCCTCCGCTGCCCTGCGTCGCGGCGCCCAGCAGTGAGCCCGACCACTCGGTGACCATGACCGTGATCCCCGGGCAGAGGCTCGCAGAACTCTACGGGGAGTACGGGACGAGGCTCCTCGAGCTGAACGTCCGCTCCTTCCTGCAGGCCCGCGGGTCGGTCAACCGTGGCATCCGGGAGACCCTGCTGAACTCCCCCGGCAGGTTCCTGGCGTACAACAACGGCATCACGGCGACCGCTTCGCAGGTCGACTTCGCCCACGACCCGGAAGGCAGGCCCACGGGAATCTCCCGCGTGCACGGGCTCCAAGTCGTGAACGGCGGTCAGACGACAGCCTCTCTGCACTACGCCTCCAGCCGCGACAAGGCGGACCTGTCACACGTGGCCGTGCAGATGAAGCTGACGGAGGTCTCCCCGGAGCGGCTCTCGGAGATCGTCCCGATGATCTCCGAGTACTCCAACACCCAGAACCGCGTGACGTTGGTCGACTTCAGCTCGAACCACGAGTACCACGTGGCCGTACAGCGCATCACCCGCTCCCTGTGGGCGCCGGCGACGGACGGCAGTGGTCAGGAGACCCACTGGTTCTACGAACGGGCGCGCGGCCAGTACACAGACGAGGTGGCCAAGGCCCGGACGCCCGCGAAACAGCGCACGTTCAAGAAGCTCAACCCGACGAAGCAGAAGTTCACCAAGGCGGACCTCGCGAAGTACGCCAACTCCTGGAACCACCTTCCGTTCCAGGTCAGCCGTGGTGCACAGAAGAACTTCGCCGTGTTCATGGACCGCATCGGCGAGGCGCACCCACGTGTCGACGTCCAGTACTGCCAACGCGTGATCGCCATGGCCATCCTCTTCAAGGCGGTCGATCGCATCGCGGCGAACCACGAGGCAGGCAGTTACAAGAGCATGATCACGACGTACACCATGGCTCGCCTGTCGCTTGCGACGGAGCAGCGCATCGACCTCGACAGGATCTGGCGAGAGCAGCAGGTCTCCGCTGCCGTCGAGGCGGCGATCGACGATCTCTGTCCCAGGGTGATGCGGGCGGTGACCAGGCCGCGCGAGGGCAACCACGTGGGTGAGTGGGCGAAGAAAGCCGTCTGCTGGGACGCCGTCTCCCGCGTGTCCTGGTCCGTGCCTGGTGGCCTGGAGGCGGAACTCCTCGATCACCCGCTGGACGAGGAGGCCATCGCAGGGGGTGCGGAAGGCGGCCAGCGGGCGCGCGACGAGGTGGCGTCGATCCCGGCGGACGAGTGGTACGCCGTCAAGCGATGGGCGAAGGAGACGCACAACCTGGATCCCTCGCAGCGCCAGCTGGCGCAGTACGTCGGCAGGCGAATCGAGCTCGACCAGGAGATCCCCGAGCCACAGGCGATACAGGCCCTGCACGCGCGCAACGAGGCGCTGTCCCTCGGGTTCGTCCCCGGTCGGTAGGTCCGGATCCTCGTCAGCCCTCAGAGCTCTCCGCGCTCGAGCAGATCCCTCATGGCGTCCTCGGCGCGACGGAGCACGATCCGCCCGTCACCGTCGCTGAAGGCCAAGAGGTCCGTCCCGGGTATGATGCCCGCCTCCGCGAGCAGGCCAACGGGGAGTTCGACCCAGCCGTGATCGTCGACACGGAGTTCCGCAGGTTCACGAAGCATGAGACGAGTGTGGCACCCTCACGCTCGTGGGCCGACGACAGGCTGGGGCTGAGGATGACAGCACGTGAGGACACCACAGGCACGGAGTGGGTCAGCACGGAGCTGAGCGGCCATCTGCGCGGTCGGCGCGCCCGCGACACGAAACCGGAGGTGGCCCTCCGACGACCCGTACACCGGCTCGGCCTCCGGTTCCGTCTACAGCGCAAGGTGGCTGCCCGTTGCACGGCGGACTTCGTCCTGCCCAGGTACAACGTGGCGGTGTTCGTAGACGGATGCTTCTGGCACGGATGTCCTGTGCACGGCCCGAATACGTTCCGCGGCCCGAACGCCTCCCTGTGGGAAGCGAAGATCGAGACCAACAAGGAGCGCGACCGCCGGAACACCTCAGCAGCCGAGGCCGTCGGCTGGACCGTCGTCCGCGTCTGGGAGTGCGAGATCCGGGCGGACGTCGAGCGCGCTGCGCTCAGCGTCGCCCGGCAGTGCGACCAGGCTCGCGAGCCTGAGTCGGCACCGTCTCCCGTCCGTGGGTTCCGGTCAACGCGTCCGTGAACAGGTCACCCGAGAACCTCTCCCTGCCAACGCAGTACTTACTCAGAGGACACACCTCGCAGAGCGGCTCCTTGGCCCGGCAGGAGCTGCTTCCGATGAGCCGGAGCGCCGCCATACGCAGAGGCGCGTCCTTGCCGGCTCCGACGAGCTTCACCAAGTCCACTCGACCGTCGCTGAGCCTGTTCGTGCGGTCCGAATCGCTGCCGTGCAGACGGGCGGCGACACGCAACGCCCCCTGCCCCACCCACAGAAGGTCCTCACCGACCAGCAACCGGTAGACCGTGGCCTCAGCCGGCTTCAGTTTCAGGTACTCGCGTACCCCTTCCTCTTCGCCCCAAGCACTCTTCTTGCCGACCATCACAGCGAGCCGGTCGACTCGCGCCTTCGCGGCCTCGGAGGGCGCCGCCGCGATGAGTGCCTCGAGGGCGGCCTTACTGAGTGACGTTCGTCCGCGCACGACCTCGACCACCGCCGCCAGCTGGGCGGGTTGCATCCTGGTCCCGGACAGTATGGCCACCACAGCAGCCTGCAACCCGGACATATGTTCGCCCGGAAGCTGGTACCAGTCCTCCGACTCACGCCGCCCTTCGGCCCAGGCGGTCAGGTCCCTTCGCACCCTCCGCCAGTGCGGCTGAACTCCGCCTTCGGCCGGCTGCACGTCGCTTACGGGCAGCAATGCTTCGGCCGCAGCCTCACCCAGGAGGGGCGGCACCGCGTTGCCGATCTGGCGAAAGGCGTCACTGCGCGTTCCGGCGAAGCGGAACCTGTCCGGGAAGGTCTGCACCCGCGCCGCCTCCCGCACGGTGAGGGTGCGCGGCTGCTCCTGGTCCGGATGGATGTACCAGTAGCCGTCCTTGGCGATGTGGGCGGTGATCGACCTGCTGAGATCCGACCAGTCGAGCTTCTTGTACTTGTCCGTGAAGTGGTCAGCCTTGTAGCGCTGCAGTTCCGGGGAGATCTGCGAGTACAGGGTCTTGGAGTCCATACTGGAGAAGATCTCCGCATCGTCCACCCGGACCCGTCGGGTCATATGGTCCCAGACCCGTTCCTTGGGCGCCCACTTGCGCATGTCAAGCGCGAACCTGGAGAGCTTGTCCGGCTTGTCGTACGGCAGTTCGCGCTGTCCGATGCGTTCCGTGGGCGTGACGGGCAGAACCGGCAGGTCACCGATAGCGTCCCGCAGCGTGGTCCGCTGATCGTGCTCCAGCTCCTCCCGCCAGCCGAAGTGCTCCACGTCGTTCCTCGCCAGCAGGATCAGACGCTTCCTGTGCTGCGGAACGCCGTAACGCCATGCGTCGACAAGACGCACCTGCGTCGCGTACCCGAGCTCCTCCAGCTGCTCTTCAATGGTGCGTACCACGAAGAAGTCGTCGCCAAGCCCCATGTCCGGCACGTTCTCCATGAGGACCGCGCGCGGCCGGAGACGCTTCACGACATCGAGGTAGGCGCTCCACAGTTCCTTGCGGCGATCGTGAGGATCGCGCCCGTGATGTTCCACGAGACTGCGGATCTTGCTCCGGCCTGCCCTGCTGAACGGCTGGCAGGGAGGACCACCGGCCACCAGGTCGATCTTGGCCGGTGCCAGCATGTCCACGAGCCTATCCCGCTCATCGGGTTTGCCCAGGTCCATCTGAAGACTCATACCCGGGAAGTTCGCGGCGTGCGTCCGAAGAGCCCGCTCGTCGAAGTCGACCGCGGCCGCCACCGTCCAGCCCGCCCGTTCCAGTCCGAGACTCAGTCCGCCCGCTCCGGAGAAAAGGTCGACGGCCAAGCGCTTTCCGACGCCGAAGCCACCGAGCCACTTGCTGAAGTTCTCGGGCTTGCAGCTGTTCCTGTGACGCTTGAGCTCAAGGCTGTCGCTCCGCTCTAGGGGCACCCCGTAGTGCTGCCTGCGCACAGTGCGAACCTCCATTGGACGAGAAGAACGAGCACCAGGAGATCACACATCCTCTGGCAAGATCAAGAATCCGGCGTCTACCTCGGAGATCAAGAACCGCTCGGGACGCCACAGGCGCAGCAAGGATATTACGTCCCCCCTCACTCCTGCAGGCGAAAGCAGTCCCCTGGCCACTCCCAGAGATGACCAATCATACGGATATGCACTGACAAGATCACCGAAGTGGATACACGCTGATGCCCTGTATTCAGGTGTCCCTGTGGGAGGAAATTCTGCCCCGGCTCGGATCAACCCTGACACCGGCGGGCCGTCCCCTGAACGGTGCGTGGCCGCCTGACCGCTCCGTCGTCCTTGCGTCTGTACAATCTCCAGCATTCTTCCGGCCGGAATAGTGCAGTACCGGTATCGATTGATCCTCCTGTACTGATCGCGGGAGGGGGACGCTGATGGCTGACTTGATGCTGTTCCGGCAGGATGCCGAGGGCCTTGATGTCGAGCTTCAAGGCTCGACGGTGGCGCTGGAGGTGGAACTGCAGCGTCGCGTCGAGGCTGGAACGGAGTCGATGCTCGGCATCCGCTTCCTGGCTTCGGAGTACCCGACCGGGCCGTGGCACCGAGGTCGGATCGACACGCTCGGGCTCGACGAGAACAACACCCCCGTGGTGATCGAGTTTAAAAAAAGCTCCGCCAGCGGGGCGCTGTCCCAGGCCGTCTCCTACCTGTCCTGGCTGGAGTCGGCGCACCACGAGTTCGAGGCGCTCGTGCGGAAGGTGCTGGGCGCGGAGGGCTGCCGGGTCGATCGACTGGCGTCGACCTCGGATGGTCTGTATTGCGGCTGGCTTCTCCCATCACGACCGTGTGGCCGTGCAGCGGCTGCCCGAGCGGATCGACCTGGTGCGCTACCGGATCTTCGAGGGCGGCCTGCTGAGCTTGCTGCTCGTCGACTCCTCGCCCGGCTTCCCGACCGCCGCTTCGTCCCGGCGAAATCGGGAGCGGGAGGCGGCGGTCGACGTCGCGGCGGCGGCCCCGGTGGCTCCTTCGCCGGCGGATGCCAGCCTCGTACCGAAGTGCCTGCGGGACCTGTACGCGGAGGTGGACGACGCGCTCACGGCGTGGGGCGAGGTCGAGGATCCTAGATCCAGGCGCCGAGCCCTCCCCGAGACTTCGGGGAAGGTTCGGGGAGCCCTCGGCGAATGCGTCCTGACCTGCACTTTTCGCGTCCGCGTGGCCAGGGGTGCCGGTTATGCCATCGAAGGCGTGCTGCTGGAGGGCGGGATCCTGGGCTGCGTGCCCAAGAGCGCCTGAGCGTTGGGCCAGCCGGGATGCGCGCCCGTACAGCTCTGCCTGCCGGTCCGGGTCCAGGAAGGGGTTGGCATTCACTTGCCGCACCCCCGCTCAGGACGTGGCCCGGTCGTCAGCTGCGCTGAGCGGCGACTCGCTGGAGCCAACGGCGCGTGTGCCGTCGGCTGGTGAGCAGCACCACGTCCGCGTGGCCTGCGGCGAATTCCTCGATCTTGGCCAGGACACGCGGTCGCATCGCCCGCCGGTACGTGGCCACGTACTTGATCACGCCCCAGTGAATGCGGTTGTGGACCCCGTTGCCCTTGTGCCCGGCACCGTGCCGAATCTGTCGGGAGAGGACTCCCCACAGCGCGGCCGGAGTCGAGACGTCCATCAGCACCACGGTGTCGCAGGCTTCGAGCCGGATCTGGAGTGTGGAGTTGTAGTTGCCGTCGATGACCCACTTCGGCCGCGAAATGAGGCCCCGCTGTACCTCGGCGAACTCCTCCATGGGCAGCGCGTTCCACTCGTCGTCGTAGAACGCGGCGTCCAGGTGCGTCACCGGGGCGTCCAGAATCTTGCCCAGTTCGCGGGCCAGGTGGGATTTGCCGCTGCCTCCGCAGCCGACGATGGCGACCTTCTTCATAGCGCTCAACCCTAGAGGTGTGGAGGTGTACGGCCGACTCGGCGACCGGTACGCGTACGGATGAAGCGAGCAGGACGGCGCGACGAGTGCCGTGCATCAGACAACTCCCTGCTTCGCTGTGGAGACGGCAGTGACGGTGGTGGTGACGGACCTCAGCACCGCTTCGAGGGCGTCGATCTGTTGGCTGAGGCGGAAGAGCTCCAGACGGCCGATGCACTGGGCGATCAGTTCGGCGTGCTTCCGGGTACCGGCGATGGACTGGAGATAGGCGATCCGCCGGATGACCTCGCTCCCGGTCCCGACCACCAGCGTCTCCGGCACGAATCTCTCGACGTGCCGGATGTCGGCCGGTGCCAGCGGAAGGCACCCGGCCAGCACCGCTTCGAAAAGCCGCTGGGTCATCTGGCCGGCCGAGGCGTATCGATCGGGCAGGAGCAGGACCGTCGCCAGAGTGGAGCCGTAGAAGCGGGACACGTCAGCGAAGGGAATACGGCCGACGAAGGTGACGTGTGGCCAGCGGCCGGTGTTCGTCCACTTGCCCGCTACTCGGTGGTCGAAGCGGGTGGCTGCCGGGGCGAAGAAGCGGTCGAACTCGCTGTCCCGGTCGTACTGATTGCCGACGTACCCGAGCGGTATCTCGCGCGGCTGTGCGGCCAGCGCGTCCGGATCGGCTCCGTCGATCAGTGAGCCGGCCACCGGGAACAGCAGGCTGTGGGCCCCACGTGTCGGGGCGAGCGCGGCTTCGCAGACGGTGACATGGGGAGTCCGGCGCCAGAGGCTGTCCGTACGGAGCTGCCGGTCCTTGTCCCAGATCACCGTCGGGGTGCGGCGCTGCGCGGTGTAGCGCCTGATGAGTTCGGCCTGGCGGTGCAGGTCACAGGTGTGACCTTCGGCATCGCACTCGGTGGTGTTACGTCCTTCGATCGGCCAGCGCCATTCGAGGAACAGCACGTCGATCTCCGGGATGCCGGAGTCGAAGGTGTGCCTACCCCCAAGGTCGTCGCCGGCTTCGAAGCGGTCTCGGTCGGCCTGGAGGAAGACGATGTCGTGGCCGCGATCGAGGAGCGCGTCGATCAGCGGGCGGCGGTGGCTGCGCCCTCCGTCGGGGGTGTCGGTGACCCCGTTACCGAGGAAGCCCCAGAAGCTGTATCCGATCTTCACTTGGTGATCCACCGTCCTTCGAGCAGCAGCGCGTCAAGTCCGGAGTGGGCGAGGCAGTCCAAGGCCATGTCGGGGGTTCCGCAGATGGGCCGACCCTTGACGTTGAGGGAGGTGTTGATCAGTACGGGTACTCCCGTGCGGCGACCGAATGCCTCCAGGACCTGGTGCATGAACGGGTTCTGGTCGGCGGATACGGTCTGGAGGCGGGCCGTACCGTTGGCGTGGACGATCGCGGGGATACGCTCGCGGGCCCCGTCGGTCACCCGGGAGGCCATGGACATGTACGGGGAGCCCTGGCCCAGGGTGAAGAATTCACCGGCGCGGGCGGCGGTGACCACCGGAGCGAACGGCCGGAAGGGCTCGCGGAACTTCACCGTGGCGTTCAGCCGCTCGACCACGCCGGCTTCCAGGGGCGAGGCGAGAATCGACCGGTTCCCCAGTGCGCGCGGGCCGGCTTCCACCCGGCCCTGGAAGAGCCCCACGATCATTCCGTGGGCCAGCTGGTCCGCAAGGAATTCCGCGATCTCCGGGCCGAGGACCTTCAGCTTCAACCCCGGCCACGGGGTGAGGTCGAGCTTCGGCTCGGGGTAGGACGGGCCGAGGTAGCAGGCACGCGCGATCCCGGCGAGGGGTTCTCTGCCGCCGCCGTCGGCATGTACGGCAACGGCTGCTCCGATCGCGGTACCCGCGTCGCCGGGGGCAGGCGGAACAAACACCTCGTCAAAGATCTCGGCCTCGACAATCCTTCCGATGGCGACGCAGTTGGTGGCCACTCCGCCGCCCACGCAGAGACGGCGTGAGCCGGTGAGCAGCCGCGCGCGTCGGGCGAGGTGGAGCATGACGTGCTCAGTGCGCTCTTGGAGGACTGCGGCAAGGTCCTGGTGGACTTGGCCGACCGGCTCGTCCGGATGCCGGGGAGCCCCCACCTCAGCGATGAAGCAAGGGGATGTTCGCGGATACCCGGAGGTGAGGACGCGTGGGGGGAAGCAGACCGGGTCCACAACGAAGCCCGTGCTGGTCGTACGGATGGCGCGGGCGAACAGGTGCCGGAACCGGGCCGGGTCGCCGAGCGCGGCGAGCGCCATGACGGTTCCTTCTTCGTCGCCTCGCCGCCAGCCAAGGTGATCCGTGACCGCTCCATAGACATAGCCGAGGGAGGCCGGGTCGTACATGGCTTCCATGGTGCGTGTGACGGGGCGACCGCCGTCGTCACGCCCCCGGGCAATGGTGGTGGTTTGCCGCTCACCGAGGCTGTCGACGACCAGCACCGCGGACTCGCTCCAGCCCGAGGCCGCGAAAGCCGTCAACTGGTGAGCGCGGTGGTGCAGTACGGGCGTGACGCGGGCCCCGGGGAAACGTCGTCCAAGAGACTCCACCCGCCTCTGAGTGCGGCGGGGGTCTCAGCGAGGTAGCGGGCCGGCTGAAAGTTGTACGCGACAGCGTCTATGTCGCCCGGTGTGAGGCCCGCGTCGTCCAGGAGCCAATCGATGGCGCGGTGGGGGTACTCGCGGGTGTGCTTCTTCCCGGACAGGCGCTCTTCCTCGACGAAGCCCAGCAACTCGCCGTCGACCAGGAGCGCGGCGGCGGAGTCATGGGTGAAGGAGCAGAGGCCGAGGATGACGGAGGGGGCGTGGTCCATGCGGCGCCTCACATCGTCCCCGTTCCCGCTGAGGTCGGGATGGTCCGGGCGGTCGACGTACCGGTGCGGCGTACGAGTTCGCCGTACCAGGCGATCAGCGCCTCCCCGAGTGGCGTATCAATCGTGTCGGCGACACGCCACGCCTGTTCGCGCAGCCCGTCCTTCCACAGCCGGTAGCTGCACATCGTGTCGGCCATGGCGGCCCAGCCCGGATGCCCCGTCTCCTCGCGCGCTCCCACCTTGGCGAGCAGCTTGTCGAACCCCTCCCAGGGCGTGGCCAGTTCGGGCATGACCGTGCTCGCGGTCACGTCCGTCAGCGTGTCGGCCCTCTCCATGTCACGCTCGTAGATGTGCAGCGATCCGACCTGGTGGTGGTACTCGCCCAGGTCGGCGTCCAGCCATCCGGCGACCAGTTCGTGGAGCGTGGTGAAGAAGAAGAGGTCGTACGGCATCCCGATCCACACGTCCTGGCCGCGCATGCTGGTCGTCATGTGCAGACGGCCCGCACGGAGGTGGAAGCGGAAACCGAGGGTGCAGGGCACGTCCTTGTGACCGGCCGCGTCGCGCGCCGGGTCGTAGAGCTGGATGAGCGCCCGCCGCGAATCGCGGTCCTCCTTGAGGATCTCGACGACACGGCGGAGCTGGTCGACCGTCCCTGCCCAGTTCCGCATCCGGGGCCCGTACGCACCACGCAAGATGCCGTCGTCGGTGAACTGCCGAAGGCGCGCGTTGTAGTCGTAGATCCACGGCTCGTCGGAGCCGGACAGGTGCCAGACGGTCTCGGCCACGGCGAAGGCGGGATTCAGGATCCGGGTGGGCGGCGCGTACAACAGCCTGGCCCGGGGCTGCGCCAGCGTCATGGTCACGTTGAGGACCTCGCGTGTGGCCATTCCGCGAGGGGCAACCTCCTCGCCAGCCTTGGCCAACAGAACCGCTCCGGTGAAGAGTTCGGCGACGCTGTCGCCGGTCAGGTGTGTCATCGGACGGAGGCTCCCTCATGTCTCGGCACGCCAGAAGAACCGGCGACGGAGGCATCGTGGTGGGCGAGGTCGGTGTGCGCGTGATCCGGGCGAGCCCGGTCGATGATGAGTTGGGCGATGTCGCGGGCGCTGTTGCCTTGCCAGAGGCACACCGCGTCGCGTGCCTCCCTTACGCCTCTGAGGTACGGCTCGCTCGGTGTGGCGAGCGCGCTCGCGATGTCGGAGGAGGAAACGCAGCGGTGGGCGAGGGAGTGATCCGCCAGACCGAGTGTGCGTTCGCCGGGCAGGTCCAGTTCCAGTACGGGGACGTCGAGGAGTACGGCCTCGATGCCGCAGGTGGAGTAGACGCTGACGACCGCGTCCGCGCCGGCGAGGCAGCCTCGCGCGCCGACTTTCGGATCGGCCACAGCGACCGGCAGCCTCCCCTCCCGCTGGAGGACGTACTCGAAGGCGTGGCTGTCCTGGGCGGGATGCGGTGCGATCACCAGGCCCCAGCGCTCCTGCGCCGCCTGGAGGCCGTCGCAGATGATGTCCGCCTGCGCGCGGAGGCGGTCCGGGGCGAACGGCTGGCAGGCCCAGACCGCGATCCGGTCCGGTCCTTGTCCGCTGCTGGTGGCAAGGAGCGTCCGGAGGTTACGGCGCTGGGCTTCCCGGTCGAGTCCGGCGAGCACGTCGAAGCGTGGCTGCCCAAGGACGTGGATCTCGGCTTCCGGGTGTCGTACCCAGGCTTTCGCCGAGGCGACATCGCGTTCGCCCATGACAACGAGGTGACGACTGTGGAGGGCCGGCCAGGCCACCGCCTCCGGCGTCCACGCTCCGTGCTGGACGTGCACGGTGTTGACTCCGTGCCGTTCGGCAGTGTGGACGGCGAGGGCGCCGAGAGGGCTGGTGTCGTTGCTCAGCAGAACCGTGTGGGGGCGGACGACGGTGAGGACTTCGTCCAGCCACGTCTCCGTACGTATCACCGCGCGCCAGGACAGCTGAGTGCATCCGGCCGTCGTCTCGATGAGGGCGGCTGCGAGGCGTTCCAGCCTGTCCAGTCGAACGAGGTGTCGGCCAACCATAACGCCGCCGTCGGTCCCGGTGGGCTCCTCAGTATCGAGCCGCAGCCCGGAGACGGTCCCCGATACGGCCAGAACCTCAGGCGCCACCGGGCACAACCTGATCAGTCCGGCGCCGGGCGCCGGGCAGCGCTCCGCCGGGTCCGTGGCGAGGTCGAGGAGAAGACTGGGGTGCCCGTGGCGGTCAAGTTCCTCCAGTACGGGCATCAGCGTGGCAGCGTGCCGGGACGACCAGGACAGCGCGACCACCTCGGCCGTGGGCAACCCCGAAGCCGAGGGGGTTGGTCCGGGCGAAGCGTCGAGCCGGGGAGCCGCCGCCTTCCGCAATCGCGCGGCCCGTACCGGGTTGTGTGGTGCCGGCGCTCCGAGAACGTAGGCGACGCCGGACCAGGTGACGGTGTAGCGGCGGTACTCGCGGGAGCTGGTCTCGCGCAGGCTGAGCAGCCCCTCGTACGGAGCGAGGGTCATGGGGCCGGGCGACTCGGCGAAGGGTTCCCAGGCGCTCAACGCCAGCAGCTTCCGTACGAGCTGCGCGATCAGACGGCGCACGGGGACGTGCTGCACGTACAGCCACGAGGCACCGCCGGGTGTTGCCGCGCGGTGGGAGCCGTGGTTCTCCAGCGCCGCCATGACGTTCGCGACGTGCTGATCCGCCTCGCGTCGGTCGATGGGCAGGGCTTCGAGTTCCCGCGTGGTGATCCGGGTGGACCGCGTATTCCGCAGCGAGGCTTCTCCGACGAGAGCCCAGACGGTCTGGCCTCCGACGGAGGTCCGGATCAGGCCGAGAGCGCTTCTCTTCGACGCGGTCACAGCAAGCTCCCGTCGATGAAAGGCGCAGGCCACCGGTCCTCAGCGAGGACTTCGAGGAGGTCCTTCGGCGCATTGGCGATCCGGGGAGCCGGACTCCCGGGGGCGCCGTAGCCCCAGGCCGCGTGGACGTACGGCACCCCCGCACGCCGGGCACACTCGTGGTCGACCGCCATGTCACCCACGTACACGGCTGACCGCGGATCGACCGAGAGGTCCACGAGGGCGAGCAGCAGCGGATCCGGCGCCGGTTTGCAGCGGCCCTGTCCGTCCCGGGATGGTGCCCGTACGGAGGCGAAGGGGCAGCCGAGCCGGGCGAGCAGCGGTGCGGCGCGGTCGAGCGGTTTGGATGTCACCACGGCGAGAAGCCAGCCGGCGGCGACGAACGCGCGAAGTACGTCCTGCACGCCGTCGAACGGTTCGGCCAGTACGGCGGAGGACTTCGAGGTGGCGGTGTACGTCTCGTGGATCCGGTCGGGTTCGGTCAGCCCGAGGCGTTCCATGATGTCGTCGAAGGGGCGGCCGAGGTGCTGCTCGTACGCCTCGAACGGCACCTCGACACCGTGCTGTGCTCGGACGGCTTGCCATGCTTCTCGCATGACGGGTCGTGTATCGAGCAGGACGCCGTCAAGGTCGAGGACCAGCGCCCGTTGCGGCGGGGCTCCCGTCATGGCGATCACCTCCCCTCCTCCCTGTCATCGGCGAGGATCTGCCAGCGGTAGGCGAGGCTCACTCCATGGGCCGCGTCGGCGGCCCCCATCCTGTCGAGTAGCCGCCGGACGTATTCCTTGGCGTTGTGATGCGACATGAGCTGCCGGCGTGCCACTTCGCGGGTGGTCGCACCCTCGCTGAGAAGGCCGAGCACCGTCCTCTCCGCATCGGAGAGGACGGGCGCGGTGGCCTCCGCCGGGACCGACGGTGTGACGACGCCGTTGCGGTAGGCGAGGGCTACGAGGCAGGCTCGGCTGCTCGTACCGAACTTGGCCCGGATGCTGCGGAGGTAGCACTTGACCGTGTCCTCGGACAGCGTGGCGGCCTTGGCGATCTCTCCGTTGCTCGCTCCCTGCGCGAGCAACGCCAGTACTTCCGTCTCCTGGGCGTCAAGGGCGGAACGACCGGCGGCAACTGAACAGGCATGGCAAACAAACCTCCACGTTCGAGCGGTGGGACGGCAGGAATTCGGCACTGCTAGGTGATGTTCAGAGCGCGGCGGCAACCGGTCGACGGGCCAAAACGGCCCGCACGGTCTTGCCACTTCCGTCTTCGTTGAGACGTACGGTCCACGCGTCCGCCTCAGCCGAGATGAGCAGGAGCCCCCGGCCGTCGACGGCGCCGGGGCCGCTGATGCGGGGCGTAGGCGGTTCAGGTGAGTTGTCCGCCAGTTCGATGTCCACCACACCGTCCTGCGCAACGGCGAGCGTCAGCGTGATGAGTTCGGCTTCGGATTCGGGCTTGGTGCGGCCGTGGTGGCGGGCGTTCGTGGTGAGTTCGCTGACGATGAGCAGCGCCCTGTCGGCGAGTTCGTCGAAGCCCCAGTCCGTGAGGACCTTCCTGGTGAAGGAGCGGGCGGCACGTGGGGCCAGGTCGTCGGAGTTCAGGGTCAGGGTCACAGCAGCCCGGCGTCCGGAGGACCCGATGTGGCTCATCAGGCGGCCTCCTTCGACGTGGGCAAGACGCCGCCGGTCTCCGGAGCGACGGTGAATCCCTCGGCGAGGGAGAAGCGCGGCTCGCCGAGGGCGCGCAGGAACCGCCGTTCGCCCCGGAACTCGGTACGGGCGTGGAGCCAGCGCCGGTTGTCCAGCAGATACGCCTGGCCGGGAGAGAGCCTGACCGTGTGCTGGTGGCGCGCGACGGCCTCGCGCAGGTACGGAACGTACGGGCTGACCAGCGGGCTCCACCGCGCCAGTCCGTCCTGCCGCAGACGCACACTCACCCGGCCCCCGGGGTATGCCGTGAACACCTGCGAGAGATGGCCGTTGCCCGCGCCGAAGTAGACGGTGCGCGGCCCGGACAGCATGGCGACCGCGTCGGGGCACCGCGTCTGAAGATCGGCGTGGACGGCCCGGCCATCGGTCAGGAGGCACTCCCCGCCGAGGTCCGCGTCTCGTTCGCAGCCCAGCAGCATCAGCCGGGGCGGCACCGGAACCGCGGAACCCTCAGTGTGCGCCGCGAGTTCACCGCTTCCGAAGCCCGCGAATCCGGGACGGTCGCCGTGCCGACTGATGTGGCGGATGGTCGTGAGACGGTCCGGGTCGCTGTCCCTGTGTGGTACGACGGTCATGAAGCGCGCGGCGAACGCCAGAACCGCGCTTCGCCCGAAGAGGCCGTCCACAATGACGAGCCCGGTCTCCCGAAGCCGCGCGGCGACGATCGCGTCGTCCGGCGCGGAGGCGGTGGCAGTGCCGACACTGTGGGCGGCAAGCAGGTCCGGGGGGTGGGTTATGGCTCCGCGCATGCTCTGGCTCCTTCGTTGCTGGTGGGCGGTTCCACTCTCGGGAGCGGGGGTCACCGCGGTAAAGCGACAGATTGTCGACTCGGACAAAACGCCACGTCCGGCCGCCTCTTGTGTGCTGCGTGCTACGTTCCGAAGGACCGGTTCGCAGATCGCAGGGCGAGGACTCTCATGCCGTACAAGCCGCCCCTCTGGCCCGTATCCGTCAAGGGCGTCGCCCTTGACGCCCGGGGCCGGGTGCTGCTGCTCAGGAACGAACGGCAGGAGTGGGAGCCGCCCGGCGGGCGGCTGGAGACCGGCAACGAGTCCGGTGGCCAGTTGCCGGATGTGAGCCCCGAGCGGGCCGTCGAGCGTGAAGTGGCCGAGGAGACGGGCTGGGAGGTCAAGGCCGGTCCGCTCATCGACGGCGGCACCTGGATCTACGAGCCGATCCCCGGACGCCGCGTCCTGATCGTCACGTACGGATGCACTGTCCTGACGCCGGAGCGGACACCGGTGCTCAGCCACGAGCACAAGCAGATCGGCCTCTTCACCGCCGACGAGGTCCCCGGGCTGAACATGCCGGCCGGATACAAGCGGTCGATCGCGGCCTGGTACGCAGAGACGTAGCGCGGTATGAGCGGGGGCACAATGCACGACCGGACCAACCCGACCAGCACCGCCGTGCACCGTCCCTCCGCCCAGCACGCGCTGTGGCACTGGGCCACACCGCAGGCCCCGCTCCTCCTCGCTGCAGGGGATTTGGGACCGATCCTGCGCTTCTACCGCGCGGTCCACGGTCTCAACCAGACCCAGCTCGGCGCGCTCCTCGGCTACGACAAGACGTACATCTCCGCCTTCGAGGTGGGCAGACGCGGGCTCGACGATGTGGGGTCGCGCCGCCGGGTCTGCGAGCGGCTGCGGCTTCCTCCGCACATCCTCGGCGTCACCGATCCCGCCGACAGCGACCACCGCGCGATGCTCCAGTTCGGCGAGTCCACCATCCGTCTCGCCGAAATCGCCCGCCAGTCCGGACACGCAACCGCGGCGGTGGAGGAGCTGTGGCCCCTCGTCGCCCGGCTGGAAGCCCGCGTGGAAGACGGTCACACGGAACAGGACGTCCTGCGTCTCCTCGCCCGTGCCCGGGTCGGACTGGGGGTGGCGCTGGGCAACGTCCTGCCGGAGGAACGGCTGAGCACCGCCGCACACTGGACCGCCAAGAGCCTCCCCATCGCCGAGCACTTCGACGACCGCGCCTTTCTCTCGTACGCCCTGCGGATGCACGGAAACGAGCTGCGCAAGGCCCGGCTGCGCGGAGCAGCTGTCAACCGTCTGCAACGCGCGACGGCGCTGGCCCCGGATCCCGACGCCCGCGCGGCGGTTCTGCCCCTGCTCGCCCGCGCCACCGGTGCACTCGGCAACGCCGACCTCTTCGACCGGGCCATGCGCGAAAGCGACGAGCTTCTCCACTCCGTTGAACACACAAGCCTGTTCAACCCGTTCGCCCTCCACGAGGTACGGCTGCGCGGCCTGGTCGCCACCGGAAGAGCCGAGGTCGCCGTACGGCTGGCCGAGGCCGCGCCCGGTCCTACGACGGCGGTCGCGCCTCAGTGGCATGTCATCGAACGCGTGACGGTAGCCCATGTACGGCTCCTCGCCGGCGACCGGCACGGCGCCGCCGAGTCGCTCGATACGGCGACCAGAGAAGCGGTACGGCAGCGCCTCCCTCACCAGCTCCAGCGCATCATCAGAACTGCCGGCGACCGACTTCCCCACATACGTGGTACGGCATGCGATGCCCTGGAACGGCTCCGCGAGGAAATGGCCGCCTGATACCCCGTCGGAGATGCGAAGCAGAGGAATCCGCCGTGCCGCCATGAGTACGCCTCCTCAGTTCCCGCCGAGAGCCGAAAGCCCTCGACAACAGCGGACGGGACACGCTGCCATCGACGAGCGGAACACGCATATCGCGTGCGCAATGGGAACTTGGGCTGCGATATCGCGGCGGCAATGTCAGCATGAGGACGATGCGACCGGACGAGGTGAGGAGGGGATGTGAGCAGTGAACGACGCTGCCTTACGTGCGGCTGCCGGCTCAGCCGCTACAACCCTGACGACCGAGATCTCTGCGGGCCGTGCGCACGCCGAGCGCCAGTTCCGACGGCGCCCGAGCCGCCGTCCCTGCCTGCCGCCCTCTGGTCGGACGCCGAGATCCAAGGGGCCCTGCGGGGTATGGACTTCGGCCTGCTCTGCCGCCTTCTGCGCCAACGCACCGGAATGCGGCAGGATGATCTGGCACGTCGCGCGGGTCTCAGCCAGGGCTACCTGTCACAGCTTGAATCAGGTGCGCGCCACCTGACCCGGCTCGACAAGACGCAGAAGTTCTTGGACGCCTTGGGAGTCCCGGCCGGCCTATGGCCTGTCATCCAACCTCTCGCCGAGGCCGGGACCGCAGAACACGAACCGGACCTGCGCGTACTCGCCAGCGCTGCCGCTCAGACATCGCACGACTTCGTCGAGCTGATTTCGCCGAGCAACGTCAGCGCGGAGGTGCTGGAACGGTTCCATTTCTCGCTCGCGCGGATAGCGACCGATTACGTACACGCGCCGTTGTTCCCGCTCTTCACCGAACTCATTTCAGTACGGGACGAGTTGTTCGTTCTGCTCCAGGGACGTCAGCGTCCGCAGCAAACGCGCGAGCTGTTCATGCTGGCCGGTACGGCATGCCTGCTGCTCGCACACGCCTCGCAGAACCTGGGCGAATCGACGTCCGCGATGGCGCAGATCCGTACCGCCCGCATGTGCGCCGAACAGGCCGACCACACCGGCCTGCGCGCCTGGGCCGCCGGCACGGCCGCGCTGATCACCGAGTGGTCACCGCAGAACCGGATGGCCCTGAAGCTCACAGAACACGCGGCCCGCCTGGCTCCGGCCGGCGAGGCCCGTATCCGTATCGCTGCCATCGAAGCGCGCACGGCGGCCCGTATCGGGGACCGCCGACTGTCGCTCGCCGCGCTGGACCGAATGAAGCGCGCCCGGGAAGAGACTCCTGTACACGACGAGGTCGAACAGTTCGGAGGTCTCCTGACCTTCCCCACCGCCAAACAGAACTACTACATCGGCGGAGCCCTCACCCTCCTCGGCGACTACGACGAGGCGCACCACCACGCCACCGCCGCTATCACCGCCTACCGAAGCGGTCCAAGCGAGGAGCGCTCATACGGGGACGAGATCCTCGGCCAGATGGACCTCATCACGATCGGACTCCTACGCGGAGACTTCGACGAGGCAGCGACGGCCCTGGGCCATGTCCTCGATCTGCCTCCACAAAAGCGTATCCGCCAGCTCGGCAACGCCCTGAACCGCCTGGACAGCCTCACCAGCCGCCCCGAACTCAAGGGAAACAGGACGATCACCCAGCTCATGGCCTTGATCCGGGACTACCGGGTCATCGACTCAACAGCCGCGATACGGTCACAGCGATGACCGCCACCTCTCTCACACCTCAGAACGCGGCCCTGCGCGCCTGCGCGATCTGGGGACTCCACACACGCGACCTGACCCCGCTTCGCGCCCACGCGACCTCCGTCTACCTTCTCCCCCACACGGACGCCGTGGTCAGGGTCAGCAGAGCCGACCAGAGCACGGAGATACAACGCGCCGTCGATCTCACCCGCCTGCTGGCCAAACAGGGCCTCGCCGTCACCGAACCGCTCGACGTGCCGCAGCCCCTGGACATCGACGGCTTCGCCATCACCCTGTGGCAGCACTACCCCCAGCCGGACGGCCCGCCACCCGGCCCCGAACACCTCGGCCGGCTCCTCAAACAGCTCCATGCCCTCCCCACGCCACCCATCGACCTGCCCGCATACGAGCCCCACGTCTCCCTGCGCGCGGTCGTCTACTCCACCACCGCCCTCACACCCGCCGACCGCGACTGGATCCTCGGCCGATCCGACGAACTCCTCGACGCGTACGCCCACCTCGATTCCCCCCTCGGTCACGGCCTCATCCACGGCGACGCCTACCCCGGCAACACCCTCTGGGACGGCACCGCCGCCCGACTCAGCGACTGGGACGAAGCAGCCATCGGCCCCCGCGAGGTCGACCTAGCCAACACCTTCCAAGGCACCCGCTTCGGCCGCACCCCCGCCCAGCTCCGCGCCTTCTCCATCGCATACGGCCACGACCTCACCAACTGGCCGGGCCTCCCGGTACTCACCGGCCTCCGCGACCTCCACACCCTCGGCACCTTCATCCGCCGCACCGAAAACGGCGACACCGAGGCCGCCACCCAGCTCACCTTCCGGCTGAGCACCCTGAAACGCGACGACCACACGGCAAGCTGGGCCACCCACTGAGGGCTCGATTCCGCCGGCCCTCAGAGGGCGTTCTGCGAGAGTTCTCGTCCACACCAGGCAACTCGCCACTGAGCACCCCTTGGAACGGCTGGAGACCACCCGCGAGACCGTGCTGGAACTGGCCGCCGAGGACTGCACCCCACCGCCGCTGCGCCCTCAACCCTCTGTAGCTCAGTTCGCGCCGATGCCGAGCTACGCGCATAGTTCCTGTTCGCCAGAACCTCCCGGGGCAACGCCAAGCACGCGGTGAAGGTCCGCCGTCACGACGCGGTACGCGTTGCCGAGCCGCAGCACCTTTACGGGGTACTCGCCCCGCCTGGCCAACGCATAGCCAGTACTGCGGCCGATGGCGAGAGCGCGGTTGGCCGTATCGAGATCGATCGCGGCGGGAAGCCCCATCAGCTCGTCGCGAGCCATGCCGGACCGCTTACTGCCCACATCATGCGTAGCCATGATGGCCTCCACTCTGCACTAGTTACTTTGACAGCAGAACACCTATCACGATTGTTGCGGCAACCGTTTTTATCGTTGTAAATTGTCTTCATGACAAACGCTGACTGGTCGGCACAGCTCACTGCCCGCGTGGCGGATCAGATGCGCACAGCACGTAAGGCTGCCGGCCTCACGGTCGCGGAAGCCGCAGACGCGTGCGCCTCCCTGGGCCTGCCGGTGCCTCGAACGACGATCACCAACCTGGAGACCGGACGGCGCACCTCGCTCGATCTCGCCGAGTTCCTGGTCCTGGCGGAGGTGTTCGGCGTCCCACCAATCAGCCTGCTGTTCCCGCTGGGAACCAGCCCATCCGTCGCAGTGCTGCCGAACAGGGAAGCTTCTACTTGGGAGGCCGTGGCCTGGTTCACCGGCGAGTCTCCACTGGCGAAGTCCGCACCGGAAGGATCCGCCCGGCACACGCTGGATACCTTCAGGTCCCACAGCGACGCGGTGGCCGCCGCCCTCGCATCAACCCGGGCTGCGAAGGAACGCCGTCGAAAGGCGACCATCACGCTCGACGTCGGCCGTCGGCAGTCCCTACTGGATGCAGCGGCGTCCTACGAGCAGCTCGCCTTCGACGACTGCAGAGAGCTGGGGGAGTTCCGTACGGCGATGCGGCAACGCGGTCTCGTCCCGCCGGCACTCCCCCAGGACCTTGCCTTCATCGACGAGCCCGACCCCGAGGACGACGCGTGACGAGCACCACCACGACCGGCGGCACGACTACACGGCGCTGCTCCTGCCGTAACCCGGCGACGGGCAAGAACTACGGCAGGTCGTGCCCGAAGCTCTCCAACCGGCGCCATGGCACCTGGTCCGTACGTCACGAGCTGACGAACCGGCCCGACGGCACTCGCCGGGAGTTCCGCCGCAGCGGCTTCGAATCGTCGGCTGAGGCGAGCAAGGAGCTCAACAAAGTACGGGCACTTCTCGCGATCCCCGAGGAGGACGATCCCGCAGGCCATCTCGCGATCAGCGACATGTTGGAGACCTGCACCAAGAACAAGGAGCCCCTGCCGGACTACGACGAGACACGTCGGCGCCTCGCGGCAGGCCAGGCCCTCAACCCCAAGATGACGCTGGCCGAGTGGCTCGACCTCTGGCTGAGCGGCAAGAAGCGTCTGCGCGTAAGCGACTACAGGCGCTACGAATGCGACATACGCGTGCACCTCAAGCCCCATCTGGGCGAGATACGTCTCGACAAACTCAACGTGCCGCACCTGAACCGCATGTTCGACGCCATCAACGAGGCGAACATCGAGATACAGGAGCAGAACACCCAACGCCGTTCCGCGATCGAGGAACTGAACACCATCCCCTGGAAGGGCCTCGAAAACCGCGCCCGTCGTAAGTGGCTCAAGGCCGCGATCGCCGAGATGCCGGCCTTCCGCCGCACCACCAGCGTCAACACCCAGCACCACATCAGGGCGACCCTGCGGGCGGCGCTCAACGTCGCAATCGCTCAGCGCATCATCCCGAACTACAACGCGGCCGAACACGTCGAGTTGCTGCCCGGCACCAAACCCAAAGCATGCGTCTGGACCGACGAGCGGGTGGCCCGCTGGCGCGCGACCGGCGAGAAGCCTTCCCCTGTCATGGTCTGGACACCGGAACAGACCGGTACGTTCCTGGACCACATCGTCGGGCACCGGCTGGAGGTGATGTGGCGCCTGATCGCCTTCCGTGGCCTGCGCCGGGGTGAAGGCTGCGGTCCGCGCTGGACTGACTACTCCAAGAAGACCCGTTCACTGGAGATCGCCACCCAGCTCGTCCAGGACGGCTGGGAGATCCTCGAAGGACTCCCGAAGACCAGCAGCGGCATCCGGACCATCGCTCTCGACGCCGAAACGATCGAACTCACCGAAGCACACCGGCTCGTCCAGCAGCGAGAGAAGCTCAAATGGGGTGCGGCGTGGAAGAACACCGGCCGCATCTTCACCGAGGAGGACGGCTCCCTGCTCCACCCCGGAAAGATCTCCGACCTTTTCCAGCGCCTAGTTACCGAGGCAGGTCTCCCGCCCATCCGCCTGCATGACCTCCGCCACGGCGCCGCAACCCTCATGCTGGCCGCCGATATCGACATCAAGGTCGTCTCCGAAACCCTCGGGCACAGCGACACCCGCATCACCCGTGACATCTATCAGTCCGTCCTCGACGACCTCGCCCGCGCGGCAGCAGAGGCCGTGGTCAAACTCGTGCCTCGCGCTCCCAGCGCGATCCGCTCATTGATCGAACAGCGCGCCACACGGTCCGCCACTCCGGTCGGCAACTCACCCCGATGCAGCTGCGAATGCACCTGCGGCGCCACCCAGCAGGAAGTACACACGGCATAACGGAGCCGATCAAAACCTTCTCCGGTGGCTCTTTCCGCCAAGGCGGGCAGAGCCACCGGCGCCCCGTCCCAGCTGGCCCGATGCTCGCCGCACCCGCCCTGCCCGGCTGAGGGAGATGTCGATCCAGTCCGGGAAACAGACTCAACCGCCCACCCGGTTCAGTGCGGCTATCCGGCAGGTTGTTCACGGAGCCCCCGGGCCAGCGCAGCGTGGTAGCGCATGACCCTCACGATGCCGACGTCCACCTCGGCCTGGCCGTGGTCCTCGCCGCAGGGGCAGATGCTCCACCCGTCGCTGTCGACTCGGTCGGCCACCGCGTCCACCACCCCGGCCAGCTCGTCAAGCACTCCCACCGGGATCTCCGCTGCCCCATGCGCGTAGCGCTTCACAAGGGCGGCGCCAATCTCGGTGGCGAGGTCGAGGAGGTGCGCCGTTGCCGCGCCGTCGTTATTGACGCAGGCGTACTTGCCGGCCTGCGCTGCCGCCGTCACCAAGTGGCCCAGCGACTCGACGGGCGCGGCGATCACTCGATCATCCACCCGCACCGGGCGCACCGCGTGGGGGCCGGCGGCTCCCTGGTCATCATCGGTGGCCGCCCTCATGATGATCTCGGCGACGGCCTCCGGGGTCACCAGGTGAACGGCTTCCTCTTCGTCCATATTGACTCGCCGGGCCACGCCCTCAACCAAGTGGGCGGCCACGCCTCGCACCGCCGTCGGCGCCACCTCTTTGCCGTGGGTCAGCAGGACGGCACCCGCCTGCGTCACCAGTGTCTTGAACGGGACGGTGTCCATCAGCTTTGCCACAGCGCTCAGCCTACGAGGCGGCGTTGGAGCGTTTCCACAAAATCGACTTTTCCACAAGGAAACAGCCTTTCTCCGCACCGCGATCTCTCGCGCCCGCCCACGCGCACCCCCGTGCACCCGCCCTGCGCTGATGCGCTCCCCTCGCGCACCCCCTGGACGGGACGGCACGACCCAGGGCGTCGACACCGCCCCCGACATCGCCCCGCAGTACGAGAAAAGCCAGGTCAGAGGGCACCTGACCTGGCTTCCACCAGAGCCCCCTGTCGGATTCGAACCGACGACCTACGCATTACAAGTGCGTTGCTCTGGCCAACTGAGCTAAGGAGGCGTGCGCGAGCAGTGTAACCGGCGGTGGGGGGCGGGTGGCCAGGAATTTTGTTGGGCTGGGGTGCTGACAGATCTGTGAACGGGGGGTAACGTCACCTCCAGTTTCACCCAGGTGGACTAGACCCATCTTCCGCCGACGGTGGAAGAACCATTCCTTTACTCGGATCGTCCGGCACGTTCCTGCCGGTGAGGGGACACATCGCCATGGCTACCGTCTCGTTCGACAAGGCAACCCGCGTCTACCCGGGTTCCACGAAGCCCGCCGTTGATCAGCTTGAGCTGGATGTCGCGGACGGCGAGTTCCTCGTCCTCGTCGGTCCCTCCGGTTGTGGAAAGTCGACCTCCCTGCGCATGCTCGCGGGTCTTGAGGACGTCAACGGGGGCGCCATCCGGATCGGTGACCGTGATGTCACGCACCTGCCGCCGAAGGACCGGGACATCGCGATGGTGTTCCAGAACTACGCGCTGTACCCGCACATGACCGTCGCGGACAACATGGGCTTCGCGCTCAAGATCGCCGGCGTGAACAAGGCCGACATCCGCAAGAAGGTCGAGGAGGCCGGGAAGATCCTCGACCTCACCGAGTACCTGGACCGCAAGCCGAAGGCCCTCTCCGGTGGTCAGCGGCAGCGTGTCGCGATGGGGCGCGCCATCGTGCGTGAGCCGCAGGTGTTCCTCATGGACGAGCCGCTGTCGAACCTCGATGCAAAGCTCCGCGTCTCCACCCGTACGCAGATCGCCTCGCTCCAGCGCCGCCTCGGCATCACCACGGTGTACGTGACCCACGACCAGGTCGAGGCCATGACCATGGGTGACCGCGTCGCGGTCCTCAAGGACGGGCTGCTCCAGCAGGTGGACTCGCCGCGCAACATGTACGACCGTCCGAAGAACCTCTTCGTCGCCGGCTTCATCGGCTCCCCCGCCATGAACCTGGTCGAGGTGCCGATCACCGACGGCGGTGTGAAGTTCGGCAACAGCGTTGTGGCCGTTCCCCGCGAGGCGCTCTCCGCCGCGTCGGAGAAGGGCGACAAGACCGTGACGGTCGGTGTCCGCCCCGAGCACTTCGACCTCGTCGAAGGCGCCGAGGGCGCGCTCTCCAAGGACGCGCCGGCCGGGCTCGCCGTGACGGTCAACGTCGTCGAGGAGCTGGGTGCCGACGGTTACGTCTACGGCACCGCCGAGGTCGGCGGCGAGTCGAAGGAGATCGTGGTCCGCGTCAACGGCCGCGCCGTTCCCGACAAGGGCGCCACGCTGCACGTCGTGCCCCGCGCCGGCGAGACGCACGTCTTCTCCACCTCCACCGGCGAGCGCCTCAGCGACTGAGAGCACGCCGAGCGCCAAGCACAAAGCGCCAGGCGCCTTCCGTACGGCTGAACTCCGTACCCCTGACGCGCCCGTGCCGCATCCCGGCGCGAATTCGTCCGCACGGCCCCGCACTCCGGTGCGGGGCCGTCCGCGTTCATCGGCAAATGCCCCGGCACACACGCCATTTCGGCCCCTCCCCGTCAACACCCGATTCGAAAGCAAACATCGAACCGTCCCCCGGCCGGGTGACTAAATGTCGCCAATTCATCACTGGACGCTACGCTCGCCTCCGTGACCCACACTGCCCGCCGTATCGGCCGATCCCTCGCCTTCGTCCTGCCCGTCGTCCTGGTGCTCTCCGGGACCCTCGCGGTCGCCCGTGTTCCGTGGGCGACCAGCACCACGGAGTCGCAGGTCCTGACCGCTTCCTCGGACACCGCCTCGGCGCAGGCGAAGTCCCGTGCCCCGCAGGACGTTCTGCGGGAGAGGCTCCTCGTGGAGCTTCAGGAGAAGGACCCGGGCATCGCCCTCACCCACCTCCAGCGCGAGGTCGAGGAGCGCCCCTCGCTCGCGCAGCACTGCATGTCGATCGCCCGGGCCCTCGGCCGCGCCGCCGTGGACATCTACGGCCCCTCGCGCGCGCAGTCGTTCTCGCGGCCCGTCTGCGACACCGCGTTCGCGTACGGCGTCTCCCAGCAGGCCGCCGGGCGGTAAAGGCGGGAGGCGGCAGGCGGGTCGCGGCCCCCTGCGGCCCGCCGCGCCGCCCCGCCTATCGTTCACGGCATGCATACGTTTCCGACGCAGGCCGTGGTCCTCGCGGGTGGCCAGGGGTCGCGGCTGCGCCCGTACACCGATGACCGTCCCAAGCCGATGGTCGAGATTCCCGGTACGGGGACCCCGATCATCGGCCATCAGCTCGCCTGGCTCGCCGCGGAGGGCGTAACCGACGCCGTCATCTCGTGCGGGCATCTCGCCGAAGTCCTCCAGCAGTGGCTGGAGTCGGCCGATCTTCCGCTGCGTGTCACCACCGTGGTGGAGTCCGAGCCCCTGGGGCGCGGCGGCGGTCTCAAGCACGCGGCGACCGCGCTGCCCGATCCCGGACAGCCCTGGTACGCCACCAATGGCGACATCTGGACACGTTTCTCGCTCCGTGAGATGGCCGCGTTCCACTTCGAGCGCGACGCCACCGCCACGCTCGCCCTCGCCCGGCCGCGGATCCCCTGGGGGGCCGTCGAGACGGACGAGTTCGGCCATGTCCTCGACTTCATCGAGTCGCCCCCCTCGCCGTATCTGATCAACGCGGGCGTGTACGTCTTCTCCCCCGACTTCGTACGGCTGCTGCCCGACCGCGGGGACCACGAGCGCACCACCTTCCCCCGGCTGGCCCGTGAGCGCCGGCTGGCCGGCTTCCCGCTGCCCAACGGGGCGTACTGGCGGGCCATCGACACCGCGAAGGACCTCACGGAGGCCGCTCGGGAGCTGTCCGCCGGGCGTCACTGATCCGCAATCCACACGACGCGTAAACCCCTGCACGGACAAGCGTTGAGGGGCGGCCCACCCCTTCCGGGTGTGCCGCCCCTCAGCCGTTGATACGAGCAGCCTTCGGCCGCCAGGTTTACGTCAGCCGAGCAGCCCGCCGATCGGGTTCCGGTTTCCGCCGCCACCGCTGCCGCCGCCGCCCGACGACGAGCCGCCCGTCGTGGACCCTCCCTCGTCGGGGGCGCCGCCGCCGTCGCCCGTACCGCCGCCCGTGCTGCCGCCGCCTCCGCCGCCACCGCCCGTCGAGGTCGGGCCGCCCTGGCCGCCGGCCGGGGGCGCGGGCTGCTGTTCGGGCTGCTGCGGGGCCTGCTGGACCGTGCCCTGCGTCTGGCTGCTGGGCGGCTGCTGTTGCTGCGTCTGGCCCGTGGTGCTGCTCCCCGCGCCCGTGCTGGCGCCCACGGTCGCGCCGCCCGACTCGGATGCGGTCGCGCCGCCGGGCGCGGACTGCTGCGCCGAGGGGCTGCCCGAGCGCGTCGCCGACGGCTCGGACCGCGTACCGCCGGTGGGGCCGCCGCTGACGGGCGAGCCGGAGGCGCTGCCGCTGCTGCCGGGCCGCAGGGGCAGCGGCATGCCCGGCAGCTGGTTGACCGGATCCACGTTCGGGCCCGGTACGGTCACCATGTCGGCCGACCGTACGGCGCCGCCCAGGACCGAGCCGACCAGCAGCGTCAGCCCGATGATGACGGACGCGACGATCGCGCCCCGCCGCAGCACCCGCCGCCGCAGGTCCCAGATGTCGGAGCGCGGGCCGAGTGTGCGCCACGCCTCGCCCGCGAGCCGGCCGTCCACGGAGTAGACCGGGGCGCCCGCGATGATCAGCGGCGACCACGCGGCGAGGTAGATGATGTCCGGCGCGTCGTACGCCGGAACGGTCCGCCAGCTGACGGTGAGGAGCAGCGCCGCCGACAGCAGCGCCCCGAAGGAGGCCGCGACGCGCTGCCAGAGCCCGAAGACCGTCAGCACCCCCACAACGATCTGGAGGAAGGCGACGCTGAGGCCCGCGCCGACCGGGTGGGAGAGCGCGAAGTCCCGCAGCGGCTCCGCGAGCGCCCACGGCTGGAGCGAGGTCAGCCACTTGACCATGGAGCCGCGCTCGCCGCCGTCGAAGTAGACGGGGTCGCAGAGCTTGCCCATGCCCGCGTAGATGGAGATGAAGCCGAGGAAGACCCGGAGCGGGAGCAGCACCACGCCCAGGTTCATCCGGCGGCCGGGGTAGTACGCGTGCCGCACCGTGTCGTTGCCGTGGCGCTGGAGGCGGGCCCGCCCGGCGGCGTCGTCGCCGATCTCCACATCGTCGAGATCGCCGTCGAACCGGGCATCGTAGCCGTCGTCGTACGCGCCCTGGCCGGGCAGATCGTCGTACGCGCCGACGGCCTTGCGCATCGGCGGCAGCAGCGGAGGTACGGCGGCGCCGCCGCTCCCGGCCGGCCGGCGGCCGTCGGGGCCCGTGCCCTGCGGGCCGACGAGGGGCGTCGGCTGGGTGTGCTCGTCGTCGAGGAGGCCGGGCGGGCGGAGCTGGGGAATGACCTGGGTGGCGCCGGCACCCACGCCGCCGCCGGCCGCGCTGCCGGCGCCGACCGTACCGCCCGCGGCTCCCGCGCCGACCGGCACCAGCGGTGCGTTCCGTACCGCCTGGAGGAGGCCGCTCGCTCCTGGGTCGCCCGGCTCGGACCTGCCGCTCCAGACCACCGGGGCCCGGCGGCGCGCCGTTCTGGCGCCGCTCAGGGCGGGAATCCGCGCGGTGTCGGCCGCGCTGCGTGCAAAGCCTGGGCGCTGGGGCGACGCGAGCTTCACCCGGAAGCTGGCGTGGTTCACGATGACCTGCGCGGGATCGCAGTCCACCTTGAGCATGCTCAGCGGGGGCTGATCGTCGAACCCGGACCGGGGCGTTCTGGTGTCCACACTCATCTAACCGAGTGACTTGTCTTTAGGACACTGCCTTGACGCGGGTCGATGTCCGAGACCCGTCAAGATCATCCGGCAGGGCCGTTCGGGGGACCCGGAGAGGCCCCGCGGAACACCCGCCGAGGAGCGCCCCCGAGGCCCCCGCCTGCGCGCCTGTGCCTACCGCACCCGGTGCCGCGACGCCTCGTACAGCACCACACCCGCCGCGACGCCCGCGTTCAGCGACTCGGTGCCGCCCGGCATGGGGATCCGTACCCGGAAGTCGCAGGTCTCGCCGACCAGCCTCGACAGGCCCTTGCCCTCGCTGCCGACCACGATGACGACCGGGCCGCCGAGCTGTGTGAGGTCCCCGACCTCCGCCTCGCCGTCCGCCGCGAGCCCGACGATCGTCAGACCGGCCTTGCGGTACGCCTCCAGCGTGCGGGTGAGGTTCGTGCAGCGGGCGACCGGGGTACGGGCCGCCGCGCCGGCCGACGACTTCCACGCGCCCGCCGTCATTCCGGCGGCGCGCCGCTCCGGTACGACGACACCGTGGCCGCCGAAGGCCGCGACGGAGCGGACGACCGCGCCGAGGTTCCGCGGGTCCGTGACGCCGTCGAGCGCGACGATCAGCGGGTCCTCGCCGTCGTCGAAGGCGGCGGCGGCCAGGTCGTCCGGGTGCGCGTACTCGTACGCCGGGACCTGGAGGACGAGACCCTGGTGGTTCAGGCCGTTCGTCATCCGGTCCAGCTCCGGCTTGGGCGCCTCCATCAGATGGATGCCGCCGCGGTCGGCCGCGAGCTGGAGCGCCTCGCGCACACGCTCGTCGTTGTCGATGTACTGCTGTACGTAGAGCGTCGAGGCGGGCACGCCGTCGCGCAGCGCCTCGAAGACGGGGTTGCGGCCGACGACCATCTCGCTCGTGCCCTTGCCGCCGCGCCGGGCGACCTGGCGGCGCGCGGTCTGCTTGGCCTTGGCGTTGGCGGCGCGGTTCTGGACATGGCCCTTGCGCGCGGACGCGGGCGGCGTCGGGCCCTTGCCCTCCAGCCCGCGGCGACGCTTGCCACCGCTGCCGACCTGCGCGCCCTTCTTGTTGGACGTGCGGCGGTTCCTGCGCTGGCTGTTCCCGGCCATGACCTACCTGTTTCGTTGCTTCAGAAAGACATCACTCGTTCGCGTACGTGCTGTGCGAGAACGTCAAGTTTTATGTGTCAGCGTACGCAAGTGTGCCGCCCGGTCCCACCGGGCGGCACACAAGACCGGCTTGTCCCAGCTCAGCGCGGTCCGAGCGTCCAGCGGGGCCCCGCCGGACCGTCCTCGACGACCAGACCCGACTGGCTGAGCTGGTCGCGGATCGCGTCCGCCGTGCCCCAGTCCCGGCGGGCCCGCGCCGACTCGCGCTGTTCGAGGACGAGCCGTACGAGCGTGTCCACCACGCCGTGCAGATCCTCGCCGCGGTCGGCGCCACCGGTCCAGTGCGGGTCCAGCGGGTCGAGCCCGAGGACGCCGAGCATGGCCCGTACCTCCGCGAGCCGGGCGACGGCCGCTTCCTTGTCGTCGGCGGCGAGCGCGGAGTTGCCCTGGCGGACGGTGGTGTGGACGATCGCGAGCGCCTGCGGAACGCCTAGGTCGTCGTCCATCGCCTCCGCGAACGCGGGCGGCACCTCGCCCGCCGGTTCGACCACGCCGCCGGCCTTCTCCACGACGCGCTGTACGAAACCCTCGATCCGCGCGAACGCGGACTCGGCCTCGCGCAGGGACTCCTCGCTGTACTCGATCATCGAGCGGTAGTGCGGGGTGCCCAGGTAGTAGCGGAGCACGACGGGACGCCACTGCTTGAGCATCTCGGAGACCAGCACCGAGTTGCCGAGCGACTTGGCCATCTTCTCACCGCTCATGGTGACCCACGCGTTGTGCACCCAGTACTTCGCGAACTCGTCGCCGTACGCCTTGGCCTGCGCGATCTCGTTCTCGTGGTGCGGGAAGATCAGGTCGAGCCCGCCGCCGTGGATGTCGAAGGCGGTGCCCAGATACTTGTGGGCCATCGCCGAGCACTCCAGGTGCCAGCCGGGCCGGCCGCGCCCCCAGGGCGTCTCCCAGGACGGCTCGCCGGGTTTGGCGGCCTTCCACATGGCGAAGTCGCGCTGGTCGCGCTTGCCGGTCTCGCCGTCGCCGGAGGGCTGGCGCAGATCGTCCAGGTCCTGGTTGGACAGCTCCAGATAGCCGGGGAACGAGCGGACGTCGAAGTAGACGTTGCCGTCGGCCTCGTACGCGTGACCGCGCTCGATGAGACCGCGCATCATCTCGATCATCTCGGGGACGTGCCCGGTGGCGCGCGGCTCGTAGGTGGGCGGCAGGCAGCCGAGGGCGTCGTAGCCGGAGTTGAAGGCGCGCTCGTTCTCGTACCCGATGGACCACCACGGGCGGCCCTGCTCGGCGGACTTGGCGATGATCTTGTCGTCGATGTCCGTGACGTTGCGGATGAACGTCACGTCGTAGCCGCGGTACGCGAACCAGCGGCGCATGATGTCGAAGTTCAGTCCCGACCGGATATGGCCGATGTGCGGGGCGGCCTGCACGGTGGCGCCACACAGGTAGATCGAGACACAGCCCGGCGTGAGCGGGGTGAAGTCACGGATCTGCCGGGCGCCGGTGTCGTACAGCCGAATAGTCACGCGACAAGCGTAGTGCGCCCGGGGCAGTGCCCCGCGACCCTTTGGGGCACGGGGAGACCGAAGCGTGACAATTCTGGCCCGCGGGCGCCGCCGATAAGGCCGATACGGCCGTTTCGGGCGGTATCGGCCGTATCGGCCTTCGGCAGGGTCGCCGCTCAGATGTTGCCGACGACCTTGCGGGCGGAGATACGGACGACGACGCGCTCGCCGTCCTGGGCCGACGCCGGGTTGAAGTCCGCGTAGTCCTTGCCCGTGTACTTGTGCGACAGCTCGTTGATCAGCTCCTGGCCGCCCTCGGTGGCCAGCGTCGCGACGCCGCGGATCTCGGCGTACGTGTATGGGGAGTCGGCGGGCTGGACCAGGACCGTCACCCGCGGGTCGCGGGCCAGGTTCTGCTCCTTGCGGCGGCCGACCGTCGTCGAGACCAGCACATCATTCCCGTCCCGCTTCACCCATACGGGTGATACCTGCGGGCTGCCGTCGGGCTGGATGGTGGCGATGTTGACGAAGACGGGCTGGTCGAGAAGCGTCTTCAGGTCGTCGGAGAGAGCGACTGCCATGGGGTGGTGCCTCCTGAACGTACGAGTGACGAGTGACGAATACGGGACCGGGACGGGGGACGGGACCCGCGGTGTGGCGAGCGAGCGGCTTACGGAACGATGCTCCCTCAACCCACGCCCCCCGCGCCGCATTTCGCGCCCCCCGGCCCCGGCCTCAGCCCGTACGGACCACCAGCGCGGTCGCGATGGCCGCCAGCCCCTCGCCGCGCCCGGTGAACCCGAGCCCGTCCGAGGTGGCGGCGGAGACCGCGACGGGCGCGCCGACCGCCTCGGTCAGCACCCGCTGCGCCTCTTCCCTGCGCTTGCCGATCTTGGGCCGTACGCCGACGACCTGGACGGCGACATTGCCGATCGTGAAGCCCGCGTCCCGGACGATCCGCGCCGCCTCGGTCAGCAGGGTGATCCCGGACGCGCCGGACCACTGGGGCCGGCCGGTGCCGAAGTGGGCGCCGAGATCGCCGAGCCCGGCGGCGGAGAAGAGCGCGTTGCAGGCCGCGTGCGCGACCACGTCCGCGTCCGAGTGCCCGGCGAGTCCGGGCCCCTCGCCCTCCCAGAGCAGCCCCGCGCACCACAGCGCGCGGCCCTCCTCGAAGGCGTGGATGTCGGTGCCGATACCGACCTGCGGCAGCACGACGGCCGGCGCGGCCTGCACGGCCGCCGACGGCGTCAGGGGTACGTCAGAAGCCATCGTTGGCCCTCCTCCGGGCGAGTACCGCCTCGGCCAGCACCAGATCCAGCGGCCTGGTCACCTTGAACGCCTCCTCGTGGCCGGGCACGATCACCACCGGCGCGCCGAGCCGCTCGACCATTCCGGCGCAGTCCGTCGCCCCCTCCCCGACCGCCGCCACGGTCCCGTGGGCGCGCTGGAGGATCTCGCGGTCGAACCCCTGCGGGGTCTGTACGGCGCGCAGCAGCGAGCGCTCGGGCGTGGCGACGACCGGTTCGGGCTCGCCCTTCCCGCGCGGCTCGACCTCTTTGACGGTGTCCGCGAGCGGCAGCCCCGGTACGACGGCGGGGGCGCCGGCGTGGACGGCCTCGACGACCGCGTCCACGGTCTCGACGGGCACGAGCGGCCGGGCCGCGTCGTGCACCAGGACGGCGGTGATATCGCCGGGCAGGGCCTCGACCCCGCGCCGTACGGACTCCTGGCGGGTCTCGCCGCCGGGGACGACGAGATAGTCGGTCCGCTCGGGCAGGGCGTGTTCGTCCAGCAGGTTCTTCACCCCGGGCGCGCCGTCGGGCGGGGCGACCACGACGACCAGCGAGACGGCGCGTGAGGCCGCCATCGCGCGGACGGCGTGGATCAGCATCGGGGTGCCGCCCAGCGCGCGGAGCGCCTTGGGGGCACCGGGACCGAGCCGTACGCCCCGGCCCGCCGCGGGGATCACCGCGGCGGTGCGGTGGGGCCTGGCTTCCTCTGACATTCGCTTGTACTCCGGCAGGTTTGTTCCCTCGGCCGACATGGGTATGGCCTCAAGCGTGCCGGTCGCGACGCTTGACAGACACACGCTTGACAGGACCCTTCCGTCCCTTCCGTAACACCACATGCGTCGCGGCACGGAACGTGTACGGGCAGAAGTCCGCGCGTGTACGGGGAATGGCCATGGATTGTCGGGCGGGATGCGGATACACGGACATGCCGCAGCGCCCGGCGACACAGCCTTTTCCTGCTGGCTGGTCAGCGGGCACCACGGCATTGACTGCTGTACTGCGTCGCAGCTTGCGCTTGCACCACCGCGCTCGAATGCACCGCGTTCAGAGCATTCGGAACGCACGGTTCAGGACGCGAGGACCTCGTCGAGCAGAGCCTCGGCCTTGTCTTCGTTCGTGTTCTCCGCGAGGGCCAGCTCGCTGACGAGAATCTGCCGCGCCTTGGCGAGCATGCGCTTCTCACCTGCGGAGAGTCCACGCTCACGCTCTCGGCGCCACAGGTCACGCACCACTTCAGCGACCTTGATGACGTCGCCGGAGGCGAGCTTCTCGAGATTTGCCTTGTAGCGGCGGGACCAGTTCGTGGGCTCCTCCGCGTACGGCGCCCTGAGCACCTCGAAGACCCGGTCCAGCCCGTCCTGACCAACCACATCGCGCACGCCGACGAACTCCGCATTGTCCGCCGGTACACGCACCGTCAAGTCGCCCTGGGCGACCTTGAGCACCAAGTAGGTCTTGTCCACGCCTTTGATCTGGCGAGTTTCGATGGCCTCGATCAGCGCGGCCCCGTGATGGGGATAGACCACGGTGTCGCCAACCTTGAACGTCATGTGACAGGTACCCCTTCCGTGGCTATCCAGGATAACACGAGAATGACCGCTTCTGAATGGCGTTTTCGCAGGTCAGGGCGTATCTCGGGGCTTGACAACAGCGCCGGGATCGTGCTGCGGACGGCTTCCGGAAGGGGGTATTCGCAGGTCGGAGCGGCTGCGCGGGGGCCGGGAAACGCGCCCGTTACGAAGCGCGCGAGACCCTCCAGAGAGGATGAACGTCCCGATTTGCCGGGTTCTGAAGGTCGAAGTTCCCCACACATGTTCGACGGCTGACCGTCCGTACGAACGGAAGGGTGACGGAAGTACAGCAGAAGTGCGAGAGATTCTGAATTTGATCACCGCGACACGCACCACGCTATTCGTAAGGAATCCAAGGCCGCCACCGGAAATTGATCACTCGCTTTATACGAACGGCCCCGAACGGCGGCGAACGGCGCGAAACGGTGACCGGCGACGGCTGAGACGGCGACCGGCGACGGCGCGGAGCGTCGTACTGGATCACCGGCGGGGAGTCGCTCAGAGGCGGGTCGGGTGCGGGACGGCGAGGGCGGCTCGGTAACCTGAGGGCCGCTGACGGCACCTTTATCCGTATCCGAGGTTCGCAGCGTGTCCTGAGCCCCTCCGTCCGTACGTCCTAGGAGTTGCCGCCGCCGTGAGCCGCAGCCTTCGACGCGGCGCCCTCGCCGCTACCGCCCTCGTGTTGTCGCTCGCCCCGCTCACCGCGTGCGGTGCCGGCAACAACGCTCAGACGCTCGGCGTCAAGCCGGACAGCGCCGCCACCTCGGTCGGCGACATCAAGATCCAGAACGCGACGGTCGTCACCCAGCCGACGGCCGGGGCCGACGGTCCGGCGGTCGTCACCGGCATGCTCTTCAACAGCGGTCAGAAGGACCAGACCCTCGACTCCATCACGCTGCCGGACGCCGGCGTCACGGTGAAGCTCACCCCCGCCAAGGGTTCGGGCCCGATCACCGTGCCCGCGCTCGGCTCGGTCCAGCTCGGCGGCGCGGGCAATGCCTCCGCCGTGATCGCGAAGGGCCGCGAGGCGGGGAAGGACGGCGACGTCCAGAAGGTCGTGTTCTCGTTCAGCGAGACGGGCGAGGTCTCCCTGGGCGCCCTGGTCTACCCGGCGCGCAGCTACTTCGAGGGCGTCGGCCCGAGCGCCCTGCCGACCCCGACGGCGACCACGAGCCCTTCGGCGACGAAGTCGCCCGAGGCCGGAAGCGGCGACACGTCGGAGACGAGCACGGACGCGAACGCGGGCTCGTCAGGCGCGGACGCGAACGCGGACGAGGAGTCCGTACCGGCCGGCGACACGGCGACGTCCACCGCGAGCCTGACGCACTGACCAGCGCCATTGCCGGACGTCAGCAACGCCTTTGGGGCGGGAACCCGATCACCGGTTCCCGCCCTGCGCGCGTTCTGACGTAGTGGTTCAGCTCCTGGGTCTACGCGATTTACGGCTCGAACTTGTAGCCCAGGCCGCGCACCGTCACCAGATACCTCGGCGCACCCGGGTCCGGCTCGATCTTGGCGCGGAGGCGCTTGACGTGGACGTCGAGGGTCTTGGTGTCGCCCACGTAGTCCGCGCCCCAGACGCGGTCGATCAGCTGCATACGGGTCAGTACGCGGCCCGCGTTGCGCAGGAGCATTTCCAGCAGGTCGAACTCCTTGAGGGGCAGATCGACCTTGCCGCCGGAGACGGTGACGACGTGGCGGTCCACGTCCATCCGGACCGGGCCGGCCTCCAGGGCCGCCGGGGTGACCTCCTCCGGCTCGCCGCGGCGGCGCAGCACCGCGCGGATGCGGGCCACCAGCTCCCGCGAGGAGAAGGGCTTGGTCACATAGTCGTCGGCCCCTATCTCCAGGCCGACGACCTTGTCGATCTCACTGTCCTTGGCGGTCACCATGATCACCGGGACATTGGACTTGCCGCGCAGCTGGCGGCAGACCTCGGTGCCCGGCAGGCCGGGCAGCATCAGGTCGAGGAGGACGAGGTCGGCGCCGTTGCGTTCGAACTCGTCGAGCCCCGCGGGCCCGGTGGTCGCGATGGCGACCTCGAAGCCTTCCTTGCGGAGCATGTAGGACAGGGCGTCGCTGAAGGATTCCTCATCCTCGACGACGAGCACTCGGGTCACGGAAGGACCTCCGGGGCAGGAATCACGGTCGGGGGAGCCAGCCGAAGGCTGGGGTCTGCGGGGTAGGGGCCGTGGTCTTCCTCGGCCGGGCGGCCGGCTGCGGCAGCCGGTGCGGTGGAGACGGAGGTGTCCGGGGCGTCCCGCGCACGCTTCTGCTTGCCGCCGCCCGCTTCGGGCAGCCGCAGGGTGAACGTCGAGCCCTGTCCCTCCGAACTCCATACGGTGACCTCCCCGCCGTGCGAGGCGGCCACATGCTTGACGA